>JAZGEM010000023.1:0-88434 GCA_036478745.1 Cocleimonas sp.
CATTCCAACGCTCAATCACCTCAAGCGAACTCCAAGCCTTAGCACCCTCCTCATCAACCCGTAACACCACATGGTAATGATTACTCATCACCGCATACGCCGCCACATCAATCGCAAAGGTCTCAGATAAAGACATAATTTTATCCGCAATCCAACCCCGTCGGTGCTCATAACTAATCCCCGAAACCCGATCCTCACCACACAGAAAAGCCCGCCGCACACAGCGATTAACACAGTGATAATAAGGCGTAACAGAAAGATCAATTTGTTGTTTGCGGGGAATCGTCATGGTGAGATCATGCGCTATTGCGTGAAAAAGTGGCTAAAACGAGTGATGGGCGGTTGGGTTTAGCTGATGAAATTATGGATGTCCTTTATTTTGTTCTTTATTTTGTTTTTATTTTGTTTAAATACTTTTGCGTCGCAAACAACTAACGCTCATTCAGCTGATCCACTGGGAAGCTGAATGAGGATTCTTACATGAAAAAATATATAAAGCATTGAACATACAATATTTAGTCCTTCAAACGCGCCATTCAATCTTTAAATAAAGACGGGGTGCCATCAGTTTTGCATACGGGTTTATCTTAGGATTGTTTTCTTTGCTGAGATCACGCAAGACTCGACCAACATCGACATCTCCTTCGGAGTTGTAACGATGTACTTTTTGGCTCTTGGTGAGCCTTAAAAAGCAATCCCCCAAAAACACAGGGGGTGACATTACAAATAAGCACTCCTCATTTAGACGTGCTTTAAAGTACCTTTTACCAGCAACTCTGCTATACTCGCAAACGAATTTTCAATAAGAATTGTCCCTTAAAATACAGAGCTTAAACTAAAACTAATATGTCTGAATTTGCAAAAGAAATAATCCCGATTAACCTCGAAGACGAGATGCGTAAATCCTATCTGGAATACGCGATGAGCGTTATTGTTGGGCGTGCTTTACCTGATGTTCGTGATGGTTTAAAACCGGTTCATCGTCGTGTTCTTTTTGCGATGCATGAGATGCGCAATGACTTTAACAAGCCTTATAAAAAGTCGGCTCGTATTGTTGGCGATGTTATTGGTAAATATCACCCGCATGGTGATACCGCTGTTTACGACACTATGGTTCGTATGGCGCAACCATTTTCGATGCGTTATATGCTTATCGATGGTCAGGGTAACTTTGGTTCTGTGGATGGTGATTCACCTGCTGCGATGCGTTATACCGAAGTTCGTATGGCGAAGATCGCGCATGATCTTATGGCCGATCTGGATAAAGAGACGGTTGATTTTCAGGGTAACTATGATGATTCTGAATTTGAGCCTGTGGTCTTTCCGACGCGTCTCCCTAATTTATTATTAAATGGTTCTTCTGGTATTGCGGTAGGAATGGCGACCAATATTCCGCCACATAATATTACGGAAGTGATTAATGCCTGTATGGCTTTAATTGAGGATCCTGAACTCAGTATTGATGATCTGATGCAATATCTGCCAGGCCCTGATTTTCCAACGGCTGGCGTTATCAATGGTGCGCATGGCATTAAGCAGGCGTATCACACAGGTCGTGGTAGCGTAAAAATTCGTGCTGTTGCAGATTTTGAGACCGATAAGAAGGGTCGCGAGAAAATTGTTGTGACTGAATTACCTTATCAGGTCAACAAAGCCCGTTTGATCGAGAAAATCGCCGAGCTGGTTAAAGATAAAAAAATTGAAGGTATTTCAGAGCTGCGTGATGAGTCGGATAAAGACGGCATGCGCATGGTGATTGAACTGAAACGCGGTGAAATTGCTGAGGTTGTGTTAAATAATCTTTACAAGCAAACCCAAATGCAAAATAGTTTTGGTATTAATATGGTGGCGCTGATTGATGGCGCGCCTAAGCTGTTTAACCTTAAAGAAATTATTGAAGCCTTTATTCGTCATCGTCGTGAAGTGGTGACGCGTCGTACTATTTTCTTACTGCGTAAAGCGCGTGCTCGTGCCCATATATTAGAAGGCTTAGCGGTTGCGTTGGGTAGTATTGATGAAATTATCGAGACGATTCGATCTTCTGCTAACCCTGCTGAGGCGCGTGAGCGTTTGTTAGCTAAATCTTGGAAAGCTGAAATCGTCTTAGAAATGTTGGAACGTGGTGATTCTGATTCAGCGCGTCCCGAAGATTTAGACCCGCGTTATGGCTTAAAAGAAGACGGTTATTGGCTAACTGAAATCCAAGTTAAAGCCATTCTTGATCTACAACTACACCGTTTAACGGGTCTTGAAAAAGATAAAATAATCAGTGAATACAAAGCTTTATTGATTGATATTGTTGATTTGCTTGATATCATTGGTTCACCTGAACGTTTAATGCGAGTGATTCGTGAAGAATTACTAGAAATGTTAGAGATGTATGGTGATGAACGCGTAACAAAAATCAATGCTGTCGGTGAAGACTTAAATGATATTGATATGATTCCTGAGGAAGATGTGGTTGTGACACTTTCTCATGAAGGTTATGCCAAAGCGCAACCCATTGACACTTACCGTGCACAACGTCGTGGCGGTCGTGGTAAAGCGGCCACCAAGATGAAAGATGAAGACTTTATTGAAAAGCTCTTTGTTGCGAGCACCCACGATACCGTGCTGTGCTTCTCATCTAAAGGGAAGGTTTATTGGCTAATGGTCTATCAATTGCCGATGGCGAGTCGTACCTCACGCGGTCGTCCGATTGTGAATTTATTGCCTTTGGAAGACGGTGAAAGTATTCAAGCGATCCTGCCTATCCGTGAATATGAAGATGATAAATTCATCTTTATGGCAACAGAAGATGGCACGGTTAAGAAGACCGAATTAAAAGCCTTCTCTAATCAACGTTCTTCTGGTTTGATTGCGCTTAAGTTGCGAGATGATAACAAGCTTATTGATGTTGCATTAACCGAAAAAGATGATGAAGTCATGCTTTTTAGCACGCAGGGTAAAGCGATTCGCTTTAAAGAATCTGACGTACGTGGCATGGGTAGAACAGCCGCAGGTGTTCGCGGTATTAAGATGGCGAAAGGTCAAACTGTTAACGCACTGATTGTATTGCGTGAAGGTCGCTTACTTATGGCAACCGAAAATGGCTACGGTAAACGGACTGAAGTCGAAGAATTTAAAGCCCAGAACCGTGGTGGTTCGGGTGTTATTGCGATTCAGACATCTGAAAGAAACGGTGCTTCAATTGGCGCAGTACAAGTCATTGATGAAGATGAAATTATGCTGATTACGAATGGTGGTATTTTGGTTAGAACCAAGGTTATCGATGTCTCTGTCGTAGGTAGAAATACGCAGGGTGTTCGTTTAATCAAACTAGGTAAAGGTGAAAACCTTACCCAGTTGGTTCAAGTTGCCAGTATGGAAGGTGATGATGACGAGCATGATGATGAGGATGAAACTACAGAAGGTGATACTCGTTCTGCTGAGGATGATCATCCTGCTGAAAACGATAATTCTGCTGAAGGCTCTAATACCAACTCAGAAGATGGATCAGCAACTCAAGAACCTAATGATAAGGATGATGATTAAGTAAATGGCACCCCCCCCCTTATTTACAAGATTGTAAGCACTAGGGATACAATCTTGTAAATAAGGGGGGGTGCCATCATACATAAGTATGGATAAACTCAGTACATTTATAGATCAATTCGATACACTTGGATACGTCGTTCTAGGCGTAAATTTACTCCTGCTGATATTTGCTCGGCAAATCCTCGAACGTGTTTATCACAATCCTGAAAAAGTGAGAAATTTCACGCGTAAGGTGATGATTTTTCGAGCCTTAAACCTGCTGATTATGATTTTTTACGGCTATTACCGCTTCTTTTTAGATAAAGAAAATCAGGGTATTGGTCTGCATATTCTCTCCACTCTCGCTATTATTTACTTTGCTTATTTAGCGATGCATTTAGCCCATGCCTTTCTCGTTAGACAGTACGGTAAAGAACGTGAAATCAATGGTAAAAAACGCCACACATCAACCTATCAAACACGATTACTCAGTATCTTTAGCAGTATCTTTATCGGCATTGTGGCGTTAATCAGCATCATTCGATTATTAGGTTTTGATTCGATATTAGAAACAGGGGGTGTGATTGGTTTATTTGGCGTTTTCCTTGCCCTCACATCCAGTATCTGGGCGCCCGATATTTTCCATGGTTTAATTATTTTAAACAGTGATATGTTCTCAGAAGGGGATGTTATCCAATTTAAGGATGGCGAAACGGTCTACGGCTTGGTTTATAAAACCAAAGTATTCCACACCGTCATTTTAAATATTGTTAATAACCATCGCATTATGATTAGGAACTCAAAGTTGCGTGACTTTACCGTTCATAATTTATCTAAATTTGCATCGGCTAAAGGTCTGCGCGAAAACCTAACCTTTAAAATTGGCTATGAGGTTTCGGCTGATACGGTTAAAGACTTATTTGAGACCGTCTACGACAGCGCGAAGGAAGACAATGGGATTGCCATTGAAGATCAACACAAACTTGAATATGGTGTAAAAGACACGGGTGATCATGCAGTTGAGTGGGTTTTTTATTATTATACTAAAGACGTTGAAAAGCTGATGCTAACCCGACAACGGTTGTTGCAACTTATGCTGGAAACGGCTATTGATAAAGGTATTTCATTATCGACACCGATGACACTTCATATGGAAAAAATATCATCAGATCAATAACATTCTAAATACTCATGCATATTTTTGTGCGGCATGTTAAAACACCTTATCTTCAAACTTTTATTATTAAAACAGGAAATTTGCAATGACACGTAAGTATAATTTCAGTGCCGGACCTGCCATATTACCGCAGGAAGTTTTAGAACAAGCTCAAGCAGAAATGCTCGATTGGAATGGTAGTGGTATGTCGGTGATGGAGATGAGTCATCGTGGTAAAGAATTTATGTCAATCGCGGCAGAAGCTGAGGCTGATCTACGCAAAATTATGTCTATTCCTGATAATTATAAAGTGCTATTTTTACAAGGTGGCGCAAGTAGTCAGTTTTCTGCCATACCGTTAAATTTTTTACGCGGTAAAGACAGTGCTGATTATGTTTTAACAGGTGCATGGTCCAAAAAAGCCATTGCTGAAGCTAAACGTTATTGCTCAGTGAATGTTGCTTCTAGCTCTGAAGACAATGGCTTTTCTAAAATTTACCCGATTGAAAGTTGGGATTTAAACCCTGATGCGGCTTATCTGCATTATGCGCCGAATGAAACTATTGGTGGTTTGGCGTTTCCATGGATTCCTGAAACAGGTGATGTGCCATTAGTGGCGGATATGTCTTCAACGATTCTATCTGCACCACTTGATGTTTCTAAGTTTGGAATGATCTACGCTGGAGCGCAGAAAAATATTGGTCCCGCGGGTTTGATGCTTGCAATTATTCGTGATGATTTAATCGGTGAGGCAATGGATATCTGCCCTACGATGATGAATTATGAGACGATGGCGAAGGGTGATTCAATGTATAACACACCGCCGACCTATGCTTGGTACTTAGCAGGGTTGGTATTTAAGTGGATTAAAAAGCAAGGTGGTATTGAAGGCATTGCTGAGATCAATCAGCGTAAGGCAGGCAAGCTTTATGCTGCTATAGATGATTCAGATTTCTATAAAAATCCAGTAGATAAAGAATTTCGTTCATTAATGAATATACCGTTTACTTTAGCGAATTCTGATCTTGATGGTGAGTTTTTAGAACAAGCGTCTGCGCGTGGTTTAGTGAGTTTAAAAGGACATCGCTCAGTGGGTGGGATGCGAGCCAGTATTTATAATGCCATGCCTGAAGCGGGAGTTGATGCGTTAATAGAGCTGATGCAAGATTTCGAGAAGCAATACGGCTAATTAATACATATGGCATCCCCCCCTTTTTTACAAGATTGTAAAACAAATGATATAAACCAAAGGATTTATGACTTACTCAATTCAAACCTTAAATAATATTTCTGATAAAGGTCTAAGCCTTCTCCCTTCTTCTAAATACATCGTAAGTGATGAAGCTGATAATCCCGATGCGATTTTACTGCGCTCTTACAAAATGTATGATATGGATATTTCAGCGTCTTTAAAGGCGGTGGGTCGTGCAGGTGCTGGGGTTAATAATATCCCTTTAGGTAAGATGTCTGATGCGGGGGTGGTGGTGTTTAATGCACCCGGTGCAAACTCAAATGCGGTTAAAGAGTTGGTTATTGCGGGTATGTTGATGGCATGTCGTAACCTAGCTTTAGCACGTGATTTTGCAACTCAGTTAGAAGGTGATGATGCCGAAATTACCTCGCAGGTCGAAGCGGGTAAAAAGAACTTCGCAGGTTTTGAATTACCCGGCCGGACTTTAGGTGTTGTTGGCTTGGGAGCTATTGGGGTTTTAATCGCAAATGCGGCAAAATCTTTAGGCATGCGTGTTATTGGTTTTGATCCTTTAATTTCAATTGATAATGCTTGGGAATTGGATGCGAATGTTGAGAAATCTCCCAATATTGATTATCTCTTACAAGAAGCTGATTTTGTGACATTTCATGTACCTTTAGTGGATGCGACGAAAGACTTAATCAATACAGAAAGTTTAAAGCAAATGAAAGACAATGTTATTTTATTAAACTTTGCGCGACATGGAATCTTAAATGATGAAGCGGTTTGTGCTGCACTGGATTCAGGTAAAGTCTATTCCTATGTGTGTGACTTTCCCTCGAATTTATTAAATGCTCATGAACGTGTGATCGCATTGCCACATTTAGGTGCATCGACTGCAGAAGCAGAAGAAAATTGTGCGATTATGGTAGCCAATGAAGTTAGAAATTACCTTGAAGATGGCACCATTTTAAACTCTGTCAATATGCCCACAATAGACCTACCTCGTAGTGGTGGTGCGCGTGTTGCGATGATCCATAAAAACATTCCTGATATGGTTGGACAGGTTTCTCATATTTTAGGAAAATCGGGTGCGAATATTATCCATATGGTGAATAATTCGCGTGATGATATGGCAGTCACTTTATTAGACTTAGAAGCGACTATTGATGAAGCAACGACAAAAGAGCTATCTGAAATTGATGGCATGTTGAGACTGAGAATTTTATAGAATTAAAATGACTGATAAGACGCCTGTAAATAAAAAACTGTTAAAAATACGTGATCGTATTGATGCGATTGATGATCAAATTCTTGATCTTTTAGCTCAGCGTGCAAAATGTGCTGAAGAAGTGGGTGAGACGAAACGTGCAGTAGGGGAGACTGATCTGTGGTTCTATCGTCCTGAACGTGAGGCGCAGATATTAAATCGAGTAACAAATAATAATAATAGCTCACTACAAAATGAACGTATTACTGCTATTTACAGGGAAATTATCTCCTCCTGTTTAGCTTTGGAACAAAGTATTAAAGTCTCTTTTCTTGGTCCGAAAGGAACGTTCTCTCAAGAAGCTGCGAATAAACATTTTGGTCAAGCGGTTGAGACTGTACCGACTGGCTCTATAGGTCAGGTCTTTCGTGAAGTTGAGAACGGTACTGTCGATTATGGTGTCGTTCCAATTGAAAATTCTACTGAAGGTGTTATCTCTTATACACTGGATGTTTTTATGAACTCTCCGCTTAAAATTAGTGGTGAAGTCAAATTGCGGATTCATCAAAACTTAATGATGGATCCAAAAACTAATGAAAATAAATGGAGAAGTGCTGAAAGAATTTATTCGCATCAGCAATCATTAGCACAGTGTAGGGAATGGTTAGACAGTCATATTCCAACGGCTGAACGCATTCCTGTATCAAGTAATACTGAAGCGGCACGAATGGCTTTAGCAGATGATAATGCTGCAGCAATAGCAGGTTCCTTAGCTGCTGAAACTTACGGTTTAAATATCGCGCAAGAGAATATTGAAGACAGTAAAGATAATACCACGCGTTTTTTAGTGATAGGAAAACAGGACGTGCCTCCTTCAGGAGTAGATAAAACGACCTTGATGATCTCAGCGAAAAACAAATCAGGTGCGCTGTATCACTTATTGGCACCGCTAGCGGCTAATGGTTTAGATATGACGCGAATTGAATCTCGTCCTTCACGCAATGCTAATTGGGAATACTACTTTTTTATGGATATTAATGGTCATAAAGATGATGAAAAAGTGTCACGAGCTTTAAAAGAACTCTCAGAAGAGTCTGAGTTAATTAGAGTGTTAGGTTCCTATCCTAAAGCGATTTTATAGCTGATGAGTATAGATTTTCATAAATTAGCGGTTAAGGGTGTACAAAAATTAACCCCTTATATTCCTGGCAAACCCATTGAAGAACTAGAGCGAGAATTAGGTATTAGTGGCACCTTAAAGCTTGCCTCTAATGAAAACCCTATGGGGCCGAGTAAGCTCGTTACTGAAGCATTGAGTAACCCTAAGTTGCCACTGGATTTATACCCTGATGGTAATGGTTTTATTTTAAAGCAAAAGCTGGCAAAGAAGCTTTCTATAAACAAACAACAAATTACTTTAGGTAACGGCTCTAACGATGTGCTCGATTTAATCGCAAGGGCTTTTCTTTGTGAAGGACGAGAAGCCATTTATTCTGAATATGCTTTTGCGGTTTATCCTATCAGTGTACAAGCTGTTGGTGCGACAGCGAAGGTGTCTAAAGCATTATCAACTGATCATAAAGAAAATCCCTATGGGCATGATTTAGATGCCATGTTTGAGCTGATCACAAAAATGACGCGGGTGATTTTCATTGCCAATCCTAATAACCCAACGGGTACATGGCTTAAAGCAGATGAGTTAAATGATTTTATCGCTAAAGTACCAGAAGATGTGATTGTTGTTGTTGATGAAGCTTATTTTGAATATGTTGAAGAAGCTGAATATCCTGATACCTTGCAATGGCTAGATAACTATTCGAATCTTATCGTCACTCGAACCTTTTCAAAAATATATGCTTTGGCTGGGTTACGTGTTGGTTATGCTGTATCCAGTGCAGAAATTGCAGATTTGTTAAACCGTGTACGCCAACCTTTTAATGTTAATACGCCTGCATTGCTTGCGGCAACCGCTGCATTGGGTGATCAGGAACATTTAAAAGAGTGCGTAAAAATTAATTCTCAAGGTTTAAGATTTTGGCAAGCAGCCTGTGAACAAAGGGGTTTAGATTGTATTCCGAGTGTTGGTAATTTTATTACGATAAACTTTAAAACCGATGCAATGCCATTGTATGAAGCACTTTTACGAGAAGCCATTATCGTTCGACCCATTGCTAATTATGGTTTGCCCAATCACTTGAGGATTACAATTTCTACACCCGAAGAGAATCAGCAATGTCTTGATGCTTTAGATAAGGTGATGGAAGTAAAAATATAATGATAAATAAACTCGCAATTTTTGGTGTAGGTTTAATCGGTGGTTCATTGGCGCTATCGCTTCGTAAAGTGGGCTATTGTAATACTATAGTGGGATGCAGCCGTAATGCAGACCACCTCCAACGTGCCGTTGATTTAGGGGTTATTGATAGCTATACACTCGATCCAAAAGAAGCCGTTAAAGGCGCTGATATGATTTTATTAGCCGTCCCCATGAGCGCGATTCAAAGTGTCTTAGAAAGTTTTATTGGTTCGATAGAAGATGAAGCCGTCATTACGGATGCTGGAAGTGCTAAAGGCAGTGCCGTTGAAGCTGCTAAAGCTGCATTTGGTGGGCGCGTTCCGATTAATTTCGTACCGGGTCATCCTATTGCTGGGCGAGAGAAAAGCTCTGTCGAAGCAGCCATTGATGATTTGTATGTTGACCAAAAAGTCGTATTAACACCCGTTGATAGAACTGACACAGCGGCTGTTCTTCGTGTTATGAAAATGTGGCAAACCGCAGGAGCAGAAGTAGAAATTCTTGATGTGGAACAACATGATAACGTACTTGCTGCAACCAGCCATTTACCTCATATACTCGCTTATTCATTGGTAAATACTTTATCTAAATCAGAGTATGGCGATGCCGTTTTTAACTACGCTGCAGGTGGATTTAAAAGCTTTTCACGAATCGCATCAAGTGATCCTGTTATGTGGCGTGATATTTGTTTAGAAAATAAAACAGCGATTCTTGCTGCATTAGGTCGGTATCAGGATGACTTAGCTAAACTACGTAGTGATATTGCGGATGAGAATGGTGAAGAATTAATTCGAGTGTTTAGTAACGCTAAAGAAACACGTGATAGGAATCTATAAAGGTTTATGTAAATTGAAAAATACTAAATTTAAAACATCCCCAAGTAATAAGCTTACAGGAATACTTCGCGTGCCTGGTGATAAATCCATGTCGCATCGTTCCATTATGCTTGGTTCACTCGCAGAAGGCACAACGCATGTGACTGGCTTTTTAACGGGTGAAGACTGTATCGCAACCATGAATGCATTCCGTGCGATGGGTGTTGAAATAGATGGACCGGTTGATAAAAGCGTCACGATTCATGGGGTGGGTATCAGTGGTTTAAAAGCGCCTACTTCTGACTTGGATATGGGAAATAGCGGTACTGCAATGCGCCTTATGACGGGCCTACTTACTGGGCAAAGTTTTGATTCGACCTTGGTTGGTGATAAGTCTTTATCAACGCGCCCGATGAATCGCATTACTAAACCTTTAAAAAAGGGGGGGGGTGCCATTGAAACAGAAGAGGGTGGTCGTCCACCACTTAGAATTAAAGGCGGCAATAAGCTAACAGGTATTCATTATGAAATGCCTATTGCCAGTGCACAGGTTAAGTCTGCCATTTTACTGGCTGGATTATATGCAAGTGGTGAAACGAGTGTTGTTGAACCGGGTATAACACGAGATCATAGTGAGCGAATGTTGCGTGGTTTTGGTTATGAAGTGAAAACCTCTGGTGAGAATGGATGCCATATAAGTTTACAAGGTGGCGGTAAATTAACGGCCTGTGATATTGATGTACCTGCCGATATTTCATCTGCTGCATTTTTTATGGTGGGAGCGAGTATTGCAGAAGGCTCTGATTTAACCCTTGAACATGTCGGTGTTAATCCGACTCGAACGGGTGTCATTGATATTCTTAAACTGATGGGCGCTGATATTACCTTATCAAATGAAAAAGAAGTGGGTGGCGAGCCTGTTGCGGATATTCGGATTCGTTCGGCAAAACTCAAAGGTATTCACATTCCAGAAGCACTTGTTCCTTTGGCTATTGATGAATTCCCAGTGATTTTTGTTGCTGCGGCCTGTGCATCAGGTGAGACTGTGTTAACAGGTGCAGAAGAGCTAAGAGTAAAAGAAAGTGATCGTATTCAAGTGATGGTAGATGGGTTAACAAACTGTGGCATTGATGCCAAAGCAACACCCGATGGAATAGTTATTCAAAGTGGTCAACTAACAGCGGGTTCAGTAGACAGTCACGGCGATCACCGCATTGCGATGGCATTTGCGATGGCGGGTTTAGGTGCGAATGGTGAGATTGAAATTAATGACTGTGCCAATGTAAATACTTCTTTTCCAAATTTTGTTGAATTGGCAAGTAGTATAGGCTTGGGAATACGTTGAGTTAAGATTTAAGATTATTGCTTTTTGGCGCTATTTAATCTTCTTTCATCTCTTTTTTGCATTGCACTTTCAAAGTGATTAATGATGTCTCGAGAGGTACGCTTTCCTTTTCTTTTAATGATTGGGCTTTTAGACGTGCCTGAATCATTTTGTGAGGCAGATGCTGATACCGTTTTTTTCTTATCTTTATCGCTCGCTTTACTTATGTCTTTTTCACATTTAGAAACTTCAGCACTTTTCTCTGCGTCTGATAAGCCCGGTAATGAGTTTATTAATTGGCTACAATTATCTCCTTTGCTACTGACTATTTTTTTCCTAGTGTTCTTTGGAAGCTTATTCTCAGAAAGCTTAACAGCTGCTACAGGAGGTTGATGTGTTAATGACGATGCAGGCTTTTTCCTGATTTTAATCTCTTCGGCTTTTTCTTTGTTGTTAGCTGAAGGCGGCTTGGCGGTATAATGAACCTTTCCCGTATTATCCGTCCACTTGTATATTTTAGCTATTGCGGTTGTAGATGAAATGACTGAAGCAGCAACAGCTACACTGAGTATTATTACTTTCATTCTAATAGGCATATTGATTACCTTTGTTTCTATTATGAAATTATGGAAGCACAAATCGCAATCTATGAAAAACAGGGGGGTGCCATATAAAAAGCAATCAAATAAACGCGTTGATTGTTCCTTAATCCATTCTTATTTCGGCTATTTTACTATAAAGAGGACTATTGAGCGTATTTAATGGATAAACGGGAATTTAGTCATGTGTATACAAATGGTCTTGATAACTGCCTTTGTGTAACGTCTTTTAATCAATCATTACCAAGAGTGTTAAGGGCTTTTTTAAATTTCTTAACTTCCTCAAGTTCAGCTTTGGCTTTTGCTGTATCAAAGGAAGGTGCATTTATATCATTAATCTCCGAGCGACCTTTAGAACCACTATTGTAGTCTTTGATGCAACTTGATAATTCTCCTGGCTCATTCGTTATGCCTAATTTATTTAAAGCCGATTTGCATTTTTCTGCTGCAGCTCCACTAAGGTTAACAACTGGGTTATTTCTTTTTTTCTGTTTGCGCGTTGTTTTCCTTTTTTTACTCGCCTTTTTTGTTTTTGGATACACAACCGTACTCTCCGATGCTGGAATATCTCTTAGAGAAGATGCCGGTGTTTTGTGAATTTTAATCTCTTCTGATTTAACTTTAGACTTTACTGGCGGTGGTGTTGCAGAATAGTGGGTTTTGCCATTTGCATCTTTCCACTTGTAAACTTTGGCAATGGCTGAGGAAGAGAAAATGACCGTCAGCATTACAGATAAAGCTATTATTTTATACGGCTTAGTAAGCATCTTTAATTCGATCCTGTATTATTTTTGAATCTGATTTTTTAGCGGTATCTAGTGCAGTTCTACCTAAATAGTCGGTAACAGACAGATCGGGATTTTGTTTCAACAGTAACTCGATAATTTCTATATTATTATACCGAATTGCAACCATTAGTGGCGTAGATTGTATGCTACTGCGTAAATCAGCTTTGCTTATATTAACCCCTTCCTCAATAAACGCTTTAACTTTTTCTATATTGTTTTGAATGATCGCATTATTTACTTGGGTGATTTTAATTGCTTCTTTGGTTTCCTTTGAACAGGAGTTTTTTGAAAAATAATAGGTTGAATAGATTTTAGCTACCATGATATCTTGATTAATATTAAGTACCTTAAATGTTCCCATATTGTTCAGTTTGATATTATCATCAGTGACTGAATATCCATCTAAACTGTGAAAACCATATTTGTATTTGCCATCTTCAGTAAATGTCCACATGTCGCCACTCATAGAGATATCACCTTGAAACTCTTCTTTATTTAAGCACCATTCACCTACTAAATAATTTTTGATACCTGTCGCGACGGAAGTATCAAGTGTTCTTGCGCTAGTAGATTGTGATAGAGATAGAAAAAGACAAACTGAAGCTGATATAACCGCGTTAATTACTTTCATGGTTTTATAGGATTTGTTATTTACAGTGAGTTTAACCAATATGTGTTAATAGTTAAAATAATCAAGATTAATGGTATTAAGAGTACCTTAATTAATTAGGTATTTCGTCTGGTTAAGTCCAGTAAGGAAAGATTTATATAATCTGTGATCCCAATCTATTGAGGCTCCCAAACAATCGCAATATCATCAACTTGAATATCAGTCTTTCTAAGTTTGATGGCAAACTCTTCCACATCAATTGAGTCAATATCAAATTTATCAGCAAGTTCATCAATTTTATCTTCGAGTTCCTCCTCTAGTTCAGCAATGTCATCTTGTACTTTTTCTACGCGTTCTTTCGCTCGACTAACATCGCCTCGTTCTTTTAATACGCGTGAGCCTGCACGCCCAATGGATGCACGTGATTTTCCAAAAAGTGCGCCTAATACTGTAATACCCACATTTAAGAATGAGCTGGTTGTATCTGATTCTTCTTTTTCTACTTTCGCTTCGTATCTGTCGAGTCTATCGAGCAGGACATTTTCTTTTTTTGCATAACGCTCTTGAAGCACTTCGATAGCCTCTTCTTTCTTCTCGTTAAGAATATCGTTTAAGCGTACTTTAAAATCACCTAATGTCTCATAAGGGCCAGATTCTAATTTAGGGGACTTACAGCGAAATAACGTTAACCTATGCTGATGGTAAAGCCAGTCTTTAAGTGATGCGGTTGTTTTTCGTAAATTCTTATCATTGGCTATAAATTCTGGAGCTTCAGAGAATTGTGCATTTTTCGGTGCAGCTATAGGTAAGTTATTAAAACAGCTACCTGACTCTGAGTTATCAGTTTCCTCAGCATTATTCCACTCAATATCACGATCTTGAACAGTTAATTGAATGCCAATACATTTTATTTCTTCTTCATCGATGGCGCGTGTCTGATTAAAAAAGTTAAGTGTATAATTAGCCATTAAGCTCGGGGTGAATTTATTCGTTTGCCCAAGACTTATTTTATAGTGCTGATTGATACTACTATGTACATTACTGTAGTTTTCAAAACCATCAGTTTTAATCGGTTTTTGATGTATTTCATCTTCTTGGTGAGCGTCTAGTTTTTGCTTTTGTTGTTGCATAAGTGATGCTATTTCATCACGTTTTAATGGTCCTTTTAAATAACTCAATACCCAGCGTGTACCAAATAGGCGAACATCATCAAGGTGAGCACTTTTAAGAAAAAATGTACGCTTCTTTAGGTTTGATAGAAGATTTTTGATTTCAGTTTTATCAAAGTTAGAACCTACCTTGCCACCCAAACCATCTATAACACGGGCGATATCTTGATTGGTTTGTAATCGTCCAATAAACCAAGTTCCCATATTAGACAGCCCTTTGTAATCAAGGTCTACGGGGTTTTGAGTGCTTAAAACAACACCAACGCCATAGGCTCTTGCCTGCTTAAGAAGCAATAGCATGGGTTCTTTGCTTGGTGGGTTTTTAATGGGCGGGAAGAAGCCATATATCTCATCCATATAGAGTAGTGTTTTAAGTGCAGAAGTACCGCTTTGACGACGCATCCAAGCAATGTACTTATTTAATAATAATGTGACAAAAAACATCCGTTCATTATCGCTAAGATGTGAAATCGAGAAGATAGCTATTTTCGCTTTACCATTGTCATCATAAAGTAATTTTTGTATATCAAGAGTTTCACCTTCAAGCCAAGCTTTGAAAGTAGGGGAGGCAATGATGGCATTAAATTTAGTAGCGAATTTAAAGCGATCAGTTTGAGAGTAGAATGCCTCTAATGGTAATACACCAATTTTCTTAAAGGGCGGGCTAATAATTTGACCAATTAAATCTTCAAGACTTAAATCATTATTATCTAACCAAGACCTTGTAATGAGTTGAGCTAAAAGAATATATTCTTTTGATTCAACGGGGTCTGCTTCAATACCTATTAAAGACAGTAAACTGCTAACTGTAGTGTTTATAAAAGATGAAAAGCTATCACTGTCTTCAAGTATTTGCTTAGGTGGAACTTCCAGTGAGCTTAATACATTGACACTGATACCAGCACTACTACCCGGTGTGTAAATGGTTTTCTTAACATGGTGGAATTTAGCAACACGTTTATTATCTTGATGAAAAATTTCAATTCCATTTTTCCACATATTGGCAATTTTATCTGCGTAGGTGGAAACATCTTGCTCTTTAGCTTGAGCCTCGTCGCGTATCCAAGGTTCAAATGAGCTGGCTGAAAATTTGGGGTCGGTTAGACACAGATTTCCCATATCCCCTTTAGGGTCAATAATAATGGTAGGAATATTATCGATAGCGGCTTCTTCAATTATGCCAACACCTAGACCAGTTTTACCACTGCCCGTCATGCCTATAATGGTTGCATGTGTTGTGAAGTTTTTATTTTTAAGAAGAGTCAGTGCTTCGGTAGCAGCTAAACTTTGTTTATCAATATCTTTACCGAGATAAAAAAGTCCTAATTTTTCGAAAATATCACCCATGTAAATTTCCTGTACTTAAAAAGCGAAAGGCTAACAATACAGCATGACTAGTCATATTTGAAGACACAAAAAAACCTGCATAGAGCAGGTTTTTTTGTGTTGATATTGAAAATAAATTCTATCGAACTAAACCAAGCGCTCTGAAGGTGTCTTTAGATAAAACGCCAACAGGTAAACCGCGTGAACTTTGGAATGCTTTAAGTGCAGCAGCAGTATTTGGTCCCATCTTTCCATCGACTTTACCAGGATTGTAACCTTTAGACTTAAGGGCAGCTTGAATACCAAAAACGATATTCTTTTTCATCGTTGTCTTAGTCGGTTTATCTGCTTTCTTTTCTTTCGCATCTTTTTTAGCTACAGGCTCTGGAGTTTGCTTCTTAACTTTCTCCATGGCTGCAAGATCTGGTATCTGAGGCTTTGTAACCTTTTTAACCTTCTCCATTGCTGATAGGTCTGGCATCTGTGGTTTTGTAACTTTTGCCTTTTTCGGTACTGATACGGCTTTGTTAACTGTTTTACGTTTAACAGGCATCGCATTCATTACTTTTAAGTATTGTGCTTGAGTAATGCCATGTGGCTTGCGGTATTTATTCGTCGTGCGCGCTTTAGCCATTGCTTTTTGCTTTACAACAGCTCTACGGTAATTCTTAGGTGCATTTGTCTGACAAAGAATTGAGCGCCAAACATAACGTGATCCACCCACTTTTACACGGTAGTTTTGTGTTTTATAACGTGCAGGTGTATTGACTGTTCTGTATTGGGCAGGAGCAATCATTCTTTTTTGTTTAACGGTTTTATAGACAGCAGGAACAAAATTATTAATTGTTTTTGCAGATCTTACTAAGACACGACTTGTCACGTTTTTATAAACAGCAGGTACTTTAACACGACACATGATTTCACCCGTCATATTGTCTATACGTGTGATAGCACCATGTCCTTTTCGCCATGTGTTGTACGCTGGCTTAACCATGACACGTTTTACTGTGGTACGATATTGCGCAGGAATAACACGTTTTCTTTGTGTTGCTTTTCTAACTAATACATTCTTATTTACCCAACGATATTGTGGTGCACGAGAAAGTACGCGTTTGCTTGTAGCTTTTTGAATTAATACACGTTTTGACTTGGTAATATATTTCTCAGCTACTTTTACTTTTGCAAAACATTGGCCAGGGTGAGCCGCTGGTAGTCCAGAAGAACGACGTTGAATAGAACGTGTTGGACGAGGCTTAGGGCCACGAGTATAAACACGTTGCTTAACAACTCTTTTCTTGTAAACACTAACAGGTGGTGGAGTAACCCGAGGTTGTTGAGGCTGTACAGCAGCGGTGCTTCCTTCAATTTGCTGTTGTGATGATGGTGCATACTGTGATCCACCTGCAACTTGTGAACCCCCCATTACCTGCTGTTGGCTACAGCCTGATAATACACTGGCTAGAATGACGCTTGATACAGAAAGCTTTGTAGTCATTTTCATAGTAGTTATTCCTTAAATCCTTATTATTCAATTAATTTTAAATGTCTACCGAACTTTAATATCAAATTACGAATATCAAATTATGGTGCTATTGATGAATCCGTTTATATTACAATAGTAATATTAATGTCATCTAAATATTAGTTAGTTCGAAATCTGCTTAGATTATAAATTGAAACCATCAAAACAAATCTTATTAAGCTGCACAAACGGTAGTCTTTTTCGGTTGAACATTATTTTTGGCGTAACTTATTCTTAAAATAAGCTGTGATACTTACAAAATACCATGGTTAAGCGTATTATTAAATGATGCGCTTAAATTTTGAACAGTTACCAAACTACCTTGAAAAACAACAAAGTATGCCTTTGGTTTTTTTAATATCAGGTAATGAGCCTTTACAGAAAATGGAGGCGGCTGATTGCATTCGTCAATATGCAAAAAAACGTCATTTTAATGAACGTGAAGTACTTCATGCCGATGCGCAATTTAAATGGGGATCATTAACGGGTTCATCGAATGCTTTATCTCTTTTTAGTGAAAAAAAGATCATCGATTTGCGGGTTGAAACTAAAACACCAGGGAAAGTGGGTGGTCAGACAATAAAAGAATATATGCAAAATCCTCCTGAGGATAAGGTGCTCTTAATCCAAACGGCTAAGTTACCTGCAAGTACGATGAAAAGTGCTTGGGTGAAGTCTATTGAAAATGTGGGTGTAGTGATTCAAATTTGGGATCTATCCACACCACAAACCATGACATGGGTCAGAAACAGGCTGCAAAGAGAAGGGATGAAGCCAACAACTGAAGCTGTTAGATTATTAACCGAAAGAGTGGAAGGTAATTTACTGGCTGCTGCTCAGGAGATTAGTAAACTTAAATTATTGTTCTGTGAAAAAGATGCCCACGAAACGCCCATAGATGAAGAGAAAGTATTAATGTCAGTTAGTGATAGTTCACGGTTTTCAATCTTTGATCTATCCAATGCAGTGATGTTAGGTGATACGCGAAGAGTACAGCATATCCACCATAACCTTAAAGAAGAAGGTGTGCCTATTCAATTGGTGCTTTGGACATTGAGTGATTTAAGCCGCCAACTTTATAATGCCGACTTTAGTTTGAATAATGGAATGCAGGTTTCCCAAGTACTTTCTAAACTTCCTCGACCGAGACAGCAACCGTTTCAAAAAGCATTGCAACGGATGAAGGGTGCGGATTGGATGTCCATTCTGAAAAAAAATGTCGAGATAGATCGTTTATCTAAAGGGCAGAGTGAGAGTGTCAATAAAGGCTTAGGCAGAGTGTGGTCAGAGTTGTTAGAATTAGCTTTGATTCTTGCTGGGAAACGGGTCATAGAAATATAGGGCACCCCCCCCCCTTTTTTAAACAATTACAATCAATTGTTTAAAAAAGGGGGGGGGTGCCATTACAAGTATAGAGATAAAATAAAATGAAACAAGATATTAAATACTATATGCGTGAGTTAGGACGTAATGCACGAGATGCTTCGTCTGTACTTGCTGGAATAGAATCTAAACAAAAAAATGATGCACTTGAAGCTATTGCTGATCGCTTAGTTGAGCAAACTGAAATGCTCAAGACAGAGAATGCAAAGGACTTACAAGCTGGAAAAACCAAAGGTCTAGAAGATGCAATGCTAGACAGACTGGCATTAACGGATGATGGCATTCAAAAAATGGCAGAAGGTCTACGTCAGATAGCGGCATTGGCTGACCCTGTTGGCGAGATTAATAATTTGAAGTTTATGCCCTCAGGAATCCAAGTGGGTAATATGCGCGTTCCACTGGGTGTTATTGGCATAATTTACGAGTCTCGTCCAAATGTTACTGCAGATGCTGCTGCTTTGTGTCTTAAGTCAGGTAATGCGACGATTTTACGGGGTGGTTCGGAAGCGATTCATTCTAATAAAGCCGTGGCTGAGTGTATTCAATTTGGCTTAAAGGCGGCTGGATTACCTGCCGAATGTGTACAGGTAGTAGAAACTACTGACCGTGATGCGGTAGGTGAATTACTCAAGCTTAAAGATCATGTTGATGTCATTATCCCACGCGGTGGTAAAGGCTTAATAGAGCGCGTTAGTAATGATTCCTTGATTCCTGTAATCAAGCATTTAGACGGAATTTGTCATGTTTATATTGATGATGATGCAGATAAAGACAAAGCTGTGAATATCACCTTTAATTCAAAAAGTCAGCGATATGGAACGTGCAATACCTTAGAAACATTGTTAATTGCAAAGTCACGAGCTTCTGAAGTATTACCTGAGTTAAAAGAGATGTTTGATAAAGAGGGTGTTGAGTTACGCGGTTGTCAACAGACTCAAGAAATAATTGACTGTAACATGGCAAGTGAAGAAGACTGGCAGAAAGAATATCTAGCCCCGATTCTGTCAATCAAAGTGGTCGATGATCTGGATCAGGCAATTGAGCATATCAATACCTATAGCTCACAGCATACCGATACGATTGTTACCCAAGATATTACAAAGACACGTCGTTTTATGCGCGAAGTTGATTCTGCCTCTGTCATGGTGAATGCATCAACAAGGTTTGCCGATGGTTTTGAATATGGTCTTGGTGCTGAAATAGGTATTAGTACGGATAAACTCCATGCGCGTGGTCCTGTAGGTTTGGAAGGTTTGACCTCTTTGAAATATGTTGTATTTGGTGATGGACATCTTCGTTCTTGATAAAACAAGGTAGAATAAGCTTGTGATTGCCATAATAGGGGGAACATTTGACCCCATTCACTTTGGTCACTTACGACCTGCGCTTGATATTGCGGAACAACTAGCACTAAAAGAAGTGCGTTTTATTCCCAGTGCAACACCTCCTCATCGTTGGCAGCCAGTTGCAAGTACTGAACAGCGTCTTGCGATGGTTAAACTTGCCGTTACAGACATGCCTATTTTTAGCGTTGATGATAGGGAATATCAGCGTGAAGGTGCGTCTTATACGGTAGATACTTTAAAATCTATTCGCGATGAGATTGGAAGTGACGAGTCACTTTGTATGATTATTGGCTTTGATGCTTTTCAATCCTTTACTCAATGGCGTGATTGGAAAGGAATTCTTAAGTTGACTCATTTAGTTGTTTCATCACGACCAGGCTATGATCAGCACGAAATTGAGGATTGGGTTAAGCCTTATCACTGTAATAACCCTAAAGAATTAAACAAAAAATCCTCAGGTTTGCTATATTTCGCCAATGTAACTCAGCTGGATATATCGGCTACCTTTATTAGAGAACAAATCAGTAAGGGAAAAAGTGCACAATTTTTAACAAGCAACACCGTAAACGAATATATTATAAGAAATAAACTCTATGAAATTGAATGAATTAACTGACCTAGTACAGAACTCCCTTGAGGATTTGAAAGCAGTAGATATTTTATCCCTTGATGTACAAGGGAAATCTTCTATGACCGATACCTTGTTTTTTGCCACAGGTAATTCTACTCGTCATGTAAAATCTATTGCTGATAATGTTGTTATCGACTGCAAGGCAAAAGGGGTGAATGTCTTAGGTACTGAAGGTAAAGGTAGCTCAGAATGGGTTCTAGTCGATCTCAATGATATTATTGTCCATGTCATGCTCGAAAGTACCCGTGAGTTTTATCAGCTTGAAAAACTCTGGAGTGCTGATAATGCTGATGATAAAAGTGTTGATGAAGCAATAGCTGATAAGGCTTAATGTGAGTCAAAAAAAATAAAGACTAACTCACTGTAACAATTCAGTTATGTTTCACGCCTAGAGGCGTAAAGGTTTGTTTTTCCTTACTAGAAAACAAGTTTTTTCATTAATTAAGGATCTCCCTAGCAATTAAATTTTTTCGCTTAAAATTTGCGATGATAATTTATAACTTATCTTGTGACTGTATAGTCATCATGTCTTGACCATATGAAAATTGCCTACTATATTTATTAAAGTTAGTGAAAAATAACCACTGCTAACAAAATGAATAAATATATAAAGGAGATTACTATGTTGAATGATTTTAGTTTTAAAAAGAGCTTATTGCATCTAAGTTTGGGTTTAAGCTTGGGACTAATGGGTATCGCAAGCGCAGGAGACCTCACCGTTTATTCATCGCTGGAAGATGATGAAATTGCGGATATACTTAAAGTTGCTAAAGCAGATTTACCTGGCATCAATCTTAATGTGTTAAGACTTTCAACGGGTGATTTAGGCGCCAGAATTCTTGCTGAGAAAGAAGCACCAAAGCATGATTTGATCTGGGGTTGGGCACTAACTAATATGAGCAACCCAAAAATTACCGCTATGATTGAGCCTTATAAAGCAAAAGGTGTTGATAATATTGCTGATAAATTCAAGAGCAAAGATAATCTTTGGTTTGCACCAACAGGTTATATGGCTGCTTTTTGTGTCAATACAGACCGCTTGAAGAAAAAAGGTTTACCGATGCCGAGTAGCTGGGATGATCTTTTAAATCCTGTGTACAAGGGTGAGTTGATTATGCCTAATCCTAATTCTTCAGGAACGGGATACCTTCAAATTGCCTCTATTTTACAAGACAGAGGTGATGAAAAAGGGTGGGAGTACTTGAAAAAATTAGACCCTAATATGGGTCAGTATATCAAATCAGGCTCAAAACCATGTAAGTTAACACGTGCTGGTGAATACAGCGTTGGTGCATCGTTTGCCTTCATTGCAATGAAATCAATTAAGAAAGGCTACCCAATTAAAATGGTTATTCCATCAGAAGGTTCGGGGTTTGAGTTAGAAGCAAATGCATTGATGAAGTCATCTAAAAATAAAGCAGACGCTAAAAAATTCTTAGATTGGACGTTGTCAGAAGCAGCGGGTGTTGAATACTCAAAGTTTAAAGCAATCGTGGCTACACCGGGTGCAAAACCATCTGCTGACGCATTAGCCGCTGGGCTTCCTGCGGATGTTTCTAGTGTGTTATTTGACTTAGATTTTGAAAAATCAGCTAAAGAACGTGACGGTATATTGAAGAAGTGGAAGAAAACCTTAGAGCGTTAATCAAGCCTTGTATATAACCAGCACCCAAATTATTTTCTGAAACGATGGGTGCTGGTACTTAACAAGAAACTTCATAAGTCTATTCTGACTTATTTGTCCAAAAGGGTCTTATGTATTTAGAACTAAAAAATCTTAGTAAGCATTTTGGAGATGTTAAAGCTGTCAATAATGTAAGCTTAGGGATTGGTAAAAATGAATTTGTTTGTATTTTAGGTCCTAGTGGATGTGGTAAAACGACCTTATTAAGACTCATTGCTGGCTTGGAAGAAGCAACCACAGGTGAGTTATTTTTAAATGATAAAAACCTAGTAAATGTACCTGCTCAGAATCGTGGATTTGGTATTGTTTTTCAATCTTATTCTCTATTTCCCAATATGACGGTTACTCAAAATATTGGATATGGATTAACTATTCGTAAAAAGCCAAAAGATCAGATAGAAAAACGCGTTCTGGAGTTACTCAATCTAGTCCACTTAGAAGGACAAGATGAAAAATTCCCCCATGAACTTTCAGGTGGACAACAACAACGTGTTGCAATCGCACGTGCATTAGCCGTTGAGCCAGAATTGTTACTGCTTGATGAGCCTCTTTCTGCACTCGATGCAAAGGTTAGAAAGACACTACGTGTTGAAATCAGAGAAGTTCAGCAATCCCTCGGCATTCCTACAGTAATGGTTACCCATGATCAAGATGAAGCCATGACGATGGCGGATAGAATTATCTGTATGCGAGATGGCATTGTAGAGCAAATGGGAACACCAGACGAACTTTATAATCAGCCTACGAATGCTTTTATTGCAGGTTTTTTGGGTCATATGAATATTTTGGATAGCTTCAAAAAACTTCATGTTGATGTCGATACTAATGAATCGAACTCAATCGGAATACGTCCAGAAGAAGTCGTTATTACCGATAATAACCTTAAAGAGAGAAATACCTATATTGGAAAAGTTAGGCACATCGAAAATCTAGGCAGTGTTAGTTTGATGCAAATTTTTGCAGAAGAGCAGACGATATTAGTCGAGCAAACAGGGTTTATCAAAAGAGTGATAGGTGAGGAAATATTCGTTACGTTCCCCGCAGATAAAATTGTTTCTTTTTCAAAGTCAATAATTGGGGCAGACGTATGACAGCACACGTTAGCTCTATGTCGCGAAGGAAGATAAATCCAGATAAGATACTACTTTGGTCAATGAAAATATTTGTCGCTATTCCTTTATTACTATTTTTAGTAGCACCAATTTTAATTGTTTTTCTGAAAAGCTTTGAAGTGAGTAGTGGAATCTATGGTTTAGATAACTATGTGAATACAATGTCTGAATCTCATTTTTGGAAGGTAGTTGTAAATAGTTTAGGTCTTGCAAGTACGGTAACGGTTATAGCGGTGTCGCTAGCATTTATTTTTGCTTATGCTATTCAGCGCTCTAAAATGCCGGGCAAGAAGGTATTTTCAATAGTTGCCATGTTGCCTGTATTTGCACCTTCTTTAGTACAAGCTTTAGGTTTGGTTTTCTTGTTAGGACGCAACGGTGTCATAAATCGTTGGTTTGATTTAGAAATAGAGATTTATGGTTTTTGGGGTGTCGTGATTGCTGATGTTATTTATGCCTTTCCTCAAGCCTTCTTACTATTATCAGCTGCACTTGCAGTTGCTGACTCAAGACCTTATGAAGCTGCTCAGATGTTAGGTGCCAACAAGAAACGAATTTTCTTTGATGTTACTTTACCAGGCGTAAAGTTTGGTCTTATTAGCTCTATATTTTTAGTATTTACAATTACCATTACAGACTTTGGTAATGCAATGGTTATCGGTGGGGACTTTTCAGTATTAGCGACTGAGATTTATAATCAAGTCGCTGGGCAGATGAATTTCAATCTAGGTTCAGTGGTTGCTATTATTTTGCTGATTCCTGTCATCATTGCTTTTTTAATTGAGCGATTTTTAGGTAATCAGAATAAAGAACATGTGTCTGATAATACAAGCCCTCTCGTTGCAAAAAGCAATCCTGCGTTTGATAGCTTGATGTTCATTGTTTCAACGTTAATTTGTGGTGCAATATTAACGGTTGTTACAATCGTTGTGTATGCGAGCTTTGTAAAGCTTTGGCCGTACAATATGTCCTTTACACTGGATAATTATTCTTTTGATTCGCAAGGTGGAGCCAAACCTATCTTTACCAGTATTTATGTTTCTTTAACGGCTGCTTTTATTGGTGTAGTCATGGTTGTTTCAAGTGCCTATGTGATTAATAAGAGCAAAGGCTTTGTGGTTGATATGATAAATTTCTTCTCCATTTTACCTGCTGCAATTCCTGGGATGGTTTTGGGTATTGCCTATATTTTCTTTTTTAATGATCCAAATAACCCCTTAACTATTATTTATGGTTCGGTGTTTATCTTAGCGATTAATAGTGTTTACCATTTTCATGCCCAAGGATTTTTATCTGCTACAACAGGGCTAAAACAAATATCAAATACATTTGATGAAACGTCTGCTTGTCTAGGTGCAAATCGATCAACAACAATTAAAAAAGTAACCTTACCGCTGTTACTTCCTGTGATTCTTACTATCGGGATATTTTTCTTTATGCGCTCGATGGTGACGTTGTCTTCAGTTATATTTTTGGTGTCGCCCTCAGTAAACTTAGCGGCTGTATCCGTTATGTTATTAGATGATGCGGGGAATAGCACTCAGGCAGCTGCATTCTCAACGTTGATTATATTAGTTGTGTTAATTGCTTTGGGTGTTATGAATCTAATATTGAGGGTATTTAAAGTTAAGAATAGGTCCTTAATTTCATAATGAGGATCATTAATGAGTAAGTATGGAATACGATTTTATGGCAGATCTGGAAAATAAATACTACGATTTAGCTGTTATCGGTGGAGGTATTGTTGGTTGTGCCGTTGCAAGACGAATGGCTTTAGCGGGGGCCAAGGTTATTTTGATTGAAAAAGCACCTGATATTTTAGCTGGTGCTAGCAAAGGTAATAGCGCCATTCTTCATACCGCATTTGATGCACCAGAAAAAAGTCTTGAATTACAATGTATGCAGTCGGGTTATGCTGAATATTTAGATATTCACCAAAGCATGAATTTGCCTTTATTAAAAACAGGCGCGCTACTTGCTGCTTGGTCTCCTGAAGAAGAAGCGAAATTTGACGCTATTATCACACAAGCCAAAAATAACGGCGTAATTGATCTTAAGTTACTATCAGCTAATGCTGCACGCAACAAAGAACCTGAATTATCAAGCTCTATACTAGCCGCAATAGAAGTACCACGTGAGTATGTCATAGATCCATGGTCTGCACCTTTGGCTTATTTAACACAGGCTATAGAAAACGGTGCGGATACTCTTTTTAATAGTGAGATAATAGGAGGTGATTTTGATCGCTCAAAACCTGATGGCAATTGGCTTCTAGAAACAAGCAATAATAATCAAATAAAAGCCGACCATGTTGTTAACTGTGCAGGCTTATACGGTGATTTTCTAAATAAAGATGTACTTGGCAGTACTGATTTTGAAATACGCCCCCGTAAAGGGGAGTTTGTTGTTTTTGATAAAGCCGCTAGCAAGCTACTAAAAAACATCCTATTACCCATCCCTACAGAAATCACTAAAGGTATTGTTATTTTCCCAACTATTTTCGGTAATATTGCTGTAGGGCCGACAGCAGATGAGCAATTAGGACGAGCAGATGCATCCGTAGCTGAAGAGAATCTTGAAATGCTTTATGCCTATGGTTTAGAAAAAATCCCAGCTTTAAAGCAAGTACCTGTTACCGCTACTTACGCAGGAATTCGCCCCGCCACTGAAAAGAAACATTATCGTGTTAAATATGATATCGAGAGACAATGGATAACCTTAGGTGGTATTCGCTCGACTGGTTTAACTGGTTCATTAGGTCTTGCGCAACATGTGCAGGATTTATTTAGCAAACAAGGGGTTACTTTTAAGAAACTCAATGCACCAAGCCACCCCGTAATGCCGAATCTAGCAGAGCACTTAGAAAGAGATTGGCAAAAACCAGAAGGTGATGAAATAGTGTGTCATTGTGAAATGGTGACTAAACGTGAAATAAACAATGCTATGAGTGGCACTTTACCTGCTGTTAGTGTTGAGGGCTTAAAAAGACGTACTAGAATCACCATGGGGCGTTGTCAGGGGTTTTATTGCACCGCTCGATTAGCAGAATTGACAGAAGGGAAATTTGTAGAGTCCTTTGCCGTTACCAACATCAATGGGGAGAATAATAATGAAAAATAATTCTTCCCAACAACGCTGTGATGTTGCCATTATTGGCTCTGGTCCAGCAGGTATTGCAGCTGCGATTACACTTAATAAATCTGGTGTTAATAATATCGTCGTTATCGAACGAGAATCAGAAGCCGGAGGAATCCCAAGACATTGTGGTCATATTGCCTTTGGCTTTAAAAAATATAAACGCATATTAACTGGACCAAAATATGCAAAAAAAAATATCGCTGAAGCGCAGGGCTTAGGCATTGATATTTGGCTTAATACTACCGTTACAGCATTAGGTGAGGGTGGAAAGCTTAGCCTTGTTTCATATCAAGGTATTTTTGAGTTAAACGCAAAACGTGTCTTGATTGCCACAGGAACGAGAGAGAAACCACGATCGGCACGTTTTGTCTCTGGTGATCGGGCATTGGGTATTTATAATACGGGCGCATTGCAAGCGATGGTCTACTTAAAGAAAAAAATTCCCTTTAAACGTCCTATAATAGTTGGCACAGAAATTGTGAGCTTTTCTGCTTTATTAACGTGTAGAAAAGGTGGCATAAAACCCGTGGCGATGATTGAAGAAAACGCTAAACCGAGTGTTCGATGGCCAATTTATTATGGTGCTACGGTATTAGGAACGAAACTTTTTCTAAATACTAAAATAGCAAAAATAGAAGGGGGGCAACGTGTCGAATCCGTTATTCTTGAAAATTCTGTAGGTTTACAAAAACCCATAAAATGTGATGGTGTTTTATTCACAGGTCAGTTTACACCTGAGTCTAGTCTTATTCGTATGAGTCATCTTGAATTTGATCTTGATACGTTTAGTCCTAAAATAGATAAGTACGGCAGCTGTTCAGATTCTGCCTATTATGCTGCAGGCAATGTTAGACAACTAACAGCAGAAGAGGGCAGAAACACCTATTTTTATGTTGCTGGAAGTGCGCCTAATGCAGTGAATATTTCAGGTAAGTGTTGGGATCAAGGTGTTGAAGTTGCTTTTCATATTAAAAACTCTCTTTCATCATAAACTGTGATAACTCGACTTGATCAGAGGTTTCTTAATTTAAACAAGCAAGCGAGGTTGTGAAAGCATTCTGAGGTCTTATGAATGCTTTTACTGCTTTTCTGGCATATTGAGTTATGCCGAGGTCTCATTATCATTTTTCAGTTTCGAACCAACCCTTTGAATATTCAACGCCGTGCGTGAACTTGTTTAGAAAATTACGCATATCTCGCTTCGGCAGATAGTGAATTTTACTTTCATCATTCGCTTGAGGTTTGTCATATTTTCCACTAGCTAATTGTGCTGTTCCTAAAGCCGTAACTTCAGGGAATTGGCTTACTGTAATTTCTTTGTATAGCACATTGGATAAAAACTGACAAAAGAATGGATTGGCAGAGAGTCCTCCATCAATTGAAATTTGGTCACTAATCGTTGATTCCTGTTGCATTGCAATTATGACTTCTGCAGATCGAAATGCAACGCCTTCAAGCACAGCCTGCATCATATCTAAGGAAGTTGAACCTAATGATAAGCCAATCCATAACCCTGCTGCTTTTCTATCCCAGTGAGGGCAGGCAAGACCTGAAAGTGCTGGTACAAAAACCAGTCCTTCTTCGATAGCACTGTTTTTAGAAAACTGGTTAATCTCATCAAAAGTATCAAATAAACCCAACGATTTTGCCCAGTTAATGGCTGCTCCTGCATTGTAAACACCACCATCTAGAGCGAACAGATTTTGTTGTTTTTCTAATTGCCAGGCGGGAGTAGGCAACAAGCCACTATTAGAATTTAAAATTGGACTTTGCCCCGTTATGGCAAAGGCAAAAGCACCTGTACCGAAGGTGATTTTAATATCTCCTTTTTTACGACAACCGTGCCCAAATAATGATGCCTGTTGATCACAAATACTAGTACGGATGGTGATGGTTTTTCCATTTATATGAAATGTCCCGAAATCACCTGTTGAAGGTACGATTTCTGGTAAAATTTCTATTGGTACATTAAATAACTCACACAGCTGCTTATCCCATTCCAGCGTTGTTAGATTCATTAAAGACGTACGTGATGCTGTGGTGACATCGGTGACAAATTTTCCTGTCAGTCTATCCAGAAAAAAAGCATCGGTTGTTCCTAATCTTAATTTACTTTGTTTAAGTGCTTTTTGTACCTCGGGTATATTTTGAATAATCCATCCTAATTTTGATGCCGAAAAGTAAGGATCTAAGGGAAGACCCGCAGTATCTAGTGTAATCTTATCTAAACCTTGTTTTTTTAATGAGTCTATTACATCCTGAGTGCGTGAATCTTGCCAGACTATCACAGGTGAAAGTGCTTGTTTAGTCTCTGCATGCCATGCCAGACAACTTTCTCCTTGGTTATCGATACCCATATATTTAATGTCAGGATAGCTAGATAGACTTTGCTCAATGCATTGTAGAATATTTGTAATCAACTCTTCAGGATCGTGTTCTACCCAGTGTGTTTTTGGGTAGATTTGCTTATGCTGTATAATCTGAGTGACTGTAGCTTCTCCACTATCTTCAAGAACTAAAGCTCTGGTGCTGGTTGTTCCTTGATCGATTGCTAATACAGTCATAATTATCTAACCTACTTGTTTGTTTTTTCTAATCAAAGCATAGATCAATCTAAATGAAAATAAGTTAAAATATCGTATGAAACCAAAACATAGGCAATTAAAAATTACAGATTTAATACGCAAGGAAGGGCGTGTAACTGTTGATCAACTTGTCGATAAGTTCAAGTCTTCACCAGAAACAATCAGACGTGACTTGAGTGTATTAGCCTTAAGTGGCAAAGTGCAAAAAATACACGGTGGAGCTAAGTACTCTAGTTTCCATGGAGAAGGACCATTTCAGCAAAGAATGAGTGAAAATATAGTCGCTAAACGGATAATTGCTGAAAAAGCAAGCAAGCTAATTTCCTCAGGGGACTCGATTCTAATCAACGCGGGTTCCACAACCGTTATATTTGCCGAAGAACTAACAAAAATAAATGATTTAACGGTTATTACAAACTCACTGGATATAGCTAAAATAATTGGCGGCAGTAAAAAAGGAAGTAAAGTCTATTTATTAGGTGGTGAATATAGCCAAAATAATCATCAAACACTCGGCACAATGATAATCTCCCAATTGCAACATTTTCATGTACAGCATCTGATACTTCCAATCGGTTTTATTGATGCATCAGTTGGTGTAACTGATTTTTACGCATCAGATGTTGCTGTGTCACAGGCTATGCTTGAACGCGCTCAAAAAAGTATTATCCTTGCCGATTCTAGTAAATTTAATCAAATCGCTCCTTTTATCGTTGGCTCACTAAGTCAGTTTGACACGCTAGTTTGTGAGAACTCGCCAGAAGGTTTGCTAAAGGATGCATTGCAGAAAAACCATGTAGAAATACTATGAAAATCTATTTATTAGCTGTAGGTACAAAAATGCCCGACTGGATAACAAAAGGTTTTCAAGAATACCAACATCGTTTGCCAGCAAAATGTTCATTACACTTAAAGGAAATATCGGCCGAAAAACGCACTAAAAATATCAATATAAAGGCAATTAAAGAAAAAGAAGCAACAAAGCTAAAAGCTGCAATACCTGCAAACAGCCGAGTGGTCGCCCTTGATATTAATGGACAGGCTTGGAGTACCGAAAAATTAGCTACCCGTTTGCAAGACTGGATGATGGGTGGACAAGATATCGCTTTACTTGTAGGTGGTCCAGATGGATTAACGCAGGAATTATTACAATTAGCACAAGAAACATGGTCTCTGTCTAAACTGACATTTCCTCATCCGCTGGTTAGGGTGATATTGTCAGAGCAAATCTACAGAGCGTATACGATTACTGAAAATCACCCTTATCATAGGGCAGGTTAGTTATTAGCGTGTCAGAAATTATCCTTGCATCCGCTTCACCAAGGCGTGCAGAGCTTCTTGATCAAATAGGAGTGTGTTATCAAGTTCAAGTGGTTGATATTGATGAAAGTCCTTTGGAGAGAGAAGCAGCTGAACAATTAGTTAAACGCCTTGCGATAGAAAAGTCTCAAGCGATTGATTCTGCAAACATTCCTGTTCTTGGTGCAGATACCTTGGGTGTTATTGATAATAGATTATTAGTTAAGCCTCAAAATTATGAACATGCTCATGAAATGCTTTCTTGTATGTCAGGTTCTTGGCATGAGATATTATCAGCGGTTGCAATAAGTTATGAAGATAAAACAGATGTTGCCTTAAATAAAAACAACGTGTTATTTCGTTGCATAACAGATGACGAAATAAAATCCTACTGGCAAACTAGTGAACCACAGGATAAAGCTGGTGCATATGCAATTCAAGGATTAGCCGCACTATTTATAGAACGCATTGAAGGCTCATATTCTGGCATAATGGGCTTACCGCTATTTGAGACGGCTCAACTGCTCTCAAAATTTAATATACAAACATGGAGGAGCAGTCAAGAATGAGTGCAGAAATACTAATCAATGTTACACCACAAGAATCGCGTGTCGCGTTGTTAGAAAACGGTATTTTGCAGGAAGTCATGATTGAAAGAAGCTCTAGCCAGGGTATTGTTGGGAATATTTACAAGGGAAAAGTCTGCAGAGTATTACCTGGGATGGAAGCTGCATTTATCGAGATAGGTCAGGAACGAGCTGCCTTTTTACATGCCTCAGATTTGCGTTTTCCAAATTCAATGATGTGCAATGGTGATTCACCCACTGAAGTAATTGAATTACCTCCTATTTCTAAATTATTGCATGAAGGAAAATATGTGCTAGTTCAGGTGATTAAAGATCCACTTGGAACGAAAGGCGCACGTTTGACCATGCATGTCACCATTCCATCACGATACGTGGTGCTTATGCCTGATACGGATACGATTGGTGTATCCAGCAAAATTGAGGATGAAGACGAACGTAAGCGTTTAAAAAATATTGTTATTGCCACCCGAAAGTCTTCTGATGGTGAGGCAACTGATATTCTAAATGACTCTAAGTTTGGATATATTGTTAGGACCGCAGCTGATGGCATACCAGAAGATGCACTAAAGGCAGATATAGACTTCCTAAACATCCTCTGGGAAAAGGTTAATACTGCATCTGATAATGGGTCAAAGACTCAGAAAATTTATTCAGATTTGCCGTTAGTGCAAAGAGCACTGCGTGATATGGTTGCTGAAGATATTGAAGTCATTAAAATTGATTCTAAGGAAACCTACAATAACCTCTATCAATTTTCAAAAACTTATATTCCAGAACTTAGTAAAAAAATAGAGCACTATACGGGTGTTAGACCTATTTTTGATATGTATTCCGTTGAAGATGAAATCCAAAAATCATTAAAGCGAAAAGTAACTTTAAAATCAGGTGGGTACTTGATTATTGATCAAACTGAAGCCATGACCACCATCGATGTAAATACGGGTGGTTTTGTCGGTCATCGCAACTTAGAAGAAACAATCTTCAAAACAAACCTTGAAGCGGCACAATCTTTAGCAAGACAAATTCGTCTTAGAAATTTGGGTGGAATTATTATCCTAGATTTTATTGATATGCAACAAGATACACATAAAGAGCAGGTAATAACGGCCTTAGAAAAAGCATTACTTAGTGACCCTGCTAAAACATCAGTCACTGCACTTTCAAGTCTAGGTCTGGTAGAGATGACACGTAAACGCACTCGGGAATCATTGGAGCATATACTGTGTGAGTCTTGTTCAACCTGTGAGGGTAGGGGATATATTAAAACAGCCACAACGGTTTGTTATGAAATATTCCGTGAAATTCTGCGTGAGTCGCGTCAGTTTGATGCAAAAGAGTTACTGGTTCTTGCCTCTTTGGATGTAACAGATCTATTACTTGATGAAGAATCCGATAGTTTAGCCGAATTACAAGAGTTTATTGGTGTGCCAATCCGTTTCCAAGCAGAAAATCTTTATACACAAGAACAGTTTGATGTGGTTTTGCTATAAAACTTTGTTGGAATCATCTCTATATGGCACCCCCCCCCTTTTTTAGATAATTAGCGTTGGAGAACGGAGATGAAAGCGTATAAAGGACAATGTTTATGCGGCGATATACAGTATCAAGTCACTAAAATCGAAGAAAGAATGGGGCACTGCCATTGTAAAATGTGTCGTAAATTTCATGGTGCAGCATTCGCTACCTTTGGTGAAGCTAAAGCTAAGAATTTTAAATGGGTAAAAGGTGAAGACTTACTCCAAAGTTACCAAGCAAAAAATGGCAGTATTAGACAATTCTGTCAGAAGTGTGGTTCTAGTATGACGTTTAAAGCATCTAATGATGATGGGAAGCTGATTGAGTTTACCCTAGGTACACTGGATACAGATTTAGATTTGCAACCTGATGCACATATATTTATTGCCTCTAAAGCAAACTGGTTTGTAGTCTGTGACGGTTTGCCCAAATATGAAGGCTATAGATCTACTAAACGACTTAAATAAAAATCCCTGATAGCAATTTCATTTCTGAACTATTGACTTTAAATAGTTTTTAGTTAACACTGTTAACATGAAGAAAGTCATTATTAACTGCGCACGAGATATTTACTTAGAGAAAGGTTATAACAATTTCTCTATGCGTAAGGTTGCAAGTTGTGCAGGTATTAGTGCTACTGCTATATATAGGCATTTTCCAGATAAGGAATCATTGTTATTTAATATTCTATTAACAGGATTTAGGTTATTCGCAAGCTATTTAAAACGTTGTGAGTCGGAGTCCACGGCATTCAAGCGTTTGCAAAAATCCTCTCAGGAGTATATGAACTTTGCATTAGAACACCCTGAGTTCTATGAAATGATGTTTATGACTTCTACACAAATGACGGGGCTTAAAAATCTTAATAAAAAAGGCGCTGATGAAATGCAAGCGACCTACCTGTATCATCAACAACTCGTTGTAGATTGTGATTTCAAGTGGCACGATATTGATCAATTAACTGCTGCTATATGGGCCTTTGGGCATGGCTTGGTATCTTTATACTTAGTCGATAAACTACCCATCAGTGAAGCTGAATTTATAACAATGTATGACACTCAAATTAATTTTTATTTGTTGCAGTTATAAATTTTTTTACATTTAAAGTTAACACTGTTAACTTTAAATTAACTAGAGAGGAGTAACAATGCCAGATATCTATCCAGGACGTATGACCGCTTTAATGAATGGTAATATAGAAGGTGAAAAACAACAGGAGTTTGTTGTTTTTTTGATTGGTATGCGTATAAATAGTTGGTGGAAAGTACATAAGTGGTTTCCTGTACTTTCTGCGATGCCTAAAATGATAAAAGAGTTATATCAAAATCCTGAACACGGATTTATTCATCAGGAATCCTGGTTTGGACGAACCACCTTGATGGTGCAATATTGGAAATCATTTGAACACTTAGAGGCCTATGCTAAAAATAGAAATGCACACCATCTACCTGCCTGGGCAGAATTTAATAAAAAAGTAGCCAACAGTGGTGATGTGGGTGTTTGGCATGAAACCTACCTTGTAAAAGAAGGTTGTAATGAAAGTTTGTATATCAATATGCCACGCTTTGGTCTAGCTAAAGCAGGAAAACACGTTGTATTAGACAGAAAATCAAATACGGCTAAAGGCAGACTTGCTAAGAAACAGCGTGTTGAGTGAAAAGAAACCAGAACTTGTGGTCACAGAACACTTGCATGTACTCAATGGCATCCCCCCTTTTTTTAGACAATTAGGGGACTCAATTCTTTATTGGAGTGATTAAATGTAAGTCCTTAAGCTGAAAGCGAGAGTAGTTACACAGAATTATTTACAGGCTCTCTGTGTGATTTTTCGGGCTTATGAGAAACTAACGCATGTTGGGCATAAAAGGCATCATTATTGATTCAGGTTTAGTGAACTTATTGATGTCATGTCCCATACGTCCCATCGATTGATTCATTACTGCCATATCTTGACTCATTTTTGCCATAGATTTTGTCATTTGAGCCATATTGGTATTCATACTTCCAATATCTTTACCTAGACCATGCATATCACGACTCATATTTCCCATACTCCCAGTCATAACACTCATATTCTTTGCCACACCTGCAAAATCATTGCCCATCTTTTCTTGACCTTCTACCATGCTAGAAGCCATGGTTGTCATTTCTTTCGCCATACCCGTCATATCTTTAGTCATGATATGCACATCGTCACTCATTCTTACCACTGAAGTAGTCATTTTGCTCATATCATCGCCCATATTAACCATGAACATAACCATGAAGTAACAGGCTATAGCCATGAAAATAATGATAAAAAATCTAAGTGTATTATTCAAAAAAGGTGCTTTTTTTGATTCTACTGCTTCACTCATAGCCTCTCCATTTTAAATAATAACCAATTAACAACTAATCATCTTCTGACGGTTTTGCTGAATAATATTCAGCCAGCTCATCAATTTCTTCTTCGGTAAGCTTCTCAGAGATTCCACGCATTAAATTATAGTGATCATTTTCTCTATCACCCTCTTTGAATGCCAGCATAGTTTCTTTAAAGTATTCAACTTTTTGCCCCTCTAGAATAGGTATTTGATAGCCACGGTTCATAGCATCTTCATTGTGGCAGGTATTACAACCTAATATAAAACGCTTGGGGTCACCTTTAGTCGCTAATGTTGGAACATCCCCACCTAACATTTTTTCACGAGCTTGTGTTGCATACCATGCAGAGATGTCTGCCATATCTTTGCTACTAAGTTCACGGACTTTCTTTTTCATCTCTTTGCTTTCACGCAGCCCCTCTTTGTAGTCATGGAGTTGTTTAAATGAATAGGCTGATATTTGACCTGCGATACTTGGTGTATCATCATCTTCGCTGATGCCCGTATCACCATGACATTTACTACACTTTCCTTTTTTTGCTAATGCTTCACCAAGTTTCGCATCCCCATCAACAGCTAACTTTATATTTTCTGTCGTCCACTTAAAGTCTTTACTAGGCTCTTCTGGTTCTCCATTTTGAGTCAGCATATTGATTTTAAATGCAGGTAGTTTTGCCATCGCGCTTTCAGCATCTTTTACCGCTTGCTTCGCTGAATCTGAGCTATCTGCAGACGATAATTGCATAACAGAAACAAGTATTCCCACTAAGAGTAATTTCATTGTTTGATTGATTAACATTGTCTATATTCCTTAATTAGTGGTTAGAAGGGTTAGAAGGAGCAGCACTAGAAATATTATCGAGTACCTTATTATCTATAATTGGAAAGCTCACCTCATGCACTACCATTTCTACAGAAGGGACAACTACCTTTCCCTTACCCAATAACTTATCTGCTGTGTACTGAGAAAAAGAACGATAATGCAACTTAGCGAGAACTTTAATTTCTTTTCCGCCGTCTATTAAATTAAAAGCATAGTTTGAATCTCTATGTCCTTTAGGAGGTATCGTATTGGTATCACTAAAGCTAGCCACCTCCCATGGGAACTGGGTGTACTTGCCATCTTTATCAACCGCATTTGCATTAAAAATAACGGTACCTGAAGGTAGCTCATTACCTTTGGTTAATGTGCCTGAGCGCATTAACTCATTTCCTTGGTCATCGGTAACAACTATCTCCAACCAGATCTGACGTACATTGGTTAAGCTGGTTGGCAAATTATGACCAGCACGATCGTTATTAACGCGTACAACCAATTTATGTAATGGTCCGTTCTGTGATAGGACAGATACATTAATTGAAGCGGCACTTTGTAAACGCCTAACAGCTTCTTTGGTGTGCTTAGACTCTTTTCCACCACCATTTAAAACAGAGGTGATAACCGCATTACCTCCAACAAAACCATGATCATGTACCACTTTTCGAAGTGGTCCACCGACACCCGCAAAACCACCAATTTGTGAGTTTTCCAGTTTATGAGCCGGTTTCATTTCGTCTGCTACACGTATAGCTGTCGCTACTGGAACCATGTGACAATCCATACATTGAACATTTTTTTGAGCATAGGATGAATACTTCCATTCATCGTAAGTCCGTTCTATTGGAAAGTTATTTCCTGGATGAAAAATATTGTGGCAATTACCACAGAAAGCTGAGCTGGTGTGATGTTCCGAATACTCGGTTTCATGAAAAGGAGAGACAGGATCGGGATCTTTCAATGTTGCTCTTTTTACTTTACCAGGATCCATAATAAAAGATGCATTGCCATGCTCTAATACGGCTGTTTTAGAAATATTTGATCCTGATATAGTATGACATACATCACAAGAGACACCCTTAGAGGCTAGAGGTGGTGCTGTGAATTTTCCATGTAATGCACCTTCAGTAGAGGTGGGGTCAAATTTTATTGATTGAGTAGCAACACCAATGGGCGTATGACACGCACCACAATAATTTGTTAATGCGCCATCGGTTGCCTTTTCTGCCAATGCCCATTCAGCCTGAAATACAGGGTCGGTGAATGAATTAGAATGCATAGAGCCTTTCCAGCCCTCATATTGGCGTGGGTGGCACTGTGCACAAATCTCTGGATCTGTCCAACTTTTCTCTGTTAACTTTTGATGTCCTTTTATCGAAAGGTAAGAAGGCTTGAAGTTCTGTTCGATATCCTCACTTGAAACTTCCTGCGCGACGGTTTTAGGTGATACATTACTATCCGCCTTAATTAATGAAATCTGGCTAAATAAAACTACAACTCCACATATCACCAACAATGATTTTTTGATACTCATATATACCCCTAGCAATTAAGTTAATTGATTTCCTCCATGGTAATAATCTTATTACTATGATCTAAATCAATTTTTCAAACATTAATTTAAATTCCTTCTTGGTATATTAACTTATGTTAATTTTTAGCTAGAGATTATTAAATATAAGACCCTTTTGCACGAGTCGGTAGCGAAGAAAAATGGGGTGAATTTCACTGATTGAGGCATATTAAAATGTGAATACGTCACAAAAGTAAAAGAAGTCGCAATACGTTTTTTATTTTATTAAACACACGCGGTGAAGTGGTGTCGGGTACGTTACTGTAAAGCCCCAAATAGAAATTAAAAGTAGAGCTTATTGAGAAATAGAAATAAATCTATTTTGTGAAAATTGTCACAGTTTATTGTGGTTGTTTGGGTTATTTTTTGCATAAGTAAATGAGATTGAATAGGGTGTTTATGCATATTAACTACCAACGTTGTGAAAGTAGGGCAATGGTGTGGAATAAAGATCATCTTTATTCAACGAGTTGCCGTTTTGTCTCAAAGTCTGATTCTTTTAGGTGTATTAAGAAATCACTCCAAAGAAAATTCAGGGCGGAAACTAAAACACAAGTATTAAAAGTACTACAAGATTTTGATGATGATTGCTTTCCGCGTATTCGAAAAGAAATATGGTGGGATATGTGATTGATTTATTTTAACTTGTTATTTAGGTGCCAAAATTAATAAGTAATTTAAACAGAACTCATGATAGATATTCCTCCCTCGTTAAATTTACTGCATAATTCTATTATGCATAGTAATCAATTATACAAAGAAAATCTTAAATCAGATAACCTTGATCTTCAAAAACAATTCGAAAAAGGGGAGTCTATTTCAAGCTTACTGTGCCAACGTAGCCAACAGATTGATACTGTTTTGCAACAGATGTGGACTGAGTGTTTTGCACAAACCAATACGGTTTCTTCTTTAATTGCGGTGGGTGGTTATGGACGAGAGGAGATGCATCCTCAATCTGATGTGGATTTATTGATTCTTTTGGCAAAAGATCCAGAAGCTGATGATGAACAAAAACTCTCTGATTTTGTAACTCAACTTTGGGACTTAGGACTTGAAATAGGCCATAGTGTCAGGACTATAAGTGAGTGCTTTAGTGAAGCTGAGAATGATTTAAGTATCATCACAAACTTAATAGAATCCCGCTATCTAGCGGGTGATATCAAGCTGTTTGATCAACTAAAAACACAAGTATCAAATAATAAACTTTGGAGTAGTAAAGATTTTTTTAAGGCTAAAGTAACTGAGCAGAAAAAGCGTTATAAACGATTTGGTGATACTGCCTATAGAGTTGAACCCAATTTAAAAGAGGGTCCTGGTGGACTTAGGGATTTACAAACGATTGGTTGGATAGTGATACGTGAATACGGTATCCATTCATTAAAAACCTTAAGTGAATCTGAAGAACATGACTTGCTCAACCCTGAAGAATATAAATCTTTAATTGAGGCTAGAAATTTTCTTTGGCAAGTTCGCTTTGTGTTACATCAATTAACAGGGCGCAAAGAGGATCGCTTGTTATTTGATCATCAACGTCATTTAGCTCATAGCTTTGGCTATACCAATGATGAAAATAATGCCTCTATCGAAACATTCATGCAGCGTTATTACCGTACCATCACTCAGTTAGAAAGATTGAATGAGATACTACTGGGGTTATTGCGCGAGCATATTTTGGAAAGTGCGACTAAAGAAATACGGGTGATTAGTCAGTTTTACCACAGTCAGGATAATTATCTGGGTTTAATAGATAAAGATATTTTGTTGTCACATCCGCATACATTTTTAGAGATATTCATTATTCTACAAATGATTCCAGAGCTTAAAGGTCTTACCCCACAGACTATTCGTGAACTGCGTCGAAATATACATATCATTGATGATGCCTTTAGAAATCATGTTCACATTAAGCAACAGTTTATATGTATATTGTCAGAGTCAAAACGAGTTAATTTTGTGCTTAGACGAATGAATCGTTATGGTATTTTAGCCGCTTATATTCCCGCATTTGCAAATATTGTTGGGCGGATGCAATACGACTTATTCCATGCATATACGGTAGATGAACATACTTTGAATGTGGTTCGAAATATTCGAGTGCTGAGTACTCAGAAAGGTAAAAAAGAACTGCCATTTTGTAGCGATTTGTTTCAGAAAATAGAAAAACCAATGCTTCTTGTATTAGCGGGGATTTTTCATGATATTGCCAAAGGACGTGGTGGTAGTCATTCGGAGTTAGGCGCAGTTGATGCTCAAGAATTTTGTTTTGAACATGACTTAAGTCTTGATGAAATTGAATTAGTAAGTTGGTTGGTTGCACAGCATTTACAGTTAAGTACAACGGCACAACGAAAAGATATTAATGATCCTGAGGTGATTGGTCAATTTTCGCAACTTGTTAAGACACAGGAAAGACTGGATTATCTTTATCTTCTAACGATTTGTGATATTAAAGGGACGAATCCAACCTTATTAAATAGCTGGAAACATTCATTGTTAAAAGACTTATACCTTAATACTTCAAAAGCTTTACAAGATACTGACAATAAATCTAATTTAGAATTAATAAAACAAGATATTGACGAGAAAAAGAAAGAAGTAATAGCACTACTCGCACAAACTTTATTTGATCAATCAAGTTGTGAGACTTTCTGGAATCGTTTTGATGATGATTATATTTTACAATACCAAAGTAACTTACTCGCCCGACATATTAAGGAGGTAGGTGAACAGATCGAGAGTAATAATATAGTTTACATTGATAAGAGTGAAAATGGAGAAAGTACTGAGCTCTTTATCTATACAAAAGATACTCAAGGATTGTTTATCAGGATCACTTCTGCGATAGAACAGTTTCAGTTAAATACGGTTGCGGCGAATATTACATCAAGCAAAGACGGTTATGATTTATACACCTTCTATTTACTAACACATGATGGTATTCCGCTTGAAGATGAACATGATATTAAAAAATTGTTAGATAAAGTTAATAATAACTTACAACAAGAGAGTCTTTCTTATAACTTTGATCATCACAGAATGCCTAGGCAATTAAAGCACTTTGATACACCCACACTAGTACAGTTTAATCAGGATGAAGTTCGTGAGCAAACTATCATCACGATTAAGACAGCAGATAGTGCAGGGCTTTTAACAAGGATAGGAGAAGTATTTAATCAATGTAGCGTTGTTATTCATAACGCTCGAATCGCTACATTGGGAGAATTAGCCGAAGATATATTTCACATCACTCATCAAAGTGGTAAGGCTATTCTCGAAGAGGATGACCAACAACAAATAAGACAAGCACTCGTTGAGAAACTTGAAGCATTAAATCTTTAATACAGTAGATTCTTTTAATGTGTACTGAAAACTATCAAGTTGAATAAAGTAGTCTGACTCAAGCGGTGCTCCAAGAAAGGAATCATCAATAATAATATTTTTATTGTCCGCATTAGAGTCTATTTTACTTGTATCGAGCTTATGCCAAAATTGCTTTGAGGTAATATCATAATCAAAAGAAATGCGTTGATAGCTTGATCTTGGTTGTTGTGTGGTATTTGTCAGGTTTTTTAGAGATAAAATCTGACTTTTTTCTGGTGAGTTTGTCTTTTTAATGGGCAAAATATAAGGGCTATTTATTTTAATATTATGTGGCGAATAGGTTGACACGGAGATCTGATGGTTAACTCTATCAACAGCTGTTTGTAATTTAAGTGGGTTTTGGAGAAATCCAAGAATTGAAAATGACCCCAAAATAAAAGTAATAAGTAATACAGCGTAAAACATAGGTGATTCAAGTAAATCTCTAAATCCTGTTGTAGTATAGACCTCTAATTTGTTTGTATCGTTTGAAATAGGCATTTCATTCTCTCTTTGTCCGTTTATTTTTATTTTATTTAGAAACATTGATAGTTGCGTAAAATATCAAATTCCTACCATTTATCAATCTTTTTACGCCGAACGGCAGTTTTTCAGGGATTTTTCTTTTGAAGAGCACTCAAAATACCCCTTAAAATATTAAGTTCACTACGAGTAACACCTGTCCGTGAATATAACCTTCTTAGTTTTGGCATCAGGTAACGCGGTTTCTCTGGGTCAAGAAATTCTGTTTCAATTAAAATGGATTCTAGCTGTTCAAAGTAACTATCCATTGCTGCAGAATTTACCAGAGTATCTTTACTTTCTTTTGGCGCAATATCGTCTTGAACTGGTTTGGTGTCATTGTTTTTACTTAAGCTTTGCGAAGCCAGTCGACACTCGTAACTAATAATTTGTACGGCTGATGCAATATTTAAAGAACTGTAGTCTGGATTCGTTGGAATGTAGACTAAGCGATGACAATGGCTCAATTCCTCATTGCTTAACCCTGAACTTTCCGTGCCAAAGATAATCGCCACCTTTCCATTGTACGCATGCTTTGCCACGCTCATGCCACAGCTCCGAGAGTCTTGGAGTTGCCATTTAAGTGAGCGGTTTTGTCTTGCACTGGTTCCAATCACTAATTGACAATCTGCAATAGCTAGTTCAAGAGAGTTGACAACCGTTGCATTATCAAGAACATCACGAGCATTTGAAGAAAGGGCAGTAGCTTGCTCGTCGGGAAAAGATTTGGGGTTAACTAAATAGAGCTTAGAAAGCCCCATCACTTTCATTGCACGGGCAACAGAACCAATGTTTCCTGGGTGTGATGTTTTGATAAGCACGATCTTAATATTATTTAAGGAATTGTCAGTTATAGGATTAGTATTTTTCATTTAGTCAGTGAGTTAAATAATTATTTACATATTATAAGCGATATTATGAATGAATCGGGCTATACTCTCGCGCCTTATTTGTTAGAAGCTTATAGAGGTTTTCATAATGCATCCAATGCTCAATATGGCGATTAAAGCAGCCTATGAAGCGGGCGATATTATCGCTCGTAGTGCCGATAGAATCGATCAGTTACAGATTGAAAATAAAGATAAGAATGATTTTGTAACTGAAATCGATCGAGCAGCAGAAAATGCCATTATTGGACTGCTTAAAAAATCTTACCCTGACCATGCGTTTCTAGGTGAAGAAAGTGGTAAGCACGAAGGCGCTAAAGATGCTTCAACACAGTACGAATGGATAATAGATCCACTCGATGGCACTACAAACTTTCTTTACGGTATTCCACATTATGCCGTTTCAATAGCACTTAAAAAAGATGGGAAGCTAGATCAAGCCGTTATTTATGACCCAGCTAAAGATGATCTGTTTTATGCCTCACGCGGTGGTGGAGCATTTTTAAACAAACGGCGTATTCGTGTTTCAAAGCGTTTGTCCCTTGAGAATGCGTTATTAACCACAGGCGTTCCCTACCGCCCAGACCAAGAAGAGCTTGTAGATAAATACTTTCAAACAATGAAAGCGCTTATTATAAATACTGCTGGCGTTAGAAGACCAGGTGCTGCATCTCTAGATCTAGCTTATGTTGCGGCAGGACGTTACGATGGTTTTTGGGAATATGGTTTGCATGAATGGGATATTGCAGCTGGCGTTTTGCTCGTTCAAGAAGCAGGGGGTTTAGTTGGAGATTTAAAAGGCGGTGACACATACTTTAAGACAGGTGATATTGTTGCGGCTAGTCCAAAAGTTTTTAAGGATATGATAAAGCGCCTGCATGCAGTTTTAAAATAAGGTAGAGATCATACGTATTCAGATTATCTCTAAAGCGTTTTAAATAAGCTGTTTTTGCACCCCACCCTTATTTTGAAGATTGCAGTTACTTTTGAACAGGTGGCTGCCAACGAGATAGCTCTGCTTCTGCCTCTACCTGCCAAAGGTCATGTTGAAACTCTCGAGCTGTTTTAAGTATTTGTAGGTATTTTTTTCGGCTAATATTTTCGGCGCCCATGCTGCTCAGATGTGAGTTTTCGATTTGGCAGTCAATCAGTGAAAACCCCCAGTGCTGCATATGCCATGCTAGTGCAACGAATGCAATTTTCGAGACATCTCGTTCAGTGCTGAACATAGATTCACCACTAAAGACGCCACCAGTGGCTATGCCGTATAAACCACCCACTAGCTTATTTTCATGATTCCATATTTCAACACTATGAGCGACCCCAAGATGGTGCAACTGAATATAGGCTTGGAGCATTTCGTTGGTAATCCAAGTGCCTCCAGATTGCATCCGTGGTGCAGCACAGGATTGTACGACAGCAGCAAAGTTAGTATCAAAACGAATATGGTAGCCTTTATTAAATAAACTTCGAATCGAGCGCCTCAGGCTTTTGCTAATGTGAATTTTATTCGGATAGAGTACTGAACGTGGATCCGGGCTCCACCAATAGATGGGCTCATCTGGATTATACCAAGGAAATATTCCAGATTTGTAGGCATTGGTTAAGCGGGTAGGAGAGAGGTCTCCACCAAAGGCGAGTAAGCCATTAGGTTCGGTCCAGGCCATTTCCACAGGAGGAAATGGCTCGTCACTTGCCTGTGGGTCGAGTAGGATTAATGAACTTCCTGATTTTTCTGAACTCATCTATTTTTATTTATTCGCAACCAATTCGTCTATAAACTTTTCAGCATCAAGTGCAGCCATACAGCCTGTTCCTGCTGAGGTGATTGCTTGGCGATAAACATGATCCATAACATCTCCTGCTGCATAAACACCTTCAATACTGGTTTGTGTAGCATTACCCGTTGTGCCACTTTGCACAGTAATATAGCCACCTTTCATATCAAGCTGTCCTTCAAAAATACCGGTATTAGGTTTATGTCCAATGGCAATAAACACACCATGTAAGTCAATTTCTTGAGTTTCTTCAGTTTTAACGTTTTTAATACGCATACCTGTTACACCAGCATCATCGCCTAATACTTCCTCAAGAACGTTATCCCACATCAGAGTGATATTGCCTGTTTCTGCTTTATTAATAATTTTATCGCGTAGGATTTTTTCTGAGCGAAGCTCATCTCGGCGATGTACCAATATGACTTCATCAGCAATATTAGAAAGGTAAAGAGCTTCTTCAACTGCAGTATTACCTCCGCCAATAACGGCAACTTTTTGATTCCGATAGAAAAAGCCATCGCAAGTAGCGCAGGCTGAAACACCTCTGCCTTTAAATTTTTCTTCAGAGTCTAAACCTAGGTACATGGCTGATGCACCGGTACAGATTATCAAGGCATCACAGCTATACTCATTACTTCCGCCTTTTAACTTAAGCGGTCTCTGGCTAAAATCCACCTCTGAGATATAGTCATTAATTAATTTAGTATCAAAACGTTCTGCATGTTTTTGCATCCGATCCATAAGGTCAGGACCTTGTACGCCGTCATTGTCACCCGGCCAATTATCCACATCAGTTGTGGTCATTAGTTGTCCGCCTTGCTCCATTCCGGTAATAATTACGGGATCTAGATTTGCACGTGCTGCATAAACGGCAGCGGTATAACCTGCAGGGCCAGAACCTAGAATAATTAAAGAATGGTGAATCGTATCGCTCATTTGCTGCTCCAATATAAAGTTATAGCTGTATGCTATGTAAAGTTTGTCTTAAGGTAAAGCACTGATACGACTTAGTTGCGAACTTAGATGAATTATCCACAGGGCTCAAAGAATACTCTGTGAAATATGATGTGGAAATTCATGCTTGGCTTTTAATGCCAGAGTAACAAAAAAGAGAATAGGTCGACCTAAGAAGCAATAAACGTTACACTGACCCCAGTTATAAACGTTACACTGACCCCAGTTATACAGTTATATTAAATTAGAAAATGCATAATTGATATATTAAGTTTTAATCGTTCCTTAAAAAGGAAGAGGATGATGTGTGGATGAAAGATCAGAAGATCTAGGAATAATTTTATGTGCTTTAATTATTGTTTACAATTGCTCATTTAATTACCACTGCCTATGGATTGGAACAAAATGATTTAACATTGACAGGAGTTGTTATAACTGCGGTATCGATCACTTTTCTTTATTTCGGATATGTGGCTAGAGCAGAGAATGAAATAAAAAATTACTGGTACTTAACGTTAGTTTCTTTAACAACATTACAATTACTCGATTTTAACAATAGAATAATTAGATATGTTTTTTATGTTTTTTTTCTTATAGTATCAATTTATAGTCTTCGGGGGTTTTATTTGAACTTAAGACAAAGAAATAAAGATGTTAAAAAATGAAATAGTTGATACATCCTAAACAGTGCGGTGTCCTGTCGAATAAGTGGGGTCAGTGTAACATTTATCTAGTATAGTTAACTCATTTATAGACTGAGAAAAGAGAAATGGCACGACTTTTAAGGGTAAGCCCTATTGGAGTACCACAGCACATTATACAGCGAGGTACGAATAGGCAGGCAATTTTTGCGGAGGATTCAGATATGCGAGCTTATTTAGGTTGGCTCAAAGAATACTCTGTCAAATATGATGTGGAAATTCATGCTTGGGTTTTAATGACAAACCATGTGCATATTCTTTGTACCCCAAAAGTTGAAAGAGCAACAAGCTCAATGATGCAGTCGATAGGTCGAATGTATGTTAGGTATTTTAATTACACGTATTTGCGGACGGGTACTTTGTGGGAAGGTCGTTTTAGATCATGTTTGGTACAAAGTGAGCATTACTTATTATCACTGTATCGTTATATCGAACTGAACCCTGTCCGAGCTGGAATGGTTGATGACCCTGCTGAATATAGTTGGTCAAGTTATGGGTGTAATGCATTGGGTGTTGAAACAAAATTACAAACACCACATGAGGAGTATTTACGCCTTGGCAAAAATAAAGAAGAGAGGCAAGAGGCTTACAGGGAATTATTTAAAGTTCAAATTGGCAAGGAACGACTAAAAGAGATACGAGAAAGTACAAACAGAGGTTTAGCTTTGGGTAGTGATTCATTTTCTGCGCAAATAGAGAAGTTAACGAATGCCAGAGTAACAAAGAAGAGAATAGGTAGACCGAAGAAGAAGTAAACGTTACACCGACCCCATTTATTCCTAACTAAGATGAATAATCAGCTTCTTTTTATGGATGAAAAGTTATATACTCGGGAATGTATATAAGGGCTTATATACAAATTAATTCAAAGTCTTATCAAAAAATATAACCGACTTGAATTTAAATATTACGTAAAAAGAAGTGCAAAAAGGAAAATGATAATAAGAATTAGTTTAGTTAATAAAAATTAGACTATCGGATTGGGGAATTCAATTGGCTACAAAAAAAAGGGCAGCGTCTAAGCCTAGAAAAAGGACAGCATCTAGAGCAAAACCTCAGGTTAAAGCAAAAGAAAAAATAGCGTTAACTTCGCAGAAGCGGGGAAGCTTAATTCAAACCACTATTTTGATTCTATCTGGAATCACTGCTGTTGTGTTGCTTGCATTATTGACATACAACCCAGCTGATCCAGGGCTGTTTCACTATGATAATAATACTATTATTCAAAATAAAGCGGGTTCTGCAGGTGCCTATCTAGCGGATGTTTTATTTGGTTTCTTTGGTTACCTATCCTATTTAGTCCCTATAGCCTTTCTGGTTTCTGCCTTTTTATTGTTTCGCTCTAAAGAGAAGAATGGTGGAATCAATATTGGTGTTACTGTCTTTGGCGTTTTTCTTGCGTTAATCGCTGGTTGTGGTTTGGCTATATTGTTGTGGCCAACAAGTAATTTATATTACGGTGCCGGTGGTCTGCTTGGGCAAGGCGTGGCGCGTATGTTTATGAGTACCTTTGGTGATATTGGTGCGATTATGATTATGTTCTCTGGCTTTGTTGCTGGTGTGACTTTATTTGCAGATGTGCAGTGGCTGAAAGTTATTGATAAGATTGGTGATACAATTTTAAGTAGCATCGAACTATTTATGGGTTCAGGTGGACCAAAAGAGTCTTATGAAACGGTATCTGCTGCACCTGTTTTTGAAAAGACTGAAAAGAAAAACAATAGACGTGACGAAAGTACGGGTAGTATGTTCGATGCGGTTAAAGAAGGCTTTGCTGATTTATTTGTTAGTAGGAAAACAAACTCAGAAAATGAGCAAAATGCTACAAATAATCAAGATTATACGCCATTCCAGAGCTCACCACGTGTTGATCCTTTAGATGATGTTAGTCATGTTTCTTCTACAGATAGGCAGGAACCCATTTTAGGTGTTCCTGATTATATGAGTAATGATCCTAGCTTTTATGAGGAAGAAAATGTATCCGTATCTGGTTTAGATGATGTCATTACCTCTAAAAGAGCGACTAAGAAATCTACAAAGACTGATATACCCCGTAAGGTAAACATCAAGACTAAAAGTTCGAAACCTACTAAAAAAGAAGAGAAGGTTATAAATAATCCATCTTCAGTATCTTTGGGTAAAATGATCACGTTACCATCGATTGATTTGTTAAACCCACCCCAAACGAATCAGGGTAATTTTTCAAGAGAACAACTTGAGGTTCATGCACGTAATATTGTTGAGACATTGGAAAGCTTTTCGGTTCGCGGGGTTAAGATAGATAGTTACTATCCCGGACCAATCATTACCCGTTTTGAATTATTGTTACCACCTGGGACTAAGGCCAGTAAAATTACTGGCCTAGCGCAAGATATGGCTAGAAGCATGTGTGTTTCTAGTATTCGTGTGGTAGAAGTTATTCCAGGTAAAACAACGATTGGTATTGAAGTACCTAACGAACACCGTGATCTGGTGTCTATTAGTGAAATACTTGATTCAAAGTTATTCAGAGAGGCAAAATCTCCTTTAACGATGGTGTTGGGTAAAACTATTGCAGGTCAGCCATCTGTTGCAGATCTTTCGCGGATGCCACATTTATTAATTGCAGGCACAACAGGTTCTGGTAAGTCAGTGGGTGTCAATGCGATGCTTATCAGTTTGCTTTATAAATCAACACCTGAAGAAGTTAGACTTATCTTGATTGACCCTAAAATGCTGGAACTGAGTATTTATGAAGGCATTCCGCATCTATTAACCCCTGTTGTTACGGATATGGCTGATGCATCAAATAGCCTTCGTTGGGCTGTCGGTGAAATGGAAAGACGTTATGCTTTAATGTCGAATCTCAAAGTAAGAAATATTGCAGGTTATAATGCCAAGGTACAGGTAGCCATAGATAAGGGTGAACCGATTACCGACCCAACATTTGATCCTACTCAACATGTCGATGTTAGGCCTGACATTCTTAAACCATTACCTTCTATTGTTATTGTTATTGATGAGTTTGCAGATATGATAATGGTAGTCGGTAAAAAGGTTGAAGAATTGATTGCACGTCTTGCACAAAAGGCACGTGCTTCAGGTATTCATTTAATATTGGCAACGCAAAGACCTTCGGTTGATGTTATTACTGGTCTAATCAAAGCTAATATACCAACACGTATTGCATTTCAAGTTTCTACAAAAATTGATTCCCGTACTATTCTTGATCAAGGTGGTGCTGAATCACTGCTTGGACATGGTGATATGCTGTATTTACCACCAGGTACTGGATTGCCACAACGTGTCCATGGGGCCTTTGTTGATGACCAAGAAGTAGAAGATGTTGTTGAACATTGGAAACTTCAAGGGGAACCAGAGTACGTAGAAGATGTCATAGTAGAAATGGGATCATCTGATGCGATTCCGGGATTGGAGCCTCTTCAAGAAGCTGAAACAGACGCACTCTACGATCAAGCAGTGGCGATTGTGACAGAGTCTCGTCGTGCCTCAATCTCATATGTGCAACGTCGCCTTAAAGTCGGGTACAATCGCGCTGCATCAATGATCGAAGATATGGAAGCGGCAGGTGTTGTCAGTGCAGTTCAATCCAATGGCACACGCGAAGTTCTAGCACCTCCGCCAGTATAAATAGAGGTTTCTATGAAAAAAACAGGACTATTATTATCGCTTGCGAGCTTAATATTAATGACATCATCATCGTTGACAATGGCTGCTCCCGATGAAGCTCGTCAACGTTTAAATAATTTTTTTACGGGTGTGACCAGTTTAAAAGGCAGTTTTAGCCAACAGGTCTTTAGTAGAAAAGGAAAAATGATTCAAAGCTCAACGGGAGATATTGCTTTAAGTCGCCCGGGTAAATTTCGCTGGGTTTATAAAACTCCCGACCCACAAACAATAGTTGGCAATGGTAAAAACATCTGGGTTTATGATGAAGATCTAGAGCAGGTTACCATCAAGCCAATGTCGAGTGCTTTAGCATCGGCACCTATCGCGATTCTGACAAGAAAACAATCTGCTGATGCACAGTTTCATGTGCAGCCTATTAGTCACAATGCGGCTGGTTTAGATTGGTTTAAGCTTACTCCACGAAAGCAAAGCAAAGACTTTAGGTTTATAGAAATTGGTTTAGATAAGCAGGGAATGCGCCAAATGATAATGCATGACCAGTTAGGTCAGAAGACCGTTATTCAATTAAATGCAAAAACCAATGTACCGATAAAGGGCAGTACCTTCTTCTTTAAGATACCGCAGGGTGTTGATGTGATTGGTAAGGCTTCTTAGTAAATCTTCCCTGCAATCTTGTAAAAAAGGCGGGGGTGCCATATACATTATTATGATAGTAGTTTTAGCTCTCAACACTATGATAAATACTTTGCACATCATCATTGTCATTCAGTAATTCTAATAATTTTTCAAACATTTCGATATCTTCATCGGCTTCTAGTTTTACTGTATTTTGAGCCAGATACTGAATTTCATCGACTTCAAACTCAATGCCTTTAAACGCTTCTTGTAACGCTTGCTTGGTTTTAAAGTAGTCGGTAGTTGGAGCAAACACTGAGATGTTGCCATCTTCATTTTCAATGTCCGTGACATCAACGTCGGCTTCCATTAGAGCATCCAATGCGGCTTCTTCATCATCACCTTTAAAAACAAAAATAGCGAGATGATCAAAGAGGTGCTTTACCGTTCCGGGCGTACCGATTTTACTTTTAGATTTTGTAAAACACAGGCGCACGTCACCAAAAGTTCGATTGGGATTATCGGTTAAACATTCAACCAAAACCATACAGCCACTAGGACCAAAACCTTCGTAGAGTGCAGGGGAGAAGTCTTCACCACCACCGCCTTTCGCTTTGTCGATTGCTTTATCTATTACGTGAGTAGGCACTTGATCTTTTTTAGCGCGATCAATAAGGCTTCTTAAAGAGAGATTTCCATCAGGGTCTGTACCATTTGCCTTTGCGCAAACATAAATTTCGCGTCCATATTTACTGTAAACCTTCGCTTTCATATCGGAGGTTTTTGCCATGGATTCTTTGCGGTTTTGGTAAGCTCTGCCCATCTGAAATTCCTGTTTTTCGTCTATGGTTTGATGCAGGAATATAGCATGTTTCTTAGCCTTTAGAACTGATAGTTTAAAGGGCATCTCTATTAATTAGGTGTCTCTTCTGCAAACTTGCCCTGCGGGGCAATGCCAAAAAGTCAGACTCGTTGTTGTAACTTTTTGACAGGTCTAGACATGGCTTCAAAGTTACGCCTAGATTCTGACTTTTTGGCATTGCCAGAAGAAACACCTAATTAATAGAGGTACCCTAAAGCCAGTTGTATTTCACTTTCATCAAAAACTGGAATGCTTACAATATCGTCATTTTTAGCAATCTCGACTCGATGACTCAACCACTTATCTTGCCAGTGTTTCATAAACTTATTGGCAGCACGTTTATCTCCCATAGTTCTAAGTGATTTATAAGTGAACGGTGAGTTATTTGCCATATTCTTTTTGATTGCTTTAGGTAGTTTCTTTTTACCATTACTAGCGCCAAGAATAATATTTAGACCCGATGCGCCTTGCTGATGAATTAAATACTTTTGGTAGTCTTGTAAATTTTTGTGCCCATGTTTTTCAAGACGCTTTTCATTAAGTGCTAATAGTTGTTTACTCATTTTTAATGATTTAGAAAAATTCAAACGGTCTTTTCTGCAGTGTAATTTATTACAGCCTATATCTTTAAGCGCCCTTACCGTAAGTTGATGATGACCACAGGGTGCAGTCGTCCATGTACAGTTTTTTGATTTATTTCGTTTTCTAAAAAGTAACTTACCTTGGTTAGATTCTATTGCGTACACAATATCCCAATAGTCAGAAGGATTAGTGATGAAGGCTAATGAGTTTATTATTTCAAATTTGAAAGATTCAATTTGTATTGCTTCGTCCATATCAATGTCTATTGAACTTATAGAAGCTGTTTTTTCAATGAGTGATTTAACGCTATTTTCTGTTCGTATAGCAAGGTGAGTACTAGATAGTGGCATACTGGAACTTTCAAAGTCTTCAGCATGCGTTAAGTGAGGTTGCTCACTATTAAATGGGGCATGCATAATGATGAACAGTGCTGTAACAAAGAGTAAAGAAACTATCGTGTAATTTTTCATAGGTCTATTCTGCTTTTATCCTATTTTAAATTTGAAGTTATTTTATGAGAAATTTCTTAGTATTGATTCACCGTTGAATCAAGTATTCATTACCATTCAAGGCTTCTTCTGTCATTTTCTACCGCTTAATAGCGGGTAGTTATATAATTAAGACATTAGCTAAAAAAGTGACCAAAAATTCGCCGTCGAATATTGCTTTATGTCATTGGTACAGTAGATAGATATATGTGATAATATTGTGGTTTTTTAAAATCACATACTTCAGGAGTTTGCAATGGGTACTTTCGTACTGGGTGTTTTAGTTGGATGGTTAGCTGAGTGGTTATTCTTTAATTTTTGGGTTAAAGATGGACCTAAAGATTCAGGTACCATGATGAAGGTTGTAGAAGCAAAAACGGATGAAGTTCGTAAGCTAAAGCAGGAACTAAAAGACCTTAAAGCTAGCAATGATAATTCTGTGGAGAATAAGGTTGCGGCTAAAACAGTAGGAAAGTCTACAAAGTTAGCTCCAAAAAAGAAACCAACAGTTGCTAAAACAACAAAAGCTGCACCCGCTAAGAAAGCATCTGTAAAGAAGACGACTACTAAAAAAGCCCCAGCTAAAAAACCAGCAGCAAAAAAAGTACCCACTAAGAAAGCAATAACTAAGGCAACAGCGAAGAAAGCACCCGCAAAAAAGACCACGGCTACTAAGCCTGTTCAAAAAAAAACAGCACAAAAAAAAAGTTAAGCGGTGATGATCTAACTAAAATTACAGGTATCGGTCCTAGCATGGTTGGCACGCTTAAGGAGTTAGGAATTGATAGCTATAAAAAACTTGCAGAGACAAATGATGATATCTTACGTGATATGTTGGAATCATCAGGTGCACGTTTAAATAATAATAAAGAAGCGATGGATAGTTGGAATGAACAAGCTGAATTAGCTGACAAAGGTGATTTGGTTGCGCTTAAAAAATTACAGGATTCACTTAATAATTAACGTTTTGTGTGATGAGTTCCTCTCTTCGATGGAAGAGGGGACTTGTTCAGAGGTTCTATAAGAAGCTAATGTGTATTCAATTTTGCTAATTCTTCAAGAATCAAATTGACCAACCCATCCCCTTGAGCGCCCATCCCTTGTGATAACACATCAGGGTCTCTTTCTCCATCGAGTAGATTCTTAATAATGGCTGCAAGTCGTGCCATATCCCCACCAGCACCACTCATTTGTTCTGCCATATTTGATAGCAAGGTTAACGCTTGTGCATCACCATGACTTGCTTGAAATACCATATGCGCGATTCCAGGTGCAGCCATTGTCGGATTCGCACTACTTTTCGTTGGATCAGGAAGTGTTGAAGGGTCTTGAATACCTTTTAAGATTGCCTCAATAATAATGGCATCTTCTTCATCCAAATCTTTAAGTAACATCTCAGAGCGTTCACCATCAAGTATTTTGTAAATTCGTAATACCAGATTTTCCCAACCATTCTCAGTACTGGCTTTCAGTATCTGATTTAGCTGTGGGCGCATTTGCATGTTCTGGTTGGTTTGCACCACCATATTAATCAGGCTAGCATGAACCTGTGTTACTTGTTCATATTGTTCGGGTAACTTACTCATATTTGTAATAAAAATGCATCAGCTTGTCGTTGTAACTTTCCTCTTTCGAGTATGAATTTCCAGCGATTTCCGCCCGCTTGTCGCCATAACAAAGCCGCACGAATACCGGCTAGCAATAAAGCACGAATTTTAGCTGCATTTTTAGGGTTTGCAAGGTGGGTTTGATCACCTTTAACCATGATCTTAGGACCAATCTCACTAATCGTATTGGCATATAAATCAGCCAGTGAAGCAGTGATATTTTCATGCGTTACATCAAAGTGTTCCAATTTCTTTTGGGTGTCATCTATACCTTCAAGAAGCTGCTGGAATATATCGGGGTTATTATTTAGTTTCTTTTCTAGATGTAACAAGCCTAAGGCATAACGTGTCGTCTCAAGATCTTTAGGTTTACCATCAGGCGTCATACGTCCAGAGCCTAGTTGATACATCATACAAGTAAATCCTGTTTTAAGGTTTGCTATAGAACCATAAAGCCCCTCAACTGTATCGGCATCATCGGTTAACATGCTATTGATGCACGTTGCATAGAGTTCACTACTAATTTTACCGGTATTCGCAATCTGAGAAACACCGTCGGCACACTGGAAGAGTGCAGCGAGTGCAATTGCTCGATTTTTTAAATTTGATTCCACGCGTTATTTAACTCTCTATTGTGATTAAATAGAAGGTTATACTGTGGCGAAGCTAATGACAATGGCACCCCCCCCTTTTTTTAACAATTGTATTTATATATCGATAATCTCACTAGCAAAGCTGCCTCAGAATATCAAGTTCATCATGCTAATCATTACCACTAAAAACAAGATGGTCATTACTCCACCTGCTTTCATAAAGTCAGGAACACGATATCCACCAGGCCCCATGATAAGTGCATTCACTTGATGGGTTGGAATTAAGAATGAATTCGATGTGGCAATAGCAACCGTGAGTGCAAAAACAGCTGGGTTTGCACCGACACCTATAGCAATATTAACCGCGAGAGGCACTAGCAACAACGTCGCACCAATATTTGACATCACTAAGGTAAAGAACGTTGCTAAGATAGCTATAGCTGTTTGGATCATCCAAATGGGTAAATCACCAATCACTTCGATGGTTTGATCAGCAATCCACTTTGCCGTCCCGCTTTGTTCTACGGCAATTCCTAAAGGAATCAAACTAGCAAGTAGGAAAACTGTTTTCCAAGATACGGCGCGATAGGCTTCGTCAATATTAATCACACCTGATAACACCATCCCAATGGCACCTGTCAGTAATGATACCGATAAAGGTGCATCAGTTAGCAATACCATACCTAGCGCAATGGTAAAAAATAACAGTGCCCATCCGACCTTTTGAGGACGTTCTTCTTCACGTGGGTATTCTGTGGTGATAACAACAAAATCGGGGGATTTTTCAAGACGTATCAATGATTCCCATGTGGTATGCACAACCAAGGTATCACCTGAGTGAAATGGCATATTTCTGATGTCTTCATCTTCATGCATGGTCTCACCATCACGATGTAAACCAACCATCGCAATACCGTGTGTTTTGCGTAACCATACATCACGTGCGCTCTTACCAATAAGATGAGAACTAGGCGGGATTACGACTTCTGCAATACCTGCTTTACTTGGTGATAAATCTTCAGAGAAGGTACGCAACTCATCCCGAAGTTTAAGATTATATTTCTTTGCAAAGCGTGTAAGGTCTTTAATTTCTGAGACAATTCCAAGCACCATACCAGCGCTTAATCCCGTATCACGATCTAATGCACCAGGGCCAACACGCGTTCCTTGACCTGTAAGTTTTGTAGCGATGATTCGAATGTCGTAAGCATCTTCTATATCATCCAGTTTTTTTCCTATTAGTGCACTGTTATCTGTAACCACCACTTCATTCATATTGTAATCTAGACCATAAATTTCATTGAAGTAATCCATGGTATCTTCGCCAGAAGTCGCATCATCTTCTTGTTTTTTAACACCGGGTAAAACAAAACGTCCAAAAATAACAAAGTATAAAATACCTGTTGCTACCAACGCGAGTCCTACAGGAGTCGTAGAGAATATCGAAAATAATTCCATCTTTTGATCATCTGGTAAAGCATCGTTTGATGTTTTAATCAGATCATTTAAAAGAATCAGTGGTGATGAGCCAACCATCGTCACAGTACCACCTAAAATGGCACAAAATCCCATCGGCATTAATAAACGTGACATAGGAAGTTTGGCACGAGATGAAATACGAGAAACCACGGGTAAGAATAAAGCGGCTGCTCCTACGTTTTGCATGAATGAGGAGATTATCGCCACAGTGCCAGAGATAATCGGAATAATACGTTTCTCAGACGTGCCACCAATATTAAGAATAAAGTTTGAAACTTTACCCATTAAGCCTGTTTTATCCAGTCCTGCACCAATAATCATCACGGCAATTATCGACATCACGGCATTACTAGAAAAACCATCAAAGAGATGCTTGGTATCAACCAATCCTTTTTCCAAGCCCATAATGGGTGCGAACAAAGTAGTCAAACCTAATAACACCATAATGCTAATAGCGGCGACATCGATATCTACAATTTCAAATACAAAAAGATAAATAGTCAGTACTAAAATAGCAACAACCCATGCAATTGTAATACTCGGAGAAATAGTTGCTAAATACATGGCTAATAAAGCAAAGGCACCAAAGGCCAGTGCTTTTTTTATAATGTCTTTATTGGGTAACGGTGATTGGGTGTTTTTGGTTGTTTCGTTGCTGCTTGTTGTCATCTGTAACCTAAGTATTAGAGATTGCTAATATAAGTTCGCGAATGATACATGAATACTCTTATTTTTTGTAGGTTTATTCGATAAGAAATAAAAATATTTATAGCAAGAGGTGATCTAGAGTCTACAAGTTAATTTGTTTCGTACTAAACTGTTAGGAAAGACAAAAACTAGGGGTGGATTGATGACAACAGCAGCAGAATTATTAGTCAAATGTTTGGAAAATGAAGAAGTTGAGTATATTTTCGGAATACCAGGTGAAGAGAATATTGCGGTAATGGATGCACTGCTAGATAGCTCAATTCAGTTTGTTACAACGAGGCATGAGCAAGGTGCAGCATTTATGGCTGATGTTTATGGTAGATTAACGGGGAAGGCAGGTGTTTGTTTAGCCACTTTAGGACCCGGTGCGACAAATCTAATTACTGGCTTTGCTGATGCGAATATGGATAGAGCACCAATTGTAGCCATTGCAGGGCAGGGTGCAACGACTCGGATGCACAAAGAAAGCCATCAGATTTTAGATTTAGTTAGCTTATTTAAACCCATATCAAAATACAGCACTGAAATTTTAGAACCTAACATTACGCCAGAGATTGTACGGAAAGCGTTTAAAGATGCTGAGACAGAAAAACCCGGTGGCTCCTTCATTAGTTTCCCAGAGAATATTGCTAAAGAAGAAGTAGAGAAAAGTAGTCAGCCACTCAAAGTTCAATCCCCTGTTCCTTCTGTGGCACCACAATCTAAAATAGAACAAGCTGCCCAGCTTATTTCAGATTCTAAGATGCCTATTATATTGGCAGGAAACGGTGTTGTAAGGGGTAGGGCACATCAAAACCTAATCGCTTTTGCAGAGAAGTTAAATATACCTGTAGCTCAGACTTTTATGGCAAAAGGTTGTTTACCATTTTCTCATCCTTTGAGTTTAGGTTCTGTTGGTCTACAAGCACATGATTTTGTAGCCTGCGGGTTCGATCGCGCAGATGTCATTATTTGTGTTGGCTTTGATATGGTCGAGTATCATCCGCATCTATGGCATCCAACAGCTGATAAGAAAATAATTCACATTGACGAGCAATATGCAGAGGTAGATAAACACTATATATTAGCAGCGGGAGTGTTAGGTGAAATAGGCGCTTCATTAGACAGCATTGCAAAGATTACCAAAGTACATGAGAAAACCTATACCTCCGCCTTACGAGAAATGATTAAGGCGGAATTAAGTGATTTTGAAAATGACCAAGGATTTCCTTTAAAACCGCAACGCATTTTATCCGATAGCAGAAAGGCACTAGCAGCGGATGATATTTTAATCTCTGATGTGGGTGCACATAAAATGTGGATCGCCCGCCTTTATCGCTGTGAAAAGCCCAATACCTGTATTATTTCTAATGGCTTCGCTTCAATGGGTATTGGCGTACCTGGGGCTATTGTGGCGAAGATGGTTAATCCAGACAGAAATGTCATGACGATTACTGGTGATGCAGGCTTTATGATGAATTCACAAGAAATAGAAACGGCACTACGGCACAATATTGCCATCGTAATTATGATTTGGAATGATAGTCAGTATGGTCTAATCAAATGGCATCAACTGCGTCATTATGGACGCGAAAGTAATATTTCGTTTAATAATCCAGATTTTGTTAAATACGCTGAATCTTTCGGTGCTAAAGGTTATCGAGTAGAAAGTGCCGATGAATTATTACCAACCTTAGAAAAAGCTTTTGCTGATAACACCGTTGTGATTGTTGATGTACCAGTGGATTATTCTGAGAATATGAAACTGACGGAGAAGTTAGGTAATCTCGTTTGCCCAATTTAAGGAAGGTCTTATTATAACTGTGACTATAACTTTCTAAGTTACTTTTATGGTGTTGGAGTTGGTGAATTTCAGCTTAGTCATGATCCAATACCCTATCGATTTGGTTTTTCTAAGACTAAAACTAGATGTAGTGTTGGTGTTGGTTTTGGTCGTAAAGGTAATGTTATTTCTGGTTTCAATTGCAGACAGCGCTCTTGTCTCGGTCCTTGGGGGCATTAAGATGAAATTTAAAGCTATTATTTTTCTATCAGTCGTATAAAGGGTATCCGAGTTCAAAAAGAAGGTGGATTTGGTGGTAATGGTGCAAATATTTCTTTTATTAAGTCAGACTTTGTTGAAAGTACCAGACTTGATGCACCTTATTGGAATTCAACAACGCATACTAAAAATACTGAAGATCTAGATCTAATAGTCACAGTAAATTTTTATCAAGGAAATATATTTATTTCTAACAGTACTGTTGAATTGACTGCCTTTTCTAGCGCAAGGTTTTATCTTGAGTTTTTTGAAGAATTCCCTCAAGCAAGATGTGTTAGACCAAGAAGAATACCACGACCAATCTAGGCTATAATAAACAATTAAACATCCGATATTTGATTCCTAAAAGTAGTCCTTAAAAATATACTGTTCAATCTTCAAATTAAGGCGGGGGTACACTTATAGAATCGCTCTGATTTCCTACAAAGATCAATACAAGTTAAAATAATAGGGCTTAATCAGAGATCCCTTAGGAGATAAAAATAATGCATTACAAAATAAAAGTACCCAATGCTAAATCAACAGATAAGAATATAAGCATAAACTCTCCTTTTGATGGTTCAACAGTCGGTACGGTTGAAGTTATTGATCAAGCAGGAGCAGAGCAAGCTTTAGTTAATGCCACAGCATGCTTTAACAATAAGAAACAATGGTTAAGTGCAGATGAACGCATAGAGATACTTAAAAATACCGCACATTTAATGCGTGAACGATTTGAAGATCTGGTACAAATAGCATTAGCCGAGGGGGGAAAGCCTTTGTTGGATACGCGCGTTGAAATGAATCGAGCCATTGATGGCGTATTAAACTGTGTTGAGCTAATTCGTAATGAGCACGGTACAGAAATCCCGATGCAAATTAATCCAGCCTCTGCAAACCGCGTGGCATTCACACGAAAACAAGCGCGTGGTGTGGTGCTAGCATTCAGTGCTTTTAATCACCCCATTAATCTTATCGTACATCAAGTTGCACCTGCAATTGCAACGGGTTGTCCTGTTATTATAAAACCTGCTTCAGATACGGCTCTATCCGCTTTCGCCTTTTGTGATTTATTAACAGAAGCTGGCTTGCCAGAAGGTTGGTGTCAGCCCATAGCGGTTGAGGATTTAGATATTGCTGGCAATATGGTTGCAGATTCTCGTGTTGATTTCTTTAGTTTTATTGGCAGTGCAAAAGTTGGTTGGATGTTAAAATCTCGACTTTCTGCTGGTACCCATTGCGCCTTAGAACATGGGGGTGCTGCACCTGTGATTGTGGCGCAAGATGCTGATGTGGAAGATATGATTCCACTGATTGCAAAGGGTGGTTTTTATCATGCAGGGCAGGTGTGTGTTTCAGTACAACGTGTGTTTGTGCATGAGTCAATGTTTGATGAAGTTGCACAGGGTTTAATTGATTTTGCTAACAAAATGATAGTGGGTGATCCTGCTGATGAAAATACTGAGATCGGTCCGCTAATTCGTCACAAAGAAGTAGACAGAATTGAAAGTTGGGTTAATGAGGCTATTAAAGAATCTGCCGTATTAGGCACTGGAGGCAAGCGAATAAATGATGCCTGTTATCAGCCAACCGTTCTTTTAAATCCAGATATGAATAGCAAAGTCAGCCATCAAGAAATATTTGGCCCAGTGATTTGTGTTTATCGTTACTCAGATATGGATGAGGCTATTGCGCAAGCTAATGCTGTGCCATTCTCATTTCAGGCTTCTATCTTTACTAAGCATATAGATACAGCACTAACTGCATGGCAAGACTTAAATGCAACCGCTGTAATGGTTAATGACCACACGGCTTTTCGAGTCGATTGGATGCCCTTTGGCGGGGAAAAGCAATCAGGTTATGGCATGGGAGGCATACCCTTTACCTATCGTGATATGCAGGTTGAGAAAATGGCAGTGATTCGCTCACCAGCACTTAAGTTTTAAGCGTTAAGAGAGTAGGGAATAAGACTGTAACTATAGCAATCCCATATGGCACCCCCACCTTTTTTTGATAATTGTAGCAGTAACACCGCTAATTGTTCAAAAAGAGGGGGGGTGCCATCTGACATTTAGTAGTAAACAAACAGGTCGTGTTGAATGACGCAACTACTAATAAATACCTACCGCGTTACTCATATGATTAACCTACACACCATGCAGTAGGTCTTCTCATGCCAGCGAGTTGGATACCTTGTTGCATATATCCATTAGGAAAAAGTTTAAAAAGATATTTTTTAGCTTCTTTCTTTTCCATCCCCTTTTCTATTAGGAAATGTGTGGCTTCTCGCACATCGGGGGTAATTCGATGAGTTTCATGGTAATCACGGATGAAATGTAATATGGGAATATGAGAATCACTAAAATTAAGCCCACTCCACTCGGAAGCCATTTTCCAAGCTATGGATTCACTCCAATCATCTTTATTTTTTAAAAAACCATCTGGGCAACGCTCAACTAATAATTCTATTGGATCTCTCATACTCATCTTGTTTATTACCTTTAATTTGTTCAACTAAAATACTCACTACATATGCCTGTCTGGAGTGCCTTTGCGCCCCGAAATAGTGCGTATTTTTCTTGGCACCATTATTTCTAAGGATATATGTTCGAGGTATAATTTCTCTATATGTTTAAAGCAAAATACGTGCCAAGAAATAGTACAGTGACAAAAGGAAATCATTAGGTCTTTTCCCTAATTCGAATATCCTGTGAAACCAAATACTTGCACTCTCATTCGCGTTTCTATCTGGGGATTAGGGTTTTAACCTGTGCTTGAGTTATGCTGAGATTTCATTTTAGTACTTTTCGTACCACAAACGTTAGCAATCAGAGTGAAAGCATGAAAATATCAAGTGAGAGTGAGTTAAGGAAAATCTATAATCATGCCAAGGGAAGAACAAAGCTAAAACAACTAAATAAATTAGAAAAGCATGCTATAAATTTCATTAAACACTCTCCTTTTCTTGTAATATCTACTTCAAACTTGCAAGGTAAATTAGACTCATCACCAAGAGGTGGTCACTCTGGATTCGTTGAAATTATCGATGATAAAACAATAATAATTCCTGACGGAAAAGGTAATAATCGTATTGATAGTCTAATCAATATCACTGAAAATTCTAGCATAGGTTTCCTATTTCTTATTCCAGGTGTTAATGAAACGCTAAGAATTAATGGGAGGGCTGAGATAAGAACTGATCATGAGTACTTAGCATTATTTTCTACTTATAAAAATAGACCTAAAGTTGTGATTAAAGTAGAGATAGAAGAATTATTTCTCCATTGTGCAAAAGCTTTTATGAGGTCAAAACTTTGGGGGGAAGCTAGTAAAATTGAAAGGTCTACATTTCCTACTATGGGAGAGATGATTAGCGATCAGATTGGTGACACCACTGAAGTTGAAAGTCATCAATCTATGGTTGAACGATATAAAAAAGATCTCTAGCTGCTGTTAAACGCACCTCTTTGTACCTTTCATTGAATTATCAAAAAAAGGGGGGGGTGCCATATGTACAATATGATTCTAAATTCTTCAGTTGAACACTTTCTAGGATGATAATTTGTACTGACTATCTAGCTAAAAAAAGCAGCCTAAGGCTATAGAGTAAAAATAATAAAAATGCGATTAAGCTCCATTCTGGAATACTTAAACCCATTAATGAAAAAACGACTTCAGCACACTCGCCAGAGCCTTCGAATATTTTTTTAATGACTTCATTACTGGGTAAGTTCTTCATCCAGAAGTCTAAACCTGGACCACATTCGGGAATTTTATCTTTAGGAAGATGCTGTAACCATGTATGCCGTCCAGCAATTAATAAGCCGGCAATACTTGCTAACGTTAGAAGAAATCCATAGATCCTTCGCCCCAACATATTCGGGTTATGAATTAAAGCAATCAAGAAAATTAGTCCTAAAGCGATTACAGCAACGCGTTGAACACTGCACAGCGGGCAGGGTTCCAATCCAAGATAGTATTGGAAAAAGAAGGCAATACCCATCATCGCAACGGTCGTGAAGAAGCCGATTAGTAAGCCAAATCTGATGCTTTTTAGCTGAGATGAATTAGACTGTAAAGTCATGCTTTTGCCATATTAATCATTTCAACAGCTGTTTGGATTGCAACTTCTAGACTTCCGGTACTCGCTTTTCCAGTGCCTGCTAAATCAAGTGCAGTACCGTGATCAACTGAGGTGCGAATAATAGGGAGACCGAGCGTTATATTAACCGCATTTCCAAAACCGACATGTTTGAGTACGGGTAGACCTTGATCGTGATACATGGCTAAAACAGCATCAGCAGTCTCAAGGTATTTCGGTGTAAATAAGGTATCTGCAGGTAAGGGTCCGTGTAAATTCATTTCCTGTGATTTAAGTTTATTTATCACAGGTTCGATTATATCAATCTCTTCCATGCCTAGGTGACCGTCCTCGCCAGCATGGGGATTTAGTCCACAGATTAGAATACGAGGTGATTGAAGACCAAACTTAGTTCTCAAATCATGATCTAAGATAGTGATTATTTTTGTTAGTAAATCTTTTGTAATGTGACGACTGATGTCTTTTAATGGCAGGTGAGTGGTTGCCAATGCTACGCGTAGTTTTTCAGCTGCTAACATCATAACGGGGAGTTCTGCTTTAGTTAGTTTAGCTAGAAATTCTGTATGTCCAGTAAACTTAATGCCTGCATCGTTGATAATACCTTTGTGTAAAGGTGCGGTAACGATTGCGTCAAACTCCTTTGAAACACACCCCATTGTAGCTTTCGTTAAGGTATCAAGTACATATTGTGAATTATCGGTATTAAGTTGCCCCGCAGTGACTTTAGTAGGGCACTTAATATCTAGAACGGTTATTTCACCAGGCTTATTAATAGTGGCAGGAGAATCCTCATCATAGCTAATGATACTGACAGGAAGCGCTAATTGTTGTATTCGTTCTTCCATCATATTCTTGTCTGCAATAATCACAAGCTCGGCATCTGTTTTAGATTGTGATGCCTTGCTTGATTGCTCTGCAAGCTGAATAATTAGATCAGGACCAATACCTGCAGGCTCTCCTGCGGTGACGGCTAAGCGTGGTACGATGTTCATAATAATTAATTGTGTGCCCTTAAAGTCAGTTCTAGATTTTGTATTCAACAAAGGCTGCATCACGTAAACTTTGAAGCCAGTTTTTATGGTCTTCCGTTTGTTTCTTCTCAGATAAAAGGGACTGGGCTTGTAGTTTGATTGCTTGGCGCGTTTGGTCACTGGTTTGACGTTCAAGCACCTCAATAAGATGCCAGCCAAATTTTGTCTGAATAGGTTGACTAAGTGTATTTAGTGGTAATGATGATACTGCTTTTGCAAAAGGTGGCACATAAGCTGCTGGATTAACCATATCAAGCTTTCCACCTTTTACCGCACTGCCTTTATCTGCTGAATGCGCTTTGGCTAATGTGTCAAAACTTTCACCTGCGAGTATTTTATTTCTAAGCTGCGTTGCCTTAAGCCTTCCATTGGGTGTATCTAGTGGAATGAGTATATGCCGAGCTCTAACTTCTTGAGTGAGTTTACGTTTACCGCCACGTTGTTCTATAAGTTTTAGTATATGAAAGCCACGTTGGTCTCGCACAACGCTAGATAATTGACCTTCTTCCATGAGGCTTAAACTACGCACAAAAGCGGGAGATAAAGTATTTGAAGCTCGCCAGCCTAAGTCGTTGCTATTAGCACCGAATTTTTTAAGCATACTGGTAGATAGCTTTTTCTGTGACAATAGTGATGTTCTAAGTTGCTGGGTTTTAAGTAAATTGGCATTAAAACTTTTCACCGATGTAGCATTATTATTGGCTATCATGATATCAATTATATGATAGTGAACATCTTTATTGATGGTTAAACTTTCTGCTTGAATCAAGTCATCGACTTTAGTTTCTGTTATTTTCTTACTTCTACTTTGGCGACGTTTACGTAAAGTATCTTTGTATAGTGTTTCACGAATGCTCTCGCGAAAATCTTTATAGTTGAAGCCTTCGCGTATTAGGGCTTCTCGAAAGTGTTCCAAATTCAAATTGTTTTGTTTTGCCACTGTTTGCATGGCTGAGTTTACGGCAACATCATCAATTTTTATTCCAAGTGCTTTGGCTCTTTGAACCTGAATTTTTGCTAGGATAAGCTTTTCTAAAACTTCCTTTACTAGCGCTTGACCAGTGAGTGTTGTTTTATTGCTTTGTTTTATTCTAGCCAGAGAACTCCTTAATTCACTGGTCATGATGACATCACTGTTAACAATCGCTGCAATTCGATCAAGAGCGATATCATCTGCATTGGTATTTGCTGAAAATAATAATGAAATTAGCAGGGAACTTAGTACTATTTTCATTTTTTTATTAAAAAATCCATTCTTTAAGTTAGTCATCATATCCGTAGATTTTATCCTGTATTTGTCGTGTTGCACTATTACCTATATTCCCCAAACCTTTTAATTCAAATTCTAGGAAGATAGGTGTTTCATAAGTTATATTATCTGAAGTTAAGTAACGTTTCATCACAAGTCTTGTTTTCCAGCAACAATCTTGATATTCCAAACCTGCAAACACTTCTAAATTACGATGGTTTTTAATGTCTTGATCAACGCTACCTACAAATGACCATTTATCATTAATGGGTAATGATGTTGAAAAGCTGACCTGTTTGAGTTCTGTGTCTAGTTTTCTAAAACTTAAGTTTGCGATTCTATTTTTTTCATCTTTATAGTTTAAACGTAAATCAAAACTAGATGCTTTTCTATTTTCACTGTTCAAAGTATTGACTGAAGTTAAACGAAAGTTGTCATTCAAACGCCCAGACAATTCTAGTACCAAGTCTGACCTTTTTCCTGTCTGAATAGTTCCACCGGGAAGTGTTACTTTTCTATCTGAAAAATTAATGATTTGCCCAATACTTGCCTTAATGAGTTCTTTGCCGCTTTGTCTATTTTGTATTCGTGAACTTAATGCAAACGTTAACTGATTAGTATCTGCAATTCTATCTTTGCCAGTAAAGCGGTTTTCGCGAAAAAGTAAATTGCTTGTGGAAAAATCAGTTCTAACAGTATCAAAAACAGGAAAGTCACTTTGATCTTTAAAAGGAGTGTAGGTATAGAATAAACGGGGTTCGAGTGTCTGTACATATTTGTCTTTAATATTCCTATCTAAAAATATTCCACTGTCGATACTTAAAGTTGGTAATGTTCGGCTTAAACTGGTATCGCGATTATCTGAATCGAGGCTACTTAGTGAATACAAGGTGTGTTGCAGGCTAACCTTAGGTTTAAAATACCACGCATCATTCCCCCATTTTTTTGATAAATTTACTTTCAAATCTGATCTAGTTCCAGCAACCGCATTATCCTTGTCAAAAAATGTGATTTCAGAATGTACATCCACCTTAAGTTCTTTTGGTTTAGTTTTAGGGGTATAAGATAGTTTTAACTCAGGAAGCTTAGCATAGGGGGCATCTGCTAAATCTAATACCTGAAAATCTTCAAGCGCTGCACTTGCGTGCCAAGCTTTATTATTATGGACAAACTCTAAGCGTCTTTCTAAAGCGGGACGTATACTGGTTTCTAGTGATGTCGAAGAGTCATCTATAAAATCTTTATCTGATACACCTTCTGCTATTAAATTTATTTCATTCGTTTCTGAGAGTGTGGTGTGATGGTTTACCAGAAAGTAATCACGCTTTTCATTATTAAATGATTTATCTTCAGGTAGAAAGTTATATTCGATGGAACCTTGATGTTCTTTAGTAATATACCTAAATTGTGTATCTAACTGATATCCACGATCTTTCAGTGTTATCAGCTTTAGCGTTGCATCATAATTAGGTGCAAGATTAAAATAATAAGGAATGGATATTCCAGCGTTCGACTGGAGTCGAATACTTGGGGACAAGAAACCTGAAAAACGTTGATTATTTAAGGGGAATCGTAACCAAGGAAAATAAAATACAGGTACTTTGCCAACCTTAAAAGTGACATTCTTGGCATTACCAATTTGTGTTTTGTTATTTAGTTTTATCTCTGATGAAGCAAGATGCCAGCTATCAATTGATACAGGACAGCTCGTATAAGTAGCATCTTTTAAACGTAAGTTATCTTTATCAACTTTTTTGATTTGGCTACTTGTTCCATGAACCCCATAGCCTCCCATTGAGTATTCTGCTTGTTCAATGATTCCTGTTTGTTTATTTAAATCATAATGTATTAAAGGGCTTTTTAATTTAAGTTCCTTTGTGGTTAGAACCGCATTGCCCTTAGCTGTCACATGATTTGAGCTTCGATCAAAACTAGCACTATCCGCATTAAACTGTGTTTGGTTTTGTTGGATAATGACATTACCACTTAAAACAGAAATACCATCTGGAATAATAGTGCCTTGATCTGCCTCGAGATAAATGGCATCGGGAGAAGGGTTTTTATTAATTTCACTCAAAGAAGCGTTAACCGTTGTACTTGCTAAACACTGCCCAAAGTTAGATGTATAGTCAGTGACTTCAGCGTTTAATAGTGTCGTATGGATAAGCAACCCCATCATTAGAGGAGCTTTCATGTATAGGTATTTAATCACATGGGGATTATACGATTTATCAATAAAGTATTTCTAGTATTACTAAAAGTAATTTCTTCTTTTAACTCGGATCCTTAAACTAATTGATCGCTCAAATCGCTATTCTAGTAATCTAGGTTAGAGGTTGAGGGTATTGATGAACTTCTATTTTTGGATGAATCTGTAATAGTGTTAAACGCCCCAAATCTTCTTCCTCGATATAAGTAGCACCCGTGTCAATATAGTAAATATTTTCAATATGCATTGGCTGACTAATCGGTGTATGGCCCATGACAACAAGATCTATCCCTTCAATAGCATCTGTCTCCCCTGTGGACTTAATATATTTGTAACGGTTGCGAGACCACATTAAATAATCACGGGTTTCATCATCGTGATGAATCTGTTGTACCATTTTTTGCCAAGAGATATTCGCAGGTACATCGGCATGGACAATTCCAATTTGTCCTGTGTCACAGGTGATTTCAAATGCTACTGATAGTTTCTTCAAACGTTCTCTAATTTCTTGTTGCATTTCAGGCGTGATGTCTTGCCACCAACCACCACCATACTTATTAACCCAACTTCGATAGTTAGTTTTTCTGTGGCGCGCTTCAATTAACATCATTTCATGGTTGCCTTTGATGGAGTGAAACCAAGGCTTATCTAAAAACTCAAGAACACGATGTGATTCTGGACCACGATCAATTAAATCACCCACAGAAAATACTCGGTCACTTTTCGGATCAAAATCTAGTGACTCAAGCTGTGACTCAAACAAAGAGAACATGCCATGTAGATCACCGACTACAAAGTCACGTCCATTGAGGTTTTTATTGAAATATTTAAAAGGAAATTGATGCATATGTGTTTTTATATTATGAGATTCTATAGTTTTAAGTGAATAACTAGTGCGGAGAAAATGATAAAATAACAATTAAATTAAAGCTTTGCTTAAATATTCGATAAAGAGTCACATCTTAAAGACGTATAGGGAATTATTAACAAATAAATAATATGGAACATTCTATTTTAACAATACCTATTAGTTCATTACTATTGATTTTAATCCCCGTCTTTGTCGTTATTTTTATACAGTATCGGTGGTCATTATCTTATAAAGAGTCAATTTATGCTGTGCTAAGAATGTTAACTCAGTTGATATTGATTGGGTATTTATTAGGATACATTTTTAACTCAGATAGTTTTTTGTTGGTTCTTCTTATTGTACTGATAATGATTAGTCTTTCCAGTTGGATAGCTTTAAGAACAATAATCCACCAAAGAAAGCAGCAATATTTCTATGTTTTAATCTCGATAATTATCGGTGGATCACCTATTTTAATATTAGTGACACAGTTCGTGTTAGATATTTCACCTTGGTATAAACCGCAGATTGTTATTCCTTTAGCGGGAATGATTTATTCTAATTGTATAAATAGTATTAGTTTAGCCGCAGAAAGGTTTTATCAGGAAATACAACACAATGACAAACAATCAGCGAGAAATATTGCATTTAAAACCTCAATGATTCCGGCTACTAATACATTTTTTGCTGTTGGTTTAGTTGCTTTACCAGGAATGATGACAGGTCAAATATTATCAGGTGTTGATCCCTTAATTGCCGTTCGTTATCAGATAGTTGTGATGGCGATGATATTTGGAGCAGAAGGAATTTCTAGTGCTATTTATCTTAGTTTAACTTATCGATCTAAGGATTTAATCTGATTTTCTGAAAACTTGTCTAATAGGATTGTTCTAAGATCAAGGATATTAAACCATAATATCATTATAGCGTAGCTAAGTATTCCAACGGTTAATTGTAATCCCAACCAGCCCCAACCTCTAAAGTCTTTTAACCACCAAAGCGCAAGACCCATTACTATAGTTGCAATAATAATTTTAATGAATTCTTTATAAGGAAAGGGCAGTGTGAAAAACTGTCTACCGTAAATACCACTAAAAATCACACCGATAATATATGCACTTAAGGTCGCTATTGCAGCCCCATGCATGCCCATTTTTGGGATAAGCCAAAAATTCAAACCAATATTAATAATCGCAATGGCTGCTGCAATTTTTACACTGGCAATGGTTTTGTGTCCCAACTGAAATGCAAGATCGAAGTAAAACACCTGTAGTCCCATAAGCAAAATAGCACTGGTAATCCAAGGTAAAAGAAAAATGACAGCAGACTGAAATTCTTTATCTATCAGCAGGTAAACCAAATCAGGGCCAACTAAATTCAAGCCTACAACAGCGGGAATAGAAACAGCTAAAAGTAAAATAACATAGTTATTAAAGTAATCCATCGCCACTTTTTTACTCTCGGTATCTAAGAGTTTAATAATGACTGGATAAGCGGCAATATTTAACGCCGACATTATCATAATAATAGAAGAACCGGATAAGTCGTAACCAACGGCATACAGACCTGCTTCCGCTTTACCTTGAATCCCAGCAAGCATAAAGCGATCTGTAATTTTAGTGGCTTCCTCTACTAAAGCCGCTGCTGCTAGTGGCATACCATAAAAAAAGATTTTCTTAAATAGTCCACTCTTATAAGATTGTTTGTTTAAGGGTATCCAAACTTTTCTTATTTGAAATAGGGTGGGAATTAATGTTCCTATGGTAATGCCTGTAATGACACCAGAGGCACCAAAACCTAATAATGCAAATATTCCGCCGCACACAAGTGCCGATATAGAATAGGCAATGGTCAAATAGGCATAGTTGCTAGGATCTATTTTTGCACTAAATAAGTTTTGTGTAATGACAAATAAGGCCAGTGTTAACACTAATAAATATGTATTTACTATCCAAATAGCTTCAGGTTTATTCCAATATAGAATAAGGCTGATAATAGCGACAATAGTTAGAAATATGAAAATTCGGATGTAAGTCGTCGCTAGTGTAGTGATGAATTCTATTTCACTGTATTCATTACTAGACCAATATCGCAAGGTACCTGCGGGCAACCAATTAAAGACAACGGTACTTAAAAATACCGCTCCTGTGAAAATAAGCGTATAGAGCCCATATTCCTCAGGTGTTAGCCAATGTGTATACAAACTCAAAGCAGCAAATGCCATTAAGCCTGGAATAAACTTTGCTAGAATATAAATGCTACTGTGTTTGAATAACATTTAAAAATTTTTCCGTTTGCTAAACGCGTAGGCATGAATTGCCAGCATGGTTAATGCGAACCAGGTTTCTTTATGAAAGTGGGTATGTTGCGTTATCTGACTCACCAGTATCACCATTAGCAGTGCTAATAAAAAAGACTTTTGGTTGAGAGGAGTTTGCAAGGTGTAGTACAAAATTGAGATAATAAGAAACAAATACAAACTCAAACCTATCAATCCATTTTCTGTCAAAATATGGATATAGGTATTGTGGGCACTATCGTATCGAACATGTTCAGTACTTAATACATAACCTAGGCTACCAATACCGTTTCCTACAATTGGAGCATTCCTCCATTGTTTTAACGAGGCTCCCCAAATCACCGTTCTACTATTTAATGTTCCGCTGGAGATAGATTTTCCTGAGGTAAGTATCCGATCAACTGATTCTTTTGGTGCGAAAGAAAAGACAAGCACAACTGACATCATAAACAAGACCAGCATGGATACTTTAAGTCTTAGGGATGCGCTTCTATAAGTGAATAACCAATATGCCACACCAATTATGGCCACGATTGCAGCAGTTCGTGTGCCCGTTAAAAATACCGCGTATATGATTAGAGGAACAGCAGCTGTGTAAATAAGTTTAAGCCACTTATTTTGATAGACTGTAACAAGGTATGCCGCCATTGGGATGGCAAGGGTTATCATAATTGAAAGACCATCCACCTCGAAATTAGGAATGCCGTAACGCTGGTAGTAGTCTGACTCTATTCCATTGATATAATTATAAATAATAATCGAAGAACCTATACAAGTGCCTAGCACATAACTTTGATAAGCGAGCATCATTTTTTGCTTACTATCTATGATTAATGTCACTAAGAAGGGAATTAATAACAGTTGAATCGTAGTAAAAAGAAAAGGCTTACCTCGAACCAAATCTGATGACCACATCAAAGATACCAGCATCCAAACACCAAAAAGTGTTATGAATAAATGAAAAGCATTGTATTTTTTATGTGTGCCATGCATAACGAGTACTAATACAGCCATGCCAAAAGCACCTAGACCGATTACCCGAGTAAATCCATCCCACACAGCATTTCCCCAAGGTATTGAGAAAATAAAAAGAAAAGTGAAAAAAAGAGCCAGTTTTTTAATAAAACTGATGTTTTTGATTTTCTTTTCTGCAAATTGATTTGCGTAGGAAAAAGACTCTATCTGTGACATTAAATTATTATTATTTTAGGATTACATAGGGAGTTAATCCTATTTTAAGCGCTGTGTAAATATTAAGCAGATAAGTTGAGTGGTTTTTTTGAATAAAGGCTGTATTCACTTAAGGTTTGTGAAATCTCTTATAGTAATTTTGTGAGGTCTCTTATAGCAATAGAGAAGCAATTATCAAAAAAAGGCGGGGGTGCCATACATCCTAACTATCATTGTGAGACCTCAGTGTATGTATGGCATATTTTATGTGTAGTGTTAATTTGTTTTAAACAGAAGCCATTTTCTCACTTTCCTCATTGAAAACAATATCGGCACGAGCAACAGCGTTTAGCACAGCACGCAAAGATGCGCCGACAATATCTTCACTACGTCCTGCACCACAGAATCTTTGTCCATCTATATTTAACTGTACATAGGCCATGGCTTCAGACTGTTCATTATCACCTAAGGTATGCTCGTTATAATCGACTAACACCAGTTTATTTTTAACTTTACGACCGATAGCACACATAAAGGCATCCAATATTCCACGTCCTTCACAGTTGATATCTATAGATTTTCCTTCAACTAATAATGTCGCTTCAAGGTGATCTGAGCCTTCTGCCCGTGTTGCTTGATAGCCTAGAACCGTTATTGGTCTTTCGACATCAATATAGGTTGAAAGGAAGATCTCATGAATTATCTCTGCAGATACTTCTGTGGCACTTTCTTCGGCATGTTTTTGAACATAAGGACTAAAATCAACCTGCAACCAACGCGGTAGCATCAACCCAAAATCTTGCTCTAATACATAGGCAACCCCCCCTTTACCCGATTGGCTATTTATCCGAATCACTTCTTGATAGGTACGTCCAATATCACGTGGATCAATCGGCAGATATGCAACATTCCAAGGATGGTCTTTACCCTTTTCAGCACGTTGGCTTTCATCAATCGTTAAACATTTATTAATCGCATCTTGATGACTGCCTGAAAATGCAGCGAATACGAGTTCACCTGCATAGGGATGTCGTGGATGAACTGATAGTTGTGTACAGCGTTCAACGGTACTTATAATACGATCCATATTAGATAGATCGAGCTCAGGATCTATACCCTGACTGTAAATGTTCATCGCTGTGGTAACAATATCCATATTGCCTGTGCGTTCACCGTTACCTAATAATGTTCCTTCAATACGATCAGCACCAGCCATAATGCCAAGTTCTGCTGCTGCCACACCACAACCACGATCATTATGGGTGTGCAAGCTAATCGTTATACAATCACGCTTGGCAATTTTGTCATTGAAGTTTTCAATTTGATCGGCATAAACATTGGGCGTTGCCACTTCAACTGTTGCAGGAAGGTTTAATATTACTTTATTTTCAGGAGTCGCTTGCCATACATCAACAACAGCATCACAAACTTCTATTGCATAATCCAACTCTGTTTGCGTAAAACTCTCCGGTGAGTATTGAAACTGCCATTCGGTTTCATGTTGTTTAGCCGCATACTCACGCACTAATTTAGCACCATTCACGGCTATCTCTTTGATTTCATCACGAGACCTTTTAAAAACCTGTTCACGCTGAATGGTAGAGGTTGAATTGTAGACATGCATAATGGCACGACGTGCACCTTTAAGGGACTCATAACTGCGTGCAATTAAAGCTTCACGTGCTTGAGTAAGGACTTGAATGGTGACATCATTTGGAATTAAATCCTCCTCTATTAATTGACGCACAAAGTCAAAATCAGGTTGTGATGCTGCTGGAAAACCAACTTCAATTTCTTTAAAGCCTACATCTACTAGAAGTTGAAACATCTCAAGTTTCTGGCTAGGACTCATTGGCTCAATCAGCGCTTGATTACCATCACGTAAATCTACACTACACCAATCTGGTGCACGTTCAATTATTTGATCAGGCCAGCGACGGTTACGCTTAGCTATGGTTGGAAAAGAACGGTATTTCTTGTGATTGAAGCCTGACATTGTATTTCCCTAGTATTCTGATTATGTGGTTTTTTTATTCTCTATGATATAATTTTAAACAATTTCTTATAGTGAAACAATGCTAATTACCTAGTTAATCTGTATGTTTTCGATATAATAAATCACTATATATGTTAATATTAGGGAATGTAACCAATAATAATAGTTTTCTGAGGTTATTACCATGATAGAACTAGATCGAATAGATAAAAAGATATTAAAATTAATGCAAGCTAATGCCCGAATTAGCAATATAGAACTTGCAGATCAAGTAGGGCTATCCGCCACACCTTGTTCTCGTCGAGTAAAACGTTTGGAAGAGTCAGGACTTATTCAATCACATGTCACCATACTCGACCCTGAAGCTCTCGGACTTAACTTAACAGCAATCATCGGCATATCAATGGACAGGCACACCCCTGATCGTTTTGAGCAATTTGAGAGTGCTGTAATTGATATGCCAGAGGTAATTGAATGTAGCGTGGTGACGGGTCAATCTGCAGATTTTTTATTGAAAGTCGTTGTTAAAGATATGCGCCATTATGAGAAGTTTCTATTGGGACAATTAACTAAACTTACTGGTGTGACAGGTGTTCATTCAAGTTTTGTATTAAGACAAGTCATTAGTAAAACGGAACTGCCTTTAGACTGATGGGTAATATATTAATTCACTGCTTATAAGCAATTATGATAAAATTAATAATACCGAACGTAAAAATCAAAATAAGGATTTACTATGCAACAAACTGATCAACAAGCCATGGAAGTACTAAAAGAAGTCGCACTTCAAGGCGTAACAGAGCAACGCAGAGCAAGGCGATGGAGTATATTTTTCAAATTTCTGATTGCTGCCTACTTAATTGCAGGACCTTTACTTTACTACATCACTTTAAGTGGTGGAGGAATATCCTCTAAGGCGAAAAGTTATACCGCTGTTGTCGATATCAAAGGGGCAATTTCAGCAGATTCTGAAGCAGGTGCAGACTATATTATTCCTGCTTTGCGTAAAGCGTTTAAAGATGAAAAAGTGAAAGGCATTGTTCTTCGATGTAATAGTCCTGGTGGTAGCCCAGTACAATCTGCTTATATTTATGATGAAATTCGTCGCCTTCGCGCAAAATATAAAGACAAACCTGTTTATGCCGTAGCAGCTGATATTTGTGCCTCAGGTGGTTATTACATTATCTCAGCAGCGGATAAAATTTATGCGAATAAAACCAGCCTTGTCGGTTCTATTGGTGTGCGGATGGATAGCTTTGGTGTGGTTGGTTTAATGGAAAAAATTGGTGTAGAAAGTCGCCAACTAACAGCCGGCAAACACAAGGCTATCCTAGACCCTTTTCATCCTAGAAATGAAGAAGAAGAAGTCTTTATTAAAAAGATGTTAGCCAATACACATAAACACTTTATCAATGCCGTTAAAACAGGTCGTGGTGACCGCCTTAAAGATGACCCCGATATATTCAGTGGTCTATTCTGGACAGGAGAAGATGCAAAAGCACTAGGGTTAGTGGATGATTTTGGTAGTGCATCTTATGTAGCACGTGAAGTGATTGGAGCAGAAGAACTGGTTCCGTTTTCATATAATAAAACATTTTTAGATAAAATAGCGGATAAGATCGGTACTAAAGTGAGTACCATGATGACCCAAAAACAACAAATGCGATTACGTTATTAACGTCATATAGGTAATATACAATGATGTAAAAAAGGGGGGGGTGCCATTTAAAGCTCCACCTCTTTTTTACTTCTATTTTTGTAACTAAATTTAAGCGATGCTTCCTTTTAGTTTGCACATGACATGTTCTGATAGATGGATCAGTATATATTATACATCGTGTTATAATAGACGAGATTAGTCTCAGAAGAGACTCCCTCTAAACACAATTAATAAAAATAAGAGAATAAGATGTCACAAACAATAAAAGAAGCTGTTGTCATAACATTAGTCGTGATTGGCTTTATCATCCTGGCTTAAAGTCATATTAAAAATTAAGATCAAATTGAATCGTTGTAGGGCTATTTAAATTCCCTTTGCCTTCAAATGTGCCTTGTGATTCCATCACATATAACAACGCGAGTGCACAGGCAATGACACCAAGTACCGCTAAGCCAATCTTAATAAAACTATAAGGACGTTCACCTTGTATGGTGCCATTGCGCCCATTAATCACATAGCGATAGGTTTTACCACGGTATTCAAAAGCGGCAGACCAGACAGGTAATAACACGTGTTTAAAGCTGGTGTCTTGATGATGTGTATTGACCGCTGAGATACGCTGATGATCACCACCAATATCATAACGAATCGCATGATTAATTTTATTCGACATGATGTTTTCAGCTTGTAAGAATCCTTGATCCACTGTTACTTGATAAATTTCACTACGAAAACCACTAATATATTCAGCAGAATAGGGCACTAAATTTTCTAAGTCCCAAGGTTGTAAATGATTAATAATGGTACGTGGTAAGGTTTTTGTCGCGCCAATTAATACATCATCAAAGTGTAAATCTACACGCCCTGCAACAGGTCGCCAACGGATTCGTGGCACCATTCTTACACGTTGCACTCTGCGCCCATTTACCGTAGTGGTATAGACTTGACGGTCATAATAGGTAGTACCGCGTTGACCACGGTATTGATTAGAGGTTTGACTATCGTAAGTCCAATAGGGTAGGTAAATCCCAATCAGTTTATCATTGCGCTTACTATGACTTTTTAATGCTGATGGTGCAAACCAACGGCTTCCAATCCATTTATCATAAATGTCTAAGGCTTGTTTCTTTTCAAACTTAAAGGGCAGTAACGAACGAGGCTCAATAAATCGTGCATGTGCCGTACCCGCAACAACGGGGGTGGCACAGTAAGGGCATTCGCCTGCATGTTCATGTTTTAAAAAGCTGAAATCAGCACCACAGGATGGGCAATGAATAACCGCGACTTTATTGCCACCCACAATTTTATCACTGGAAGAATGGCGCAAACGTGCTAGTTCATGCACCGCTTCTTTAAAATCATATTCCTGTATTTTTGCTTCTGAAGTATCTACTGGATAATGATGACCACAACTACGACATTGTAAATCTTGGGAAGCAGGTGAATAAATTAAATCTGAGCCACAGTTTTTACAAGAGAAGTGAGCCTGTGAAATCACATGCTCATCTTCTTTCTGTTTATTAACGACAGGGGTAAAACGGGTATCTTTATCGAAAAGATCACTCACGATTTATATTCTACTTCTTATTTGGTAGTGAAGGTGGCGTTGCTGCATCATCTTCAAACAAACCAGTTAGAGCCTCAATATTTTCTATAGACTTCCAGCTATCCATACCATCAATCCAGGCAAGTGTGCCAGGTGAAATTTGACGTTTACTGGCTAGCTGTTGTAATTCAGAAAGATCATAAGGTCCTTTTGATTGACGATCGATGGATACATGCCAATTAGTATCAGGTAAGGGAGGAGGCACAGGAGTAGTAACATGTGCAGATGGAGATAGTGTCGCTTGCGGATTTGCTAACTGAGGAGTATTCATCTCATTAGCCATTTTATTTGCCATGGCAAAGCCTAGCCCCATCTCAATTGCACTACCTGTTCCGCTACTCGTACCTGTTTGCATTGACTCTGCTGCACCGAATTGAATATATTTATTCAAGTCACCTATCATGCCCATGCTAGTGCGTTTATCGAGTGCCTCTTCAACAGCTGGGGGCAATGAGATGTTTTCTACTAAGACCTTAGTTAATTCTAAACCGTATTCTTTAAATTCTGGCGCAATACGTGTTGTTAATAGCTCACCAAGTTGACCTTGGTTTCCTGCTAGGTCTAAAACAGGTATATCGGCACTACCTAAAATATCAGTATAGCGCGTAACGATAAGATTTCTAAGCTGACTACTGATTTCGTCGATAGTGAAATGTCCATCAGTACCGACAATTTCTTTAATAAATTGAGTCGGATCATCAATGCGGATATTGTAAGTTCCAAAGGTACGCAGTCGTACCATATTGAATTCTTTGTCACGCATCATAATAGGGTTTTTGGTACCCCACTTTAAATCGATGAATTGTTTGGTATTAAAAAAGTAAACTTCTGCTTTAAAGGGGCTTTCAAAACCATGATGCCAATTTTGCAGGGTAGATAAGAGAGGTAAATTTTTAGTTTCCAACTCATACAAACCAGGACCAAGAACATCAGCAATTTCGCCTTCACTGACGAAAACAGCAATCTGTGATTCACGCACCGTTAATTTGGCACCAAATTTAATCTCATTACCATATCGCTGGAAACGATACACCATGGTATCGACGCTTGAATCTGTCCACTCAATTACATCAACAAATTCACCAAATAACTTATCCCAGATTCCCATACTTATTTTCCTTTAGTCGTGTTTGATTTATGCCTTAACCTTATTCTTGGCAATTAGCTGATAATGTTCAACAGTGGGAAAAGGATCATAATAATGATGTAATAGTGCTTTCCATTGTTGATATTGTGGAGATTCTCGAAAACCAACTGTATGGTCTTCTAGTGCTTCCCAGTTTACTAATAATATATAGCGGTTCTTCTTCTCAACGCATTTTTGTAACTGATGAGAAATATAACCATGGAGAGAAGGTATGATGAATTGTGCCTCATTAAATGAGGTTTCAAAGTCTTTTTCCATGCCTGATTTAACATCAAGAATAGCCACTTCTAAAATCATTTTGTCGCTTCTGTTGCCTCTTCTGCAATCTTAGCCACGGAGTCTTCTGCTCGTGATTTTGCAGCCACTAAGGCTTCACGTAATTCACCTTCCATTTCAACTAATTCTTTAGAAGCATCTGCTCGCTTAGCTTTACCTTCTTCTGCAATCTTTAAACTATCATTGATGGTTTCAATGAGTTGATCATTGGCTTTTCGAACAGACTCTATATCAAATACGCCACGCTCCATTTGCTTGCGAACTTCTACATTGGCAGTACGTAAATTATCCGCATTATCTTCTAATAATTCATTGGTCAAATCGGTGGCTTTTTTTACGGTTTCAGCTGCATCACCCATACGGAAAATAGTAACCGCTTGAGCTAACTGATTTTTCCATAACGGAACAGTATTAATCAGTGTTGAGTTAATTTTATTAATTAATGTTTTATCATTTTCTTGAACTAAACGAATACTCGGTAAGCTTTGCATAGCCACTTGACGCGTCAGGCGTAGGTCATGTAAACGACGCTCAAGATCATCACGCGCACTGCGCATATCACGCACTGCCTGTGCTGCTAACATATTCTTTGTATCTTTTTCGGCAGTGCTTGTTAAAGTGGGAATTTCATTACTATCCAGCATCCGTAATTTCTCATCACCAGCGGCAATATAAAGTTCTAACTTGTGAAAGTAATCTAGGTTTGCATCATAAAGTTTGTCTAATGAAATAACATCGGTAAGCAGCTGTGTCTTTTGTTCTTCCATTTTATCTGTGATGGCATTGATTTGTTTACGCACATCATCATATTTACTTAAGAAAACTGAAACAGGCTTCGCTTTACCAAATAATTTAGCAAAAAAACCAAGTTTTTTATTAGGGTTTAGTTCGTCAACATCAAAACCACGAATAGTCGCAATCATGTCATTTAGTGAAGAGCCCGCACCCCCTAAATCTTTATTTCGAACACCTTCCAGCATGTTCTCAGAAATTGTGCTCATTTCTTCTTGTGCTTTACTTCCAAAGAATAAAATACTGCTTCGATCTTCAACTTTAATTTGGGCTATTAACTCTTCTATGGTTTTTTTATCACTCGTTTCAGCTTCAGCATAAGCAATAATCTCTTTTGAAATTGTTTTGTATTCTGCGACTTCAGTACCAGGGAGTATTTCTTCCTGTGTTGCTGTTTTAGTGTCCACCATTTTATTATCCTTTGAATATGTCTTTTTATTTATGTGAGAGTTGAGCTGTTTATCGCTAATCGAACTCTGGCGTAAAGTCTTCGTTATATGTTTTTAAGTTGAGTTTTTAATACTTCTATTTTCACATCAAGATCAAATTGATCATTTTCTAATAATTTCTTATGTTGCTCATCAAATGTCGTTTCAATTGAGTCTAACACTTCTTGAAAGTTCTTATCTAACACCTCTGTTGTAGCTTCTTTACTGTGTGTTTTTGCATAGCTTTCGGTAACGCGTTGAGTTCCATCTAAATAGACTTTTAAAAATTTCCGAGCACGGCTTAAGTCTTTAGGGTCCTCTTCAATCAAAGAGAGAATACCACGTGCTTTTTCAATAATACGTCTTAAGTGCTGATCAAACTTGATATTTTTAATATTTTTCCTAGCGACTTCAATTGCCTCTATTTTAATCTCGGCTGCTTCTAATGCTTGAAACACTTCATCAGCACTAACACCCAAAGAAATATTACCCGTTTTATCATCACGCGGATCTATGCCATAGGCCATGTAGAACCCTAACAAAGCTACAAAGCCAATTAAGATACTGGGAAATAAACCATAGTCCGACAAAAGAAAGGCAGTCAATCCCGTGCTAATAGAAAGAATCACAGCAGCAACAGATTTAAAGGGCGTCCCAGGGGCTTTTGCTAGTCTTTTTTGCTTGAATTTGCTTTCTAGTTTAAAACCATGCCTTGCAACAATTGCAGCAACCATAAAACCAGCAAACAAAGCGCCAGCGGTAATACTAGAAAAAAAATGTCCTTTAACTAAATGAATGACCGCAGCTAATAAAACAGGCAGTGGCATTAAGAAGAGCAGTGTGCCTTTAATACCCGTTTTAACGGTATTAAGAATAGGGCTTTCTGGCTTGTAACGTGTGGCTTTAGTCATTGATTTTATTCAGCTATGCTAGAGAAGAATTGGAGCTATGTTAAATGAAAAAGGACTTGTAATGAAACCAGTCCTACCGTTGCAGACAGTAAAATAAAACCTATTATTTTTTGAATCAAATAAGGCATTTGCAAACCATAAGTAATTAGTATGTATGGATTATATAGTGTCTTAAAGGTAAATAATCAAGGTTTGCTAATTATTTAATGAATTATCGATATGACTAATAATAATCAGAGAAAAGCGATTAGCTATGCTTTGCTAACAGTATTGCTTTGGTCAACTGTTGCCAGTGCTTTTAAGATTGCTTTGGAAACACTAACCGTAGTCGAACTACTACTGATTGCAAATGTAACTTCAGTGTTGGTGTTATTGTTAATTGCTTTTTTCTCAGGGCGGTTAAAGCACTTATCTAATTTCAATAAAACAGATATTTTTTATGCGATGCTATTTGGATTATTAAACCCATTTCTTTACTATCTCATATTATTCACAGCCTATGATTTACTTCCAGCTCAGCAAGCACAAGCAATTAATTACACATGGGGGATCGTTCTGCCTTTATTAGCTATACCTATACTGAAACAAAAACTGACAAAGAACGAGATGATTGGGCTGATTATTGCTTATTTCGGTGTATTGATTATAACGAGTGGAGGAACCTTATTAGGGTTTACTCAAACTAACGTTAAAGGTGTAATGTTTGCACTATCCAGTACATTCATTTGGGCATTGTATTGGGTATTAAATACGAAACAAAACAAAGATCCCATATGTGGATTATTATTAAATTTTTGTTTTGGTTTAGTATTTATTGGCCTTTATTACTTACTGTTTTTAGAAATAAAACCAATCAGTAAAAATGGCTATATGGCAGGTATCTATGTAGGAATATTTGAAATGAGTTTAACTTTTTATCTATGGCTCACTGCATTACGATTAACAGATAGTACTGCAAAAATTAGCAGTTTAATTTTCCTGTCCCCATTTTTATCATTTGTCTTTATTTATTTTCTTATTGGCGAGGAAATTAAACTGGCGACTATAGTGGGTTTAGTGATTATTATTATTGGAATTTTTATTCAAAAGCTTCAAAAGAACTCAAACAAAAATAGGAGATAGTCATTTTTCATATTGCATTACATATTATTATTCCAGCAATGATAGCGAGTTTGTTTTTCAAGAATAACTGGAAGTCAGCCTATCTAATTATGATGCTAACTATGTTAGTGGATGCTGACCATCTTTTAGCAACACCTATCTATGATTCAATGCGATGTAGTATTGGTTTTCATCCATTGCATAGTCTATATGCTATTGCAGTATATATTGGTTTTATACTCTACCCAAAAACTAGAATTATTGGGGTAGGTTTAATAATACATATGGTATTAGATACAATTGACTGTCAAATAAATATGGGCATCTGGATTACTTAGAGACCTTATTTATGCAAATAAGGCGGGGCGTAAATTCAACATTAAAGTCATGCTATTTTACCTGCCCAAGTGCATCAGATCAGGTCACCTGAGTTATTTGTCATCGGTGTATTGGATAATGGTAATGGCACCCCCCGTGTTTTTACAAGATTGTAGTTGACGATACGGAAAACACGCTATAAAAAACCTATAAACCTAGTGTGTAGCTATCCTAAAAGCACAACCCATCCCCTTAATCCAACGCCGCGAAGTCTGTTCAGCTAAGGCTCTAAGTTGATCAATATTTCCCGCCACCGTAAAACTACCGTTCAAAATAACGATCATGATGCACTTTACTAAAAAACAGAGAAAATTCATCCGACCACTTTCGAGCTTCAGATAACATAGTAACCTTTTGTAATCCTTAGGTATTTATCAAGTAATGGAAAAATGAAAAACAATCGCCCAATAATACGGAGGTGCAACATCAAGTATCTGGTAGGTTTTATTTTAGGGTCATTTTCTTTGCGAAGAGCACTCAAGTCTCGACCAACATCGACACTTCCCTCGGAGATGTAACGATATACTTTCCAGTGCTTGTGGCGCTTTGAAAAGCAATCTTCCAAATAATACGGGGGTGCCATTAATGATGAAATTATGGATGCCCTTTATTTTGTTTTTATTTTGTTATTCGATAATTGTATTTAAATGACATTAACGCAAACATAGATATTTAGTTAGTCTAACAATGTTAGACTCCTTCTTTAGTTTCCATTAATTCAGTAGCCTTATTTTGTATATTATTCACAGCGAAAATGAAGTTCATAGCAACCGCAATGACTTTCAAAATCTAAAACAATTATTACCTTACCTAAGCGCTTATAAGGGCAGGGCGTTGTTAGCGCTTGGGTTTTTGGTATTGTCAAAAATGGCGAATGTTTCTGTGCCTCTGGTGCTTAAAGAAGTCATTGATCTTTTTGATGGAAAACAAGCCCAGCTTTTGGTTTTACCCGTTACTTTATTACTGGCTTATGGCTTGTTTCGATTATTAGGTTCTTTGTTTAATGAGCTGCGAGATACCGTTTTTGCACGTGTGCGTTATCATGCGATGCGTGAGCTTTCTAAGCGTGTGTTAAACCATTTGCATAATCTTTCATTGCGTTTTCATTTAGAACGAAAAACGGGTGCAATCAGTCGTGATTTAGAACGAGGTACGCGTTCGGTTGGCACGCTAATGAATTTCTTAGTATTCAGTACGGTGCCGATTCTGGTAGAATTTACTTTAGTCGCGATCATCTTACTCTCTAATTATGCTTGGGTATTTGCGGTAGTGACCTTTGGTACAGTTGCTTTTTATATTGGTTTTACCTTACTGGTGACTAATTGGCGCATGGAGCACCGCCATGCGATGAATCGACTCGATTCTGAGTCTAATACACAAGCCTTTGATAGCTTAATTAACTACGAAACCGTCAAGTATTTTAATAACGAAGCACTTGAACAAAAGCGTTACGATAATTTACTTAGCCAGTGGGAAGGTGTCGCTGTTAAAAGCCAAGCGACTATGTCGATGCTTAATTTTGGACAGGGCGCTATTATTGCCGTTGGCGTAACCATGATTATGTTTTTTGCTGCTAATGGTGTAGTAGAGGGCTCGATGAGCATAGGTGATTTGGTCATGGTTAATGCTTTTATGTTACAACTATTCATTCCACTGGGAGCTCTGGGGATTATTTATCGGCAGATAAAATATACACTTGCTGATATGGATTTGGTTTTTAAGCTACTAAAGAAACAGCCAGAAATACAAGACCAAGCCAATGCAAAAGAACTTGTAGTTACCTCAGGCGAGGTTAGATTCGAACAGGTTGATTTTTCCTATGATAAGAAACGACCAATTTTAAGGGATGTTGACTTTACAATACCAGCAGGTAAAACAGTCGCTGTGGTTGGCTTTAGTGGTGGCGGTAAGTCAACATTAGTGCGCTTACTGTTTCGTTTTTATGATGTTCTAAAAGGACAGATATTAATTGATGGTCAGAACATAAAAAATGTCACCCAAGACAGTTTACGAAAAACAATCGGTATCGTGCCGCAAGATACCGTGCTATTCAATGAAACAATTCTCTACAATATTCAGTATGGCAATTTAAATGCAAGCATCGATGAGGTTAAACAAGCCGCTAAAATGGCACATATTTATGACTTTATCGAAAGCTTACCCGAGGGTTGGGAGACCATAGTAGGAGAGCGTGGTTTAAAACTATCGGGCGGTGAAAAGCAACGTGTTGCGATTGCGAGAACGATTTTAAAACGACCTCCCATTCTATTGTTTGACGAAGCAACCTCGTCCTTAGACACGGCAACAGAGCAAGCGATTCAAAAAACCTTACGAGAAATTTCTAGCGGTACGACAACCCTAATAATTGCTCATCGTTTATCTACCGTAGTGGAGGCTGATATGATTATGGTTATGGAAGCCGGTGAAATTGTGGAAAGAGGCTCACATAAAGCACTTTTGGAGAAGAAAGGAAAATACTGGACGATGTGGCAGTTACAGAAAGACGGTATAGAGCAGGCTTGATATTTGAGATCTCAGGATAATAATAATCTTGCAAAATGTACGGGGTGCCATTAAGCATTTATACTGAGGTCTCGGTTTATCTTAGGAATATATTCTTTGCAAAAATTGGCAAGACTCACCCAACATTCTAAACCTCCTTTGGCGTCGTAAAGATATAGTCTGTGCTACTAAAGTAATTTCAGCGCTAGCAGTCGCTTAGAAAACTTGCCTTGCTCAAAAGTCTCCTAATAGTTACGTATCTTGATACGAAAACCATACGAAAAGTTCTACTTACTGCTTCGACAAGATGGATAATTAATGTTTTAATTAATAAAGTTTCCTATCTTTTATTCTTTCTCTTTATTCAGGTCTAAATATTGAAAATATTATTACCAATTCTCATTTTAGTTAGTGCTTTTTTTCTGGCAAAATACTTAATTGCGACAGGTCCAGAAGTTAAGAAGAAGCCGTTTGTTGAGCGTTTACCTGTTGTCGAAGTTATACCATTAAAACCTCAAGATTATTCAGTCAATCTTAAAGCATCTGGTATTGTTCGCGCAGGAACGCAAACTAACTTAGTATCTGAAGTTTCGGGACGAATCATTAAAATTTCAGATGTATTTAATGAAGGAAGTTATTTTAATAAAAACCAGACTTTACTAACGATTGATGCATCCGATTATAAAAATGCATTGGCTATAACAGCGAGTGACATAGCTGGAAGTAAAGCACTTCTTGATCAATTAAAAGTGGAGGAAAGTTCGACTAAACGATCTTATACTTTAGCAAAAAACAACTTAGGGTTAGGTAAGGTCGAAGTCTCTCGTAAATCGAACTTATGGAAAAAGAAATTGATTGCCCGTTCGGTTCTTGATGCAGAAAAACAAAAGTTAATTCAATTACAGCAAAGGGTAGAAGATTCATTGGGGAAACTGAATGCATTTACCAGTAGAAAATTAGCGATTGAGTCTAAAATAAGTGCAACACGGGCTAGGCAAAATCAAGAGAATTTAAATATATCTCGCACCATGATCAAAACCCCGTATTCAGGGAGAGTGCTACAGAAGAATGTTGATATAGGGCAGTTTGTCACTAAAGGGACAGGTTTAGGCATTGTCTATGCGACTGATTATGTCTATGTAGATTTACCCTTATCACTAAATCAATATGAGCTTTTGGGCATTCCTGAAACGTTTCAAAATAAAAGTACATCAACAAAAAATCTACCTAAAGTGACTTTTAATAGCACGAATAGTCGGCTACAAAGTAGTTGGCAAGGGCAGATAGTGCGTACCAGTGCTGCGCTTGATTCAGAAAGTCGTCAAATCAAAGTTATTGCTCGAATTAACAACCCGTTTGTTGCCAAGGCAGGAGTCAGTGCTCCTGTGAGAATAGGACAGTATCTTGATGCTAATATCAAGGGTAAAACATTTCGAAATGTGTATGTTTTACCCGCTGGTGCTGTACGTCAAAATAAAGAAATAATGTTACTAAAAAACGGTAAAGTCCATATAGTTCCTGTTGATGTTTTGGTCAATACATCTAAGCAAACAATCATAAAGCCTAAGGAAAATATTGAAGGTGAGTCCTTGATTACGACGTCTTTGAACCAAGCAACTCAGGACATGAAAGTCATAACACTTGAACAACAACAAGAAAAACTAAAAAAAATGGAAAATAAAAAAGAAAAGGCAGAAAAAATAGAGAAGATAAGTTTTAAAACTAATGCCATTTTAACCGTTGTGAGCTAAGCCTATGCAAGGTTCTATACAAGATAAGGGTGTAATTACCTGGTTTGTTAAAAATCCAGTTGCAGCTAATATATTGATGATTGCTATTATCTGTATCGGATTTTACTCACTTTTCAAAAAAATCCCTTTAGAAACCTTCCCTGCATTTGAGCAGGATATTGTGAATATAACAGTCAATTTCTCCGGTGCTACACCCAGTGAAGTTGAGCTGAGTATTACTCAAAGGGTAGAGGATGCGATTGCTGATCTGCCAGGAGTCGAGCAGATATTTAGTAATTCTGCAGAAGGTCGCTCATTGGTCAGAGCTGAGGTTCGTAAACAATATAATACGACCATTGTTCTCAATGAGATTAAATCTAGAGTAGATCGTATCACATCATTCCCAGAAAATGCTGAACGTCCTGTCGTTGAGCAACTTATTCGTATTAGAGATGTGATTACGGTGGTATTGGAACAGGATCGAGAAAATGATGTCGTTCTACGCGAAAATACAGAAAAAATTCGCGATGAGATTCGTAGTTTACCGAATGTAACGCAAATTGCTATGGGTGGTGTGCGCGCTTGGGAAATTAGCATTAGCGTGCCACAGTTTGTATTAAGTCAATATGGATTGACGTTGGATGATATTGCGACAGTAGTGCGGAATGCTTCACGAGATATTCCGGGTGGTAGTATAAAAACAGATTCAGGCGAAATTCTGGTTAGAGCACTTGGCCAAGCATATCGAAAGAATGAGTTTGCAAATATTAGTATAATTAGTGATAAAAACGGTGCTCTGATAAGGCTGGGTGATATTGCTACAATCAATGACGGTTTTAATGAAGATCCGCTTTATAGTCGTTTTGATAGAAAACATGCTTCATTTATTAATGTTGCGAGAGTGGGTGATCAAAATGCTATAGAGCTTGCCAATACAGTAAAAGATTATATTGAGGAACGTAAAAAAACATTAGCTGCTGGTTTGTCATTAAGCTACTGGTTGGATAGTTCCAAGGTGGTAAAAGCAAGGATCAATACATTGACTAAAAGCCTGATTCAAGGTATCGGCTTAGTCCTTTTATTGTTAGCGCTATTTTTACGTCCTGATTTGGCTTTTTGGGTGAGCATTGGTGTCCCGATTAGTTTCTTGGGAGCGTTGGCAGTGATGCCTTATGTAGATGTCACCTTAAATCTGGTCAGTATGTTTGGCTTCATTTTAGTACTAGGAATAGTGGTGGATGATGCCATCGTCACGGGTGAGAATGTCTATTCTCATTTGCAAAGGCATGGGGATGGTTATCGGGCTGCGGTTGAAGGAACCAAAGAAATTGCAGTACCTGTTACCTTTGGCGTTTTAACAACCGTTGCAGCATTTCTTCCTTTATTAATGTTGGATGGCGCACGAGGTAAGATTTTTGCCCATATTCCTTTAGTGGTAATCCCCGTATTATTGTTTTCATTAATTGAGTCAAAGTTTGTACTTCCTTCTCATTTGCAACACATGCGTCTGCGTAATGATACGCAAAAAGTAGGTATTTTGACGCGTCTACAACAGAAGATATCGAGAAGTTTGGAATGGTTTATAGATGCCGTTTTTAAACCTTTCTTAAATGTTGCGTTAAATTGGCGATATCTGACGTTAGCCATCTTTATTTCGGTTCTTATTTTAACAATTTCGATCGTTGTGAGTGGACGTTACAAATATACTTTTTTCCCAAGAGTAGAGAGTGAAATTATTTCTGCAACCCTAAAAATGCCTGACGGAATTGATATTTCGACAACTGAAAAACACTTGGAAAGAATGCTTGGAACAGCAGAAACTTTGCAGAAAAAGTATATTGAAAAAGACAGTAATAAACCATTAATACAACATATCTTGATGACGGTTGGAAGTTCTGGTTTGCGCCCTCGTGCTGGAGCCATAGGCAGATCACATTTAGGTATGGTAACCTTCGAAATCCTCCCGCCTGAAAAGCGAACGTCACCGATTTCTGCGAAAAAAATTGTCTCTGAATGGCGAAAGTTGATTGGTCCTATTCCAGGTGCAATAGAGCTCAGCTTTAGAGCAGAGCTTGGTCGAGGAGGTGATCCTATAAATGTACAACTTAAAGGGCATGATTTTGCTGAACTCAACGCAATAGCGATTCAAGTAAAAGCTAAACTAAATGAGTATCAGGGCTTATTTGATATTAAAAATAGCTTTGAAGGGGGTAAAGATGAAGTGCAATTACGTATTAAACCAGAGGCAGAACAACTTGGATTGAACTTGAGTCAAATAGGTTCTCAAGTACGCAATGCCATTTTTGGTAAAGAAGTACAGCGGATTCAACGTAATCAATCTGAAGTAAAAGTAATGGTACGATTACCTAAAAATGAACGAGTATCGTTACCTGATTTACAAAATTTATTGATTCGGACTTCTCGGGGAGCTGAAGTACCGCTGAGTGAAGTAGCAGAAGTAAAGCTAGGTAGAGGAACGAGTACTATTACACGCGTTGATAGACAAAGAATTATTAATATAACAGCCGATTTAAATAAAGAATTAATTGATGCTAATACGATTGCAGCAGATTTGAATGAGTGGTTGCCCAAGGTTTTACTGAAATATCCAGGAATTAGCTACGACCTAGAAGGTGAGCAAAGAGAACAGAA
>JAZGEM010000024.1:0-2369 GCA_036478745.1 Cocleimonas sp.
ATCGGTCGACTGCGCGAAAAAAACAGGCGTGTTTCACAAGACTACCGGATTGAAGTGATGGCTGATAAGGAACAAAAAAATGCCATCCGCATTGAATGGGAGCTTCAACCTCAAAGTAAACAGAAAAATCATCACTGTGGGGTCTATTGCCTGAGAACCAATATCCCGAACTGGTCAGAAGAACAGTTATGGACAACCTACATCATGCTAACCGAAATTGAAGCCACTTTCAGAAGCCTGAAATCCGAACTCGGTTTGCGTCCGGTATACCACCAAAAAGAAGAGCGTGTCACAGGTCACTTGTTTATTACTTTACTGGCTTATCATTTGGTGCATACCCTTCGTTATCAACTTAAACAACAGGGCATTCATTTGAGCTGGGAGAGTATCCGCAAGATCATGTCAACCCAGCAACGTATCTCCATTACCTTACCGACGGATGATCATAAAACGATTCACCTGCGAACGACAACAAAGGCTGAGGCGCGACAGAAACAAATTTACGATGCCTTGAATATTAAGCCTGATCTAATAGGAAAAGATAAAACAATTATTGATAAGAAAAAATCTGTAGTGCCAACTGAAACAAATTAAAAAACCTAACTTATTGAAATATTGGGAAATTGATAATAAAAGCTGCGAAGATGGGTTAAAACCTTGGGGGAAGCGCACCCTCATGTGGCGACAGATCGAAATAACTTAGGTTCAGTTTGGGATACATTGGCGAGCATCAAAAAGCCATTAGGTATTATGAGATGGCGTTAAGCAGTAATCTTAAAACCTTGGGGGAAGCGCATCCTAATGTGGCGATAGATCGAAATAACTTAGGTCTGGCTTGGCAATCATTGGGCGAGACTCAAAAAGCTATTGGGTATTTAGAGCTAGCGTTAAGCAGTGACCTTAAAACTTATGGGGAAGATCATTCTGCTGTGGCGATAGGGCGAAGTAACTTAGGAGGCGCTTGGCAAGCATTGGGAGAGTATCAAAAAGCCATTGGGTATTTTAAACTGGCGTTGGTGACATTCGAAAAGAAATTAGGTATAGACCATTCTGATACGAAAACCGTGCGAAATAATTTAACCCTTACTAAAGAAAAACTGGCCAAGGTTGCAACACAATAGCGGAAAAAATATACTTCATCTATACGCGGGGGAATAAACGTATATACCTTTGACATATCCATTGTTAGAGTATACACTCTGGATATACAAATTTAGGAGGTGATACGTGATTCAAACAAAAATTTTTAAATCTAACCAAAGTCAAGCTGTGAGGCTTCCAAAAGCCGTATCTTTTCCAGCAGGAGTTAAAGAAGTGGAAATTGTAGTCATTGGTGATAGCAGAGTAATTACTCCAAAAAATAAAAGTTGGGATAGTTGGTTTGATAGCCCTCTAGTATCGAGTGACTTTATGACCAATAGAGAACAACCAGGACTACAAGAGCGTGAATCATTTGATGATTAAGTATATGCTCGATACAGACATATGTATTTATACAATGAAACGCAAGCCTTTAGAAGTTAGGAGAATGTTTAACATTCATTCAGGTGCAATTTGTATTTCAACCGTGACGTTTGGAGAGCTTGTTCATGGTGTTGAAAAATCAGATAACCAGCGATATAACTTGGAATCACTTGAAGGGTTTGCAGGTCGCCTTGAAGTGATTAATTATGATGAAGCAGCTGCCTATCATTTTGGTCAACTAAGACGAGAATTAAAGGGTAAGGAAATTGGACCCTACGATTTTATGATCGCAGCCCATGCAAGAAGTCTTGGTTTGACGCTTATCACTAACAACAACAGAGAATTTAAGCGCGTTGAAGGGCTAAGAGTAGAAAATTGGGTCAAAAATGAAACAAAATAAAGTTTAGGTAACTGGAATCAAATAACTCACCCGTCTGTGTGCCTTTTTGTCACAAAATCATCTACCATAATAGCCAATCGTCTTGCTTTTTCAGCTTCTTCAATCAAAGAATGTTCTTTTTTACTGATAATTCTTTTGTCTATCGCTTGCTGTAAAACAGTTTTACCTACTCCTTTCGGTAATTGTCCACTTTTCTGTGCCTGATGAATTTTCTTTTCGATGGGCATGGCAGTTAGTACTGCTTTAAAAGCACATTCAATACGCCTTGTCGCAATTTTAATTTGAACCTGTTTTAGGGGGTTAATTGACTATAAGTATAGTTTGTCACAGCAACTTTCTGTAGAGCGTACAGTGACATCTACAAGAGACAATAAACCACAAAGGAAATTTGTGAATTTTACAAGTTATAAACTAGATTACTGGTCTAATTGATTGACTTTATCTTACTAGACTAGTATTGTAGTCTGTATGTTATTTGGGGAATTAAATCATGTTAGAAAAAATT
>JAZGEM010000025.1:0-33786 GCA_036478745.1 Cocleimonas sp.
TACTAGAGCTATTAGAACTATTAGAACTATTAGAACTATTAGAATCAAAATCTGTTCGAGCTCTATTCGCATAAAAGCGGCAAAAATCGACAGCTTCTCGTATTTCACTAATAGAATCGGGTAGTAATTTCCCCGCTTCACGACAGGATAAAGCAATCATCTCTTCAGCATGTTCTTCATAAGAATTCGCAAGTTTTTCTAAGCAAATCGCGCGTTCTTCGACTGGTTGTTGCTTCCATGTTTTTGTCGCATTATTTGCTCGAACAAGTGCCTCATCAACCTGTTCAATTGACGCCTCTACAACATCACCTACATGATCAGAACTATCTGCTGGGTTGTAAATAGCACGTTTATCACCGTCGCCTACGGCATTGGTAACCCCTGCTTGCCATTTGTGGCTGATGTAAGCACTTCTTGCAGTATCCAGCTCTTTTAGAACAGAAGGGTTGGCAATATTAATGCCTTTAGAATTTATACGTCCGTTACTAAGAATATTACAAGGCAAAGGAATGTGTGGATTTGGTATTTGTTCTTTAGCGTTAATAATACTAATAGGATCACGAACCACATCTTCAGGCGGTACTGATTCATCAAGAACCTGATTTACAAAGGAGCTGTTTGCACCATTTTCTAATAAGCGACGAACTAAGTAAGCCAATAAATCTTCATGGACACCCACTGGAGCATAAATTCGGCAACGAGCCTGATTTTGTTTACGTACTACTTCATAAAGCGCTTCCCCCATTCCATGTAATCTCTGGAATTCATAGTCGTTACGTTCACCAGCCATATTGAGAACCGCTGCAACCGTATTAGCATTGTGGGTCGCAAACTGTGGGTATATAAAATCCGTCATAGACAATAATTTTTTAGCGCAGGCGAGATAAGAAATATCGGTAGAGGCTTTACGTGTAAAGACAGGATATCCATCCAAACCTTCAACTTGTGCATGTTTTATTTCACTGTCCCAATAGGCCCCCTTTACTAAACGCACCATTATTTTGCGATCAAGTCGTTGAGCGAGTTGATATAACCAATCAAGAACATAAGAAGCACGAGGCGCGTAAGCCTGTACAACAACGCCAAAGCCATCCCAGTTTTGTAAATCAGGATTGGATAGCACTGCCTCAATAATATCGAGCGATAAATCTAAACGATCCGCCTCTTCTGCATCGATATTAAAGCCCATGTTTGCGTTCTTAGCCAAATGCACCAAGCTGGAAACACGTGGCACTAATTCTTTAATAATTCTCGAAGCATTAGCAAATTCATAACGTGGATGTAAAGCAGATAACTTTACGGATATACCCGGATTTTCAGTAATATTCGGACTATTACATGACTCTGATAAAGCCGTGATAGCTTTGCTATAGGCCATGAAATAAAACTTTGCATCATCAGCAGTATGAGCCGCTTCGCCCAACATATCGTATGAATAGGTATAGCCTTTAGCTTCCATGTTTTTAGCGCGTTTAATCGCTTCTTTAATATTTCGTCCTAGCACAAACTGATGGCCCAAAATTTTCATGGATTTTGCAACAGCCGTGCGAATAACAGGCTCACCAACGCGTTTCAGTAGTTGGCGGATATTCCCACTGACATCCCATTTTTTTATTTCTTTTGAATCAATAATTTTACCGGTTAGCATCAGCGCCCATGTTGATGTATTCACCAGTGGCGATGTAGAGTGACCAAGGTGTTTACTCCAATCTGCAGGTGCTATTTTGTCGTTAATAAGCGCATCAATCGTACTGTCATCAGGTACGCGCAAAAGGGCTTCCGCAAGGCACATAAGTGAAACACCCTCCTGTGTAGATAGGCCATATTCAGCAAGAAAAGTTTCCATCATTCCAGGGGATTTTGATTGGCGAATTTCTTTGACGATGGCGACAGCATCTTTGTGAATGGACTCCAACATTTCTGTCTTCAAATCAAGGTCAGCAATAAGTTTGTTAACAGCTTCAGTTTCATCGGACAAATAAGCAACGTGTATTGCAGATCGTAGGTCGGCATCTGATATTTTGGTAGGATTCGTCAACATGGTATTCATCTCGCGCTAATAGTCTTTTATAGGATATGTATATTCAAAATATTAGCAGAATAGTCGGAGGCTAAATTACTGTAATATCAACTTTTATTGACCAGATAGTCTGAAAATACTATTATCTATAAGCACTAAAACTACTAATCAAAATAAAGGCAGTTAAATGGACAAAGTTGATAAGAAAATTCTCCATGAGTTACAAAACAATGGGCGTATCACCATGACAGAACTGTCCCAACGAGTAGGACTAAGTAAAACGCCGTGTTTAGATAGGGTGCGCCGATTGGAAAAATCAGGCGTTATATCTGGTTACCATGCACAAATTAATCCCAGTAGTTTGGAATCTGGTCATATCGCTTTTGTACAAATAACGCTTAATGACACAACCACAAAGACCCTTGATGAGTTTAATGCAGCCGTCAAAGAGTTACCGATGATTCAAGCGTGTCATATGATTGCAGGGGGATTTGATTATCTTTTAAAAGTAAGAACAAAGGATATCGAATCCTATCGACAAGTGCTTGGGGACGGCATAGCAAAGTTGCCACACCTTCAACAGAGCAGTACTTTTGTTGTTATGGAGACGGTAATTGATAGTTCAATCATACCTGTAGAAGTGTAGCTATTTGAAGATGTTAATTTTCTAATAGGTATTAATATGAAGTATTATCAAATAAATGTGTGCAATTTAATCAAGGACTATAGGGTTAGATTTTTTAGAATATTTGAAAACTTCAGTGTTTTTTTGAATCTCCAATACACTAGGGTTGGTTTAAATAGAACCTGAAAAAGGTATGATCTCAACCATTTCTTCTTCATTAATACCTTCTGATTCACTAGGCAGGTATATAAAACAGTTTGCCAAACTCATTGACGTTAGTATTCCTGAGCCTTGCTTTCCAGTGCGCCTTACGGTTAGTTTCCCATCGGTTGTTTGTTTGAATATTCCTCGCTGAAACTCACTGCGACCAGATCGTTTGTAAATATTATCGGTACAGAGTGCCTGAAGAGTAATCGGAGAATGAACATGACCACTCGCTAGATATTGAATCGCGGGTTGCACGAATTGCATGAAGGTTACCATGACGGCTACGGGATTCCCTGGAAGACCAAAGAACCACGAAGGATTACTGTCGTTATCGTTGTTATCAATACTAGCTAGGGTGCCAAATGTTAGCGGACGCCCCGGCTTCATTGCAATTTTCCAAAAATGTGTGTTACCTAATTTTTTAAGTGTTGGTTTTATATAGTCAGCTTCACCAACGGATACTCCACCCGATGTAATCACAATGTCAGCCATTTCAGAGGCAGAAACAAAAGCTTCTCGTATTGCTTCTTGTGTATCACCAATGACACCCATGTCAATAATGTCGACTTGTAGGTTTTTTAACATGCCAAAAAGTGTATAGCGATTACTGTCGTAAATTTCGCCTTCTTTTAACTCGGCTCCACGAATATCACCGATGGAGCGAAGCTCATCACCTGTAGAAAAAAATGCCACTCTGGGTTTCCTAAATACTCTTAATTCACCAATACCGAGTGAGGCGAGAATACCAAGGTCTGCGGCAGTAATTTGTTTTCCTACTGATAAAATTTGACTACCTTTTTCAATATCTTCACCAGGGCGGCGTACATTTTGTCCTGCTTTGTGCTCTGCTTTGATGGTTATTGTATTATCATTATTCTTTTCTGTCATTTCTTGCATAATGACTGTATCTGTACCTTTTGGCATAACAGCGCCAGTCATAATGCGGATGAGTTGTCCTGATTTATAGGATTCTTGGGTAGGTTTACCAGCAAAGGCTGTTGCAGAAACCTGATATGCTTTTTTTGTTGAGGTTGGTAAATCGTCCGCAGCAATAGCGTAGCCATCCATTGCTGAATTGGCATGTGGAGGGACATCAATAGGTGAATTTATATCCTCAGCTAAAAAACGATTTAAACAACTTCTTAGCGCTAGTTTTTCACTGCCTTTAAGAGGATCAATTTCAGCAAAGATTCGCTTTTTTGCCTCATCAACACTTATTGCATCTGATTCATAAGGATCTGCGCAACTGGTCTGTTTTTTACTGGTCATGTTTTTAAAATTCTATTTTCAATAAATTCAACGATTTGTTGTGGCTGGTTCAGGTCTAGTTTAGTAGGTGCATTCTCATCGTCAACTTCATGGTCAGCGGCTATAGCGATAATATTTGGATCTTCTGGATAGATATATGGTTTTCTCAAAGCATTACGATGCAATTCAATTTTTGCTAGATCGGCATGTTTAAACCCTTCAACCAAAACAAAATCTAAACTATCTGTTTGTAAATTGGCAAGCGCATCTGCAAGTAAGGGTTCTTTTTTTTCAAGCGGGTGTTCGATAATGGTAGCCGTACGATTGCGTGATGCGATGACGATTTGACTGGCACCTGATTCACGTAATTCAAAACTATCTTTTCCCGGTTTATCAATGTCAATATTGTGATGAGTATGTTTGATAATACCCATGCGATAACCTTTGTCTTTTAACAGTGGAATGAGCTTACAAAGCAAAGTCGTTTTACCTGTCCCACTGTATGCAGCAAAACCAAGTAACGGTAGAGGAAAGTCAGCCAAGGCGTTGTTTCTCCGTATTAATATTAAAAAATGATTCTGCTTTATCCGAGAAGTCTACTAAAACCGTTTTATGCTCAGCATACCAAAGATCAATTTTACGATCTCCATTAATCAGAAACTCCTCAAGGCTATCAATTAAGGAGACTGGAATTAAAGCATAAACTGGCTGTAAGCGTTCACCATCATGCGCTACTGCGATACTGTGCGTATTATTGCCGAGCTGCTCTATCATTCGTGAAACTAAATCTGTTGCGAGCATCGGACCATCACAGGGTAGGGTGATAATATAATCAGTCTTTGTTGTTTTCATTGCGGTGGCAAAACCCGCTAAAGGTCCTTGAAAGTCACTAAGTTCATCATTAATGACAGGATGCCCATATTGGCTATAAACCTGTTGATTACGATTTGCATTGATAAGAATGCTATTTACCTGTGGTTCGATGCGATCTAAAACATGTTCAATGAGTAATTTATTTTTATACTCAACTAAACCCTTGTCTTGCCCACTAAGACGACGACCTTTACCGCCAGCGAGTATGAGGGCTGTTATATTGCTTTTACTAATTGTCATAAGTTTTTATTTAGTTACGTTTTCTGCTGTGGAAACAATGCTATTTTATTATCATAATGGTTGATATATGAATCAGCCATGCCATCACTATTATCCACTTCAATAATGTTTCCATCTACTAATAATAAACGCTTATTCATCGTTTGATAGAAATGATTTACATCATGGCTGGCAATTAATAATGCAACGCCCATCTGTTTAAATTTGAGTAATAATTCCTCGGTTGCACGTCGTGATTCTTCATCCATATTTGCTGTTGGCTCATCCAGTAATAATACACTCGGTTGTTTTAACCATGCTTGAGCTAATGCGACCCGTTGTTTTTCTCCACCTGATAGACATTTTGCTGAGGTATCTGCACGATGTTCAAGATTTGCCCATTGCAATGCTTGGATGATTTGATGTGCAGATTTGCGTCCTTTAACTGCATACTCAAGATTGCGTTTAACCGTGCCTTCAAACATATAAGGTTCTTGGTGTAAGTACATAACTTTCTTCCGAATTAGCTTATGTCCTTTCTTCCATGATAATGACTCAAACCCTGTGTTAATAGTTGTCGAATCAGGTTTTAATAAGCCCGCTAAAATGCGTAATAAAGTTGACTTTCCTGAACCATTTTTTCCTGTCAGTAATACGCATTCGCCACCCTTAAGCTCAATGCTTGTATTATTAAGTATTCGCTTGGGTTGCCTGTTTTTAATAAAAAAACTCAAACCTTTTTTTGTATAACGCTTACTGATTTTGGTAAATTGAATATGAGTAAGTAGCTTATTCGGCTGGAGGTTTGAAGTGGATTTCGATTTGGAATTAGTCATGGGCTAATTTCCCCCTGCCTTGCATATATTGAAGCGTCATGGTGAGTAAGAACGCCATTAAAAGTAGAATAATCCCCAGTGCAATCCCCTGAGTAAATTCACCTTTACTGGTTTCCATGGCGATAGCGGTAGGGATATTTCGAGTAACATTTAAAATATTACCGCCTAACATCATTGAAGCACCAACCTCAGCGATGATCCGCCCATAAGCTGCTAATAATGCGCCGAATAAACCAAAACGGACTTCTCGCATAATAATTAAAAAAGCATGTAATGGGTGATTTCCCAATGTTCTAGCGGTGTCCCATGCTCGCATTTCAGCAGATTGAAAAGCACTGTGGCTCATGGCAACTAAGATAGGAAAACTTAAGGTGATTTGCCCCATTATCATGGCAGTTTGGCTAAATAATAACTTCCATTCTCCCAATGGTCCTTGGCGAGAGAGAACGATATAAAGCGTTAGACCCACCACAACAGCAGGAACAGCAAGCAAGGAATTAAAGAATGAAATTAATAAGCGTCTACCAGGAAAATCTGCATATGCAAGCGTAAACCCGATCAGTATGGCAGGAACCATGGCTATTAAAATAGCTGTGGTGGAAATACGAAAGGAGATACCGATGATATTCCATAGCTCTGGGTCACCACTTAATAACAGAGTAATCGCTTCAAATAATGTGCTTGATAAGGATTCCATCATAGACTAGAACAATAAATCTCAATCTTCAAAAAAACGGGGGGGTGCCAATAGAGGCTCCCTTAGTTTAATCTGGCAACTGTCGTTGCATTAGGTTTAAACAATACTTTTCCAGATATTGTGAATTTCCCAATCAGTCTTTGACCTTTTTCAGAGGTAATCCAGGTCATCAAAGATAAGGCTCCTTCTGTATTTAAGTCTGGATATTTTTTAGAGCTCACTGCAATTATTCCGTAGGGGTTAAATAAATTAGCATCACCTTCAAAGGTGATTTTTAAGGGTGATTTACTTTCGTAGGCTAACCATGTGCCACGATCACATAAGGTGTAAGCATCCATTTCTCCAGCCATTTGCAAAACTTTACCCATACCTTGACCTGCTTCTCGGTACCACTTTTCAGGCGCTTTAGTGATATTGATATGGGTTGATTTCCATAAATAAATTTCCTTTTTATGTGTACCAGAGTCATCGCCTCGTGAGATGAAAGGGCTGTTCGTAACTGCTATTTTCTGCAGTGCTTCAGGGGCGTTCTTAGAATCAGCAATGTTGGCAGGATCATTTTCTGGACCAACAATGACAAAGTCGTTATACATTACTGCAAAGCGCTTTTCACCATCACCATTCGTCATGAATTTTTGCTCTGCTTTTAAGGCATGAACGAGTAAAACATCCACATCACCATCACGTCCCATGCGTAGTGCTTTTCCTGTGCCTACGGCGATGGTGTGCACTTTAAAACCGGTATCCTGTTCAAAAGTAGGTAAAAGGTATTTTAACAGTCCTGAATTTTCAGTACTGGTGGTCGTTGCTAGTTTTATGACCTTATTATCATCAGCAAAGGTGGGGTTAATATTAAATAATAGGGTGAATAATATTGAAAGGGTTACAACAGTTTTTATCATTAAACTTGCCTGAGTTATTAAAGGGAACTTCTATTAATTATGTATTTCTTCTGGCAACGCCAAAAAACTATAATCAAGGTATTGTCACTTGTAATGCTTATTGCCTTTCAAGTTACAAATAACGCTGAGTATAGGTTTTTGGCTAAGCCCCACAGGGCAAGGCTACAAGCTATCACCTCCGTCGTTGCACTTTTTGTAAAGGGAGCAACCATTTTCTGCAAAGCACGCCTAGGATATGATAGCTTGTAGTCTTGCAGAAGAAACACCTAATTAATAGAGGTGCCCTAAAGGTTGTCACTTGCTCTAAACTACCATATTGCAAAATATGTGCCAATTTTCAGGTCTTTCCTGCAAAAAGGTGGGGAATGGTCTAATAGTAGTAGTACTAAAAGGATAAATAATTAATAGATAACTTAAAAGTAGCACAATATAGAAAATAATTGGGTCATTTTGTCCCTTTTTTTCTATCGCTTTGGGAATAGTTGGGAGAATTGGTGAGTTATGAGTTCAGTGGCATCGAAAGTAGATGATTATATTTTAAAGGAAACTTCAGATACTATAGGTTTTAAACGTAATTCAGTGTTAATCGTGGATGATGAGTTGGGTATTCGGAATTTCTTGCAAAAGGGTCTTGAAAAATTTTTTGGTTTAGTTGAAGTGGCAGTGGATGTTGAAGAAGCTGAAGCACTACGTCAGCGTTGTAATTTTGATTTAATCATTTCAGATATTCGTTTGCCGGGAAAGTCAGGTGTTGATTGGGTCACCGAGATTCGTCAGCAGGGAAGCATTACTTCTGTCATTTTTATCACTGCGCATGCGAGTTTAGAAACCGCCATTGCGGCTTTGCGTGTCGGTGCTAGTGATTTCATTATGAAACCCTTTCGGATGGATCAGATGATGGCTTCTATTGAAGCAAGTATGGCAAATCAGCAAATGCAGCGTGAAAATATTGTACTTAAACGTCAAGTTGATCAAATTTATGAAAGTGGCATGATTGGTGATTGTGAAACCATGCAAAGCGTTTGCGATATTATCAAACAAGTTGCACCGATGCCGACAACAGTTCTCGTCGGTGGAGAGTCAGGTACAGGTAAGGAATTGGCAGCGCGTGCGCTACATCGTTGGAGTGGTCGCAAGGGAAGCTTTGTACCGGTTAACTGTGGCGCAATTTCTGAAGAGTTAATGGAAAGTGAGTTTTTTGGACATACAAAAGGTGCCTTCACTGGCGCACAGAACACGCGCGAAGGTTTATTTACCTATGCTAACAATGGTACCTTGTTTTTGGATGAAATTGGTGAAATGCCAATGTCTATGCAGGTACATTTATTACGGGTGTTAGAGGAGCGCATGATTCGCCCTGTGGGTTCTAATCGTGAAATCTCTGTTGATGTGCGCATTATTGCTGCTAGCAATCGTGATCTCGCCAAACAAGTTGAAAATGGAAACTTTCGTGAAGATCTATTTTATCGTTTAAATGTGGTCAATGTTCGGATGCCTCCATTACGTGAGCGTATGGATGATTTGCCAGCATTAGTGCAGTATTTTTCAGAAAAATTATCTTCTGATCTAGGTGTGCCAGCACCCGAAATTTCAGGGGATGATCTGTTTCATCTACGCGCCTATGATTGGCCTGGAAATATCCGCGAACTTAAAAATGTAATTGAACGCTGTATCTTGCTTAAAAAAACACCGAAAAGTTGTATATCAGGAATGGCTGTAACTGGGCAGGAAGTAGAAGATCTAAGTGATCAAATACGACTTGATCAGGTTGAAAAAAACCATATTCTCAAAGTGCTTGGGATGGAAGATGGAAATAAATCGGCAGCGGCACGTTTATTGGGCGTTTCGAGAAAAACATTGGAGCGAAAAGTAAAGCTGTGGAATCAAGATGAGTAGTTATTCTGTTGCTATCAATTATGTAAAAAAGGGGGGGGTGCCATATAAGCTTTTAGCAGCATCTTTAAAACATATTTTTAAGAATAGCTATCATTGAAATGGCTAAGATGTGAATCTCTTTCATAAAATCCAAAATGGTATTCACCACAAAGTCAGATATAAACTGTTATTGCTGGTTCTATTTCCAATACTTTTTATCATGCCGATAGCCCTAGCACTGGCAATTTATTGGGGCAAAAACTTCACCTATGATCAACTTTTCCTCAAGGTTAATACCGACCTTGCAGTATCACACGATGCCTTTAGCCGTATTCGTCAAGATTATCTAAATCAACTGGCTCGATTAGCAGAGTCTTATCAATTTCGCTCGGCTTTGGAATCGACCAATAAACAATCTGTCATTGCACAGGTAAATGCCTTAAAACAACAACAAAATTTTTCGTTCCTAAGCGTTGTTAATATTGACGATTCTAAATCAAATATTTTAAATCAAAGACGTAACTCCTCATCATTATTGAATGCACTAAATGGTCATGCGAGTGTTGGAGTGGAAATTTATTCAGCTAAAGAATTGTTGCGTGAAGATGAAAAACTATATCAACTGGTTCAACTTCCTTTGGTAAAAACACCTAGGGCGCGCCCTACCAATCAGACGCTTGAAGACCGAGCGATGATTATTAGAGCTTTATACCCCGTTAAAGATTCACGAGATAAGGTTGTAGCTTTACTCGATGGAGGTGTACTTTTAAATGAAAACTTTGGGTTTGTCGATGCTATTCGTGACCTGGCTTATGCACCAGGAAGCTTGCCTAAAGGATCTATTGGTACGGTAACCGTGTTTCTTGATGATGTGCGAATTTCCACCAATGTACCATTAAAAAAAGGTGAGCGCGCACTCGGAACCCGTGTTTCTAATGAGGTAAGGACAAAGGTTCTTGATAATGGCATCACTTGGATAGACAGGGCTTTTGTGGTGAATGCTTGGTATGTTTCATCGTATGAACCGATTGTTGATATTGATGGAAAAAGGGTAGGAATGTTATATGCCGGATTTTTGGAAAAGCCTTTTCGTGATTCTTTGTGGAGTGCCTTAGGGGTATTGGTACTGATGTTTTTAGGGCTGATGTTATTATCTGCATGGGCTGCGATTCGTGGTGCCAAGAAGATATTTAAACCCATCGAAAGAATGAGTGATGTGGTACATGCCACACAAGAAGGAAGCGCGGAACGGGTTGGATTGATTGAATCAACCGATGAACTAGGAACACTTTCGCATGAATTTGATGACATGTTAGATAAGCTCCAGCAACGTAATCAGGAGATTCAGCAATGGGCAGATTCACTTGAAGATAAAGTTGATTTACGCACCGCAGAATTAAAGAAAAAGAATTATGATCTGGAAAATTCTATACAGCTCTTAAGACAGACACGAAAGCAATTAGTGGTTGCTGAAAAGCTGGCTGCTTTAGGTGAATTAACCGCAGGAGTTGCTCATGAAATTAATAATCCTACCGCAGTAATGTTAGGGAATCTGGATGTTATGGTGGCAGAACTAGGGAATAACGCCGCTCCTGTTCAAAATGAAATTGATCTAGTTATTGAACAAATCTACCGTATTAAAGATATTATTAATCGTTTGCTTCAATATGCTCATCCTGATGAATATGCAGGTTATATCAGTACTATAGAAGTCAATCCTTTAGTAAAAGATACCCTAAATCTAGTTAATCATTTGCGTCGTGATAATTTGCATACGATTGAATTAGATCTAAACGCAACACAAGTTATAGATATCAACGCACAAGAGTTACAGCAGGTACTGGTAAATCTATTGGTGAATGCGATTCATGCACTGCCAGATAAAAAGGGTGAAATTATTCTTAAATCAAGAGACTGGGGCAACAAAGGTGTCGTGATTAGTATCATCGACAATGGTAAAGGAATAGAAGCAGCACACTTAAAAGAGATATTTAATCCATTTTATAGCACCAAAGGACAAGGCGAAGGAACAGGGCTAGGCCTTTCGATCAGTTATGGTTTAGTCCATCGTTATGGTGGGAATATAACAGTAGAGTCAGAGTTGGATAAAGGTAGTAAATTTTCAATCTGGTTACTGACAGAGCCACAAATACTCAAAGATGAAGATGCGATAGCGGAACAACTGCGGGTTATTGAGAGAGAAGAATCGAAGTCAAATAAGGAGTGAGGAACTGCAAATTAAAGGTGCCTTAAAATAGCATTCCCCCATATTTTTAGATATTCTGCTCACATGTTAAACCAAGTTCACCAAGGAAAAAATGCCATTATTACTAGCCATAGTCGAAGTCGGGGGTTACCCAAACTTTACGCCATTATACGAGGGAAAAGGTTACGAGGTCGTACTCGAAACAAAAATTCGTAAAGTACTTAAATGGTTGAAAAAGAATACCCCTGATGTTGTTGTTGCTGAGTTTAATTACCAGTCAGACTTTCGTGATAGAACGAGCTCACTGGAATCTTTGATGTCTATTATTCAGCGACATTCTGGAATTAAGGTGATTATTTTTTATGACAAAGAACACAAAGGACAGTTAGCGAGATTACAAGCAAGAGTCGATATAACGCATACCTTACCTTTCCCGATTGATGAAAGTATCTTAGCTAAACTTTTATAACAGAACTTAGAGCCAGTTATTTATGATCTGGTTTACCCTCTGCAGCATGTGATAGATACAGCGCCAAACCTAAAAAGGCTATGCCTGCTGCGAAGTAGAGTAGGTCTTTGGCATCTTTAAATTCCATATTTAATGCGTGTTCAAAGTACTTAACAATAAGAATCATTAGAATGACTTTCGCTAAGCGGCTTTTTAAATCATCAAGATTCTTAATCACTAATATTCTTGAGGCACCTTCTGTTTCTGATGCTTGTTCAATTTTGCTGATGAATAATTCGTATAAACCGAGTGAAAAGATTAATAAAACGGTGGCTAATAAATAACCATCGATTATTTCAACTACATGAGTAACTGTATCGGCGCGTAGCTTCGCTCTGTCGTCACTGCTTAAGTCAGGTGAAATATAATCACCCAGATGTGAAATCATAACCCATGCATCAACAGATGCCATATACAGAACTGCCACGGCAGCAGCTAGACTGGCAAGAACCGCAGCTATAACCATCAAGCGACTATTCCATAGGAAGCTTTCGAAAAGTGACCCAATTGTTTTCATTATTTACTCTTGATTGAAAATCTGCTTACTTTAGCAGAGTAAAATTTTTCAGGCAAAAAAATGTAACGACCAAATACTTACATAGAGAGTTTTTGGGGAGGGGCTTTCAAACAGAATGTTGAGGGCTACGTTAAAATCCCTGTAACTGGATGCTTACTGGTTTTTAGATTGTGAAGATTTACGGTGATATATCTATATAGTCAGATATTTATAGGGAAATCCTTGATATCTTTTTCTTGAGACGATTTTGATAAATCATATCGTTTAAGTAACCAATGGCACCCCCCGTCTTTTTACGTAATTGAAGTGTTTATGTTTGTAAAATCTTTGAATGAAATTTTAAGTTCTCAGCTTTTATGCTCCCGACAAATCAATTCTATTTCATCTTTTTTAAGTGGTTCTTCAACCAAGTTACAAAAATAATGCTCTCCTGTTTTTTGTTGATGGTAACGACAAGAACTACAAACACCAAAGGATTTCATTTCGTTAGATTCTATAAAAGAAAGGAGTAATTGATTTAGCGCTAAAGAAATTTCTGTTTGTAAATCATCGGGTAATTGTTCACAAGCACGAATAAATTTAGGGGTTGGAATTGAGTCTCTTAAAAGACTATTTCCTGTATTGGTAACATTTAAATGAGTGATGCGCTTATCATTGTCATCACTATGTTTTGAAAGATATTTTTTCCGCTCTAAAACCTTTAATGTTTGTGAGACTGTTCCTTTAGTTTGCCCAAGATATTCAGTGACCGCCATCTTCGGGTCAATCAAAGTGTGCATGCACCCTTGTTGTGTGTGGTTGATGTCAATGATATTGCATCAGGTGACCTGAGTCTCACGGGTAAGGTGAACAAGTAATTTTATCAAATGGGTCTTTGCACATACTTTGATGTTATGTGTGAAGATACTCATTCTAATCATCACCCCAAACCAATTCTCCGCATGACCCCAAATCATAACCCGATAAAGATTCTGCCATCTGCTGGCTAGGTAATGACTTTAATTCATTAATAAATTCTTGAAATAAATGCCGAAACCAGATGTTTCTTGGTAAGGCAAAGTCGAATGATTCCCAACCTAAACTAATAAAGCCCAGACCAAATTCATTGGCAACGGAACGCGTGCCTGGAGCGATATCGGCTAGATCCATGGCGATGGCTGCAGCGGCTTCTCGTTCTGAATTTGCTGTGTTGTTTTCTGCGCCATTTAATGCGTCGGTAGTTTTATGATAGTGACTGAGAGTTTCTAGTAGGAAACGTTGTGCGCCCGAGCCTTTTTGGCGCATGACCCAGCGAAATTGTGGGTCGAAAAAAGCTTCCAGACTTTCAGAAAATTTCAAAACAGGCGGGCTAATTATCAAACCTTGCTCGCGCTGAAAAGCACGAATTAAAACCCAGTGTTTGTATTGAGAGTATTGTTGTAAAAGAGCAGGGTGGCGCATTCCACTTTCTGCTTGAGGACCCCAATGCATACCGCAAACATCGATACGTTGTGATTGTAAAAGATTAAGCCCAATGCCTGTGCCTGTGGGTGAATAGCTAATCAGCGCGCGTGAACCCATATCTGCGGCAAAATTATTGACGACACGATAAAGCAGCGGATCGTCACTTCCTGCGATAATTAGGCGATCATTTAATAAACCACTGTGGGATGAATCTAGCATCCAGCGATCAATTAATTCTCTGGGGAACATCCATTTCCCTGTCACTTTTGTGGCAGGAATATGCCCATCATTAGCAAGAGAATAGATTTTCTTTTCGTTTAGTTGTAGATATTCTGAAACCTGTTTTACACTCAGGAAGGGCGCTTGAAAATCAATGGCTTCAGGATTACTCATGAGACTTTTTTGAAATGTGGTTTTTTTAATGGTGAAGGCTTAGCGTCAAACTCAATTTGTTCAGCGCCATTATAAATGAGGAAGTGTTTTCCCTTCGCCCGCGAAATTAAAATGACACCGAGTTGCTGGGCGATTTCATAACCCATTTGGGTTGCACCAGAACGTGACAATAAAACAGGAATGCCCATTTGAGCCACTTTAATTACCATTTCTGAAGTGAGTCGTCCTGTGGTGTAGAAAATTTTATCATTACCTTGAATATCGTGTAGCCACATATAACCCGCAATCGCATCAACCGCATTATGGCGACCGACATCTTCTACAAAACGTAGATTTTTGGTGTTTTTACAGAGTGCACAACCGTGTACAGCACCAGCCTGTTTATAAATTTCATTGTGTTTATTTAGATTAGCTAATAGCGCATAGATTAGCGATTGCTTTAGGCTAACATTGGGAAGCTTTATTTCACTCAAGCCTTCCATCATATCGCCATAAACAGTACCTTGACCACACCCTGTGGTGACTGTTTTTTTACTGAGTTTTTGATCTAGACCATCAACGACATCATGGGTGGTAACGGCAACCGACTCGGTTTCCCAATCAACTTGAATCGCTTTGACCTGTTCTACATTTTTAACTAATCGCTGATTTCTAAGCCAACCGAGCACTAATAATTCAGGCTGAGTTCCCAAAGTCATTAGGGTGACGATTTCACGTTTATTTAGATAGAGTGTGAGTGCGCGCTCAGCGGCGATATGCCCTTCGATGTTTTCACCAAACTCATTCACCCCACTAACCGCTACAGCTGCTTCCAGCCCTGCGTCAGTTAGTTGTGGGTTTTGAGTGTTCATATCAGCCGCCAGTAGCACTCATATGGCGCATGATAATGGGTTGTTCATTTAGATTAAAATCATGTCCTTTGGGTTTGAGTTGCATGGCATAGATAATGGCACTTTTGAGTACTTCATCATCTCCGGGGTTAGCCCGTACCACTTTGCGTAAATCCATTGAATGCTCTTGTCCTAAGCACAATAGCAACATGCCTTCAGCGGTAACGCGAACGCGGTTACAATCGTCACAAAAGTTATGACTGTGGGGTGAAATAAAACCTACTTTACTGTGTTTAGTATCATTAAAACGGAAATACTTTGCAGGTCCGCCTGTGGTCTCAGTTGTTGCTGTCAATTCATAATGGTTCTGTAGAAAAGCACGCAGTTTGTCGCTGGAGTAATAAGTTTTAGAGCGATCGTGATCACCAATATCGCCCATCGGCATTTCTTCTATAAAGCTGATATCCATTTTTCGTTTGCGGATAAATTCTATTAGATCAAGAATTTCGTCATCATTGTACCCATGCATAATGACAGCATTGAGTTTAATGCTTTGAAAACCAACGCTGAGGGCAGCATCAATGCCTGCGAGTGTTTTTTCCAATTTGCCAATGCGCGTTATCTTTTTAAAGCGATCAGGTTTTAGTGTATCTAAACTGATATTAATGCGGGTCACGCCAGCGTCTTTTAAAGGTTGTGCATATTTTTCTAATAAAGTTCCATTGGTGGTTACGGTTAAATCTTTTAAGTCATCTAATTCGCCCAGTGATTCAAACACACTAATGATATTACGACGGGTGAGTGGTTCGCCACCCGTGAGACGAATCTTATTCACACCCAAATCAACAAATGCTTTCCCGATACGGCTCATTTCTTCCAAGGTTAACAGTTGCTCGCGTGGTACGAATTTCATGTCCTCAGACATACAATAAACACAACGTAGGTCACAACGGTCGGTTACGGATAAGCGCACATAAGTTACTTGTCGTCCAAAGCGATCGACGAGTTGTGGGGTTGAATCAGTGCTTGGGGTTTGATCAATCATAATTGGGTTCTTTTAAACGATTTATGTTTTCTAAGAGGCTGTTTGCACGAGAGTAAAAATTGCGTCACTTCTCTTCTGCAAAGGTCTCTCTAACTAGTATAGCAATATTTGTACCATATTGAAGATAGTTCAAACATCAGGGGCTTGCATTAATCTAAGTTAATTCATTGGTGATAAATGTCTTGAAGAGAATAGATGTTGGGACAAATTGTACCGCTGTTTTATAAATGAATCTTCAAAAAAAGGGGGGGGGTGCCATATAGCTCCGTTAGAATAACAAGTGGCACGTTAATTGCTCTTATGTTGTTTATGAGAGGAGCATTGTTTATGAGAGAAGCCACTATTCCATTATCAAAGCGAGAAAATCCTGTTGAAATATTACCAGCAAGTTTTCCTGCTTCAGTGATTATGCAGAGCAGCCCTTCTTCAAGTCAGTGGGTAGATGAAGTTTGGGATGCGGTTGGCGTGATCACCATAGATGATAATGGTGACGGGAAAAAAGTTAGACAAGTTCTTCAAGGTGTAAGCAAGCTCCTGATTTACAGTGGTTTAAGTGTCAGTCTTCACTTGGATGAATGTGAAAGTTATTACCATAATCTAATGTCGCCTGAACCTGGATGCTTCATTGTAGCGCGAGAAGAAGACGCAGAAGGTAATGAAAGCGATGTGCCAATTCCATTTTTAATCACCCTTAGTTTTGATGAAGCACATGCCTATCTTGAAGGAGATGACATCGTGTATTCAGTAGTCATTCCTGCTGAGTTATATCAATGGGTTGAGGCGTATATTGTTGAAAATTACAGTGCTGAGAAGCGTAACAAGCGTAAACGTAAAGAGTGGTTCGCACCTCAAACAAAGGCGGCTAAGAAGTGAGTAGGACATCTTCACAACATGAAAGTTTTGCATCCCGATGGTCAAAGCGAAAGATAGAGAGTGAAACTAAATTTCTTGATGAAGATATGGGAGAAGTTTCTGATCAAATAATACTTTCTGAAGATGAAATTGCCGAGCAAAAGTTAGCCAAACTCAATGCGCTTACCGATGAAGATATGCCTGATTTAGAAACGCTGGGTGAAGATTCAGATTATAGCGGTTTTATGTCTAGCAATGTCAGTGAGACGTTACGCAAACTCGCGTTACAGACGTTATTTCATGGCAAGTCTTACAATATCCGTGATGGCTTAGATGAATATGATGGTGACTACACCAGTTTTGAAAAACTTGATCCCTCAGTGATCACCGCGGACATGAGACATTTAATGGAAGTGGAAGCTGAAAAGTTATTAGCCAAAGAGAAAGAGCCAGAGTTAGAAGAGGAACAACACAGCCAAGAAACCTTGCTTGTGGATGAGGGGGGCGAAGCATTACCACAGGGTGTTAAACCAGAACTGGAATTCGTGGTTGCTGATGTAGAAACTGTAGAGAGTGAAGATGATGCTGTCGAAGAAATAGATGATGAGGAATATTTAGGATGAGTGAATTATTTGTTACTGAAAGTAATAATAGAGCGCAGGAAATTGCCTATGCGGCTGTCGCGAAACTCAAACCAGAATCAACGTCTTTGGTGGAATATCGGTCTCGTGGTCATGTCATTATTATTGCTAATTCAGAGGCACTTATCGCAAATGATGAGTTAGAGAACCTTGGTAACTCATCGAATGGATTAAGCAGTGAGATTATCCAATTTGAAGGATCATCGCCAAACTCACCTATAGGTAATCAGATAACCATTAAAGGTGCATTGGGGCAATTCGTCGTTGATCTGGAAGAGAAGGAATTTAAAGCTGATTTGATTCTGGACTTAAGTCCAAAGCCCATTCTTGATATGGCTTATAAGCCACCTGGTTATCTATTTACGGGTACAGAGCGAGTCAATATTCACAACATAAAAACGGAGATAGAAGGGTTAATCGGTACTTTTGAAAAGCCACTTTATATAAACTATGATGAAAATATTTGTGCCCATAGCCGTTCAGGTAAAGCAGGTTGCACGCGTTGTATTGATGCTTGTCCTGCTGAGGCGATAACCTCTCTGCTTAATAAAATTGCAGTTGATCCATATCGTTGTCAGGGCGGTGGAATTTGCACAACTGTCTGCCCCAGTAGCGCCATCAGTTATACCTATCCAAAACCTAAAGATTTATTAAACCATGTTCGTACCTTGGTACTTTCTTATATTGAGGCACTGCAAACTGATCAGGACAGGCAATCTTCAAAAAAAGGGGGGGGTGCCATTACTAAAGTCTCCGCCAATAAAGACTTCTTTGTTGACTTAGTCTTTGTCACTGAGGATGAAAAAGCCCGAGTAGAACTGTTATTGCCCACTGCGTTAATCATAACTGTAGAAGAAGTGGCAAGTGTGGGCCCAGAGATTTGGTTATCTGCTTTGGCTTGGGGCGCTCGATCAGTGCGTCTTTTTGCCTTGGAAGGAATGCCAGAAACTGCGCAAAAGGCATTGGATTTACATATTGAAATGATGCAATCAATACTCGTCGCTATGGGGCATTCTGGGAATGTAGTTTCGGTAATCACTGAGCCGAGCGAACTAATTACCGTTTCTTATTTATCAAAAATTGTCACTGCCACACATACCGCCTTAACAGAAAAACGACAGGCTTTTTTTATGGCGCTGGATTATTTATATAAGCAAACAAACATGACGACGGAAGTGGTTACCTTACCTTATGGAGCAATCTTCGGCGAAGTGTCTATCGACAAGTCTTCTTGTACTTTGTGTATGGCATGTGTCAGTGCATGTCCAGGAAATGCTCTACAGGACGGACATGAAAAACCACAAGTGAGTTTAGTGGAAGATAAATGCTTGCAGTGTGGAATTTGTGTAAGCACCTGTCCAGAGAATGCGATGAGCATGTCACCACGATTATTATTGGATCGTAAATCACGTTTAAAGCCACAAGTGCTTCATGAAGATACACCCTTTTGTTGTACCGCTTGCGGCAAACCCTTTGCGACAACATCAGGTATTAAAACTATTTTAGCCAAGCTTGCAGGGCATTCCATGTTTGCCGATCAAAGAGCTAAAGACCGTTTGAAAATGTGTGATGACTGTCGTGTCGTAGACATGATGGAAGATCCCGCTGTTGATTTTTAAATGGGTCATAAAAGCTGAGACATTTTGTTTATTGGAGCAAGTCTTGAGTAGTTTTGACAAAGTCATTGCCAATCCATAGTCATTTTACTCCCTTTTAGTCATTTTTCTTCCCTGATGAATGGCACAGTCATTGCATCTTAGAAAGTAAGAAAAGGATTTTTATGTCACAAACACAGGTTACCCAAACCAAGTCGGATCGTTACGTGGATAACTGCGATGAGTCATCGGTGTCGCATTTGCATGTTGCTGATAATCAGAAGATAGAGCAGCAGTATCGCGCATCGGCTTACAGTATTTTGGCGGCACTTTTACGAGGCGTTCCTACGCTTGAGATTTTAAAGCATGTTGCAGAATTTTCTAAAGTTGAAGTAGATGAAGACGAGTTATTACTATCTATGTCTACTTTGGGATTAGCCGCGAAATCCAGTGATTTATCTGCAATTAATGATGAGTACCATGAATTGTTTATTGGTTTGGGAAAAGGTGAGTTGGTTCCTTATGGCTCATGGTATCTCACGGGGTATTTAATGGAACAGCCATTAAGTGTGTTGCGTGATGACTTGAAAATACTGGGCTTTGAGCGCGATGAAAAAGTAGTCGAGCCTGAAGATCATGTGGCGGCTCTTTGTGAGGTTATGTCATTTCTTATTACACAAGAAATAGAAGAAGAGTCTGATGTGACACAGCAAGCCATTTTCTTTGAAAAGCATATCCAGCCTTGGATGGGAACATTTTATGATGATGTATCAAAGGCAGAATCAGCGGTTTTTTATCGAGCCGTAGGTCGTTTTGGTTGTGCATTTATTAATTTAGAAAAGCAGTATTTATTGCCCTGATTATTTACTGTTCTTTGTTTAGGAGATTGACAATGAAAAAATATCCACAAGCATCAATCAGTCGCCGCAAGTTTATTAGCGGTGGTGTGATTTTAGGAGCGGGTGTTGTCGCTGCAGTGGCAATACCTAATGCGGCTGTAGCTAGCGTGAAGCAACCAACAGATGTTGAAAATAAAAAAGAGGAAGGCTACAGACTCACGAAACATATTGCTGATTATTATAAGTCAGCCGCCTTATAAGGGAGTTATTGAGATGAAATTGACTAAAGTATCACATCAAGTAATAGACAGTAGTGATATCGATAAATCAGGAGCTACGGTTGCAAAGAGCAACGCTGTAGGTTCTGCGATGTCGCGTCGCCAGTTTTTGCGTAACTCCAGTTTAATGGCTGGAGGAGCCGCTTTAGGAACGACTTTATCGCCTGGAATGATGAAAAAAGCAGAGGCAGCAGGTGATGCAAAAAGTGGAATAAAGCGAATTAAAACGATTTGTACGCATTGTTCGGTTGGTTGTGGAATTATTGCCGAAGTAGAAAATGGTGTTTGGACAGGTCAAGAGCCTGCATTTGACCATCCCTTTAATAAAGGGGCACATTGTGCCAAAGGTGCGGCAATCCGTGAACATGGTCATGGTGAACGTCGCCTTAAATATCCGACTAAATTGGTCGATGGTAAATGGAAGAAAATTTCATGGGATCAAGCAATCAATGAAATTGGCGATAAGTTACTGAGTATTCGCAAAGACTCTGGTCCTGATTCGGTATATTGGTTAGGTTCTGCGAAACACAGTAATGAACAAGCCTACTTATTTCGCAAAATGGCGGCAATGTGGGGCACCAATAACGTCGATCATCAAGCTCGAATTTGTCATTCAACCACCGTTGCAGGGGTAGCAAATACTTGGGGTTATGGGGCAATGACCAACTCCTATAATGATATTCACAACTCAAAGTCTATCTTAATGATAGGTTCAAACCCCGCGGAAGCACATCCTGTTTCTTTGCTGCATATTATGAAAGCGAAGGAGGAGAATAATGCGCCCATTATTGTTATTGATCCACGTTTTACTCGAACCGCTGCACACGCAGATCACTATTTGAAAATTCGCCCCGGTACAGATGTGCCAATAATCTGGGGCATGCTTTGGCATATTTTCAAAAATGGATGGGAAGACAAAGGCTTTATCCAGCAACGAGTTTATGGCATGCAGGATGTTATGAACGAGGTGGCTAAATGGGAGCCTGCAGAAGTTGAGCGTGTTACCAGTGTGCCAGAAAGCAAAGTTAAGGCAGCGGCTAAAGCAATGGCAGATCATCGACCGGGTACTTTTATTTGGTGTATGGGTGGTACCCAACATACGGTGGGTAATAACAATACCCGCGCTTATTGTACCTTCCAATTGGCACTAGGAAATATGGGTGTTGCTGGTGGTGGTGCTAATATTTTCCGTGGTCATGATAATGTTCAAGGTGCGACTGACTTAGGGGTTTTAGCGAATACATTACCAGGATATTACGGCTTAAAACCGGGCTCATGGAAGCATTGGGCAAGAGTTTGGGATTTGGATTATGACTGGATTAAAGATCAATTTGATGATGGTAGTTATGAGAAAAAAGGAGATAAGGATATTCATGTGATGAATACCAAAGGTATTCCCGTTTCTCGTTGGATTGATGGTGTTTTAGAAGATAAGAAAAATATGGGGCAGAAGGATAATCTTCGTGCCATGATTTTCTGGGGACATGCGCCGAACAGTCAAACTCGTGGTGGCGAGATGAAAAAAGCCATGGAAAAATTGGATATGTTAGTGGTGGTTGATCCTTACCCTACGGTTTCAGCCGTTATGCATGATCGTAAAGACGGCGTGTATTTATTGCCTGCATCAACACAGCTCGAAACGTATGGTTCTGTTACTGCATCTAATCGCTCATTCCAGTGGCGCTCAAAAGTGATAGATCCTATGTTTGAGTCTTTACCTGATCAGACCATTATGTATAAGTTGGCAAAGAAATTAGGCGTTGCTGATCAGATGTTTAAACATATTAAAGTTGAAAATGATGAACCTAATGTTGAAGAAACCTTGGAAGAAATTAATCGGGGTATGTGGACGATTGGTTATACCGGTCAAAGTCCAGAGCGTTTGAAAAAGCAACAGGATAATTGGGGTGATTTTGACTTCACCAGTTTGAAGGCAGAAGGTGGGCAGTGTGATGGCGAGTTTTATGGTCTACCTTGGCCTTGTTGGGGAACACCTGAGATGAATCACCCGGGAACGCCAAATCTATATGATGGCAGCACTTCTGTTGCTGAGGGTGGTTTAACTTTTCGTGCCAGATTTGGTGTTGAGCGCAATGGCGTAAACCTCCTTGCAGAAGGGTTTTATTCTAAGGGGTCAGAAATAAAAGATGGTTATCCAGAGTTTAAAGCAGATTTGCTAAAAAAACTTGGTTGGTGGGATGACTTAACGGCCGATGAGAAAAAAGCTGCAGAAGGTAAAAATTGGAAAACAGACCTGTCTGGAGGAATTCAGAGAGTTGCGATTAAACATGGTTGCGCGCCATTTGGTAATGCCAAGGCGAGAGTTAATGTCTGGACATTCCCAGATCCTATACCGATACATCGTGAGCCACTTTATACCAGTCGCCGTGATTTGGTCGCAAAATACCCAACCTATGAAGATCGTAAATCTTTCTGGCGCTTACCAACACGATACGCGTCGATTCAGGCTAAAGATTATTCTAAGGACTATCCCATAATTCTAACGACAGGGCGACTAGTGGAATATGAAGGTGGTGGTGATGAGACCCGATCTAATCCTTGGTTAGCAGAGTTACAGCAAGATATGTTTGTGGAAATTCATCCAAGAGATGCAAATAACGCAGGGATCAGAGAAGGCAATGATGTTTGGTTAGAAACACCTGAAGGTTCAAAAATCAAAATTAAAGCGATGATTACGCGTCGAGTCGCATCAGGCGTAGCATTTTCACCCTTCCATTTTGCTGGACACTTCATGGGTAAAAACTTGGGTGATAAGTATCCAAAAGGTGCCGCACCCTATGTGCTTGGTGAGGCGATAAACACAGCCATGACCTACGGTTATGACTCCGTTACACAGATGCAGGAAAGTAAGTGTAGCCTGTGCAAAATAACACGCGCTTAGGAGGGAATACATAATGGCAAACGTAAAATTTTATTGTGACTCGGAACGTTGTATCGAGTGTAACGCTTGTGTGACGGCATGTAAGAATGAAAATGATATTCCATGGGGAGTTAATCGACGACGTGTTGTAACGATTAAAGATGGCAAACCTGGAGAACGATCTTTATCGGTGGCTTGTATGCATTGTTCAGATGCACCTTGTGCGGCGGTATGTCCTGTTGATTGTTTTTATACCACCGATAACGGCATTGTGTTGCATGATAAGGATATTTGTATCGGTTGTGGTTATTGTTCCTATGCTTGTCCATTTGGAGCGCCACAATTTCCTTCGTCAGGTGCTTTTGCTTCACGTGGGAAGATGGATAAATGTACTTTCTGTGCGGGTGGCCCAGAAGAAACAGGGAGTAATGATGAGTATAAAAAATATGGCTCGAATCGACTAGCAGAAGGAAAATTACCTTTATGTGCAGAGATGTGTTCAACCAAGTCCTTGCTTGCAGGCGATGCCAATATTGTTTCTGATATTTATAGGCAACGCGTCATAAATCGAAGCATGTCGACGCTGGCTTCTAATGTCAATATTCAGAAAAGTAATCTTGGGGCAACCCCTGATCTAACGGGTAAAGCGACTCGTTAAAAGAATTCTTACCTCCTAGTAAGATATTGCTCCACTTCTCTATTTATAGGAAGTGGGGCTGTTTTTAAATCGTTCGGAGAAGTGAATGATGTTAATCAAACGATTTGTAGTTTTTAGTCTCATTTTGCTTGTGATGCACATTGCACCTGCAATTAGCCCTATGGCATATGCTGCTGAGCGTGCAGATAAAACTGAAGCGATAGGGGTAAAAAATCCCGCCACGGATTTATGGCGTGCTGTTCGTCAACGTCAGTTCAATGGTGATGTTGATATTAATACTTCTTCACAAGTGAAAGGGGTAAATTCAGGTTTATTGATTAATGCTGAAGGTGATAAATGGCGCCATCTACGCAAGCAGAAACTGATTCCTTACAGTGCGTATTTTATTTTGGGAGTCATTGTTTGTATTGCTCTATTATTTCCAATCATTAGACGCGTCAAAATCCCTAATGGAAGAAGTGGGAAGAAGGTAAGTCGTCTCTCTGGTATGCAACGCTTTAGTCATTGGTTTATGGTGGTACTGGTTGTTTTATTAGCCTTTACGGGTTTACTTTTATTATTTGGTCGTCATTTAATTATTCCGTTAATAGGGGGGAGTTCATATTCCTTTTTGGCGTCTATCAGCAAGACTTTACATGACTTGATCGGACCAGTGCTTATACTTTCATTGCTTATGATGTTGATATATTTTATTCGTCATAATTTACCTGCAAGAGGTGATTTTAAATGGCTGCTTACGGCGGGTGGTCTTTTTACTAAAAAGCATTTGAAGAATGGTTTTTTTAATGCAGGTGAAAAAATTCTATATTGGGTAACCCTAATTCTTGGCATGGTACTTTCTGTTACGGGATTGATGCTACTTTTTCCAAGCTTCGAGTTAACCACAAATAATAGCCAATTAGCACTCATTATTCATGCGGTTACTGCATTATTATTGATTGCGTTAGCACTAGCTCATATCTTTATGTCTATTAAAATTGAGGGCACAATTGAGGCTATGACAAAAGGTAATGTTGATGAAAACTGGGCTAAAGGGCATCACTCTCGCTGGTATGAGGACCAGGCTTCTAAATCTAAAGCAGCTTATCCATCCAGTGATAAGCATTCAGATTCAGAAAGTATTAGTGGGCAACACCTAAACTAGTATAAAAGTTAAATATATTAAAAATAGGTGTTTTTAGCTGTGATAGATTAAATTTTTATACCTAGAAATACAATTAATTGATTGGTTTTCTACTATAGTTTACTCATGCAATAAAAACTATCCAAAACACTGCTTATAGGAGTTGATTGATGCAAAAATCATTACATCTTGATCCCGCAAAATGTACGGGATGTCTACAATGCGAGATGGCTTGCTCGTATGAAAAACTGGGGGAGTTCAATCCTTCGCGATCACTCATCAAAGTATTTACATTCCATGAAGAAGGTCGCTTTGCGCCATATACCTGTACCCAGTGTGATGAAGCGTGGTGTCAACGCGCATGCCCTGTTGATGCCATTACTTTGGATATGACAACAGGCGCCAAACTTATCATCGAAGATAAATGTGTTGGTTGTAAAGTCTGCACTATCGCCTGTCCTTTTGGAACGGTGAACTATGTTGCTGAAATTGGCAAAGTCGCTAAATGTGATCTTTGTGGAGGTGATCCTGAATGTGCAAAGGCCTGCCCTACTGAAGCTATCGTTTTTATTGATGCCAATGCAACGGGCTACGATCGTATGAAAACATACGCTGAAAAAAGTTTACCTAACGCAGAAGCATCCTAAAGGAGGATTACCATGTCTTGGACAAGAAAAGTATTACGCGTAAACCTCACTGAAGGAACGTGCACCCCAGAGCCACTCAATATGGATTGGGCCAATGATTATTTAGGTCAACGTGGATTGGCCACAAAATATCTGGTTGAAGAAACGGATCCAACTGTCGATCCACTAAGCCCAGAAAATAAAATGATTATGGCAACAGGACCATTAACAGGAACCATGGCTTCCACTGGTGGTCGTTACTCTGTAATTACAAAAGGCCCATTAACAGGCGCAATTGCCTGTTCTAACTCGGGTGGATTCATTGGCAATGAGTTTAAAAATGCTGGTTGGGATATGATTATCTTTGAAGGTAAATCACCAACTCCTGTTTATTTATACATTGAAAATGATTTAACAGAGCTTCGTTCAGCAGAACATCTTTGGGGCAAGTCGGCTTGGGAGGCAGATGAAATCTTACATAAAGATCATCAAGATCCTAATTTAAGAATTGCAGTAGTAGGTCGTCCTGCCGAAGCCGGTTGTTTATTCTCCGCTGTTGTCAATGACTTACACCGTGCGGCTGGTCGCTCAGGCGTTGGCACTGTAATGGCATCTAAAAACTTAAAAGCAGTTGCTGTGAGAGGGACTTTAGGTATTGCTGCTCCACAAAATCCAGATGCTTTTTTTGAAGCAGTGGCTGATGGTAAAGATGTCTTGGCAGAAAATGCTGTTACAGGGCAAGGTCTACCAACCTATGGCACTCAAGTTCTAATGAATGTGATTAATGGTGTCGGTGGTTTGCCAGCTCATAATATGCGTGATGTTGGTTTTGAAGGCGCTGAGAATATTTCTGGTGAAGCGATGCACGAGCCACGCGCTAGTGATGGTAAACCTAATTTAACGACAAATGGTGCTTGCTTTGGCTGTACTATCGCTTGCGGTCGAATCTCTACTATTGATAAAACACATTTCTCAATTAAAGACCAAGTGGACAAACCGCAGTATCAAGGTGCGTCAGGTGGTTTGGAATATGAGGCAGCTTGGTCATTAGGTGCTGATACGGGTGTTGATGATTTAGATGCGCTAACCTATGTGAATTTCCTTTGCAATGAAGATGCAATTGACCCTATTACGCTGGGTTGTACTATTGCTGCGGCAATGGAATTGTTTGAAACGGGTAAAATTACCTTAGAAGATACGGGTGGTATTGATTTACGTTTTGGCAATGCTAAAGCACTTGTTGAAGCGATTGAACTAACCATCACTGGTGAAGGCTTTGGTGCAGAGATTGGGCAAGGCTCTAAGCGTTTATGTGAAAAGTACGGTGCGCCTGAATTATCGATGTCAGTGAAAGGTTTAGAATTCCCTGCTTATGACCCCCGTGGTTTACAGGGTATCGGCTTGAACTATGCCACCTCAAATCGAGGTGCCTGTCATGTGCGCGGCTATACGGTTGCTTCTGAAATTTTGGGTATCCCTGTTAAGACTGAGCAAACAGATACCGAGGGTAAGCCTGAACTGGTAAAAGCATTTCAAGATGCCACTGCATTAGTTGATTCCGCTGGTATTTGTTTATTCACCACTTTTGCTTGGGGTATGGATAATATCGCGCCTCAAATTGATGCCGCCTGTGAAGGGGATTGGAGTGTTGATAAATGTTTAGAAGCAGGCGAGCGTATTTGGAATATGGAACGCCAGTATAATAATGCGGCTGGTTTTACTGCGGATGATGACACTTTGCCTAAACGTCTGTTGAAGGAAGCAATAAAATCAGGGCCAACCAAAGGTCAAGTCAGTCGTCTTGGTGAAATGTTACCAAAATATTATGAGATTCGTGGCTGGACACCAGAAGGTGTACCAACGGCTGAGACAATAGATCGTCTCGGTTTGTAGTGGCATGCGACACATTATTATAGGTTCAGGTCCTAGTGGTGTAGTGGCTGCGGAAACGTTGCGAAAAGAAGATCCACTAGCCACTATCTTGTTGATTAGTGAGGAAGATGAACCACCGTATTCACGCATGGCAATCCCTTATTATTTGACCAATAAAGTAGGAGAAGAGGGTACCTATCTGCGCTCTCCCAGTCATTATTCAAATCAGAAGATTAGTTATATCAGTAAGCGCGTTTTATCTATTGATACAGATTTAAAAGCGGTTACTTTGGCTGATGATTCAACCCTTACCTATGATAAATTGCTTATCGCTACGGGTTCTCACCCTATATCTCCACCGATTGAAGGGATTGATCTTCCTAAGGTACATTCGTGTTGGACATTGGAAGATGCACGGCAAATAGCAGCGCTTGCTAAAGAGGGGAGTCATGTTGTCTTAATGGGTGCAGGATTTATAGGCTGTATTATTCTGGAATCATTAAAACTTCGTGGTGTAAATCTTACCGTGATTGAGATGGGCGACCGCATGGTTCCGCGTATGATGGATAATAAAGCGGGTGGTTTACTTAAGAAGTGGTGTATTGAAAAAGGAGTAAATGTACTTACCTCTACAAAAATCACTGCAATAAAAGAAGACGAAAATTCAATGATAGTGGAACTAGACAGCGGTGGAAGTCTCCCAGCAGATTTAGTGATTACGGCTACGGGTGTAAAATCAAATATTTCTTTTCTAGAGGGAACAGGAATTGAAGTGGATGATGGCGTAATGGTTAATGAAAATATGCAAACCAGTGTAACTGATATCTATGCTGCTGGAGATGTTGCCCAAGGAAAGGACTTATCAACAGGTGAGTTCCTTGTGCAAGCTATTCAACCAACCGCAGTTGATCATGGGCGCATTGCAGCATTGAATATGGCTGGAAAACAAGTTAAACACCATGGCAATATCAATATGAATGTACTCGATACATTGGGTTTGATTTCACACTCTTTTGGTCTTTGGATGGGAGTTGATGACGGTGATAGTGTAGAAATATATAATCCTGAAGCCTACAAATATATGAATCTTCGTTTCGGTGTGGATCAACAAGAGGACGTTTTAGTCGGTGCGAGCACATTAGGAATGACTCAGAATATTGGTGTGATTCGAGGTTTAATAGAAAGTAAGATTCATTTAGGTAACTGGAAAGAACGTCTACTTCAAGACCCTACGCGTATTATGGAGGCATATCTTGGTTCCGTACAGGAGTTGGATAATGTTGTTTGAGGGCATCTCTGATCAAGTCCCTTAATATGGCATCCCCCCCTTTTTTAATGAATTGAGACCTCAGCACAACTCAAGCGCAAGTTAAAATGACGATGAACTTATGAAACAGATAGAAGATTAGAAATGAAAATGTACCTAGAACTTTACGCCTCACTGATGCACTTACTGCCACCGGGGAGTGCACGTTTTAAACGTGAGATTAAAGTAGCAGAAGATGCTGTGGTTCAAGATGTGATCGATGAATATAAAGTCCCCATGGAACAAGTACATATTGTTTTAGTGAATGGCAAGTTTGTTTGTGATGATCGTGACAAACATTTACTAAAAGAGGGTGATGTACTTTCAATCTGGCCGCCTGTTGCGGGGGGGTAAGTAGAGTCAGACAGGCTTGATAATATGCAAATTGAATATGAAATGGGATACACTCCCAGTGAATTCAAAAAAACACTGCAAGGTCAGTTCACCACAAGAACTGAGTATTCTTATAAAGAGTTTTCTCCTGATCACTGGTTAATTTTATTAGATAAAGAAAGTATGTCGGTTGATATAAAGATTAATGAATCTACACCGAGAAAAATTGCAATGCTTACCCTTCCCGTTTTAAATGTGTACTTTGAATTTGATAATACCAGTGAATCCCAACAAGTTGATTTTCTGAAAACTTTCTTTAAGTACTTCCATAAAGGCGGAGGATGATCTTCGGTATTGATACAAGGTGTCATTTTCTCTTTTTTATCAAATTATTGCTATTTGATCTTATGAGACCTGAACAATGCGATAATACTTTTACGGCGAAGTAGAATAAACATGACGAGAATAAATTCGAGGGCAGTCGTTACCATCGCTGCTTTGTTTTCATTGCTGATGTATTCTAAGTAGGGTAGCTCCATCGTTGTTGCGTAAGCTGTAAAAGATAGCCAGTAGACAACATCAGAGAAGACGTTGAATAATAAATAGATGCTTAATATTATAAAACCTAAATGATATAAGTCGTTTAGGTCTAGTTTACTATGCGAAGTCTCAGTGGGTTTTTCAAATGGGATAATGAAATGTGCAATCGACGTTGGGAAGAACCACAACAATAATGAAGCAATAACGGATGTTACACCAGCAATGTGATAGACCAAAAATTTAGATTCATAGGGCATCATAAAGAAAGTAGAAATGGATGTGAGTGACTTTAAAAATATCGCAATGGCAAACAGTCTGACGATGATTGCTATGATATGTGTGGCTTGCATAAATGAAAACTCAGTGGTTACAGAGATACGTTCAATTATACAAAAAAAGGGGGGGTGCCATACAAGATATTTTCTCGATAGAATACTTCTATGCTGAGGTCTATCTATATGGCACCCCCCCCTTTTTTTGATAATTGTAATCTAAATAGCGAAACTCATGTGTCTAGTGAGTGCAATGCCTGAATATAACGCTGGTAGCGCTCTTTAGAGATTTTCCCACTTTCCACTGAGACTCTAACGCCACAGCCCGGTTCATGGTCATGACTGCAATTATTAAAACGGCATGATGCTGTATGTTCTTTGAATTCAATATAGCCATCACTGAGTTGATGAACATCTAAATTACCTAGCGCATAATCACGTACACCGGGTGAATCAATTAGGTGACCGTCATTGGGTAACTTATACAATGTGGCTGTTGTGGTGGTGTGTTTGCCTTCGCCAGAATCAGAAATAATGCCGACGGTAATATCTAGTTCAGGAAGAATAATATTGGCAATAGATGACTTTCCTACACCTGAGCGACCACTAAAAATACAGGTCTTGTTACTCATTAAGTCTTGTAAGTCTTGAACACCTTCTCCAGATATAGCGTTCATTTGCAACACTTTATAACCAATGTCTTGATAGGTTTTCATGGCTTGCCAGTCTTCTTCGGTGGCGTGTTCTTGCGCTAAGTCACTTTTATTCATAACAATAATAGCTTCAGCATTGAGTTGGTGAGCAGCGATTAGATAGCGATCCACTAAATCCCATGAGGTTTCAGGCAGCCAAGAATTAACAATAACCAGTTGGTCAATATTTGCGGCTATGGTTCTGGGTTTGCCTCGATAACCTGGGCGGGTGAGCGCATTACTACGTGGAAGAAGGTCAACGACAGATGCGTTGCCGTGCTCATTGTGGTGCCATGTAATGATATCGCCACAGACGATAGTATCGAATTTACGTTTGGCTGTGCAACGTACAGGCGGGTCGGATGGGTTTTCTGAGGTGTTCTCTACTAGGAGTTCAGCACCGAAGCGGATAATAACCCGCCCGGTGTTGATTTTTGGACTCAAGATATAGTCATCTTGATGTTAAAACTTGTAATAAGAGGCATTAAGGTGTGCTGTAACATCATGAATTTCATCGTCAAACCAATTGGTGTTTAGGTTTGAATCACAACGTCTAACCTGTGCTTCCAATTTTGCTAAATCAGTCACTTTTCTATCAGAGCGAGTGAAAACTTCAGTGCCGTGACATTGGTTACACTTTGATTGGGTAAAGAGTTTTTTACCGTTGCCTGCGTTACCTGCCGCAAAAGTTGCACCTGAAATTAGCAAGCCCGCTAATGTAATGATTAGTTTGTTAGAAAATTTCATAATAAGTCTCCGTATACACTTCTTTTTTCTCAAATTTAACTTAGTTTATCTCAATTAACCTGCCTGTTTCAAATGCGCTATGCGAATTGATGCAGGTGGATGAGAATCATAGAACGCTGAATATAACGGGTCTGGCGTTAAAGTTCCTGCGTTCTTTTTATATAGACTGACTAATGCGTTAATTAGTTCCCCAGAATCTGATTGTTGGGCAGCAAAAGCATCAGCTTCAAACTCATGTTTACGTGACCAACGTGACATCATTGGACCAATAAAGAAGGTAAAAGCAGGGCTAACCAACATAAATAACAAGAGTGCCATATACGTTGAAGATTGCTGTACGCCGAGTGCGCTATAAAACCATTCTTGTTTCATTAGCCAAGCCAATACGGCGAATCCGATTAGCGTCATGGTCATTGAAACGACCATGCCTTTTAATACATGTTTGTGTTTAAAGTGCCCTAATTCATGGGCTAAAACAGCTTCAACCTGTTTCGGTGTTAAGTGTTTTAACAAGGTGTCGAAAAATACGATACGTTTGGTTTTTCCAAAGCCTGTGAAGTAGGCATTACCATGGCTAGAGCGTTTAGAGCCATCCATAACGAATACACCGTCAGAGTTAAAACCTGTGCGCTTTAGTAAGGTCGTGATTTTATCTAGCACTTCGCCTTCTTCTAAAGGTTTGAATTTATTAAAAATAGGGGCGATAAACTTAGGGTAAGCCCACATCATAAGAATTGAAAAAGCCGTTAATGATGCCCATGCGTAAAACCACCATTGATCGCCAGCACTTTCCATTAACCATATAACCAACATAATCAATGGAATACCTATGACTAATGAAAGCACCGCTCCTTTAAACATATCGATAAAGAAGACACCGATAGTGGACTTATTAAAACCAAATTTTTCTTCGATAACAAAGGTGTTATAAAGTGACGTTGGAATATCAATTAAGCTAGAAATTAATGAGAAGGCAAGAATTACGATGACACCTGTGGTTAATGCGTTCAACTCATAAGAGCGCACAAGGTTATCTAACCAAGAGAGACCGCCACCGAGTGTCCATAAAATAAGAACAATTGTGCTCAGTAATAATCCTAACCGACCAAAGCTACCTTTAGTGCGAGTATAGTCAGCGGCTTTTTGGTGTTCTTCTAGGGTGATTTTATCAGCAAATTCTTTTGGGACTACAGCACGATGCTCTGCAACGTGTTTCGCTTGACGAAGAGATAGCCAAAATTGGATGCCAACGGTGATAACCACCATGATGAGAAAAATTACTGTAAATATATGCATATGATATAAAATAAGACTAATTATTTAAAATTCAACCTTGAGACTTCGTTACCTGAGGTCTCACCTTGTAAAAATAAGAACTAACGCGGAATTATACCCTATGAGTCAAAACAAAAATAACTTAATCTGGATTGATTTAGAAATGACAGGCCTGGATACCTTTAATGATGTCATTATTGAAATAGCCACTGTTGTGACCGACAAGGACTTAAATAAACTAGCAGAAGGTCCGATTATTGCGATTCATCAATCAGATAGTGTATTGGATAGAATGGACGAGTGGAATCAGAGTCATCATGGCAGTTCTGGACTCATTAAACGTGTTAAAGAGAGCCAGTTTAGCGCTCAACAAGCAGAAGCTGAAACGATTAAATTCTTGGAAGAGTTTGTTCCAAAAGGAAAATCTCCTATGTGCGGTAATAGCATTTGTCAGGATCGTCGTTTCATGGCACGAGAAATGCCAGCATTAGAAGATTATTTTCATTACCGTAATTTAGATGTGAGTACCCTAAAAGAACTCGCCGCAAGGTGGAAGCCTGAAGTACTTGAAGGCTATACCAAAAAAGGGGCACATCTGGCGATGGATGATATTTTAGAATCTATAGAAGAGTTGCAGTTTTATCGTAAGGCTATATTGAGTATCTAATATATGCTCAGGATGTCCATATGGCACCCCCCGTGTTTTTGCAAGATTGACGCTTGAGATGCTGAAAAGTACTCTATTGAAAAACCTATAAATCTAGTGTGTAGCTGTCCTAAAAGCACAGCCCATCCCCTTAATCCACCGCCGT
>JAZGEM010000026.1:0-2205 GCA_036478745.1 Cocleimonas sp.
CATTGCTTACTTTTCTTGTTTGGTATGCCTTTGGACCAGACCCTTCAATGAGTTATGCCTTTGTCACCTCTATGACCGTGCTTGTTATTGCATGCCCTTGTGCACTAGGTCTGGCAACACCTATATCCGTTATGGTTGGCGTTGGACGATCAGCTCAAATGGGGGTTTTAATTCGTAATGGAGATGCATTACAGAGTGCAGGAAAAATCAGTTGTCTGATTTTGGACAAAACAGGCACCGTTACCGAAGGGAAACCTACCGTTTCAAATATTGAAGTGCTGGCGGATTTTGATAAAAAATCCATTTTAAAATTCGCAGCAAGTGTCGAGTCGGGGTCTGAACATCCGTTAGCAGCTGCTATTTTGCAGGCAGCAAAGGATGAAAATATTAAGTCAGAAAAGATAACCGACTTTGAAGCCATTGCAGGTCACGGTATTTCAGCAAAAATTGCGCAGCAAACCGTGCTATTTGGTAACGAAGTCTTGATGGATGAAAAAGGGGTTAGCTATGCCTCTTTTAAAGATAAAATTGAACATCTTTCAGCTCAAGGTCAAACTGCTATGTTATTAGCGGTCGATAATAAAATTGCTGGCATAATCTCTGTGTCGGATCCAATCAAGCCTGATTCTGCAAAAGCCGTCTGGCAATTAGAACGGCAGGGAGTTCGTGTCATTATGGTCACTGGCGATAATGAAATTACAGCAAAAGCGATTGCAAAACAAGCAGGTATTTCTGAGGTTAGAGCGCAAGTATTACCTGAGCAAAAAGCGGCTATTGCAAGAGAGCTACAGCTTGCTGGACAGATAGTTGGCATGGTGGGCGATGGGATCAATGATGCGCCAGCATTAGCCCAAGCGAATGTTGGTTTTGCAATTGGAACAGGGACAGATGTAGCTATTGAAAGTGCTGATATTGTAATACTTCAAGGGTCATTATTAAAGGTATCAGAAGCGATGGCTTTATCTAAAGCAACCGTCACCAATATCAAACAAAATTTATTAGGTGCTTTCTTTTACAATACCATTGGAATTCCAGTTGCTGCCGGTGTGCTTTATCCTTTGTTTGGTATTTTATTAAGTCCGATGATTGCCGGTGCAGCAATGGCAATGTCCTCGCTCACTGTCGTAACAAATGCTAATCGTTTGCGATGGCTTAGTTTGAATGATTGAGGAATGGAAAATAAATAACTTATCCATATAATAAAAAAAATAATAAGTAGGAGTAACGATTAACACATGAGTAAATTGAAATGTGCCGTGATCGGTGCAGGGTATTTGGGCAAATTTCATGCAGAAAAATATGCGTCATTGGAAAATTGCGAATTAGTTGCTGTTGTAGATATAAATGAGCAAGTTGTAAAAGAAGTTGCAGAAAAAAATGGAGCTAAAGGACTAACTGATTATGACTCCTTAATAGGGGAGATTGATGCTGTTAGTATTGTTGTTCCCACCAGTCTTCATCATAAGGTTTCGTGTGATTTTTTAAATGCTGGGACACATGTTTTAGTTGAAAAGCCAATGACTGTGACAGTGGAAGAGGCGGATGAACTCATCGCTATATCCAAAGAAAAATCCGTTATTTTGCAAGTGGGTCATTTAGAGCGCTTCAACCCGGCAATTATGGGATTGGACAAAGAAGCTAAACCACTTTTTATAGAAGCTCACCGTTTATCTCCCTTTAACCCCCGTGCAAATGATGTTAGCGTTATTCTGGATTTAATGATTCATGATATTGATATTATTCTTGCCCTGATAGATTCTGATATAAAACGTATTGATGCCAGTGGAACCTCCGTATTAACTCAGGGGACAGACATTGCCAATGCACGCCTGACGTTTACTAATGGTTGTGTTGCTAATGTAACTGCTAGCCGAATTAGTATGAAAATGGAACGTAAAATGCGTTTGTTCCGACCGTGCTCCTATATTTCAGTTGATTTTCAGGATAAAATTTTGATTAAACATCAAACGGGAGATAAAGAGATGTTCCCCGGCATTCCAGAAATAGTGAGTGAAGAATCTAAATTTGAAAATGGTGATGCCTTACTTGAAGAAATTAAACACTTTGTAGATTGTATTCTGACAAATAAAAATCCTCTTGTTTCTGGTGAAGCTGGAAGAAGGGCATTAGAAACTGCCATAGAAATCTCTCAATTAATCAAACAAGGGTGAAAAAATGATACCAATGGTCAACCTGCAAGCTCAA
>JAZGEM010000027.1:0-86471 GCA_036478745.1 Cocleimonas sp.
CAAATATTACAGCTAATGACAATTCAAAGTTTGCATTTTATTTGTCAACAAATGTTGCAAGATTTGGGATTCTGTTAATTACAATCTTTTTCTCACAAGTGTTTATTTCGATATACAGATATGCCAGTAGAATGTCTGACTTTCATTATGCTCGTGCTGATACACTTGAGTTACTAGCTCCGATGGAATCAGATGCATTTTTGAAAAATCTGGAAATGGTTGCTAAAGTTTTATTGCCTGAAAATATTGATTTTAGCAAACAGTCTAAAATCTCAACAGATCAGCTGTTAAAAACTGTGCAATCTATTTCGACAAAAGAAGTATAAAACTTAATAAAATATAACAATCCAATTAAAGACGACCTGCCTAAGCAGGACTTCTTTTGAATCAAAGACTTATGTTATAGTTTTACTTGCTCTGTAGGCTTTGTGCCAGTGTTTCGGCAGATCGCTTTATTGGGGCGTTATGTCTCTGCGAGGCAAAAGCATAAAACTGCACATTTAACGAATACCACTCTATTCATCAAAAAGGCTAAAATCAGCTTAAAGTTCAAATACAATAGAAACCTGTTACGTTATGGGTTACAATTAAGCCATGATACAGAGTTTTAAGCATAAAGGTCTAAAGTTATTCTTCGAAACTGGTCGTAAGTCAGGTATTCAACCTCACCACGCTAATCGTTTAAAATTAATTTTAGGTCGGTTAAATGCTTCTATTTCACCAGAAGATATGAACTTACCAGGTTTATTCTTTCATCCGTTATCAGGTGATAGAGCTGAAACGTATTCTGTAAGAGTTAATGGAAATTGGCGTGTAACTTTTAAGTTTGAGGGAACTCATGCTGAGGTTGTAAATTATGAAGATTATCATTGAGGTGAAATTATGTTAATGCACAATCCCCCGCACCCCGGCGAAGTATTAAAAGAATTATGTATTGAGCCATTAGGGATAACGGTAACTGATGCTGCTAAAGGTCTTGGAATTAGTAGAAAAACCTTATCAAGCATACTTAATGGTAAGGCTGGCATTAGCCCAGAAATGGCAGTTCGTCTGTCAATCGCGTTTAATACATCGTCTGAAAGTTGGTTAAACCAACAGTCACAGTATGATCTTTGGCAAGCTGAGCAACATCGAAATGAACTTCATGTTACTCAACTTTCAGCGGCTTAAGTCTATAAAACATAACAAGTTGCTTAAGTCAGGGACAAGCTAAATCAGGGCTTCTTTTTTAGTTTTGTAGCTTCGGGTGGTACAATCTCAGTTTTAGGGTTTGGCAGTTTTAAACCGCTTGCCCCTTAGCAAGGCGTTCTGGCTGTAGGAAAACCTAAACACCTTCTTTTATAGAATTTTTCACTTATTCTCAATTCATAACTCATTGTTTTTAATCTTATTATTTTCTAGGATCTTTAAATAAATAGACTAAAACAAATAATTAAGCCAATAATGGGGTTTTTCTACAGCCTCGTTATGCAAACAAAATTAACATTGCGCTTAGAAGATAAGCTGATTAAACAAGCAAAAGAGCAAGGTAAGTCTCTTTCTCAAATCGTAGCTGATTACTTCACAGTTTTTACAAAACAAAACAAAATAAAAAACAAAAAATTGCCCCAATTACACAATCATTGATTGTGTAATCTTAAAGGATAGTAGCCTCTCGATGAAAAAGATTATAAAAAACATCTTGAGGAAAATTTTATTTGATACAAATATCATTTAGATATTTTGCTGGAAAGAAAGCAATTTTTAGAGTTATCTTCTAATCTCGTTAGTTCTGCTGAGACAGGAGTAATTAAAGGATATCTATGCGCAACAACAATTACTACAATCGACTATTTAGTATCTAAGAAATATTATAAGGAAAAAGCCAAAACAGCTATTCATAACTTGTTGAAAAATTTTGAAATAGCTAACGTCGATAGAACTGTGCTAGAGGAGTCTGTAAATTCAAAATTTACTGACTTTGAAAATGCTGTTCAGTATTTTTCAGGTAATTTAATTCCCGATGATTCAATAGTAACGAGAAATGTTAGTGATTTTAAATATGCAAAGTACCCTGTTTATTCTCCGAGTGAGCTATGAAGTATAGTAGAGCTTCAAATAAACAAATATGTACAAATAAAAGGACTTAATACATGAAAAGTAAGGATACTAATAATTTATTGTAAAACAATTAAACTACCCCATACTGTAACTATTGAATAGGAGAAAACTATGGATGTAATGGATCGAATTAAAGACGCTGTTGAGAACAACCCGGTAGTTATTTTTATGAAAGGTACACCTCAGTTACCTCAATGTGGTTTCTCAAGTCGTACTTCTGATGCACTTAAAGGCTGTGGTGAAGAATTTGCTTATGTGAATGTTTTGACTGATTCTGAGATTTTTCAGAATCTACCACGCTATGCCGATTGGCCAACCTTCCCTCAGGTTTATATTGATGGGGAGTTAATTGGTGGCTGTGATATCACTTTGGAAATGTTTGAAAAAGGTGAATTACAGACTATGGTTAAAGAGGCCAATAGTAAAACTGCATAATATTTTTCTTATAGCACGGCTCTTAGCGGTGCTATAAGTTAACCAATCTTCTGCTAAGAAACGACTAACTAAGTCTTATCTTAACTGCCTATTTCAAGACACCCGTACATCTTCTAAACTACGATTCTATACTGCCAAGTAGTTGTTTGATGGTTTCATTTTTCACAGAATAAAAAACACGATTCGCATCTTTTTCCGATTCAACAATTCCTTTGTCTCTTAATAGGCGTAGATGTTGTGACACATTACTTTGAGAAGTTCCTACGGCTTCAAGAATATCTTGCACACTCATCTTCCCCGTGCCTAAAACGCAGAGAATGTTTAACCTCAATGGGTGAGATATTGCCTTGAAAGAGCGTGATGCTTCTTCCATATTTCGGTTCGCTAAGATTCCCCGCATAAATTTACAGTCAGGTGAATCAGTACTATGCTCAGCACTTTGCATTTTAGACCCTTTATTATTTTCAATAGTCATACTAAATCCGCTATATTAGTATAGACTAATATATTAATACATTATCTATCCTTTGTCACTACTTTTTATAAATTTAATTATATATCACTAACTTAAGTCAGTTTAGATAACACGAATAAGTGTCTAAAGTCATGAGAAGATAGACTGTCAGGGGTAAAAACAGTACTGTATTTATTTTTATTAATATCAATATAGTTATTTATTATCAGGTATTTGCTAGCATAAGTTGAATTTAATAGGGTCACAGGAATAGATGTGCCATTTTGTATAAATATTACCCAGTTTTTAGCAGAGTCCTGACTGATTTTTAAAACGGATTTATTTAAACTGTTATCGATATGTAGCCTATAATTATAAATAGCGGAAAATAATAACAATAATATTAGTATAATAATCCAATAAAATGGAATTGATAAAGTAAATAGAACGATAACCATAGCCACAAGATGAGGGAACAGTATTAATAGCTTTTTTTGTAAGGATGACTTAAGCGTTAATGTAAAAGGTGTGTTGTATTGATTTCTTGGCATATTATTGTCTGATTATTATTCAAACGTGTTTATAAAATAGTATTCTTTAATAAAGAACATTAACTTAAAATAAGTAATTATAAGGACAGACATATTATACTTTATACATGAATTTTCTAACGCTAACACTATGAGTTTGAACGAAACACACTCTACAACTCAAACGACGATTGATTCAATCTTAATTGTAAAGTATCAATCTGCTGTTGAAGAAGGAAATTTAGTTGCTGATCCCCATCAAGAACACGTATTAAGTGAATTACAGCAAGTTTACAATCAATTAATTGTAGATAGCTCATCTCTACAACAAAGTTCATTTGCAAGCCTGTTCATTCGCCCTAAAATAGTTAAGCGCAGTCATGCTGGACTGTATATATGGGGAGGTGTGGGTCGTGGAAAAACATATTTAGTTGACTTGTTTTATGAACAGGTGCCTATTAAAAAGAAATTACGTCTTCATTTTCATCGCTTTATGCAGCTTGTCCATGAGGAGTTAAAGCTTTTAGAAGGCGTTGAAGACCCATTGAAACAGGTGGCGAGTAATCTAGCAAACAAAGCACGGCTATTGTGCCTTGATGAAATTCATGTGATCGACATTACCGATGCGATGTTATTAGGGCGACTATTTCAATATCTTTTTAAGGAGGGTGTTGTCTTAGTGACAACTTCAAATTTTCACCCAGATGATCTTTATAAAAATGGATTACAGCGAGAACGATTTCTGCCTGCGATAAGGCGGATTAAAGAACATACTAAAGTGATTGAAATGGATGGAGAACTCGACTATCGCAGCAAAGCGATGGATGAGATTTCTCTTTATTATCTTCCTAGCAATAATGAATCTGACAAAATACTTGAAGAACACTTTCATCGGCTCTCTGGCGTGGAACTTCATCGAGACAGGAATGATGTCATTATTAATACTCGTAAAATCCTGGTTAACATGTGGAGTGCAGAAGTTGTCTGGTTTAATTTTGATGATCTTTGTAATACAGCACGATCCACTGAAGACTATACACAAATTGCAACCTTCTTCAGGACCGTACTCATTTCTAATATTCCTGTCATGGATGATAGTATGGATGATGCAGCCAGACGCTTTATTAATATGATCGATACCTTTTATGATATGCGCATCAATCTCATTGTCTCAGCCGATTCAAAGCCAGAAGAATTATATACGGCAAAAAAGCTGGTCTTTGAATTTCAAAGAACGGCAAGCAGAATTAAAGAGATGCAATCGAAGAAATATATTCTTAACAAATAAAAGGGCATCCCCCCCCTTTTTTTAATAATTAGTAGGTTTATGACCTATACTCAAAAAAATAACAATGAGACCTCAACAGCAGAGATCTCATCACTACTAGGAATAAATAATGTCTTGGGATGATAAGCGTCCACTTTCGCCACACTTACAAATTTATAAACTCCCTTTTACAGCGAAGCTTTCTATATTACATCGCGGTACAGGGGGAGCTCTTTTCTTTGGGTTAATTTTGATGGTGGCCGTATTATTAAGTGCTTCTATTGGCGGTAGAATGTGGCAAATAATGCAAGCATTTTTAAGTAGTTGGCTTGGTTATTTGATTTTATTTGGTTTTACTTTTTCGCTTTATTACCATCTCTGTAACGGAATCCGTCATTTGTTCTGGGATATCGGAAAAGGGCTAGACCTAAAACAAGCGAATAGATCTGGGCTTGCCGTTATCGTAGTAAGTATTGGATTAACCATTATTAGCTGGCTGATTGCCACGTTGGTATAAAAAACATGAAGCAAAGTAAGTCGAATACACACATAGCAGAAAAAGGCTCACACCATTTTCTCGTTCAAAGAATAACAGCACTTATATTAATTCCTTTGATACTTTGGTTTTGTATCAACATCGCTCTCCTTCCCGAAGCGACACATGAAGTCGTCATCACATGGTTAAGATCATCTTTCAATGCGATTATGATGGCTTTATTAGTGATCACCTCTTTTCATCATGCTCATCTCGGTCTACAAGTTATTTTTGAAGACTATATTTCTGATGTAAACAAACGTAGAAAAATAATTACCCTTGTTAAGTTTTTAAGCTATTTACTGATGGCGATCGGACTTTACTCTATAACGACCATTTACTTTGGAGGGCAATAAATGCCAGACAAAAATAATAACTATAAAGTCATCCATCATGAATATGATGTGGTTATTGTGGGTGCAGGTGGTGCTGGTTTACGTGCCACTTTAGGGATGGCAGCCGCAGGCTTAAAAACAGCTTGTATTACTAAGGTCTTCCCAACTCGAAGTCACACAACAGCGGCACAAGGTGGCATGTCCGCAGCCCTCGGCAATATGGGTGAAGACACTTGGCAATGGCATATGTACGACACTGTCAAAGGCTCAGACTGGCTGGGAGATCAAGATGCCATAGAGTATATGTGTCGTGAAGCATCCGCAGCCGTCATTGAATTAGAACATTTTGGCGTACCATTCTCACGCACGCAAGATGGTAAGATTTACCAACGCCCCTTTGGTGGAATGACCACGCATAATGGTGAAGGTGTCGCCCAACGTACCTGTGCTGCCGCAGATAGAACGGGTCATGCTATTTTGCATACACTGTATCAACAATCAATCAAGCATGAAGCTGAATTCTTTATCGAATACTTTGCAACCGATCTAATTATGGAAGATGGGGTTTGTAAAGGTGTCATGGCATGGGATTTAACCACGGGTGAACTACATTGTTTTAGAGGGCATCAGGTGGTACTTGCCACAGGTGGTTGTGGTCGCGTATTTTTCTCAGCAACTTCCGCACATACCTGTACAGGTGATGGCAGCGGTATGGTATTGCGCGCAGGTCTTCCCCTTCAAGATATGGAGTTTGTCCAATTTCACCCAACGGGTGTTTATGGAGCAGGTGTCCTTATAACAGAAGGTGTACGCGGTGAAGGTGGCTACTTAAGCAATGCTAAAGGCGAACGTTTTATGGAGCGCTATGCACCCAATGCCAAAGATTTAGCCTCTCGTGATGTTGTCTCCCGTGCCATGACCATGGAGATTAATGCGGGTCGTGGCGTAGGTCCTGATAAAGATCATATCTACCTTAATCTGATGCATCTTGGCCCTGAAGTCATCAATGAACGACTCCCAGGAATAGCCGAAAGTGCACGAATATTCTCAAGCGTTGATGTAAATAAAGACCCTATTCCGGTTCTTCCTACGGTTCACTACAATATGGGAGGCATTCCAACGAATCATCATGGAGAAGTGGTAACGCTTGATGGCAATAACCCTGATGCTGTTGTCTCAGGTTTAATGGCAATTGGTGAATGTGCCTGTGTTTCTGTACATGGTGCCAATCGACTGGGCTCAAATTCTTTATTAGATATCATTGTTTTTGGTCGTGCTGCTGCACTCAGAGCGGCAGAATTATTAAAGCCAAATACCCCGCATTCGCCATTAGCTAAAGATACCTTTAATAAATTGCTAAAGCGCTTTGATAAAACTAGAAATGCTTCAGGTAAATCAAGCACGGCTAGTATTCGCGATAAGATGCAACGTACCATGCAAAAATATGCAGCTGTTTTTCGTACTGGAGACAGTATGCAAGAAGGCATGCAAGAAATGCAGAAAGTCTTTGATAGCTTTTCTGATGTTGGGATTACTGATAGAAGTATGAAATGGAATACTGATTTATTAGAGACTTTTGAATTGGAAAATTTATTATCGCAAGCACAAGCCATTATCCAAGGTGCTTTAAATCGAGAAGAAAGTCGAGGGGGACATGCCCGTGAAGACTTTCCAGATCGTAACGACACAGAATGGATGAAACATACGCTTGCATGGGTAGACGATAAGGGTCAGGTTAAATTCGATTATCGACCCGTACATATGTATACATTAACGGATGAATGTGAAGTCATTCCCCCCAAAAAGAGAGTGTACTAGGTTAATCACTATGGCTGAATTTAAACTACCTGCTAATTCGATCCTGACAAAAGGAAAAACGATAAAAGCTTCAAGCAACACAAACAATATTAAACGATTTATTGTCTACCGCTATGACCCCGATACAGGCAAGAACCCAAGAACAGATACCTATGAAATCGATATGGATAACTGTGGGTCGATGGTTCTCGATGCCCTACTAAAGATAAAAGATGAAATGGATTCGACTGTGTCACTGCGCCGTTCTTGTCGTGAAGGCATTTGTGGCTCTTGTGCGATGAATATAGATGGCAAGAATACCCTTGCTTGCACCAAATCTATAGCGGATATAAAAGGTGATGTCACTGTCTATCCACTACCTCATCAACCGGTTATTAAAGACTTAGTCTCAGATCTTGATAATTTCTACAAACAGTACGCTTCTGTAAAACCTTGGATGAAAAATGAAAAGCCAATAGCTAACAAAGAACAGCTCCAATCAAAAGAAGATCGTGAAAAGCTCGACGGATTATACGAATGCATCCTCTGTGCCTGTTGCTCAACCAGTTGCCCAAGTTATTGGTGGAATAGTGATCAATACCTCGGACCTGCAGCCTTGTTAAATGCCTACCGTTGGATAGTCGATTCCAGAGATAAAGCAAGTAATCAGCGCCTAGAAGACCTCGATGATTCATTTAAACTTTATCGCTGCCACACTATAATGAGTTGTACCGATAGCTGCCCTAAAGGCTTAAACCCTGCTAAAGCGATTGCCAATATAAAACGATTAATCGTTAAAAAATAATGACTGACAAAGAGCAATCAAAACTACGTTGGTATTGTCGGCGCGGAATGCGTGAACTTGACGTGTTATTAAATGATTATTTAGAAAACCATTACTTGAATTCAAGCAGTGAAAAGCAAATTACTTTTAAAGAATTACTGCTATTAGAAGACCCTGTTTTATTCTCAATGTTGTTAGGTAATATGGAAATTGAAAACGCTTTACAAGCAGACATTATTCAGATACTTAGGAATAGCTCTAAAACTAAGAAAAATAAGGCGTAGAATTTTAAAAAATTGTTAAACACCTTGTTTCGCAAGGAGTAAAACAAGGTGTTTAACAAAAGTAAAACCAGAGACTGTTGCGAGTCAATCTAGTGACATAACTATATTCGACTGTATATTTGACACAAGGTAGAATTCCCTACCATTCGTCTATAATATTTTTTTAAACTACTGATTCTAATTAAGAATTTAAGTTAATCTAAGTTAACTTTGGTTAATCTAAGGTGCTCATTATTGATCTATGTCAATAATTAATTGCATCTCCTTATGCGTAAAACTGATTATCTCAATCTTAATTACTTATGAAATAACTACCCATATGTACTAGGTTGTTTATTCCTTCTTTCTTTTATAATTGAAAAGTATGTAATTTAAGGAGATGTTGTCATGCGTAGATTAAAATGTAATGGACAGTTAATCTGTAAAGTTTTACGCAAAATATCGTTGTTCACTTTATTTACAGCAAGTTCTATTGGTGGAATCAGTATTGCCTCTGCTGCGACGACTATCATCGTTGATACCACGCTAGATTACGCCGAAGTAGATGATGATATCGGCAGAGTTGATAATTACACTTGTTCCTTCTCTGCAGGGCAAAGTGGAGCATTATTCTCACCAGCACCGAACAATAAATGTACCTTAAGGCGGGCAATTCTAGAAGCAGGCGTTAGACCGGATGGTGACCGTCCCATCACGATTGAATTTAATATTCCAACAAATGATCCAAATTACAATGCCGCTCTTGGTATTTGGGAAGTTCAAATTGATTCCTCCTTCATTTGGGAAATTAAACGCCGTTTTATTTCAGATGATGGCGGGCAAGTTACTGTGGATGGTGGTACAAGACCTGGTGGCGGCCCTGCTATTATGATCAATACTAATAGTGAAAATAGCCCAATCTTTGGAAGTTCACTGGAAGTACGTACTGCCAATAATACATTCCGTAATCTAGGCTTCCATGGCGGTGGTCAAATCATTCTGTATGAAGATCACAATCTTGTAGAAAGTGTTTGGATGGGTCTTACAAATAATGGCCTGCAAATGAAGCTAGCTTCTACAGCTTCCTCTCAAGCCATGCGTTCTATGGCGCGCGGTGGCATTATCATGCCTAATTCAGCCTCTGATAATAATATCATCCGAACTAACCGAATTATTGGCGCAAATGAACGCGCTATTCGTGTTACCAGTACAGGTAGCAATAATCTCATCGAGGATAATTTCATTGGCATGAATGCCAATGGAGATGTTCCTATAACCAGTACTATAAACTGTAGTCGAAGCTCAGATTACGACTCTTCCCTGTGGTACGGCGGTCGTGGTATTCAAGTAACAGGTTCACATAATATTATCCAAAATAATAGAATTGCAGGCTTACACGTCACTCAAGCAACTAACGAAACACCCCCTATTTCCATGGAAATTTTCGGTATCGATAACGTAGTGACTGGAAATACTGTTGGCATAGATGCTAGTAACAAGAAAGTGGGAACATGTGGTCAGGGACTTTTATTGGGTGGTTCAGAAAGCATTGCAACAGCGAATCATTTCTATTTTACACGTAACGGTTTTGACCCAGGTGATATAGGGGATGAACTCGACGCTGTCATTATTACACAGAGCTTTCTCGAACAAGGCAGTCGCTGGATTCGGGTATGGAATAATATTATTGAAGGCGGAAATAATACTGAAGCCAACTTCCATGCTTATCGTTTCTCCGAAGGGGTAAATGAGGATTTGCGTAAGTTTATTCCGGCTAAAATCACCAGTATTAAAGGAACAACCATAAGTGGTACAAATGGGGATAGACTACTTCCTACAACAGTTAATCCATTTTGCCCAAACTGTACTGTCTATCTTTACCTTGACGATACAGATGATCGGATAGAATCTTTCGCCTTATTAGGAACTGCACTAGCTGATTCAAATGGCGATTGGACAACCACAATATCTCGTCCACTTTCAGCAGGGGAAGGCATTCGTACACAAAGCATGGTAAATGACAATCAAACCATTTTAGCTGACCCAGTACCCCCTTTTAAATACTACGCTGCTTTAACAACCACCCGATTATCCGATGTGTTGTATACCAGCAGTAATGCCGGGATTATTCCTATCCTCATGCTTTTACTATTAGAAGGGTGATTGTTGTCGTGAATCTAACAAACAATAAAGCTCGTATATAAAGCAAGAGCGCTCCATCGTCCTGAACTGTGTTTAAACTATGCTCAGGACATATCACATGTATCTTAGCTACTCATTTTCAGTAACTAAACACTGCATGTAATAAAAACTAAAATATATGGCACCCCTCCCTTTTTTACACAATTGGGGGGTGCTAATTGAAACAAGTATTAATCTACAATCAAAGCATGTTTTATATTTTTATAAGCAGGCTTTTTAAGTTGGTTTCTTAATTTTTGCAAAGTATGAAAAGGTATATCTACTGCCAATGAATTTACCAACCATTTTGGCAAGCTTCCACCGGGATCAACATTCATTTCATAGATAACTTTCACCTGATCTTTGTCTTCAGGGATTAAACGCCAACTACCTAGCATTTTATTAATTCTGACGAGTCCTTTTTTGTGGGCAATTTGTTGTGGTGCGGCATTGAACTTAATAGTAACTACCTTCGAGGCATTGTCTTGACTCATAACCGAATGAACAATCGTATCCCTGTCTTCCACGGGCCAAGGCATATTCGTCACGATATATTTGTATGATTCATTATCATTAATTATTTTTAAGTTCGTCGCTTTTTTACAGTTATGTAAAAATTGCGGGTAAGATTTGGTATCTTCTAAAGTCGCAACAAGCGTTGTTAAGCTTGCTGAAACGATCACTTCGCCTCTAAATGATTTTACCGCTGAGTCTTGCGTATCGCGCACATAGACCTTTATGCCATCTTCTTCCTTATCTAATTGCCACGCTGGATTTGCATGAGAGAGTGATGAGAATATAAGTAATAATATAACGATCAAAAATCTATTATTGATTGTATTAGTCATGGTTTTTTCCCTAAAAATCTCCTTAGATATTAAGGTTACAATATATTAAAGTAGTTTCAACATCAAAGTAACTAGTAACACGTTATCAAATTTGAACATATTCGAATAAATAACGTCTTAGAGCAAGAGTTGGGAATAACCCATTAACATTGTGTTAATACTGACATGGCATAATTAACAAACAATTACAGGGGCTTCCAATGATAAAAAAAATACTGATACATACAATTGTCTTGGCAGGACTAACATTAACAGCATGCTCACAACAACAAGTTATTGGCAGCGCCGTTGCTGTTGCAAAAGTACCGGTTAAAGTCACTGGAGCAGTCGCAGGCACAGCAGGTGGTATTGTTGGCGGTACTGTTGGTGGTCTAGTAGCGGGTAATGTTGGTCGCCGATATGGAAAAATGGCAGGACAATCTGCTGCGCGTAAAGCATTACCTTAAAATCTAAACTATAGGGCACCTCTATTAATGTATCAATTAGGATTTTTTTATAATGTCTACTGACTATGACATCTTGGTCATTGGTGGCGGTATTAATGGCTGTGGAATTGCACGGGATGCAATGGGTAGAGGCTACTCTGTTTATCTGTGTGAAGAACATGATTTAGCTAGTGGTACTTCATCGCAATCCACAAAACTGATTCACGGCGGCCTACGTTATTTAGAGTATTATGAATTTCGTTTAGTCAGAGAAGCTCTGGCTGAACGTGAAATTTTGTGGAATATGGCTCCACATCTTATTCATCCCAAACGCTTTATATTACCCCATCATAAAGGCTTACGACCTGCTTGGTTGTTGCGCTTAGGTTTGTTTCTTTACGATCACATTGGTGGTCGTAAAAAACTCCCTGCCACAACAACCCTTAATCTTAACAATGACATTACGGGTGAAGTACTCGCACAAAACTACAGTAAAGCCTTTGAGTATTCTGATTGTGCCGTCGATGATGCACGCCTTGTTATAATGAATGCGCTTGATGCAGCAGAAAGAGGCGCAAGTATTAACACACGCAGTAAATGTGTTAATTTACAACGTAAAAATAAACAGAATAATCCATTTTGGTCAGTGACAATTGAAGATCAAAAAAATAAAAAACTAACATCAGTGAAAGCCAAAATTGTCATCAATGCGAGCGGTCCTTGGGCAGATATTATTCTTGATCAACTGCAAACTGAAGATACTGACAATGCAAAAAGTAAGAACTTACGACTTGTCCAAGGCAGTCATATTATCGTGCCAAAAATTTACTCACATGAGAAATGCTATATCTTCCAAAATAAAGATAACCGCATTACTTTTGCTATACCATATCAAGACCAATTCACTCTAATTGGCACTACAGACCTTGATTATCAGGATGATCCACGCAACGCGAAAATCACTCAAAATGAAATTGATTATCTTTGTCATGCCGCCAATCAATATTTTAAACATAAAATCAAACCAGCAGATATTGTCGCGAGTTTTGCAGGTGTTCGTTCTCTTTATAATGATGGAGAATCCAAAGCACAAGAAGCAACGCGTGACTATGTCTTAGATGTTGATCAAAAAAATCATAGTGCTGCATTAATTAATGTATTTGGAGGGAAAATTACGACTTACCGACGTTTAGCTGAATCAGTTATGGAAAAAGTAGAAGGATTACTTAAAACCAACAACAAGGGAAAGTGGACAGCAAAAGAAGCCTTACCCGGCGGTGATTTTAATAGCGATGACTTTGCTAGTCTGTGTGACAATCTTCAACAGCATTATCACTTTTTAACACTAGATGAAGTTTCTCGTCTTGTTAAGCTGTATGGCACTAGAACTAAAAATGTACTCGCAGATGCAACCTCGATTAAAGACCTTGGAGAATCCTTTTCACATGGGCTTTATCAACGTGAAGTTGAGTACCTTATAAAAACTGAATGGGCATTAACGGCTGAGGACATATTATGGCGGCGTACCAAGCTTGGTTTGTTTTTCAATAAAAGTGAAAAAGATAAACTCGAAAAATGGATTCAGAGAAATTAGACCACAATGGTATCTGGACTACCGCAGATTTAGTCTTTAGTGATCACAATCAATATACCTATCATACCTGCCAAAATAAAAATAGCGAGAGAAACAAGTTTAGTTTCTCTCGCTATTTCCTTTCTGAAAAAGCTAGTATTAGTTAGTTTTTTCTGCTGGTGTACTGGGTACTTCTGGAGCAGTCATAGACTTTGCAGGAGCTGTAGGAGCTGTTACCTTAGCTGGAGCTGATGTAGTCTCCGCTGCCGGAGCCTGAGCTGATTTAGCTGGAGCAATCGGTGCGGTTGAATTTGCAGGCGCATCATTGGTCATTGATTGCTTTTGAGAAGCCTGATACTTTTTATAAGAAATTGCTGCCGCTTTTTGTCTCTCAGAAATTCTAAGTGCCATGGTTTCAAACTGAATGCGCATTTGCTCCATCATCGCCTGTTGCTCTTCAAAACTAGGCCTTTTAGTAGGAGCCTTTGCTTGCTCTTGTTGCATATTGAACTGTGGCATTTGCCCCCACATTTGTGGCATTTGAATCTGTGGTACATAGCCTTGTGCAGTTAGCGCACGTAAAGGAATATAGGTCATCGCTTGAGGCATAGGTGGTTGTAGCGTTTGTGGCATAGCCTGTTGATTGAATCTAGCAGCAGGCATATTCATATTCCAAGATGGATTGCCATTATTATTTATATTGGCAGCCCCCATTTTTACTTTAGCATTAGGTAGCTCCTGTGAATCAACCATACGCTTAAGCTTATTAGCCGTCGCTTGATCTGTTGTACCTGTGCCTTGAAATAGAATATTTACGCCAGCTTTTTTATTATTAATAGTATTAACTGTCTTTTCTGCATTCGCTTTGACTGGCGCATTGTTATTAGCTGGCGCACTGCTATTAGCTGGCGCAACGGGTGCAACTGGCGCAATTGGTGTAGCTGGTGCAGTGTTATTAGCAGTTGCTGTAACAACCTTTGCATCTTTTTGAACAGTATTCTTAGTGTCTATTTTAACGGCGACTTTACTATCTTTTTGTGTATTTTCATCTGAGTCTTCAGTACTTGATTTATTCACTACTTTTTTAGCTGTATCCTCTACTACTTTTTTAGCTGTAGTTCCTTTACCCCACCAATCAGAAGAGTCATTGCTATTATTCGTTGTGTCTTTTGATGCGCTTCCTTTGCTCCACCAATCAGCAGAGGCTGTATTAGGCAATGTCATAAGCGCTGTGCTAGCTACAAATAGTGCTATAGGTAATTTCATGTTATCTCCATTCATATTAAATTTACTCAATGGGCGTGATTGTAGTGACAGAAGACTGAATTTAAAAGACTTTTACCAAAAAATATTATTATTTATTGACCATTCTGCTAATTTCATCTTCACCCAGCGGTTCAGGGTGTTGAATTGTTAAGCTATCATTCCATTCTTGAGCAAAATCTCTTTGTAAACGAATATTAATAAACATTACCAAAAGCATTGTAATAAGTGCACCAATGCTTGCTAGTCCCATGTCTTTATGAGCATCCCAAATATCACCTTGAGAACCAAGATATGCCGCCCCAAGATCACCACCCACTGCTTCTGCCGCCCCCCACTCAACTAATTCATAAATCATTGATGTCGACATGGTCAAATCTAAAGGAAGGAAATAACTCCAAAATCCTTTTACATCCGCTATTCGAATAAATACCTCGCGTATCGGATAGGCAAGTAACAAACCATAACTAAAATGAACCAATCGATCATAATGATTGCGCTCAAACCCTAAAACACTGTTTAAGGTATTCCCTGTCAGGCTTTTAAACCAAGCATCATAAGGCACCTCGGCATAGGTGTAGTGCGAACCCACTTCATGCAAAACCAAGAACAGAAATATTAAAGTATAGGATACTCTGGAAAGTGGGAATTTACCCAAGGTAACGATCAAACCAACCAAAGCAGCAACAACAAGAACATTTTCTAACGCCCAATCAGCAGGATGCCATGGATTAATCGCAGCCCATATTGCCACAGGCGTAAACAAAGCTAATAGTAAAAAGAAGTAGCGTCTATGTGTCATGGTTTAACGTAACGTCCCTTTTTTAAAATAGAATTTATCGATTCCACGGCTGGATTTACCCAAAACATTGAATGTCGTTCCATCTGGATCTTTAGCATAACCATGACAATAAAATTCAAGCTGGTGTTGCGCATTTACATGTACTGTCGCCGCAGAGCGAATATTACAGCTGGTCATATTTTGCCTTATCGAAAACCCACTCAGTGGCTTTAAAGATAGCTTATTATGATTATCGACTAATTTCGACAAGCGCCAATAACCATTGCCTGTAATAGCTGACATGCCTTTTTCATCCCCACTCGAATGGATAGTGTAAATATCGCCCGTGCCACATTCAGTGATAATGGAAAGGTTTTCAGAAAAGGCGAGACTAGAAGGCCACTTATTGGGATGAACTAGGGCCGATTCGTTAATCAGACTAATTGATGCTGGACGACCATTCACACTTTTCAATAGGTAAAAGCGATGATACCTCGGGCGCTTATCCTGCCCACCAGGACCACTGGTGATAATAAGATGTTTATCTCTTGAGAGCTTTACAACACCTAACCCACCACCAAACCCCGGTCTGGGTATTTTGAGATTAAAGGTACTTTGCTGGTTAGGACTATTAATATCTTTAAAATAAAGGCGGTCATTTAAACCATAGACCAAATATTTACCGATAATATGAACCCCACTTGGATGCCTTCCGCCAAGTTGATGCAATGAAGATAAGTACATTTTGCCACTGACTTCTTGTTTAACGACAAAAATTCCTCCTTTACTTTTATGACTATGACTACCTGCATAAGGGTAACGAGAGGAGTTGGTTCTAACAAAACCTTGGATATGTTTATCGGGAATACCTAAGGCATGAACAGGCTCACCATTAAAAATATCCAGTGGACGTTTTCGTTGAGGTGGATAAGTACTGGGCCAATTAAAACGCCATGGTTGGCTTCTCCAGCTTAATTGTTTTTTCGTCGCTTTTTGGAAGTTCTGCTGAACATTAACGGCACACACGTTGCAATCTGTTTGCCCATAGCGACAATTAACATCACCACGACTTAAACGTGTATTGGCACGGTACTGAGTCTGTGGAGTTTGGGGAATATGTGTAGAACGAGGTGCTTGAGATGTTGTGACACGCCGCCTAGGTGCCTGCTTTGTAGGCGTAGGTCGGGTATTTCCATAAATAACACGACTTGAAATTCTTCCAGAGGGTGAAGCGTTCCTCGTATAAAAGTCATTATTAGGACTGCTTTGATTATTTACCCTAACGCCTATTGCTCCTGAACCATGCCGATGTGATACACCGATCACAGGTAAAGGATGCGAGTGCGTTCTACCATTATGTGCGTGAAAGATTGACCCAGTCGGTGCTGCAGACACGATTGATATTATTGACACAGATCCAAATAACAATGCATAAACTAAAAATTTCATTATATCCCCTAAAATAAATTCCCAACACAAAACATAAAAGGAATTAATCCATAATGCAATTAGATTATCTTTATAAAATGAACTATATTTAGGAACTTCTAAGTAAACATAATAAAAATAGAGACCAAAACCTTAGTACTTATCAAATTAACTAACAAAGAGAAAATTATGAGCGATTCAAAAAACCCATACACAGCACCAGAGTCAAATGTAAATAACAACCTGCAAACCCGCAGTTCAATTCCTAAAGTAATAGGAATTATTTCGATTATTCTAGGTGCATTAGGATTAATTACTGGTTTATTTACCTTTGCGGGTACATTTATGGCTTCAGGCGCACTAGAATCACTTCAAGAAAGTGGTGCAGCTATCCCAGGCTTGGATAAAAATTACTTAATGATTTCAGGTGTCATCACATTAGTGACTTCAATCTGGGCAATATTCATTGGATTTAAATTACTCAAGTATCTTGATCTTGGGCGACGTCATTTCAACTATTACACCATTGTGACAATCATTATTAGTATTGTTACTTTTTTCTATACAAAAGACATGATGGACAAAATGTTTGCGGATATGCCATCAGATGTTGCTAATGCAGCGGGTGGTATGGCAACTTTAGGATCTATGGGTGCATTTATAGCCCCTATTATTCTTATAATCGTTGCTTTATTACTTAATCAGAAAAATGTAAAAGACAGTTTGATTTAGAAAATCACTAACAGTACACAAAAAAGCCAGTACATAACTGACTTTTTTGTGTCTAGATAAAATGCGAAAACTACATGTAATGGCACCCCCCCCTTTTTTACACAATTGTAAGAAGAGGTATAAGCGCCTATCCGAGTTTTAATTCAGTTATCACGTCTTAGACTGTTTATTATTTTTAGCTCTAGCAATCGTATCTTGCTCACGTAAATGCTTTAGTTTCTCTCCTATTTTTAATTCCAAGCCTCTAGCGACAGGCTCATAATACAGACGCTCCCCCATTTCATCAGGAAAATACGTTTCACCTGCGGCGTAAGCATCCTCTTCTTGATGGGCATAACGATAGTCTTTACCAAAATCAAGGTCTTTCATTAGCGTAGTAGGTGCATTGCGTAGATGCATAGGCACGTCCAGAGAACCTGAGTCTTTAGCATCCTGAACCGCTAACTTATACGCATTATAGACCGCATTACTTTTGGGAGCAGAGGCTAAATAAATAACTGCTTGGGCAATAGCTAATTCCCCTTCAGGGCTACCGAGTCTTTCATACACCTGCCAAGCATCCATCGCCAAGCTCAACCCTCTTGGATCAGCATTACCAATATCCTCACTCGCGATACGAACCACGCGACGTGCAATATAAAGCGGATCACAACCACCATCGAGCATTCGTGTCATCCAATATAAAGCGGCATCAGGGTTGCTTCCTCTGACTGATTTATGCAAAGCAGATATTTGTTCGTAAAAAAGATCACCGCCTTTATCAAAGCGGCGCACACCTTCACTGGCAATTTGCTCAATGACGTTTAAGCTAATAATATTGTCTTCAGCAAGATCAGTGGCTATTTCCAACCAATTTAAACCACGTCGTGCATCGCCGTCTGCGGCTATAGCAAGAAAGTCCAGTGCGTCATCATCCAAGGTAAGATGTCGTTGCCCTAAACCTCTATCCGTATTCTCAAGCGCATTTTGCAAGATAATTTTAATATCATCCTTGCTGAGCGCACGTAATACATAGGTTCTAACCCGAGATAGCAGAGCATTATTTAATTCAAATGAAGGGTTTTCAGTGGTTGCACCAATAAAACTAAAGGTTCCATCTTCCACATGCGGTAGAAAAGCATCTTGTTGTGATTTATTAAAACGATGTACCTCATCAACAAAAAGCACCGTATTTCGCCCATCAAGTTGATGGCTTTGTTTGGCTAATTTGACTGCCTCACGAATATCTTTAACACCCGATAATACCGCAGACATGGTAATAAATTCAGCACCGCTATAGTGTGCAATAAGACGCGCAAGCGTTGTTTTCCCGGTACCGGGTGGTCCCCAAAATAACATTGAGTGGAGGCGATCTTGTTCTATGGCTGCACGAAGCTGTTTGCCTTCTCCAAGGATATGCTCCTGACCAATATATTCATCCAGCGTTTGTGGGCGCATACGCTCTGCCAAAGGCTTATTATCATTGGTTCTGGGTTGGGATTGATTCACAGGTGAATTGTATCACCTGCTAGTGATGGCACCCCCCTACTTTTTGGAAGATTGGCTAAATTTCATCAGTAAAAGTTAATCGATACAAATAGTTTTTGAAGCACGCGCACTAAAACTATAAAAATCAGGCTTATACGCATAAACCGCATAACATAGCTTACTTCCACCTAGCCCTGCACTTTTAAGCACCCCAATATCCACAAATCCATCATTATTATAATCTTGAATTCTAATGTAGTGTTCCGTATATTCATTGAGTAAATGACTGTTCACTTTTTTTAAACTGATCTCTGGTAGGTTGCTAGAGGTGGTATTTACCTTTACCGTAGAACCCTGAATAGTTACCCTAACAACAGGTTCACTCGAAACAGAATTCCAAACACCTTGCCCTTCATAGTTTGTATAACGGTTATTCGCATGAGCCGTTGATAACAGTAACGCCATCATTAAAAAACTAACAGTAAAATAATTCAGAGGTTTGAGTAACTTCATTTAATTTCTCGTAGTGAATGTCATTTTCATAGACAAATATATTGTGGATATGTTCAATAATAACTTAATTCTAGTTCTAAATTTATCACCTAAGCCATTAAATTTAAAGTACAATGATTTTTGTATAAAATATATAGATGAACTAATTAAGATTGCAACTGACCAAAACATATAAGAAAGCCAGTTGCTAGATAATGTAAAAAAGGGGTTTTTAAAATGGGCTTGAAATGGATTTCATTAGCAATAGTATTTAGTAGCTTACTCAGTGCCTGCGGCAGTGGTGGGAGTAATAACGACAATGACCCAGACAATAGTGCTACTCCGACAACGCCTACGCCTACTCCAACCACAGATACTACGGCTCCTGATGCACCAAGCGCCCCAGCTTTTAATCGCCTAAATGGTGGAAAAATAACGGTTACAGGCACGGCTGAACCGGCTTCTACTGTTACCATTACCTTTGCAGATGGCTCCACTGTTTCTGCCATTGTTGATGCTGAGGGTAATTATACAGCAACATCTCCAAACCCTGTGTTAGGCGGTTCAGGCTTAGACAATAGCATTCGTATCACTGCCACGGATACAGCTGGAAATATATCCACAGAAACCCAAGTCAATATCCCTGCACCACAAACAAAAAATGCGACTTTAGTGGCACGTTTTGATCCAACGGTAGGAATTATCGGCGTACCTTATACAACCTCTTTGTATGATGGTTCAGGATTCACTCAAAACAATGGTTCTTATACTTATAAAGAAGGTGAAACAGTTACGTTTAAAATGGCAGGTATTGATTACACTGTCATTCCTAAGCCTGCCACAAATGAAATTGACCTCGCGGGTGACGACCCATCTACATTACAAAATTTTAAACTTATTTTAAAAAACCTAGATAAGGATCATGATCCGAGCAATGGTATTGATTTGCTGGGTATCAATACAAATATCAACCCACTACTGAGTACCGCTAAGGTCAATCAGCTTTTATATAAAACTACAGGATTAATGCCAGAACTACTTTTCACACCTTCCTTAGGCATCAATACCGAAGCACCGCAGGCAGAAGCCGATACAGCAGGGCAAGCGATGCCTTTCGTGGATATTTTTAGAACTGCAAGACCCTTTACAGAATTATCGGGCAATGCCAGCTTTGATCAAAATGGTTGGCCAACACAGATTGACCCAGAAAAAACCGTTGCGCGAACCAAGATGTTACAAGGCACCTTAGCTAATGCGATACCTTCAGGTAAATACACGCTCTTTTATGAAGGTGTAGGAACGATTCAACTCGGCAGCAAAATTATCACCAATGTTAAAGGCTTTAATAATCAAGGTCAGCTTGGCTTTACTTTTGACTTAAATACGGTTGAATCAGAAAGTGCTGAAGCCAATGTTATTAACCTTAATGTGAAAGACATCGGCTCAGGAGAAGGCAATTATATTAAAAATATTCAGCTGATTATGCCGGGTGGCACCTGTCAGGATTCATCGGATAAACACAATGCGTTTATTCGCGTAGAATCACAATCAGATTGCCCAGAAAATACCAGCTATGAGTCCTTTGCTAATCAGGTTAGCAATAAAAATCGTAATCATATCGACAGTGTTATCTTCAATCCCGATTACTTAAACTTCTTACGCGAATTTAAAGTAGTACGCATGATGAACTTAATGGAATCTAGTCATGGAACATCATCCTGCGCCATCAGCAACAATGGTGTTACTGAAATTGATAAAGAATGTATTAAAGAGCCCGTAAGCTGGAGTAATCGAGCCAAAATCAGTCATGCGGTTTGGGGCGGCAGTGGCAGAACGGATCACACTAAACGCAATGGTGTACCTGTCGAAGTAATGGTGTCGCTTGCAAATACTTTAGAGCGCGATATGTGGGTGAATATGCCGCATTATGCCGATGACGAATACATTAGCTCATTTGCAAATTACGTCTCTGCAGTATTGAATCAAAACTTAAAAACCTATATCGAATACTCCAATGAAACATGGAACCCTGGTTTTCTCGGGCATTTCTATGTTGAAGAAAAAGGTATAGATGCAGGTTTAAATACCGTACCTGAAGCCTTTGTCGGATTTCGTGATGAAGAATACTTTGCCCGTTTACGCTTTTATAGTGGTCGTGCTGTCGAGATATTTAATCTCTTTAAAGAAGCTTTTAACGGCAGTACAGATCGTATGGTACGTGTTTTAGGAACGAATCAGGGAGATCGGATTTTATCCGAACAGATGATCCTACATGCAGGTGCCGAGAACGTAGACGCTATAGCAATGGCACCCTACTTCTTTGGCTGTGTTGAAAAAACAGGATCATGTAGAGATGCTGATCACATTTTAAAAGATGCGAAGACTGTTGATGATGTATTTGACGTAATCGATCAAGATATCAGCATTGACCCAAGTGCGCTATCAGGCACTATCGGAAAAATAGAATTACAAGTGGGTATTGCAGCAAAATACAATGTGCAGCTTCTCGCCTACGAAGGCGGACAACATTTAACCACCAGTGTTATGGGCAGATTAGAGCTTGATGAAGAAAACAAAGCGCTGTTTAGAACATTATTTAAAGCCGTCAACCGTGACGCAAGAATGAAATCTCGCTATCAAACCTTACTCAATGCATGGAAGGATTTTTCAACAGACGGTACCACCCTATTCACTCTGTACACATTGCCACAATCCTATTATCGCTTTGGTAATTGGGGGCTTAAAGAGCACCTAAATAAATCACGCAGTGAATCACCAAAGTATGATGGTGTAATGACATTTCAAGAGGCAGTGAAAAGCTGTTGGTGGGGAAATTGTGAGTAACAAGGCTAATACTTAACCCTCGTTAGAAACATAATTAAATGGCACCCCCACCCTTTTTACAAGATTGAATGGCACGATTGGATAGGCACCCACGTCTTTGTAGAATATTGATTAAGGTCGTATTTCTTTTATAGGAATCACTTTCTCATAGTTATCTAGCTTTAACCCTTCACCCACCCAAGCATGCCCATAAATAATTTCCCATGTAGCAGGAAATAATCCTTCATCCGTTATAAATTTTTGGTAGTTATTTTCAAATTCAGCAAATTTATGCTTTCCCGTCAGACCTTTAGTTCGCTGACTATGTGCATTATTCGCACCTGTTTTCTTAATATCAGTCATTAATTGACGCGCACCAGAATAGGTCATGGTAATCACTTCCATATCCGTCACAGGATCGATAAAGCCCGCTTTTAACAGTGCATCACCAATATCATGCATATCCATAAAAGGGCTGGTATGTGGTTCCTCATCTACGGATTGCCAACTCTGCCTTACTTCTTTAAGCGTATCAGGGCCCAAAGTGCTGAACAACAAGAGTCCATTAGGTGCTAAAACTTGATGAAATCCAGAAAATGTTTTTTCTAAATCATTACACCACTGCAACATTAAATTAGACACGATTAAATCAACAGTATCAGGTTTTATTGGCAAAGCCTCAGCATCAGCACAAACCCCACTCGGCTTACGAAACCAGCCCCCCTGCTTTAAACATTTACGCGTCATATTCAAAGCACTATCTAAAGAAACCACTTTTGATTTTGAATAACGTTGTAATAGATCCTTACTAATAAATCCTGTCCCACAGCCCATATCCAAGGTTATCTTTGGATCAATCTTTATATAAGCTAATCTTTCACTTAATCTATTTGCTACTTCTTGTTGCAATACTGCCACCGCATCATAGCTTTCAGTAGCATCATTGAAATGTTGGCGAATGATTTTCTTATCCAACATAAAATATCTACCTTAACTCCTCGAACCAATCACCCAATATTGGTTTTGCGATTTCCTTTGACCACTTACGATCACAGGTCATCGACATAAATATTGCTCGCCACATTTGATCCATATCTTCAGGAATCCAATGATTGGGAATCGGGTGGCTGCGCCAATGAAGGATGTATTGCTCCCAACGGGTAAACAATGCTATGGCAGTATCCTCGCTCAAAGTTGCTGAGATCATTTTAGCCTGTTGCTCATCATCAGCCTTAGCCATATCTATCAATGCTTGATCAACATCGATGAATTGTTTATCGATTAACCGAGCAAAGTCGCCAGGGGCTAAATCTTTTCCAAACATATCTCTTTTCGAATTTTCAGGAAGTAAACTTTGTAATAGGCTATCCGACGTTTTCACCCAGAGTTCAATATTTTGTTTTGTTGATAGACTCATGTTTTTCTCTTTACAATATTGCAGTGAAGGATACACGGTTTCTTGAAGACACATCTCCCTCGCTTCTATAAAAACATATGGCACCCCCCGTCTTTTTGCATAATTGACATAGGAGATTATTCTTATGGCATAGTTCTTATAGCATTTTTTAAGAACAATAAAGTGCTAGAGTTATTTCAATGCACATAAAAAAGGCCACACATTTCAACAATGTGCGACCTTATAGTATGGTGGCTATACCGAGATTCGAACTTGGGACCCCATCATTATGAGTGATGTGCTCTAACCAGCTGAGCTATATAGCCAAACGGAATTAACCGAGGGGCGATAATATAGTGACTGTGGCATTGAGTGTCAATATAAGTTATTCAATTATCATGAAATAAAATTTCAACTAGTGAAGACTAATAATCAAAAACATTTTATACTTGCTCGGTTACCCAAAATTAAACCTAAATATATATGTCACAACAATCTTTTGACTTGAAAGCTTTTAACAAGCTACCAGAAATACAACGTGCTTTACTTCATCTCATATCCATTATCTATTTGCCTGTGGCAGCTACACCGCTTGCTAGTTGTGCGCACCGCTTAGGTATTAATGACCCACGAAGTGGTGATAGCTTCACGCTGCACAGCCTGCGTCCTGTGCTAGTTGAGCTTATTCACAATGGATGGCTTGAAGGTAGTCAGGGAAAATATTCATGCCCTAATCATTTTCTTGATGATGTTTTACTTAGCGCTATTAACACAGATGCATTTAAACCCTATGCAGAACAAGTTTTAAGCTCGTTCTCTGCAACCGAGTCATTCGGTCGTATTTTATGGCAAAGTGTTGAGCACGGTGTTTCACATGCGCGTATTTATTTATTCTTAGGTAAAGCGGAAAAACTCCAGCATGTATTAGAATTATTACATGAGCGCTATCAATACCGTGATTCTGAGTTGATAGATCCTGGCTTTTATACGGCGACCTTCGGCTCGCCCGTCAACCAAGCCTTACTCGCTAAATTAAATGATGAGCTTTTTAGCTTAGCTTTTTTAGATTTATCTGAACACAGTTTAAAAACTTTAAACAACCAAGCTGAACTTTGGGATTTATTGCAACAGCGTATTGTGAATATTACTAACCTTAGTGGGTTTCAGTTTTTGCTACTTCAACCTCAGGCTAAATACAGTATCTTCTCGGGAGACCATAAGCTATTTCCAGAATTGCCAGCGGGTATACACCATCAAAGTAGTTCAATGCTTAAGGAAACTATTGATATTCAATATGATGACCGTCATGTTGAGTGGCACCTTGCTAATTGTGCTAAACAGCTAACCCTCGGAAATACTGACAGTTCGATGCAAGCCTATGACAATGCCACTGATCTATACCGTGATATTTACAAAAAGCGTAAGAATACGGCGGTCATTTTTGGTAATCAATTCGAGATGTTTTATCTGTTGGCATTATTAACCACGGGCGAAAAACAACAGGTTGATCATGCGCGTCAAATATTGAAAAAGATTGAACCTAGCACGTCCCATCAATTACTTGATGCTTATGCTGAGACCTTACATACAGGTATTTTCAACTTTAGCACGCCATTAACAAACCTTGAAAATGGTAGCTTAACCGTTATTCTTTATTGCTTAATCAAGCATTGGTTAGGGCAAAAAGTTTCTGACGGTGTACAGGAGATTTTAGAGTCAAAACAGAAAAAAGCACTCATTGGAAATTATCATTGGTTACATGCTGAATACACCTTTGCCTTAGGTTTATCTACTGAAGATAAAAATGATCGCGAGAACACCCTGAAAGAGGCAAAGGAAGTTCATGAGAAACTTGGAACAAAAACACTATTTGATCTAGTCACGCCTCAGTCAGACTGGGAACGCGCACTTAACGCGATGAATCAATTAGCAAGCCCAGAGAAATCATCAGCCGCTAGTGAAAATGGTGAACGCTTGGTCTGGATGTTAGAAGTTGATCAATATAAAGAATATACATTAACGCCAAAACTACAAAAGCTGACAAACAGTGGCAGCTGGACGAAAGGAAGAAATGTCGCATTAAAACGGCTTAAAAGAGAGCAACAAGAACTACCACGCTTAAGTGAACAAGACTTGGATATCGTATCCTCAATCTATGAACAGCCAGATTACGATAGCTATTATCATCGTGGTCCTCAGTTCACTTTAGATTTAAATTCGATTTGGCCGAAATTGGTGAATCACCCTAGTCTTTACTGGGATGGTGCGCGTAATACACCTATTGAATTAACCCAAAGTGACTTTGAATTGATAGTTAGTGAAGAAGGCGAAAACCTGCGTATAAGCTTTTACCCTGCTTTTGATGATAGCCAACAAGATAGTCAGTTTCTTATCGTTAAAGAAACACCTACACGACTGTGTATTTATCAAAAAAATGAACAGTTTATGCGCCTAAGTGAAATTATCTCTAACGGGATTGTTATACCACGAGAAGCAGAAAAGGATTTGCGTAAAACATTGGGCACCTTAGCGCCCATGATTAATATCCAATCAGACCTTGAAGGTGTGGTAGATGCTGAAGCTGTTAAAAGTGATCCGCGTATTCATGCTAATCTACTCCCCTATGGTGATGGTTTGCGTGCCACTTTAAGAGTAAAACCTTTTGGTGACTTTGGTGCTTATTTCCCACCTGGTCACGGTAGATCGACACTCTCTGTTGAACACGAAGGTAATCGTTACTCCACTAAGCGTGATCTTGATAAGGAAAGAGACTTATTGGATTCCCTACTTCAACATAGCAGTATTTTAGGTGAAGAAGATGAGCTTAATGATGAGTACCTGCTTGATGACCCTCAAGATTGTCTAGAGTTACTGGAACAGTTACATGCTGAGGCTGAAAGTAAAGACGGCGAACAGGGCAATGTAATAATTGCTTGGCCTGAAGGTGAAGTCATGCGCATTGCTTCACGTTTTGATACCAATAACTTACGCCTAAGCGTTAATAAACAAGGTGATTGGTTCCAGCTTGAAGGAAGTGTCTCAACTGATCCATCTTTAGTGCTTTCATTAAAACAATTATTGAATTTATCATCCAATAACAAAGGTCGCTTCCTTAAAATGGAAGATGGTCAATATGTTTCATTAACTCACCAGTTCCGTAAAAAGCTAGATTCCATCCACCGTTATGCAGAAATAAATGGCGAAGGTGCTAAGCTAAGCGGCTTAGCTTCTCTTGCACTTGAAGATCTAACCGATATGGTGGGTGAGCTTACGGTTGACGAGGCATGGAAAAATCACATTCAAAATATTGAATCTTTAGTTGATCACAACCCTGAAGTTCCATCCACCTTACAAACTGAATTACGTGACTATCAAGTAGAAGGTTACAAGTGGATGAGCCGTCTGGCGAAATGGGGAGTGGGCGCCTGTCTAGCAGATGATATGGGATTAGGTAAAACCATTCAAACACTTGCCGTGCTTCTTGAACGCGCAAAACTTGGGCCTGTACTTGTGGTTGCTCCTACATCCGTCAGTAATAACTGGGAATCTGAAATTCGTAAATTTTCACCCACATTAAAACCTTACTTTTATCGCGAAGAAAATCGCCAAATGCTGCTCGATAAAGTCGGTGCATTTGATGTAGTTATTTGCAGTTACGGTCTCCTCCAACAAGACGGTGATTTATTCATTGATAAACATTGGGCTACCATTGTATTGGATGAAGCGCAGGCGATTAAAAATATCAATGCGAAACGCACTAAAGTCGCGCATAAATTACAAGGTGATTTTAAACTTGTTACTACGGGTACTCCTATCGAAAACCACTTAGGGGAACTTTGGAGTATTTATCGTTTTCTAAACCCTGGCTTATTAGGTACACAACAGCAGTTCATGCAGCATTTCATTACCCCTATTGAAAGAGATAACGATAATGATGCACGTCAACACCTCAAAAAGTTGATACAACCCTTTATTCTTAGGCGTACTAAAACTCAGGTACTTGATGAATTACCCCCTAAAACTGAAATTACCCTAGAGATTCCTTTATCCGAAGGCGAGCGGGCGCTTTATGAAGCCGTTCGTAGTAGCGCACTTGAGAATCTATCCAAAGAACAAAAGGGTTCACAACAAGGTGGAAATCATCTCAAAGTGTTGGCTGCTATAACAAAATTACGTCTAGCCAGTTGTCACCCTAAGTTGGTTATGGAAGATACAACACTATCTAGTAGTAAACTGGAGAAGTTTGGTGAATTAGTAGAAGAACTTTTAGAAAACAATCATAAGGCATTGGTATTCAGTCAGTTTGTTAAGTATTTATCCATTATTCGTCAGTATTTGGATGAGCGCGGAATTAAATATCAATACCTTGATGGCAGTACACCTGTTGCTAAACGCAAAGATTATGTCGATGCTTTTCAAGATGGTGAAGGTGATTTATTCCTGATTAGTCTTAAAGCGGGTGGCTCAGGGCTTAACCTAACTGCTGCTGATTACGTTATCCATATGGACCCTTGGTGGAATCCAGCGGTTGAAAATCAGGCATCTGATCGTGCTCACCGTATTGGGCAAACGCGACCCGTGACAATTTATCGATTGGTTGCAGAAAATACTATTGAACAAAAGATAGTAAAACTACACCAACATAAAAGAGATTTAGCCGATAGCTTGTTAGAAGGTTCGGATATGAGTGGTTCAATGAATGCAAATCAAATGTTGGAGTTAATGCGAGAAACTTAAAATGAAAAGATTCAAGTTCTCTATTTTATTTTTCTCAGTGTTAGCTGTTCTGCTAACAGAGATATCTTATGCAAAACAGATTGACCTCTTTATCATGGCGGGTCAATCCAATATGCAAGGCTGGCGCAGTGATGCGGCCAACTACCCTGCTGATCCTCATAATCTTGATCAAAAAATTCCTTTTTATTTTGAAGCTATTAACTACAGTTCCACTGAGGAACAATGGCAAACCTTAAGGTCTCAGGCAGGACATTTTAAGTCAGGTCACTTTGGCCCTGAAGTTAGCTTTGCACGTGCATTATTAAATACCAAAATGAGCCCGGCAATTTTCAAATACAGCTCTGGTGGTACTAGTATCAAAACAGATTGGAAAGCACCAGGGCAACAGGGTCTGTACGATAAAATGGTTAAAAATCTAAATCTAGCCATTCTAGAACTAGAATTACAGGGGCATACTGTCACACCACGTGCTTTGGTTTGGATACAGGGCGAGACAGATGCTAATGACAGCCAATTATCAACTGAGTATTATTGGCATCTTAAAAAACTACTACAGCATTTAAGAACCAATGTTCTACAAACACCGCAACTACCCGTAATTTTAAGTGTGGATGAACAACATCCTCGCGTTCAATTAAACCCACAGGTAGTGGATGCACAAATCAAATTGGCGAATGAAGATAAAACGATAAAGTTTATGTCTATGAAAGGTCTTGAGAAGTTTGACGTTACCCATTTGACTGCAAAAGGCACAATAAAGCAGGGTTTGCGGCTATATAGTACTTACCGGTCGAGTTTATGGAAAAAATAAAAAACTGAAAACCACTTATCCAGAGATGCTTTACCCTCATTTCTACATAGAATAAAATATAGCCAAGGGTAAAAAATAATAAAAAACAGGGGTAATAAAATGAAAAATTTACATAAGTCCATGATATTTATTGGATTAGTATCTGTATTTTCCGTAACACATGCAGACTTACCAAAAGCTTTTGACTATAACAAAGCTTCAGCAAACTACGTAGATAACACTTCTAGTGCAGGTAGCACTGTATCAAATCCATATTTCTTTGGTGGTACAATTGGTGCTTCAGAAGGCACGAGCTATTGTTCAGGAGAATCTAGTTGTGAAGACAGTGACACCGCTTGGAAAATTTTCGGTGGTTACAAATTCACAGATAAATTAAGTGCCGAAGGTGCCTTTGTTAATCTAGGCGATATGCATAAAAATGGTGAAAACTCTGACATCAGTGCTTTTACAGCACACGGTGTAGGAACTTTGCCTATTAGTGAACAGTTTGATGTCTTTGCAAAAATTGGCGCAATGCGTTGGAGTAGCGATAATACGACAGGTGATGAAAGTGGTTTTGGTGTCACTTATGGTCTAGGTGCTAAAATGCATATCAATGAATCTACAAAGTTGCGAGCGGAATGGGAGAAATTCCCTAGTATCGAAACATCATCTTCACAAGAGACAGATGTGAATATGCTCAGTGTGGGATTTGAGTTATCTACTTTCTAAGTCAGATATTAAAAATCAACTAACTAAAAAATCACTAAAAAAAGGGAGTATTTTAATAATACTACCCTTTTTTATATTATTCTGGGCTAAAAGAAGAACCACAACCACAGGTTGTTTTTGCATTAGGATTGCGAATAACAAACTGAGAACCCTCTAAACCTTCTGTATAGTCAATATCTGCACCGACTAAGTATTGAAAACTCATTGGATCAATAAGCAGGGTTACACCATTTTTTTCTACGGATGTATCGCCATCATTGATACTCTCATCAAATGTAAAACCATACTGAAAACCTGAACAACCACCACCGGATACAAATACCCTTAATTTCAGGTTATCATTTTGCTCTTCTTCAATAAGACCTTTAACTTTGTTTGCTGCCGCTTCTGTAAAGTTCAATACAGGTGCTGCACTTGCTGTTTCTACTGACATTATTAATATACCTTAGTAAATCTTTATATTAGTTAATTCTAACCTATTAAAATAAATAAAACGATATAACCATATTCTAATAAGGTTTCCCTTTAAGAGTTAGAACTTGTTTCTTTATCCTGCCGTATTAGTTTTCCATTCACTTCTGCACCTACTGGCAACTCAAGTAAACTATAATGCACATCCCCATTAATACGGGCTTTATCAAATAATTCAACCTTACCATTAACAAAAACATCACCATCAATTTGTCCATTAACAATGAGATTAGCCACTTTAACCTCTCCAGTAACCAATGCATTTTCACTTATTATGAGTAATGACTCTGGATCATCAGATAAAGCTCCACCTTTTACAGCGCCTGCGACATGCATACCACCTGTAAACTTTACAACACCTTCAACAGATGAGTCTTCGCCTATCAGTGTACTGATTTTTGCTCGGTGAGTTTCCTTATTATCTTTTTTTTTCCCAAACATCCTTAACTCCTGCAACTTCTACTTATGGGTTTTTAAATTCTATTATGCTGAGACCTTATTATAGTGCAAAGAAGTCGCTATGGTAATAAAGCGGGACGCATTAATGCGGTAGTCTCATCTATGCCAAGCATAATATTCATATTTTGAACTGCCTGCCCTGCAGCACCTTTGACGAGATTATCAATAACAGATAACACCACAAGCTGCGATTTGTTCTCTATTTTATGTACTGCTATTTGACACATATTGGATGCCTTAACATTGCGTGTCTCAGGATGGCTACCAACAGGTAATACGTCCACAAAAGGCTCGGCTTTATAACGCTCTTCAAACAATGTTTGTAAGTCTACATCATAATTGGAATTAACATATAAAGTCGCATGGATACCTCTGATGATAGGTAATAAATGAGGGACAAATGTTAAATCTACATCCTCTCCAGAGAGCTGCGTAAATATTTGAGCAATTTCAGGGTGATGACGATGACCAGAAACACCGTAAGCTTTGAAGCTCTCTCCCATTTCACTGAAAAGTGTGGCGACATTAGCCTGCTTTCCTGCACCACTGACGCCTGATTTTGTATCTGCAATGATTCTATCTAAGTCAATTAACTTTGATTCTAATAAAGGAAGCAAACCTAAAATTACAGACGTTGGATAACAACCAGGGTTAGCAACAAGTGAAGCCCCTTTAATCTTTTCACGATTAATTTCTGGTAAACCATAGACAGCATCGGCAACTAACTCAGGACAGGCATGAGTCATATCATACCAATGACCCCAAACATCCAAATCTTTAATTCTAAAATCAGCGGCAAGATCAATAACTTTAACCCCTTTTTTTAATAAAGAAGCCGTATGTTTCATTGCTACGCCATTAGGTGTAGCAAAGAACACTAAATCACACTCAGCTAATGCATCACTGGATGGATCACTAAATTCAAGATCAATATAATTACGTAGATTGGGAAACATTGCATCAACACGTACTCCCACATTTGACCGAGATGTTACAAACGTAATTTCAACTTCTGGGTGAACGGATAATATTCTCAGTAATTCAACACCGGTATAACCCGTAGCCCCAACAATTCCAATTTTTTTCACAGTTTCTCACACATTTTCTTTTAGGTGAATACATAATAACTCGAAATGAAATAATAGAAAACTATTGAACTAGATTCTTCAATTTTACCACTCACCCAGTCCAACTACGGATTTGAAATTGAAATTGACTAGATCGCCTCCACTTTATAACTTTATACGTATTGTTAGCTATTCACATTGATAAACTGAAAGCGTTAATAGTTTTTTATTTAACCGAGTGGTATAGTTTATCTCATCTTTATGAGACATTGATGATGTATACAGAACTAAAACAAGTACCATAATTACTCGTTGTACCTATCAAAGTATGTCTCTCAATTTAATTTAATGATAAGACCTTAATAGATGCCAAATATATTTTATTCAAAAATTAGTCGCATAGTTTCTAGAACGACACTTTTAACTTCTGTCGTCCTGCTCTCTGCCTGTTTAGGAAACCAACCTAATGGGGCTTCGCTTATTGATACAGCGAATGCAACAGAAAGCACTAATAAGCCTACTGAAATTGAGAAACTTACACCAAGACATGCCTTTGAATACAAAATAATTAATAGCATGCTAAAGCGTTATCACTATCGAAAATACAATCTCGATGATAAATTTTCTGGAAAAATATTGGATCAATATATTAAACAATTAGATCCAAGTAAACTTTACTTTACTAAAACAGATATTCAAGAATTCAACAAACATCGTGGCATGTTTGATGATTATATTAATGCGGGTAATACAGAAGTTGCTGTCAATATTTTCAAAAAATATCAACAACGTGTTAATGAACGTTCACAGTATGCGTCTAAACGAATTGAGCAATCATTCAATTACGCTAAAGATGGCTCCTATATCCTTGACCGCAAAGATGCTGCATGGATGGCAGACACAAAAGCCTTAGACCAACTTTGGGATAAGCGTTTAAAAAATGATTATATCAATCAGATTTTATCTGACACTAAACCAGCTGGAGCCATTAAAAAGCTAAAGAAACGTTATATCAGTATTGCAAAAAGAACATCACAAGTTAAAAGCAATGAATTATTTCAAACGATTGTAAATGCATATGCAGGTGCAATAGAACCTCACACGTCTTATCTCTCCCCTAGATCATCTGAACAATTTGATATTAGTATGAGCCTATCTTTAAGTGGCATAGGTGCAGTCCTTAGAACTGACGAAGAACACACTAAAATAATTAGTGTTGTACCTGGAGGACCAGCTGACCTTACAGGACAAGTCTCTTCTGGAGACAGAATTATAGGTGTTGGTCAAAAAACACCAGAAGCAGTTGTTGATGTTGTGGGATGGAGATTATCAGATGTTGTTAATCTGATACGTGGAGAGAAAGGCAGCAAGGTTATACTCACTGTACTTCCTCATAAAACTGGACTATCCGGAAAGCCAAAGGTAGTCGAGATTATTCGTGATAAAATCAAATTGGAACATCAAGCGGCAAGTAAACGCATCATTGAGATAGAAAAGCCTACAGGTAAAGTTAAAGTTGGGGTGATCGATCTGCCCTCTTTTTATATCGATTTTAAAGCACGCAACCGTGGTGATGCAGATTATGCAGGAACAACACGAGACGTTAAAAAGTTATTAATCGAATTAAACAAAGAAGGAATTGATGAACTGATTATTGACCTGCGTGGTAATGGTGGAGGATCACTCAGTGAAGTCGTATCTCTCACAGGTTTATTTATTGATAAAGGTCCCGTTGTTCAAATTAATGATACGAGTGGAAGAACTGATATATTAAGAGACGAAGATTCAGGTGTGATTTTTAATGGTCCTCTTGCCGTGATGATTGACAAAGGAAGTGCATCAGCTTCAGAAATATTTGCAGGAGCCATCCAAGATTACGACCGAGGAATTATTATTGGCGAAACATCCTTCGGTAAAGGTACAGTGCAAACAATCCTACCCCTTGAATCCTATACACGTAAGACATTTGACAAACCATTAGGGCAAATCAAAATCACCAGTGCTCAGTTCTTCCGTATCAATGGTGAAAGCACACAACACAAAGGTGTGATACCCGACATTTCTTGGGGGCTTCCACAAATTGAAGGTGACTTTGGAGAGCGTGCTTATAAAAATGCCTTACCTTGGAGAAAGATAAACCAAGCAAAACATAAAAACTACAACAAGCCATTTAGTCATTCTGCATTACAGCAGGCAAAACTAAAATCATTAGCTAGAACTTCTAAAACACCTAAGTATGTAACAACAGTTGATAGAGTGAAGCTTTTAGTAAAAGCAGGCAATGAAAAATTTGTGTCATTAAATCTGTCAAAACGTAAAGCAAAACGTAAAGACTTTAACAATCAACTATTAGCATTAGAAAACAAACTTCAAGTGGCCAATGGTGAAAAAACCTATAGCACCATGAAAGAATATCGAGATGCTCAAGAAAAAAAGAATGATGATATATTCACCAAGAAACCCGTCGATGTATTTTTAAATGAAGCGGCTCATATATTAACTGACCTACAAATCTCAAAATTGATATCTGCTTCATCTAATTAGTCGTTAGATATACTACTATATGGCACCCCCCCTGTTTTTACATAATTGAGGGGTGCTAGATATCACTATCCACTTACTTTTACAAAGAACCTCTGACGAAGTAGAACAACACTACAGCGACGCAATCCGCTCTAATGACTGCTCCAAGTTTTCCATACTGGTCGCATACGATAATCGAATATGACCATTTAAGCCAAATGCACTACCCGGCACTAAGGCAACACCTGTTTTCTCAAGTAATAAAGTTGCCAGTTCTGCATCATTGGATATACCGTCTACTCGAGCGATTAAACCCTCAACATTGGGAAAGCTATAAAAGGTTCCATCAGATTCAAGAGATTCAACGCCATCAATCGCATTTAATGATTTAACCACAAAGTCATGACGCTCCTTGAAAGCTTCTAACATTGGCTTCAAACAATTCTGATCACCATTTAAGGCAGCAACGGCCGCATATTGCGAAATAGAGGTAGGGTTTGAGGTACTTTGCCCCTGTATCTTTTTCATACATTTTATTAACTCAACAGGACCTGCCGCATAACCAATACGCCATCCCGTCATTGCATAGGCTTTGGATACACCATTGAGCACCACACAACGAGGATAAAGCTTAGGACATACATTTAAAATATTTACAAATTGATTATCACCAAATAAGATATGTTCATACATATCATCCGTCGCCACAATGATATCGGGGTATTTTAATAACACCTCGCCGAGTGCTTTCAGTTCTTCTTTTGAATAACTAACCCCAGTCGGATTTGATGGGCTATTGATTACAAACAAACGCGTTTTATCCGTAATAGCCGATTCAAGTTTATCTGCAGTTAATTTAAAATGTTCACTCTGCCCTGCTTCGACAATAATCGGTTTTGCCCCTGCAAGTAGCACTATATCAGGGTAAGAAACCCAGTAAGGTGATGGCACAATCACTTCATCGCCATCATTTAACAAGGCCTGACAAAGATTAGAAAAACTCTGCTTTCCACCACAAGAAACAAGAATTTGATCTGGCTCATAATCGAACTGATTATCTTTCTTAAGTTTATCAATAATCGCATTTTTAAGCTCTGGAATACCATCGACTGCGGTATAACCTGTTTTATTATCATTGATAGCATCAATGCCTGCTTGTTTTATATGAGCAGGTGTTGGAAAATCTGGCTCACCCACACCCAGATTAATAATATCTCGACCTTCTGCTTTTAATTGTTGTGCCAAAGCACTGATAGCTAAAGTTGGCGAAGGTTTAACACGTTGAACACGATCAGAGAGTTGAATTGGCATGGATATTTTCCCAAATAATTGTCACTTGAATAATGATTGAAATATACTCTAACTAGATAATGAGTAAAGAATTAATTAACTACTAATTGAGATTTCCTTGATGCAAACAGCTTTTGAACTGCATACAGAATTTGAACCTGCAGGTGATCAACCTGCAGCCATAAAGTCGCTGGTTGATGGACTTAACGATGGTTTAATCCATCAAACTTTGTTGGGTGTTACTGGCTCAGGTAAAACCTTTACGATGGCGAACATTATCGCGCAAACGCAAAGACCGACCATTATCATGGCACACAATAAAACGCTGGCAGCACAACTTTATGGAGAGATGAAAGAATTCTTCCCAAAGAACTCCGTTGAATATTTTGTCTCCTATTACGATTATTATCAGCCAGAAGCCTATGTACCCGCATCTGATATTTATATTGAAAAAGATGCTTCTATAAACGAACACATTGAACAAATGCGCCTCTCTGCCACCAAGGCATTAATGGAGAGAAAAGATACTATTATCATCGCTACAGTCTCTGCGATATATGGTCTAGGTGATCCTAAGTCCTATCTGAAAATGATGCTCCATTTAGATCGTGGTGAAAAAATAAATCAGCGCGAAATTCTGCATCGACTCACTGAAATTCAATACACCCGCAATGATCTTGAACTTTCGCGCGGCTCCTATCGTGTGCGTGGTGATGTTATCGACATCTACCCTGCTGATTCTGATATTGAAGCAGTTCGTGTTGAATTATTTGATGATGAAGTCGAGCAACTCAGCTATTTTGATCCACTCACAGGTGAAGTGCTACGCAAAGTCCCACGCCTTACCGTCTACCCCAAAACACATTATGTAACGCCTCGTGAAATCATGATGGAAGCTGTTGAAAAAATTAAGGTAGAGCTAAAAGAACGTCTAGAAGATCTCTATAAAGCCAATCGACTGGTCGAAGCACAACGCCTAAAAGAGCGCACACAATATGATATTGAAATGATAGTCGAGGTGGGTTACTGCTCAGGTATAGAAAACTACTCTCGCTATCTTTCAGGAAGACCCGTAGGGGCACCCCCCCCTTGTTTACTAGATTACCTACCCGAGAATTCTTTGATCATCATTGATGAATCTCATGCCAGTGTGCCGCAAATTGGCGCAATGTATAAAGGCGATTTTTCACGTAAAAGTAATCTAGTCGAATACGGTTTCCGTCTTCCTTCAGCATTGGATAATCGCCCCCTTCGTTTTGATGAATTTGCCAAACTAATCCCACAGGTTATTCATGTATCGGCAACCCCGGGAAACTATGAAATTGAGCATTGTGACAATATTGCAGAACAGCTGGTTCGACCTACAGGTTTACTGGACCCAATCATAGAGATTCGCCCCGTTGTCTCACAGGTCGATGATGTAATGTCTGAAATTTCAGAACGTGCAGCAAAAAATGAACGAGTCCTCATCACCACACTGACAAAACGTATGGCTGAAGATCTCACTGACTATTTACTTGATCATGGCAAACGGGTACGTTATTTACATTCTGATATAGATACCGTTGAGCGTGTTGAAATTATCCGTGACCTGCGTCTTGGTGAGTTTGATGCGCTGGTAGGGATTAATTTACTTCGTGAAGGTTTGGACATGCCTGAAGTGTCATTGGTAGCCATACTCGATGCCGATAAAGAGGGCTTTTTACGATCAGAACGATCATTGATTCAAACCATCGGACGTGCCGCCAGAAATTCCAGTGGAAAAGCGATTCTCTATGCCGATAGAATGACAAAATCAATGCAAGCAGCCATTGATGAAACAGAACGTCGCCGCAAAAAGCAAATAGAGTACAATACCAAACACGGAATAACACCCACCAGTATCATTAAAAAAGTAACGGATATTATGGAAGGTGCATATGGTAGCTCGGTACGCGGTCGAAATTCTAAAAAATTAGATAAGGTTGCTGAATCAAAGGCGCAATACAACAATATGACACCTGATAAGGCGATCAAAGAAATCACTAAATTAGAAAAGAAAATGTTTCAACACGCCAAAGACTTGGAGTTTGAAGAAGCCGCACAAACGCGTGATCAAATTTCTAATTTACGCGAGCAAGTGTTTAAAAGTTAGAAATGCGATTGTTTATCCAATGTTTTCAATGGTTAACTTGACCACAAAGAACACAGGAATAAAATTACTCTCTGTGTCCTTTGTTAATTAAACTAGAAGACTAAACACGCTAATCATTGCTATGTAAGCTACTATTCAAACCACCCCACGAAGAACCATCTGTCGTTATCGCTTGAACAGATCCTGTTTGACTATGCCTTCTAAATAATAAACCTGACTGACCTGATAATTTATGAGCAGAAACGATTAAACCATCAGGCATTTTAACCTTCGTTCCTGCTGTAATATAAAGCCCTGATTCAATAATACAGTTATCACCCAATGAAATACCCAGACCAGCATTTGCACCCAATAAATTCTTTTCACCCATTGAGATCACCTGCGTACCACCGCCAGAGAGTGTGCCCATAATGGATGCACCACCACCGATATCCGAGCCATCACCAACAACGACACCCGCACTAATACGCCCTTCAACCATTGAAGAACCTAGGGTACCCGCATTGAAATTACAGAATCCTTCGTGCATTACGGTGGTACCAGAAGATAAATATGCACCTAAACGAACGCGATCAGCATTCGCAATACGAACGCCTTCAGGAATAACGTAATCCGTCATGCGTGGAAATTTATCCACACAGGTCACATTTAACTGGTGATCTTCATCAGCAATAAGTCCACGTAAATTATCAACCTCATTGGGTAAAACGGGACCCGCTGAAGTCCAAGCAACATTTACCAATAAACCAAAAACACCCTCAAGGTTGATTTCATTTGGTTTTACCACACATTCAGATAATAAATGAAGGCGAAGATAAGCATCTTCAATCGATTTCGGTGCATCATCCACAGAGGCAATTTCAATTTCAATAAAATCACTTTTAAGCACACCTACCTTTTGTGCCAGACAGCTACGTGCAATTTTTTCATTACTACGCGGAAACCATGTGTCGATTGTCTTAGCAGATTTAACATCGATATAACGATGTCCGATTCGTTTAATTGTCATGAGTGAGTCTCTTTTTATATTGGGGAACAACAGTGTTTTATTTTGCGACAGAGTATATGGCACCCCCCCCTTTTTTTAAAGATTAGAAATATTTAAATTGCCTGTAGCATGTAATTAGCAACTAAAAAGATATATATACCCAAGAAAGGTTAATATTATTACCCTTAAAAAAGATTGGAGACGGTAATGATCAAAGCAGATCACGAAATAAAAAAGAGGTCGTATTGCCTGCCCACTACATATTTCACAAATGAAAAGAGAAAATGAATGATAAAAAGCAGGTAACGTCTTGAAAGTAATATATAATGATTACGTTGCACCTGAGCTACTAGTAATGACAAGACAAATCAGCAATAAAGTTAGTATTTAAGGCTACTTTGTGACCTCAACAATTTAAAAGTATTGTTCAGCAGATACATGCCCAGGTTTATGGTTTAAATGTCGATCTAAACCTCGTTCTTTTAAAATAGCCTTGCTGTCTTTTAACATACCGCTATTACCACATAACATAATATGCGAGTTTTCTTTATCTATTTTAATACCAACCCTTTTTTCAAAACTACCATCCACAATCAAAGCAGGGATTCTACCTTTTAATCCACCCTCATGGTTTTCGCGACTAACGACAGGTATAAATTCGAACTTATCAGGATGTTGATCTGCAAAGACCTCTATAGTTTCTGAATAACACAGCTCTTTACTATACGGAACAGCGTGCACCAATATGATTTTTTCAAAGCGTTGCCATGCATCATTCATTTTCAGCATAGAAAGGTATGGGCCAATACCGGTGCCTGTCGCAAACATCCAAAGGTATTTACATTTTGGGACCTGTGACAAAACAAAAAAACCAACACAGGGCTGAGCTATTTCCAAAGTATCCCCGACTTTAAGAGCTGCTAAACCATTAGACACTTTGCCATCGGGCACTGTATTAAAATAAACCTCTACATACTTCTCATCAGGCGTATTAATCAAAGAATAAGGATTGGCAAACTTTTCTAATTCACCTTCATCATTATTTACCTCAACCTGTAAACGCGCAAATTGACCTGCTTTAAAAGGCATCATTTCAGCTGCAAATACGAGTGCATAATGCCTATCTGTTAATCTACGATTATCTATGACTTTTGCCGTAATCCAATTAGTTGCCATATCTTGCCTTATAAGGGAATTTTAATATTTACTTAGTTTAAAACAGAATAAATAACTTATGAAATACCAATGATTATAGTTGGGTATTCAAAAACTCAACTTACCTTAGCAAAGCTTTGACTTTAAGTGATTATTTCTTAAGTAACAATTATTTCAATGATCTTGACAAATTATTTCTATAGTCGTAAAATTCACAAAAAAAAATCACATCATTGATTGGTGATAATAATAAGAACAGTTTTAAATTCAGTTGCTAGGGCTTACAATTAAATACAGGGGATAATATGTATAAAAATAGCAAAAATACTTGCGGTTATGTTACGGCAGCGATGTTAATTTCTATTGGTTTAACACCGATGATTTCTTATTCTGCTCCAATTAGTGGATCAGTATTTCGTGACCTATCTCTTTCAGGATCCGTTCCTTCCACCTTAAATATATCTGGGGTTAAGGAAGCAAATGAAATAACATTTGGTACTGTGCCATTAGGTGTTGCAGGCATTACCGTTAATGCAGTTGACGCAGCAGGTACAACTGCAACGGCTATAACATCCTCAGACGGAAGTTGGACGATTCCTGGGCTATCAGGTGATATTCGTGTTGAATTTTCTAATATACCTGCTTTCCTTAAATCTAGCTTCAATGGAACTGATTCAAACTCTTCTGTTCAATTTGTATCAGATGGTGATACCAATATAGACTTTGGGGTACATAATCCAGCAAGCTTCTTTAATAATACTAACCCAGAACTTGTTGGCGTAACATACAAAACGGGGGACCCTTTGCTGGGTGATCCAACAAACTTAAATGATGCGGCTTCAACGGATGCCATCATCCTCTTTAATGATAATGATGAAGGTCTTTATGATACATCAACCTATCATAAATTAGCCAATATGCGGAATGTCGGTACGACATGGGGCATGGCCTACCAAAGATCAAATGATACCATCTTTGTTGGCGCATCTATTCGCAGACATGCTGGACTGGGTTCTTTAGGAACAGGTGGTATCTATGCGATTGATAAAGCTAACTCAACGACGATACCATGGTTAGACATTAATACACTTGCGGGGGTTAATACAGGATCTAATCCGCGCTCAGGTGGTGCTGATAATACCTTACCTCAAACAAAAGCTGCCCCCAGTGTTGACTTAAATGCTTTTTCAGCTGTCGCTAAGACTGCCATTGGAGATATGGATATCTCAGAAGACGACAAAACCCTTTATGTCATGGATTTAGGGTCTCGTCAGTTAGTTGCGATAAACACTGATACCAAAGCTTTAACTGGTGCACCAATTGCAGTTCCTACGGCTGGGCTACCTACTACAGCAGGTACTTGTCAAACCAATGATGTGCGTCCTTGGGCAGTAAAAGTACACGATGGTGAAGTTTACGTTGGTGCAGTTTGCTCTGCAGAAAACTCACGTGATACAGATGATTTACATGCTTATCTAATGAAGCTGGACGGCAATACACTGACGGTTGTATTTGACTATCCGTTAACTTTTACTCGTGGCGATAGTGGTGGTGGTGGTGTAGCAAATTGGGAACCTTGGGCAAGAACTTGGGCCGATGTACACAGCCCAACAAATTGGGCAACACATGTATTTTCACCCATTTTCTCTGATATTGAATTTGATATTGACGGTGCTGTCATCATGGGGTTTATGGATAGAGGGGGTCATCAAATAGGAGCATCTACTCATCAGGCAATTGCAGGAGATACAAGTACTGGACTCGAAGGTCTAGCTCAGGGTGATATCTTGCGTGCCTGTCCTGATGTACCTAATGTGTTAGGTGCTTGGACCCTTGAAAGCAATGGTAGCTGTGGTGGTGTAACAACTGCTGGAGCAGGAAACAACGAAGGTCCCGGTGGTGGTGAATTCTATCAAGGCGACTTTGGACGTGGTCCTGGTTCCCATACTGAAAGTGCCACAGGTGGCATTGTATTAATTCCTGGGTCAGGTCGTATTGCTACTACGTTAATGGATCCCTTAATTTTTGCTGACGGCGGTTTTTTTGATGTTGCACGAAACCATGGAATAAACTGGCTATCTAATAGTGATGGCTCTGACGACCAAGGTTATGTTGTTGTTCCTTCTACCGGCGGAGTAGCTGCGAGTGTTGGCACTTTCTCCAAAGCTAATGCGATGGGCGACTTAGAAGCACTAAGCTCCCCTGCTCCATTACAAATTGGTAACCGCGTTTGGGAAGATAGCAATAATAACGGCATTCAAGACCCTGGCGAGCCTGGTCTTAATGGCGTTGATGTAACCCTGACTTTCCCAGGTGGATTAACCACAACAACAACAACAGCGACAGTAAATGGTGTTGATGGTGTCTATTTATTTAATGATGGTGATCTAACAGGTGGAGTTGATATACCTCGAAACACGGATGGTACAATTTCTGTATCTACCTCAGCAACTCTGACTGATGCATCTGCAGGTAGCCTTACGCTTCAAAACCAAGGAGCAACAAATACAGACAGTAACCCAGACCCAACTACGGGTACTTTCTCAATCACAACGGGGTCAGATGGTGAAAATGACCATACCTTTGATATTGGTTATTCAGCTGTTCCACCTCCAATTCCATCCATTGATATAGAGAAGGCAACTAATGGGTCTGATGCCGATACTTCTGCATTAGCCGTTATATTAAACAATGGTGATCCAGTAACTTGGAGTTATGTAGTCACAAACAACGGAGCTGAAACAGTAAATAATATTGTAGCAAGTGATAACTTAGAAGGTGGAATTACCTGCCCTAAAACAACATTGCTTATAAATGAGTCAATGACATGTAGTGACAAAAGCGGAACAGCTGCTGTTGGAGATTACGTGAATATTGCTAGTGTTTCTGGTGTAGGTGCAGTTAGTAATAGTGATGTTAATGACAGTGACCCTAGCCATTATAAAGTTGCACCACCTAGTTTTGTTAAAATTGGGAACCTCGTTTGGATAGAAGATGATAATGATGGAAACTCAACAACAGGAAACCTAACACCTGTCGTAGGTGTATTGGTTACAGCAACGGCTTCTGGTGGAGCGACCTACACAGGAACGACTAATGCTTCGGGTAATTACTTAATCGACGTACCTCAAAATGACACATACACTGTGACAGTAGCGACACCGAGCGGCGTAATTCCAACTTTTGGCTCTAGCGATAATAGCGTACCAGATACCGCTACTGAGAATAACAAGTCTCACAGTGGCGCTGGAACAACAGTTGTTGTGGGTATCATTGATAATCTAACATTAGACTTTGGATTTACCCCTCCTCCAACTCCTTTAGTTCAAATAGGTAATCTTGTCTGGATAGAAGATGATAACGATGGTGATTCAACCACAGGGAATATAACACCTGTCGTTGGTGTATTAGTTACAGCGACAGCTTCAGGTGGAACAATCTACACAGGAACGACTGATGCTTCGGGTAATTACTTAATCGACGTACCTCAAAATGACACATACACTGTGACAGTAGCGACACCGAGCGGCGTAATTCCAACTTTTGGCTCTAGCGATAATAGCGTACCAGATACCACCACTGAGAATAATAAGTCTCATAATGGTGCTGGAACAACAGTTGATGTAGGTACAGAGGATAACTTAACATTAGACTTTGGATTTACACCACCAACAGATCCTTTAGTTCAAATAGGTAATCTTGTCTGGATAGAAGATGATAACGACGGTGATTCAACCACAGGCAATATAACACCTGTTGTTGGTGCAGTTGTTACTGCAACAGCAAGTGATGGTACCATTTATACGGATACAACAGATGCTAGTGGTAACTATCTAATCGACGTACCTCAGAACGACACCTATGTTGTGACTGTTGCCAGCCCTGCTGCTCATCTACCCACATCAGGTTCGGATGACAATAGTGTTCCCGATGCCTTTTCTGAGAATAACAAGACGCATAATGGTATTGATGGAACCACTGTTGTTGTCACCACAGAAGATAACCTAACGTTAGACTTTGGATTTGTACCTACTGTTAAAATTGGTAGTTTAATCTGGTATGAAGATGATAATGACGGTGATGCTACAACAGGCAATGTAACCTACCCTCCCGCTGGAGTACTAGTTACTGCCACTGCAGAAGATGGTAAAACTTACACTAGCTTAACCGGTGAGAATGGTTCATATTCAATCAACGTGCCTATTAACAGCACATACGTGGTTACTATTGCGCCTCCGGCTGGATTCTCTCCAACTTCAGGATCAGATGATACCGGTGTACCGAGTGATGATAGTGAAAACAACTTGAGCCATAATGGTTCAGGAACCACTGTAACCGTTGGTACGATAGATAACCTCACAGTCGACTTTGGGTTTATCAATAATGCAACCACTAATCCTCCATCAAATGAGCCTATTCCCACCTTAAGTGAGTGGGCGCTACTCATGCTTATGATGATGCTTGGCTTTATCGGTTATCGTCAGGGTTTAACAAGAAAACGTTAAACGAAATAGCACTAGTGTAAAAGGCGAGCTGAGGCTCGCCTTTTTTATATAAAAAATTAAGTAATTTTACTGATGTACTTCCTAGAGTCTTAAACTAAACTTTTCGAGTGACTTTCTCACAAGCAATATAGAGACATCTCGGAGGATGGAACTTATGGATAGACGTAAAGTATTAAAAGGTGCCGTTGTCGGTGCAGCAACTGCTGCCGCAGCCACAGTCGCAACATCTGCGATTGCTGCTAAGCATGAAAAAAAGATGAAAATCAATATGGTCTCTACTTGGCCACGTGATTTTCCAGGACTAGGAACGGGTGCGCAGCGTTTTGCAGAACGTGTTAATAAAATGAGTGGCGGAAGTATGGAAATTAAATACTACGCTGCTGGCGAGCGTGTTAAAGCATTTGACTCATTCGATGAAGTCGCATCGGGTAACTCACAGATCTATCATGGTGCTGAATATTACTGGAAAGGTAAGCATCCCGGATATGCCTATTTCACATCTGTACCGTTTGGATTGACCTATACAGAAATGAACGCATGGATTCGTTTTGGTGGTGGTCAAGAATTATGGGATAAATTAGCTGGGAGTTTTGGTCTAAAAGCACTGATGTGTGGAAATACCGGTGTTCAAATGGGTGGCTGGTTCCGTAAGGAGATGAACTCAGCCGATGACTTTAAAGGACTTAAAATGCGTATGCCAGGTCTTGGTGGTGATGTTCTTTCTAAGCTTGGAGGATCTCCTGTAACATTACCCGGTGGTCAAATTTATGAAAACCTAGTATCGGGTGCAATCGATGCAACTGAGTGGGTTGGTCCATGGAATGATAAAATCATGAAGTTCTATGAAGCCGCAAAATACTATTACTACCCAGGAATGCATGAGCCAGGTGCAATGCTTGCTATTGGCATGAATAAAAAATGGTGGGATGGTCTAACACCAGCTCAACAAGGAATCATCGAAGCTGCAGCCTCTGCTGAAAATGATGTAATGATGTCAGAGTACAATGCTAAAAATGGTGAGAGTCTTGCGGCATTAATTAAAGAGCATGGCGTAAAGCTTCGTGCCTTTAATGATGATATTTATGACAGCTTTGGTGAAGCAGCAGAAAAGGTATTTGCTGATGTTAAAAAGCACAGTAAGTTGGCTAAAGAAATCCATGAGAGTTTTGAAGCTGCACGTGCTGATATAGGAAGCTGGGCAAAAATCTCAGATCAGGCTTATGTTCAACAACGTAACCGTGTTCTTGGATTGTAAATAAGAGATTTTTTAGAATCATTTAAAGTGTTAAGTAAGTGATACCATTTGGTTTCGCTTGCTTAATACTCTTAATTTTCTGTTAATTTGAGATAATATAATAATGAATTCAGTCCCTACACTTGATTCAATTTCAAATACAATTATCCCCTCAAAATTTAAATCTTTAATCCGTATTTTTTCCCAAACCATGGCAATTACGATATTGATTTACTTAGTAAGTCGCTATTTAATTTTCTGGCAAGACTGGCCTAACCTTAGCGAAACATTCACTGCACTTTTTAGTTCAGAGTCAGAAACACAAGGAAATAGATTACTAAAAGGCATTGCATTAATGCTCGCCTATGTTCTGGCCTTTATCTATATAACATTTAGAATCAACAAAACACCTACAACCAGTCTAAGAATGGATGCTGACAGATATAAAGCTTGGGCATTCTATATTGTAAGAGCAGCCTTCTGGGCAGTATTCTTAATTGGTATTGCAGATGCCATTATTTCCTTTTTAAGAGTTGAAGAACTCCTTAAGGGACTGCTAGGAACGGACCTCTCTGACGCACTTAATCAACCTAAACAACGTGCACACTATGTGCATTACCCATTAATTATAGTCTCTTTGCTTATTGCATGGTTTAACAAGTCATTAGGCTTCATCTGGTTAGCTTTTCTTGTGGTACTGGCAGAGCTAACCATCGTACTAACACGTTTTATTTTCTCCTATGAACAATCATTTATGGGAGATCTCGTCCGATTTTGGTATGCCTCTTTTTTCTTATTCGCCAGTGCTTATAGCTTGGCAGAAGAAGGACATGTTCGCGTCGATGTTCTCTATGCACGCATTAACAATCGTAAAAAAGCATGGGTGAATGCAATTGGTTCAATCGTTCTAGGCTTGCCTCTTTGCTGGACTATTTTATATTATGGAATGAATACAAAACAAAGTAGTTTGTTGGCACCGATCATAAGCTATGAAGTTTCACCCACAGGCTATGGCATGTATGTGAAATATTTAATGGCTGCTTTTCTTATCGTTTATGCAACGTCTATGGCAATCATGTTTGTCAGTTATTTTCTTAAAAGTTGTGCTTATTTATTTGATGAAGCTGACGCTGAATTACCCAGTGGTGGAGAGCATTAAAGCCTGAATTATGGAACTATTTTTCCTCGCATTACTTTTTGTTACAATGATCTGGGCACTCAGCTCAGGTTTTCCTGTTGCTTTTGCCTTACCCGGTTCTGCCATTTTTACCGTGGGAGCTGCTGCTGCTGCTGGCTATATTTTTGCAGGTGACCCCAGTGCTTATTTCGCACAGGATGGCCCATCACAATGGCTTAGCGCAGGGGTAACCAACTTTCGAAGTCTCTATTGGATTGTCGAACGAGATACCTTAATTGCGATTCCTTTATTTATATTCATGGGGATCATGCTACAACGCTCAAAAATAGCCGAAGATTTATTGGTTGCGATGGCGCAATTATTTGGTCCACTACCCGGTGGCTTAGGCATATCTGTAGTTTTTGTTGGTGCTCTTCTTGCTGCTACAACGGGAATAGTTGGTGCAACGGTTATCGCTATGGGGTTAATTTCTCTGCCGGCAATGTTACGCAATAACTATTCAAAATCACTCGCCTCAGGAACCATTTGTGCATCAGGAACACTTGGGCAAATTATCCCCCCTTCGATTGTCTTGATTATTCTTGCTGATCAATTATCCAATGCTGCTGATCAAGCAAACACCATGCGCAAAGCCCTCTATAAAGAGGCAACAGGTGAGTTCTCAATGCCCTCTCAGTTTGATGTTGTATCCGCTAGTGCAGGCGATATGTTCATGGGCGCATTAATCCCTGGCTTCATTCTTGTTGGTCTTTATATGTTGTATATCTTTGTATACGCCATGATAAAACCTGAAGTTGCCCCTCCTGTACCCTATGATGGAGCTTATGACAGGAAATTCTTTTTCAATGTTCTGTTATCCCTAGTCCCACCTTTAACCCTAATCTTTATTGTATTAGGCTCTATTCTGCTCGGCGTTGCCACAGTCAATCAGGCAGGTGCAATTGGTGCCGTGGGTGCGATGATCATGGCAAGTTATCGTCTTCATACGGGTAATAAATCAACAACCTATTTACCCGCTTTCATTGCAATATTTTCTTTAGTTTTCATTGCCTACCTTACAAGCCATTATGACCTGAACATAAAGAACATTCAGTCAGAAGAACAATTCTTTGGTATAAAACTCGCTATTGCTAGCGTAGTCGTTTTATTGATTACTGTCGCATGGAGTGCATGGCGTACCTTCAAGGTAGATGACACCTTGAAACACGTCATGATTGATACCGCTAAAATGACGTCCATGGTATTCATTATTTTACTCGGTGCTGCGATGTTGACATCTGCCTTTCGCGGCTTTGGTGGAGAAGAGATAGTAAAACACTTTCTTACCACCCTACCTGGTGGCTTTTGGACTCAGTTTATCGTTGTCATGTTAGTCATATTTCTACTCGGATTCTTCCTTGATTTCATTGAAATTGCGGTAGTCGTTGTTCCTATCGTCGCCCCTATACTATTAGCAAACCCTGAAGCAAATGTTACTGCCGTCTGGTTTGGCGTTATGATTGGCTTAAATATCCAAACATCATTCCTTACTCCACCCTTTGGTTTTGCCTTATTTTATTTACGCGGTGTCGCAGATAAAATAGTAAAGACCATTGATATATATAAAGGCGCTTCTGCCTTTATTGCCCTACAACTACTCGGTTTGGCGATTGTAGGTTTTTATCCAAATCTTGTAAATTACTTACCTAATCGCACGCATTTACTGTCAGAAACGGCTCCCCCTCCCCTGAATCCAAAATTACAGCTTTGCCTTGAAGACTATGTATTAGAAGAATATCAAACCAATGGCGATAATATTAAAAATGCAATTAACAAGGCAAATGGCTTAGACGTTAGCTACCTTCCTAAAAAACTACAAAGCAAATACCAAGAAAGTATTACAGATGCAAATAAAGCTTTGGACTTAATCCAACCTATAAAAGCGGCAAGGTCAACAATCGAAGAATTTATTATTACTTATAAACCTTTACATCATAGTGTTAGCAGAATAAATGTAAAAGTATCTAAACTAAAGTCTGCTCAAGAAATTAACACCACGGATATGAAAAATACCGATTCAGACGATACAAATGCCCTTACACATTATAAAATACGCATAGCTAATCTAGATCATGAAATTGACATGCTACAAAAAACAATTCCAAAAAACTGGCAGGCACAAAAGAAGCAATACAAATCATTAGCCAAAGATCTTAAGAAAGTTCGAAGAGAATACTTCAACTCTGTCGATTCATCCTATGAATCAATAGATGAACTACAATTAATGATTACAGATTATAAGCCCTTAACTGAATTACAAACTGCTTTAACTGCACTGGATAAGACTATCGAAAATAAAGATAAGGAATCAATAATTAAAGAAGTAAAATTAGTTGAAAAAGCATTAGGGAAACTCAAAGGTAGCAGTGCAATCAAATCAAAACTATCAAAAGCTAGACGCGTAATAAAGAAAGCAAAAGCAGATGATGCTTTGCTAGAAGCTAGAGACAAAGCAATGAGCTTTATGCGAGAAGCACACGAGATCTTTACTAGTGAAACAAGATGGCGTAAAAAAGCGTCAAATGAGCTACAACAAGATCTAAAGAACTACGATGCAATAATCGCTAAAAATATCGGGCTACGCCTACAACCAAGGCTGACAGAAGATCAAGCTAAGCAAGTCGCCAGCTGTATGTCTTATCATCGTGACATATCTTTAGCGTTTTAATTGAGGATGTATATGGCACCCCCCTATTTTTTACATAATTGACATTTTATTTATCTGCAACTACTTTACTAATAGTTACAATTATGTAAAAAAGGGGGGGGGTGCCATATAGGTTTTAGAGCGACTTAACACTCTACAACATTCACAGGTACTTCAATAATATCTATCGCTAAACCACCTCGTGATGTTTCTTTGTATCTAGCCCGCATGTCTTTGCCTGTTTCACGCATCGTTGCAACCACTTTATCCAATGAAACAAAGTGTGTTCCATCACCACGCAATGCCATTCGTGAAGCATTAATCGCTTTTACAGACCCCATCGCATTGCGTTCAATACAAGGTACTTGCACTAGCCCACCTATCGGATCACAGGTTAAGCCAAGATTATGTTCAATACCAATTTCTGCGGCATTTTCTACCTGCTCTGGCGTGCCACCAAGTACAGCGGTTAAACCTGCTGCAGCCATCGCACAAGCAGAACCCACTTCCCCTTGACAACCGACCTCTGCCCCTGATATAGAGGCATTTTCTTTAATAATAATGCCAATGGCTGCGGAAGTGAGTAAAAAATCGACAATACATTCATCTAGTGTTTTCTCTTTGACACTACAAAAATGTAGAAAGTAATGCATTACGGCAGGAACAATACCTGCAGCGCCATTTGTTGGTGCTGTCACAACTCTTCCACCTGCAGCATTTTCTTCATTAACCGCAAGTGCATAAAGATTCACCCAATCCATGCTGCCTTGATTAAAAAGCTCATGGGTTAAATGATTCGTGAGTGAATAATGCAATTCAGCTGCACGTCGCTTTACCTTTAATCCACCCGGTAGAATGCCCTTGGTATGACAACCTTTCTCCACACAATCTTGCATAACCTGCCAAATCCTGAGAAGTTCTTTTCGAATATCAGTTTCAGGTCGCCACATACATTCATTGCGCAACATAATTTCAGCCATTGACAAACCTTCAGATTTACAAAGAAAAAGCAATTGATGAGCTGATGTGAAAGGGTAAGGTAAATCTGTATTGTCGTGCTTTATGGATAAGGTGTTATCTTCTTGATTTTCACCATCAATAACGAAGCCACCACCGACTGAGTAATATTTATTGTCACTAATAATCGTATCAGATGAATCAAAAGCTTTGAACCGTAAGCCATTAGAATGAAAACTTAAGGTTTTTTTACGATAAAATTTTAAGTCAATTTCTTCATCAAAATTGATTTCTTTTGTCCCGTCTAGCTTAATTTTTTTAGAGCTTCGAATTGCTAATAATTTTTCTGAAACACTATCTATATCAACGTTCTCTGGCGTTTCACCCAGTAACCCTAAAAGTACGGCTTTATTACTACCATGACCCTTTCCTGTAGAACCTAAAGAACCATAGAAACTCACCTTAATTCTAAACACGGAATTGAGTAAGCCAGCGGTTTTAAGATTTTCAACAAACATTGTTGCCGCAATCATCGGACCAATTGTATGAGAGCTGGAAGGTCCAATACCTATTTTAAACAGATCAAAAACACTAATTGCCATCAGTTAACTGTAACTGATTTCATTGACATAAATAGCCATCAATGCGACTAACACATCTAAGCTATACAGCCAATTATCAACTTTCTTAGTTAAAGTATGACTTTTTTATTATTTTCTCCTATAAGATATATCATATGAGCCAAAGACACATTATTTATGTACCAGGAAAAGACCCCAAACCACCCTCTGAGCAACATCGCGAAATGTTATGGCGCTCTCTTCTAGAGGGTGTTCGTCGTGTAGACCTTGATGTTTACCATGATTTGGAAGAACACACCGAAAATTTTAAACTGATAGCCTGGAACTATCTTTATTATAAAACCCGAAAGACGGGTGATGATGAGGCACAATGGGTAAAGGCGCTCATCCAAAAACAAAAACCTACAGAGCGTGATATTCGACAAGCAAAGGCATGGAAACATAAACTTGATAAGGCACTTTATAAAGCCATAGACCAGTTACCCACATTCGTCCAAGTGCTACCACGCTCAGCCAAGTTAACGGCTGAAGAATTGGATCGTTATTTTAACAATAAAGAGAAAGTGGCTAGTCTAGTGCGTGAGCAGTTAAAACAGGAATTACGCCCCTTATTAGAAAACGGAGATAAAGTTTTACTTATTGGGCATAGTTTGGGTTCAGTTATCTCCTACGACACTTTATGGGCATTATCACAACTTGAACACCTACCCGGGAAAATCGATCTATTCCTAACAATTGGTAGCCCTCTAGGAATGAACTATGTACAAAAAAGATTGTTAGGCAATAAATACAAAGATCACCATAAAAAATACCCAAGTAATATTCGAAACTGGGTCAATATATCTGCAGTTGGCGACATTACACCACTAGATAGAAACCTCGCCGATGATTATAAAGGAATGCTTAAACCTGATAACACCCAATCTATTACCGATTACTCCGAGGACATCTATAATTATTTTCAAAATGACGAGGGTTTAAATTTTCACCGTTCCTATGGTTATCTGGTTAATCCTGCTGTTGGAAATGTGATTGCTGATTGGTGGATAGCACATAGCTAGTACACTGTGGTGATGTACGCGTTACGATATATTTGAATCAGGAAACGAAGCTTTTCTTTTATCCATAAAACCTACCAGTGCTTCATCTATGGCAGAGTCAATTTCAGGTGTAACATACTCTGCTAATTGCTTTTTATAACTCGCATTGGCACGTTGAGTTAAGTCCAGTTTGCCATCTTCTTTCCATTGTTCAAAACTATTATTATCATTAATTGGTGAGCGATAAAATGCCTCACGGAAGTTTGCTTGCGTATGTGCACAACCAAGAAAATGAGCACCCGGTCCAACTTCTTCAATCGCACTCATTGCTTGTCCGTTTTCACTAAGATCAACACCTTTAGCATAGGTAGCTAACATTCCCGCCTGATCACAGTCCATAATAAACTTTTCATAGCTCATCACCAGCCCACCTTCTAACCACCCTGCGGTATGCAATACAAAGTTGACACCTGCATTGATCGCTGGCCAAAGCGAATTGGAAGATTCATAGCCCGCCTGAGCATCGGTGAGTTTAGAGCCACAAAAGCCACCGCCAGAACGAAAAGGCACACCCAATCGACGTGCCAATGAAGCCATCACATACAGTACTAAAGCCGGTTCTGGTGTGCCAAAGGTTGGTGCTCCAGACGCCATCGACATAGAGCTGGCAAATGTACCAAAAATCATTGGTGCACCTGGATTAATCAGCTGTATCAGCGTCATACCCGCAAGCGCTTCTGCTAAGGCTTGTGCTGATGTTCCTGCAACGGTTACAGGTGACATTGCACCAGCGAGAATAAACGGAGAAACAATACTTGCCTGATTATTTCGAGCATAGACTTTTAGCGCACCTAACATGGTTTCATCAAATGTCATGGGGGAGTTTGCATTAATTAAACTCACCGTTATTGTTTTTGGTCGTCCTGTTTCAGGGTCAAGATAATTTTCACCAAACAGGATTTTGCACATATCGACCGTATCTTGTGCGCGCTCTGGTGCTGTAACAGAACCCATAAAGGGTTTATCCGAGTACTTCATATGTGAATACACCATATCGAAATGGCGTTTATTCACAGGTAAATCTACGGGTTCACAAACTGTTCCACCAGAATGATGCAAATGGGGTGTCATATACGCAAGCTTGACGAAATTTCTAAAGTCTTCAATGGTCGCATAGCGTCTACCTTCATCTAGGTTTCGAATAAAGGGGCTACCATAGGCTGGAGCCAATACCGTATGTTTGCCCCCTATTTCTACATTTCGTTCTGGGTTTCTAGCATGCTGAGTAAATTGCTTTGGTGCATTATCTTGAATGATTTTCCGACACATACCTTTTGGAAAGCGAACTCTTTCACCTTTCACAGAAGCACCAGCCGCTTTAAAAAGCTCTAGCGCTTCGGCATCATCTTTAAAATCAATACCAATATCTTCTAGTAATGTATCCGCATTAGATTCGATCAGGGATAAACCTTCTTCTCCTAAAATTTCATATTCAGGAATTTGCCTGGTGATATAGGCAGGTACTGGCTTTGATTCTTTACTTTCCTCTCCTCTGGAGCGACGAGAACGACGATTACGGCGGGGACTTGGCATTTTTCTAACTCCGATTATGATCTAGGGCTCCTCTTATTAATTATTATCTATTTTTTATTACAAATCAGACAGTTCGAGCGCGACATTGCTGTATATTCACGCGTCACAATATGCAAGGATACAATTGTTATAAAAGGTAGGGGGGTGCCATTACTTTACCCACTAAGTTTTATAATGGCATCCCCCCTTTTTTTGATAATTACTATCCAGCTTTGTCATATATCTCTTTTAAAGGACAATCTATCTCAATATTTTTCATATTACACTTTGCTTTCTTATTCCAGCAAATCTATCATACGGTAATTCCCCATTACCCCTGAGAGAACAATTAATCACATGTTAATACTCCACGGTAGTCGTGCTTTTTCTGATTTCAAAAAAAATAAATTGCTTTCACAATTACAGAAGTTCATTCCCGAGGTCAATGATATACATGCCCGCTATTGGCATTTTGTCAAAACCTCTCAAGAACTCAGTGAAAATAAGCAAGCCACCTTAGAGTCACTTTTAGAATACAACGATTCTGGTATCGATACAGAAGACGAATTCGAGCCATTGGGTAAGCTTTTTCTTGTTACACCCAGACCTGGAACGCTCTCTCCTTGGTCCAGTAAAGCAACGGATATTTTACATAACTGTGGACTGGTTGAAGTAGACCGTGTCGAGAGAGGCATCGCCTACTTTGTTGAGTATAAAGATGACTCTACTGAGCTTTCTGAAGATCAAAGTCACTTTATCTGTGAGCAGATACACGACCGTATGATTGAAGTAGTCATGCAAGATGAATCAGAAGCTGAAGCATTATTTAATAATGCTGAGCCTGCGCCATTGCACGTTATTGATCTAGGTAGTGACCCCAAAGTTGCTTTAAATAAAGCCAATATTGATTTAGGGCTGGCACTATCTGCAGATGAAGTCGATTACCTTGCTGATAATTATTCAGCGCTAAAACGTAATCCTACTGATGTCGAACTGATGATGTTTGCACAGGCAAATTCAGAACACTGTCGTCATAAAATATTTAATGCAGATTGGATTATAGATGGCAAAAAACAGGATAAGACCCTGTTTGGTATGATCAAAAACACCTATAAACAATCACCTGAAAAAATACTCTCTGCCTACCATGACAATGCATCAGTAGTTGAAGGTTCTGACGCTACGCGCTTTTTCCCTAATAGCACAACACAAGAATATGGCTATTCTGTTGAGCCTGTGCATATGTTAATGAAAGTTGAAACACATAATCACCCTACCGCTATTTCACCTTTCCCAGGTGCTGCTACAGGTTCAGGCGGTGAAATACGTGATGAAGGTGCTACAGGTAATGGCTCTAAACCGAAAGCAGGTTTATGTGGATTTTCAGTATCAAACTTAAAAATTCCAGACCACATCATGCCTTGGGAAAAAGAGCATGGCAAACCATCACGAATTGATAGCGCCTTGGATATTATGCTAGAAGGTCCTATTGGTGCAGCTGCATTTAATAATGAATTTGGTCGCCCATGTTTAACAGGTTACTTTAGAACCTATGAAGCTGAAGTGCCAGGTGCCAGCTCAGAGACAGAATTGCGTGGCTATCACAAACCAATCATGCTTGCAGGTGGTCTTGGCAATATTCGTGCAAATAATATCGACATGAAAGAAATACCCGTGGACACACCGATTATTGTTTTAGGTGGCCCTGCCATGTTAATTGGTCTTGGTGGTGGTGCAGCATCATCAATGGCAAGTGGCAGCAGTGCTGAAAGCCTTGATTTTGCTTCTGTGCAACGTGGTAACCCCGAAATGGAGCGTCGTGCGCAAGAAGTCATAGATCGTTGTGTTGCTATGGGTGATGATAACCCCATTCTTTGGATTCATGATGTTGGCGCGGGGGGTATTTCAAACGCTATACCAGAAATCGTTAATGACGCAGGGCGTGGTGGTAAATTTGAATTACGCGCGGTACCTAATGATGAACCGAGTATGTCTCCCATGGAAATTTGGTGTAACGAAGCACAAGAACGTTATGTACTTGCTATTGCCGAAGATAAACTAGAAGCCTTTAAAACTTTATGTGATAGAGAACGTGCCATTTATGCTGTCGTTGGCTCTGCTACTGAGGAACCTCATTTACTGGTTGGTGATGCACACTTTGAAAACAATCCTGTCGATATGTCACTGGACATGTTACTTGGAAAACCACCTAAAATGCTTCGTGATGTTCATCATAAAACCTTTAAGAAACTGGAACTTGAGCTTGCTGATATAAAACTTGATGAAGCCATCGAACGTGTATTACGTTTACCTACCGTTGCTTCCAAGGCCTTTCTCATTACCATTGGTGACCGAACTATAACGGGTATGGTAAATCGTGATCAGATGGTGGGGCCGTGGCAAATACCTGTGGCAGATGTGGCTGTGACCTGTGCTGATTATATCGGTTATAACGGCGAAGCAATGGCAATTGGTGAACGTACCCCTATCGCATTAGTTAATCCCACTGCATCAGGTCGCATGGCTATCGCAGAAGCAATTACCAATATTGCTGCCGCAAAGATAAATAAAATTTCAGATATTTACCTTTCTGCTAACTGGATGGCAGCAGCAGGCTACGAAGGAGAAGACGCAGCACTATTTGATACGGTAGCAGCTGTTGGAGAAGAGCTGTGTCCACAACTAGGTATCGCCATACCTGTAGGTAAAGATTCACTATCGATGAAAACAGTGTGGGAGCAACAGGGCGAAAAAGGCATAATCCAACATGAAATGGCTGCACCTTTATCATTAATTACGACTGCTTTTGCAATCGTTGATGATGTACGTATGACACTTACTCCACAACTACGCACAGATAAAGGTGATAGTGACCTGATATTAATTGATTTAGGTAAAGGTAAAAACCGTTTAGCGGCATCCGCATTAACACAAGTTTATTCACAAATGGGAGCACATACGCCTGATCTCAATGATCCTCAGTCACTCATTGATTTCTTTACTGTCATTCAAGAGTTAAACAAAGAAGGTAAGTTAATGGCTTACCATGACCGTTCAGATGGCGGTCTTTTAGCAACGCTTGTAGAAATGTCTTTTGCTGGACACACAGGGATCACTATCCATCTTGATGAGGTAGCTGAAACACCTTTAGAAGCATTATTTACAGAGGAACTTGGTGCTGTCATTCAAGTACATCATACCGATACCGAAGAAGTCATCTCAGCACTACGTGAGGCTAATTTAGGAAGTTGTTCGCATGTTATTGGTAAACTTAATGATTCAGATCAGATACTTTTCACTTGGGCTCATGAAGATATTTATCAAAATGACCGTGTCACTTTACAAAAGATTTGGACAGAAACTAGTTATTACATGCAAACATTACGCGATAATGATGAATGTGCTCAACAAGAATTTGAACGTCTCGATGATAAAAATGATATCGGCTTAACAGCAAAGCCAAGTTTTGATATTACAGATGATATCGCAGCCCCTTTTATTAATACTGGCATTCGACCCTCCATTGCTATTTTACGAGAACAGGGTGTCAACGGTCAGCAGGAAATGGCTTCAGCATTTGACCGTGCTGGTTTTCGTACGGTTGATGTTCATATGACAGATATTATTACTGGACGAACCACATTAGATACCTTTGCAGGTTTAGTTGCCTGTGGGGGATTTTCCTATGGTGACGTATTAGGTGCAGGTGGTGGTTGGGCTAAAACTATTTTACATAATCAACGTGCCAAAGACGAGTTTAGCGCATTCTTTGAACGTAGGGATGTTTTTGGTTTAGGTGTCTGTAATGGCTGCCAAACCTTCTCTCATCTTCGACAGATGATTCCTGGTGCCAGTCACTGGCCAGAATTCCACCGTAATGAATCAGAACAATTTGAAGCACGTTTTAGTATGGTAGAAGTGATGGATTCACCATCAATAATGATGCAGGGTATGCAAGGATCAAAGATGCCTATTGCCGTAGCTCATGGTGAAGGTCGTGCCATTTTCACAGGGACAAATACAGCAAAAGATGCGCTTTCAAATAGCTTCGTCAGCATGCGTTATATTGATAATGCTGGTAATCCAACCAATATGTACCCAGAAAATCCAAATGGTTCACACCTAGGAGTTACGGGCTTATGTAATACAGATGGTCGTTTCACTATTATGATGCCGCATCCAGAGCGCGTCATTCGCACGGTAACAAATTCATGGCATCCAGATGATTGGGATGCAGATAGCCCTTGGATGAGAATGTTCAGAAATGCACGAAAATGGGTTGGTTAAGGAACCTCTGATTAAGTCGAGACAATAATCTAGGAACCTTAAGCAAAAATAAAGCTGTAGAAATAAAGCTTCTATCTTCGATGACTATGTTTTTTATAACCATTAGAATGCACATGTCTTAATGAACCAGTAGCATTATTTCCTTTATGGCTATGTGCATTGGAATAAGAGCGAGATTTCTTTTCACAGCTTTGTGGATGTTCATGGTCTTTACGACCGTTTGAGTGTCGATGAATAATAGCCTTTAAACACTCATTCTCAGGGTGTATATGTCTCAATATTATCGTTTTAGTTTTATTTTCAATATTGTGTGTATTACTTGCTACAACTTTTTCATTACCATTAGAACAAGAAACTATAGATAATAAGCAAACAGTAGATAAACCAAGATGACATAAAAAGTTCTTAGGAAATAAATACATGAGTGGAACACTTGATCAGTAGGTAAGGGGTTATGCTTAAAATATAACCTATTATTCATTATTTCCCTAATGAAAAAAATAGATTATTATATTCTAGTTTTTAAATGAATAAATAGACAGTGATAAGAATCATTACTAAAAACAGATAATTTTATCCAAAAAAATCCCGCAGAAAATGCGGGACTTTAACATACTTAGAACTAACCTAATTAAGAACCATAGTGATGGCTATGCTTTCTAGCGCCATTAGGATGGTAATGTTTGATAGAACGTGTTCTGCTATTGGCAGGATGAACATGTCCATTGCCATTAGACTTTCTCATACCATTTCCTTTACAGCTATATTTATGGCTGTGATTACGCTTGCCGTTTGGATGAGAATGTGAGATAGAACGTGTACATTTGTTAGCTGGATGTTTATGCTGGTTTGCGCCATGATGCATACCATAAGCACTTAACTTCTGTTGTGCTTTTCTTAGCATATTGTTATCTACACGACTGATACCATTTCCTTTACAGCTGTATTTATGGCTATGGTTACGTTTTCCGCTTGGGTGCGAGTGTGAAATAGAACGTGTACATTTGTTCGCTGGATGTCTGTGCTGGTTTGCTCCACCCATATGACGTTTTGCATTGCCTTGACAGCTGTAACGATGATTATGGTGGCGTTTACCACTTGGATGCGAGTGTGAAATAGAACGTGTACATTTGTTCGCTGGATGTCTGTGCTGGTTTGCTCCACCCATATGACGTTTTGCATTGCCTTGGCAGCTGTAACGATGATTATGAGTGCCCTTTCCATTTGGATGCGAATGTGAAATAGAACGTGTACATTTGTTCGCTGGATGTCTGTGCTGGTTTGTTCCACCCATGTGACGTTTTGCATTGCCTTTACAACTGTAACGATGATTGTGAGTGCCCTTTCCATTTGGATGTGAATGTGAAATAGAACGTGTACATCTATTGGCAGGATGAATATGAGCATTTGCTCCAGTGCGTTTCATCGCCGGCTTACAACTATAACGATGTTTATGTGCTTTTGCTCCGCTAGGATGAGTGTGGCTAACTGAATTAGTACATTCATTTGCTGGATGTGTATGGGCATTTCCAGATGGCATTGCCTTTGAGACAGCTTCAACTGCTGGTTCATTTTGGGACTGTTGGCCTGCAATATTACCACCACTTTGTGAACAACCAGAGAGGGTGAAACCTAAAAATACCGAAACGGCTAGAATGTGCCTAGATTTATATATCATATCTTCTTCCTTTTTTGATGTGTGCAATGGTTACTATTATTAGTAAACTTTATTATATTTTCTTTGGGATTGTAAACTATTACGCTAACCAAATAAAGATTGCTCTATAATAAGCTGACAAAGTAGCCAACAATACAGATAAATTAATCTAGTTCATATGTTAAAGAAGCCCAATAAGTTTCCCAGACCACACCTTCACTTTCTTTTGTAGAAGCAGAGTACTCTAGAATTTGAACAGCATTGATTAAAAACTCACCACCTTTGGAACGGGGGATAGTAACCCTACCCTGACTATCTGTAAATAAAGTGCTTTTTAAAACATCAAAGGTAACATCACTATTTTTTACCCTATTGAAAACATCGACATGAGCATCTACATAAGGCTTGCCATGCCACATAAGACGTAACTGTATATCAGTATCAGTAGTATAGGGGTTAGATTCCGCTATCCATTCAATCGGTAGACTAAACTCTCGATCAACCCCCTTCCCATGCCCAACCTTAACTAAAGATTTAGGAAAACGTTGGAAAAATTCAGAAAAATCCTTCTCTGGCAATCCTTTTTCTTTATGCCTCTCTAATACCCAATCTAGACCTTTACTCTTAATAAAAGATTCAAATTTGGCCCAGCTTTTATATTTAATGTTAGAACCCGTGGTGATAGCCGTTAAAATATAAAGACCTTCCTCATCGGCCTTTTCTTTAATTGCGGGAATATCACCAAGACGCGACTTAACCACTCGGGTTATATCTCCAACTGTTATATTCAATTTTTTGTAACTTGTATTTAAATAGGCATACTCATTGCCCTTAAAGTTTTGCCCTACTTTCTCATGTGCATAAATATTGTCACCTACATTGACTTTATAGCTAACCGGCTCAATCCACATTTCATGAGCTACCGTGATACTAGAAAACCCCATCAAGAATAGTAAATAGATTAGCATTAAATAAATCTTTTTAAATCCAGTATAAAACACGTTACAATCGGTTCCTTTTTTAGTCCACATCAGAATATGCTATCACGTAACTCCCTACTAAAAACCATTTTTTTAATGGCAAGTATTTTCATCTTTACCCCAGTAATTTCACATGAAATTCAACCCAGCATAATAGATTTTTCTTTTAATAAGGAACGCTTTTATCAATTATCAATGCGCCTAAATATTGAGGCTTTGATAGCAGAGGTTGGCTCACAGCATGATGATACTACTGAGTCAGACAATACAAGTAAGTATGAAAAATTACGCCAATTAGATGCTATTGCTCTGATTCAAGAATTCGAAAAGTTCGAATCTACGTTTCTTGATAAAGTTCAACTCTTTTTTAATGGAAAAAAATATCCTCTAAGTATATTAGATTTAGAAATCGATGATGTAGGAGATATAGAGCTTGCTAGAGACTCAATAATAAACTTTGCAGGAGTTATTCCTGATAACACACACACCATGAGTTGGCAGTGGGATGCAAGTTACGGCAATGCTGTATTCCGTGTAGCTTCAGATTCAGAACCAGAACTCTATTCATCATACTTATTAGATGGTAAGGCCAGTGAGAAAATTACCATTGGTACAGATTGTACCAATCTAAATGTAGGTGAAAAAAGAGAAGGCTGTACTCAAAAAAAAACTAAATTTGAAGTCTTTCTAAATTATATCAACGTTGGTTTTGTTCATATAATTCCCCTAGGACTTGACCATATTTTATTTGTTGTTGGTTTATTTTTATTAAGTACCCAGCTAAAACCCTTATTAATTCAGATCACCAGTTTTACCATAGCCCATAGCATTAGTTTGGCTCTAGGGATTTTTGGTATAATTACGGTTTCTCCCGCAATTATAGAACCGTTAATTGCCGTCTCTATTATCTATGTTTGTATCGAAAATATTCTTTCTGATAAGCTCAGTCGTTGGCGTCCAATCCTTGTATTTCTATTTGGTTTGCTTCATGGTTTAGGTTTTGCCAGTGTATTAACTAAAATAGGATTAACTGAAGGCAATTTCATTAGCGGTCTGCTCGGCTTTAATCTTGGTGTTGAGTTTGGTCAACTCGCCGTTATTGCTCTTTGTGTTATATTTATAGGTATATGGTTTGGCAAAAAGAGTTGGTACAGAGAACGTATTACCATCCCTGCCTCTGTAATGATAGCAATTATTGCAGCCTATTGGGTTATCGAACGAACGGGTCTTATCACTATTTCATAAATTTTTATTCACATGAATAAAAATTTACCTCTAAAGAATACCAACTAAGGTGTTTACCTTACCTATACAAGCTTCAAAGTAAAATAGAGATTTGTTGATAATTTTCAAATAAACACTATTGAACAGCAGATCCCACAGTTGGCTTAATATCTAAGGAAACATGCTTAGTCCAACGATTATTAATCCACTTTCTAACGGGGCTTTCAAAAAGATAAAAAGAAAGTATACCTACCATGATAGCCACAGGAACTGCCACTAAACTTCCTCCAGGAAACACCCACTTGAAGTTATAAATAGGCTGCTGCCAGAGATAAATTGAAAATGACCAAATCCCCATATATCTAAGTGGTTTAAATGCCAAAATACGACGTAGGAATCGATGTGCTTCCGTAATGTGGTTGAGTGTAAAAGCTAATAGAATAGGGGCTAATGAAAAAGATAGTTGAGGAATGTAAAGTGCATGACCTTTTCCTGATGGATTTTCCAAATAACATAGAAATGCAAGAAATAACGTGAGCACAGGAAGATAGGAAGGAACAGTAATTCTAAATTGTTTTTTAAATAAGTTATATGCAGCTGATAAAAAGACAAAACTTATGGCAGATTCTGTACGAATTCTAAAGTGCTCAGGTGCTGCTTCTTCTATTCCGTAGTAATAAAAACACATCCCAATGGAGATAAATCCTAAAGCTGTTAAAACATACGCTACCTTGCTGTTCCTTAATAGAAACAAGGTCATAATACTCATAATGACATAGGCATGTTCTTCAACATTTAAAGACCATAGATGTCCGATTGTAACGGTGGTATCCCACATATGCGGGTCTAATGGATAATAAGTACGAAAGAAAGTAAGTGTAGAGAAAAACTCACCTTTCTCGAAGTTGAATTCATTTCGACCAAAGTATTGCCAAGCGATAAAAGCAAAGCCATAAGAGACAATAACAAACAATGCAAATGCAGGAAAGATTCGACTAAAGCGGCGAATATAGAAATCTTTTAGTGGCATACGTTTTTCGAATAAAATGGTACTCATTAACATACCAGAGAGTACAAAAAATGCGTCTACACCCAAACGGTCTTCCCAGATCCAATCCGTTCCTGAGAAGTGCCCTAAAAGTAATAGCGTAATTGCCATACCGCGCCAGCCATCCCAAATTGGAATTCTATTCTGTTTATTTTCCATGTTTTATCCGCAATTTATTATCTTTATAAAGATCTCATAGCACCCGTAAGTATGCAGAGATTTCTTATAATCGTAGTTTTCTCATTAATACAAACCAAGGGATAGTTTTGCGTGGCGTAATGGTCTAATAAAAGCGCCTAAAGGACTGCATTAGTGATACATTGGGTAGAAATTATTTATCAAGCAGTTCAATTCTATCTTTATTAATGTTAATTTGGCGTCTTTTATAAAGTGCTCCAAGTGCTTTTTTATAAGCTTTCTTGCTCACTTTGAACTGTTTATAAATTTCCTCTGGTAGACTTTTATCTGTCAGTGTCGATGACCCACCCTGCTCCTTCAAAAAATTATAAATTTGATTAGCTAGATCACTACGCGTATCTTGTGTTGGTCCTTGTAAACTTAAATCAATCTTCTTATCATCGCGAACACCTTTGATGAATCCTTTAAGTTTATCGCCAACCTTAATTGCTTGGAATACTTCATTCTTATACAGCAACCCCATATAATTGGTACCCATCACGGCTTTGTATCCAAGGTCAGTTTCCGCATAGATAAGTAGTTCAACCTCTTGATTTTCTTGATGATAATGAGATAGTTCTATTAAGTGTTTATCCAGTTTAGAAGAAGCCATTATCCTATTTGTATATTCATCAAGGTAGACCTTCACTACATAGGACAAACCTTTTTCCATGCGAGTTTCTTGTTCCGCAAAGGGGACGAATAAATCCTTCATCAACCCAATATCAAGGAAAGCTCCAACCTGATTAACATCTACAACCTTAAGAAAAGCACATTCATCAACCTGTGCTAAAGGTATTTCAGTGGTGGCAATCAGACGATCTTCTGAGTCATAATAAATAAAGACTTTGAGTAGGTCATCAACTTTACAGCCTTCTGGCTCATATCGTTTGGGTAATAAGATTTCTTCTTTAGCGGAGCCTGCTGATAAATATACACCAAAGGGTAAACGCTTAATTATCCTAAGTGTATTGGTTTTACCTATTTTTACTCGTTTGAATAAATGAAGACTATCAATGTTTGTCATTATCTTTACTCAGACTCTGTGTTTTTAGGAAACTTTCTTGTATAGAGAGAGCTTCCATCTACTATTGGCTTAGTGGTTTCTTTTGTGACTTCATTGGTTTTAGCTTTAGAAGCTTCTTTAGTACTTTCATTAGAATCCTGTTTAGGGCTATATTTCGAACTAGATTTTTTATCTGGTACGTTATACTTTACTGGCTTCTCTTCAGGTTTTTCCTTATTGTTCTTAGCGGTGAAATTCTTATCTGGGTCATGCTTAGTTTGAGCACTTTTCGTTAAAGCTGTTTCAATTTCAGCTTTATTTCTTTGTTTTAATTTCTTTTTAGAAGAAAGTTTTTTTTGTTTCTTAGATTTTTTCTTCTTAGTGCTTTTGGGCATGACAGGTGCTTTATCATCAGCCTCAAAGCCTTTTAACTGTTCACGTTCCAAGCGTAAGCCCATGCGTTTTTCAATCACTCCAAAATGCTGAAATTCATCATGTGCAATTAAAGAAATCGCCATACCCTCTAAACCGGCTCTCCCAGTACGACCAATTCGATGCGTATAATCATTAGGTGAACGCGGCAATTCATAATTTATGACGCAGTCAAGCTGCTCAATATCAACACCACGTCCTGCCACATCTGTAGCAATTAAGATACGGGTTTTCTTTGCTTTAAAATCTTTTAAAGCATTCGCACGCGCATACTGATGCTGGTTACCATGCATAGCCGATGCTTCAATATCGCGTTTTGCTAATTTCATCACTAAATTGTCACAGGTACGCTTTGCACTACAAAATATCAACACCTGCTTCCAATTATTCTCTTTTAATAAATGCGCTAGCAGGTCATTCTTTTTATCATGATTAACCGTAATAACACGTTGTTCCGTATTTACATCGTCATGATAGTCATCCACATTTATGATGACAGGTTCATCCATAATATAACGGACTAGTTTTCTTATACTGCTTGGAAAAGTTGCAGTGAACATCAAGTTCTGACGTTTATTAGCCAATTTAGCAATGATTTGGTCTATTTCTTCCTGAAAGTCACCTTTCATTAAGCGATCAACTTCATCAATAACCAACGTTTTTACCTGATGTAAGCGAACCGCATTATTTCGCTCTAAATCAAGTAAACGCCCAGGAGTAGCCACTAAAACGTCCGCTCCACCGCGTAGCGCAATCATTTGTGGGTTAATTTTAACCCCACCATAAACGCTTAAACATTTTACCTTTCTTTTTGATCCCAATAAAAAGCCGGATGAAAAACGCTCAAATTCTTCACGAATTTGAATCGCTAATTCACGTGTCGGAACTAATACCAATGTTGAAGCAATATTACTACCGATGGTGCCCATATTAGGTTTAGAATATTCTCTTAATATTTTCTCAAGAATAGGTAGCACAAATGCGGCCGTTTTGCCTGAGCCAGTCTCAGCTCGTGCTAGCACATCCTTACCCTGTAGCACAGCAGGAATAGTTTCTTGTTGTACATCAGTAGGAATTGTAAACCCAGCTTTCTCTACTTCTGAATAAATAGAAGATGATAGACCAAATGATTTAAAGTTAGGTTTTGGGGAATCTTGATTCATGGGGGTAACTACTTATATAAACCGTCAGATAATAACAGCTACGCATTGTAACCTGAATCAAAAAAGGAAAGAATATAGGATAACTCACATATATTCAGGGCGCGGCTTAAAGACTCCCCTCAATTATCAAAAAAAGGGGGGGATGCCATTGAGGCTGTCATTATCTATCGCCTTATTTAGGCCCTATAATAGCGTCATTACCCTGCCAGTCTTGTAACCAGAACTTACCATTATGCATATAGTAGACTTCATTATTGATTAAAACACTGCGGTCATTTTCTATCTGAGGAAAATTATCAGATGATTTATCGATAATCATTGCAGGTAGTTGATTAATTTTTTGCGTGTTTACATCAATCTCATAACGATACAAACCCAGTTGTTTAAACTGGTGAAAATGTGAAACAGAGTCACCACCATCAAAAATAGGCGACGCATCTTCGTGTAATCGAACGGGTAAGGCCACACGATAGTCATCCCCAACCTTTAGTGTAGTAAGTCCATGATGTGTATTTAAAGCCGTGGATTCAGAGCCTCGTTTGCCGATAATGACTTTATCAACTTCACGAGGGTTTGCAGCATCACTCACATCTATCAATGAAAGTTTAATGCCTTGATAAAAAGCTCCACGTCCATCACCACCAAATATTCCACCTTGTGAGGGTACGGCATCTTTTCCTACACCTAGCAATAACGTATCCGTAATCGGTTGTAGTATTTCAGAGTATCCATCAATTTTAAGTTCACCAGCAATAAAAGGCTCTGATGAGTTACTCAAATCTAAGATATAAAGCGGATCTGTAATTCGAAACGTCACAACATACGCACGATCACCAATAAATCGAGTAGCATATAAACGCTCCCCTGGTAAACCAATTGGCTCAGGGTGTGCTTTATTGGGCAACTTAGAAATTAACTTTAATGATTTAGCGGCGGTATCTTCTTTTAAAATACTTAGAACAACAGGAGACTTAATGTCAGTCGGAGATACAGAAACAGCGTCATCCGTACCCTCTCCATTTTCTGTGGGAACGATGCCATCATCAACGATAATAGGTAACTCCAGAACCTGCCAAATATCTTCATCAAAAGTGATTACTCTTAATTCATCTTGAGACTCACTAAAACGGAAAGATTTACTGCTTTGCCTAAAGCCTAAATGCCCATCGACTTCACCTGAACCACGATAATCAAAGTCTAAACCTTCATAAGCAAACTTATGAATATCCGTGGTTACTTTCGTTTCAGCATAATCCGCAATACCATTATTCACTTGATAATTCCATCGGGTAGTTGCTAGATATAGTGATTGCGTTGAAGCATAAATAGCCTCTACATTTCCGACATAACACTGACTTTTAATGGCTGGATTAGCAGATGTTAGATCGACCGCAACCAAGGTAATAATATCCCGAGAACCTTTTTGACCTTCTTCTACGTAACAATCTTGAGCTTTTGCTAGCAACTCGCGAGATCCATTTCCTTTACTAAAAGTTGGTAAGAAATCATCGGTACTCGTACCTTCAAGTTCAGTATCATTAACATACTGATAGTCTGGAAAGTGGCGTAAAACCATATATAAAGTATCACCATTTCGACGGCTATCAATTAATTGTCCATCAAAATTGATTGTGGTTTCTATACTTGCATTTGCGGGGGCTGAAACATCCATGAGCACAAGTTCTGTGTTCTGATTAGCAAAGAAACGGCTATCAAACCAGTTAGCGTAAACATCCTGACGACGCGATGATAATGCCACGAGACGGTTCTCACCTTGATGTAAATACAGCCCAGAAATATTCCATTTATTTTCATCATCACTAAAATACTTCACTTCCACAAAACCTGTTGCACCCTGTGTGTCTATGATCCTAATTTCATCAGAAGTATCAATTGAATTATCAGGTGCAAGCGAAGAACTATTTGGTAAATTATCAGGATTATCAATTGTTGGCGTATCTGTTACCCCACCAAATACCCTTGCGGGTTTACTCACACTATAAACATAGCGACCATCCGTTTTAATTAAATCTGCTTCATCAACACCTTGTTCTTGAATATTGGTAGATGAAACCTGTGGACTATCACCTGATCCATCTAATGATGGAGCATTTACCGAAAAATCACCATTAACTGCTTCGACATCATCACCGCCTGTTATATTACTTCGCTTTATTGAATCTTTAAAATAGGTAGATAATGCTGCTTCATTACTACGAATAAGTTTACCTTGAGCAGCAATAGTTGGAGCATCATCTAATCTAATTCCAGTCCCTCCAATGCCATCAGAACCACAACCCCCGAGAAAAACAAAAGCTGTGACAAATGTGCTTGTATAGAATATTTTTTTTATCACTTTCATATTAGAATTCCTTCCATTCAAATTATTATGTTTCTTTGTCTTTACTGTTCTCTTCATGGTAAAGATAAAGACCAATATTTATGCGTTGTTTACCCCTGTGTTTTTCCTTATCTTTTCGCTTTAACTCTGATGCCCGTTGATTAATAACCTTTAATGTATTCATCCCCTGCTCTTCTACTAATTTCTTTAATTCATTGATAGATTCATCACTTAAATCATCATAATAAACACAACGTTCAAAAAACACGGGATCATCAGAAAGTAAGTTTTGCGAGACGGCACTTAAATGATCTGCAATATTATGACCAACAAAAAATGCTTTTTCAGCCAATCCATCCTTGGCTATGAAAGCATCCGTTATGAGTTGCACTTTATTATTATTTAATGTGACCACGCCGAGATTAAGCCATTCATCCAAAATAACCCGAGACCTGATATCTTGCTTACAAACGGTTGCAACCAGCTCTTCAAAACTTGGTTCACCTTTAGCCTTTAAAGGTAACACCAAAGGCTTTTTATTTTCATCTAGATAACGAGGCTGTTGTATCCATTTAGATACTAATTGCACCCCGACACTAATATTTTCAGGCTCTAAGATGTCTGTATTTTGCTTGTGTAAACGTTTGATGTCTTTACGGTGGATTCCCGTTAAGAAACTCAATCGCGTTTGTGTTTGGGTTTTATTATCTATTTGAAAATTCTTATCTGCCACATCCACATAAACTTCTTTAAGTAACTCTGCCAGCTGAGGAAATGTTATGCCTGTCTTTAATAACATATGTATCAATGGATATAACATCCGTCGCACAGCTTTAATCAAAGCTGGAAAGTACATAATTGTCTTGGTTTTTTCTGTTTTATTTTGCATAGAGGAAGATACCTTATCATATTCGTGGGAATATTTCACACGTAATATACAGTTTAGTGAATGACAGCTGTCCACCCTTAGTCGTACGCATTTGCTAGACAATTCTTATTTACATATACTTATAAAGAATATCCCCAAAACCCTTTAATAAAAATAATATTATGAATAGACAAGATGTAATTGATTCTTTAGAAGCAGCACGTCTCGCTCATGCTCACTGGTTAATCTTTGGAGGTAAACTTTACAGAGGAACTGGTCTGGATACCGTTCAAACTCCATTACGCTGTACTGAATGTGCTTTCGGTAAGTGGTTTTATGCTGAACATGACTGTATTAAACATATTCCTGGATTCAGTTATATGGAAAAACTACATGAAGACTTTCATCTCTATTATGATGAGCTTTTTAAAAATGCACAGTCGTTTCATTCAAAGTCGAAATGTTTGATTCGTTGTGAAAAACGCAAGGCTAAAAAAGAAGCCTCTCTCAAAAATGACTATTTACGTCTAAAAGAAAAATCATCACTACTTATCGAACAGCTTTTAGCAGTGGAGAAAACGATTAATCAAATGTCGGATAAGTCTTTTATACGAAGTAGAAAGTTTACTGAGTTAGCGTAAGACCCCTAATCAATAAGGGATTATTCGCTTTTCATTACCCTAAAAGTAAGGTTAATGCGGGGCTCACTTACGCTTTTTGTTTTCGGCAGTGTATGCATCCAAAAGCGCTGTGTATCACCCTTCATAATCAATAAACTACCCACTTCAAGATGAATAGATACGGTCTCTTTTGATTGTTTATGTTTAAATGAAAATTTCCTTTCTACACCAAAAGATAAGGACGCAATTGCCGCTTGGCTATCCAGCGAATATTCATCATCACTATGCCACGCTACGCCCTCATCGCCATTGTGATATAAATTTAATAGACAAGAATTAAAGCGAATGCCTACTCTTTGTTCAACAATGGCTTTTAATTGAAGTAAGTCATCCGTCCAAGGCAAGGCTTGTTTAGTGGTATTTGAATAGGTATAACGGAAGGACTTATCACCATACCAAGCTATTTTTCGTTTCGTGGTAATGTGTTTACCATAGAGAATTAACGCATCATTTTTCCAGGCAATCGAGTCCATCAGCTGATTGAAATAAAGCTGACTTTGACTCGGCTCAATAATAGCGCCATAGTAATTAACTACCCCATCATAGGGTAATAAATTAAGTGTGTTATCGAATGCAAAAAGTGAGATGGCATCCCCCCCTTTTTTTGAAGATTGTAATTACCCGATATCAATGGCTAGCCATTCACTTGATTCCACTCAGCAATCCCCCCTTCTAAATACACGGCATCGATACCTTTATCACATAAAACCTTAGCAGCATTTTGACTAACAGCATGACCGTGTACACAATACACCACAACTTGCTTACCTTGCGGAACATCGCTTATCCAGCCATCAACCTGATCATGGACTTGCCAAGTCGCATCAGCAATCATTTTTGGATCACTATCGAAAGCGGGTTTCTTTCGCACATCATAAATTGTCGGTGCATGCTCAGACTTAATGGATTTATCTAATTCTGCTACAGTAATAGAACTCATTGTATTTTCCTTTTATTTTATATCCAATTAATTAGGTTTTCTTCAAGTACTGCGTGATTTCGTCTTTAGCATCTTTCATAACAGAATCACGATCAAGTGAATCTAATATATTTTGCACAGTAAGTTTTGGCCCTGTTTCACCCCATGACTTACCTTTTTTCAAATAGTCTTCCGCAACGCGACCTACAACCAAAGTGCTATACCAAGCCACAGCGCCCTGAGCGAGCCCCGTGACAATTGTAGAAAAACCCACAGTACCAATTTTTAGTGCAGAAGATGCAAGGTGAATCGCCCAAAAAGTGGCATAGAGAACTAACATCTGTGCGGCAATCGTTTTGATTAACTCCCCTGCTTCTGACTTGCTCATCGGGAGACCATATATTTTAGATAAATGAATCACCATGCTGATATCGATTGCAGCTGCTGCCAACAAATCAGCTACTGGAATAGGATTTAACGCCACCGCTACACCTTTACCAATACAATACATATGAATGGTTTCTTCGCCTAACTCTTTGCGAGTGGCTAATAACTTCTCGCCTAATTGCTCACTTAGGTTTCCAGCGAATAGTGAGGCATTTAACGCAGAAAGTGTTTTCCCTTCCGCATCAATAATATCCCATAGGCGTGATTTTAAATTAATAATATCAACGGGGCGTTGGCGCACAGATTCATTTTCATTACCATCTTCATCCACCATAATAACGATTTGTTTACTCGGTGATGCCGCCGTAAACACAATATTCTCTGCTGTGATTATTCCTTTAACCCGTTTGCGAATAATAGTGCGTAGTTCCAATATCTCTTTTTCATTGTATTGATCAGCTTTATTTACCACCAAAATAATCGGGCGATTGGTTGCCGCAACCATTTTTAAAGCATTTAATTCAACCTCAGTTAAATCACTATCAATCACAAACAACAGTAAATCAGAACGGCTCGCAACTTCATGTGCAAGTCGTTCACGTTGTTCGCCATCTATCTCATTAATACCCGGTGTATCAATTAAGTAAATACCACCAGCATCAACTTCCTGCCATTCTTCAATGCCTTCCGTTTTCGTTTCTCCATGTAAAATGCTAACACTAAAAGCCTCCTTTCCCAGCAAAGCATTGAGTACAGATGATTTACCCACACTGACACGACCAAATACAGCTATGTGCAAATGACCTTGCTCTAATTTTTCAAGCATGACACGCAACTGTTTATATTCCTTCCCTAATACATTTCTAACGGAGTCAGGCACACGTGAGTCATCCAACAGCTGAGTAAGGCTTTCTTTAGCCATATCAATATTGTCATCGCCTTTATCACCCTGTTGTTGGTCGTCTAATGATTTCATCGTAACTTGCTCATTATTATTCTCATGACTTTTGTTTGTCGAAAACCAGTTTGGCAAATAACTTTGCACGTGTTTCAAGATCGTCACTTAACATTTCCTTAAAGGTTATCGCTGCCGGAGCGGCTTTTAATTTGCCACGTTGTTGCAAGGTTTTATTGACTGCGCGTCCAAGTGCATCAAAAATTAACCCATAGGCTACTGCATGTGTTAAGCCGCCCGTAATTGTGCCAATACCAGGGAATGCCTTCATTCCATTACCCGCAACAGCAAGCAGTATTGGCGCACTATTTTTCATTTGACCGCCGCTAAACTCTAGTAACTTATCAATTTCAAGTTGGCGCACGGGCACATCATATAAAGCACAAAGTGCCTTCACCATTTGTGTTCCTAAAACGCCTTGAATCACTAAATCAGAACCTGGGGTAATTGCTGCTAATGCTCCAAACACCGCTTTTTTAGTGGAGCTTTTAATAATGGCTTCGGCTTTACTCAAACGAAAATCGTCTTTAGCCACATCAAGCTTTTGTTTCACCAGAACAAATACACTGGCATCACGCAACGTTTCAAGCACATCACTTTGAGTATCGATTTCATCTTGTAAAGCTTCACTTAACGCAGACACATCTGCCTTTCTTTGGCGAATTAAGGTTTCTTCACGCCCATCTGGGAAAATACGAACCACTTCTTCTTCGCCACCAGAGGTAACAAAAACCTGATTAATTTTAATATCAGAGTCAACAAACTGCTCTGCAAATCGAGTTGAAATTAATTGTTTTTCTTCATCATTAAAGCGATCTGATTTATTCAAAGCGACAACCATTGGTTTACCAAAGGCTTTTAATTGCTGGATATCATCAAACTGTGTACGCGATAAATCTGAATCTGTCACATACACCACAACTTGGGCACGAATCGCTTCCTCTTGCGCCATCGTATCCAACGTTCCACCTGCCTCACTGCGACCCGGTAAATCCGTAAGTATTAACTCATCGCCTGAGGTGCTTTTCCAAGTATATTGATTAATATCTTGAGTCGAACCACCACGAACATTAATATCCAGCTGGATATTGGTGGTATTTTCAGGGGGTAATAATGCTTTGATTATCGATGACTTTCCCGTACTGACATTGCCAAATAAAGCCACATAGATTCTGCCCGTTTTTTGGCGCTCTTGAAGTTGTTCAATTTCACGGCGTAGGTTTGAAGTTTCCATCCCGACTTCTTCGGCTTGATCCAGCTCTTTTATGATATTTTCTTCGGTGACATCTTCAATCTCTGTAACAGAATCTAAAGGTGCTGGACGCAGTAATTTATAGACCAACCAGAAACTAAAAACAACAAGTCCGAGGATTAACGAAGAATAAAGATAGAACAGAGAATCAGGTAGGTTTTGTAAGCGCGCCCATAAATCAAGCGCACTTTTAGTCGCCGTGAATAAAAATGAAAGTAGCAATAATGTGATTAGAATGACCGCTACAGCAATCAATCGACGAAACTTTGATGTTGGTTTTGATGTTGATTTCGTAATATCTGTTGAAGAGGCATTTTTCATTCCTCTTATTAGAACATTTTTTTACGCCATAAACACGATAGTGAGACACAATTATTCAAAAAAGGGGGGGATGCCATCGCTTTCAATAATAGGATAAATCAATCCCTAAACGTATTTCCGCAAAAACGACAACGAGTAAAACGAATATTAGGCAAACTGGACTCTTCCTGTGATGTTTTTAAGTGAACTACATTTTGACTGCCACAGTTAGGACAGCTGGAACCATCACTACACTCAATATTGGGTAAGTCGACCCTGAAATCACTTACTTTTTTTTTTAGTGTCACCGCTATCATCATTTTTACTTTTATCAAACGTTGATAAAAGATCGGTGGCATCAACCGTCGCGACTGAGTCTAAAGGGGGCAGACGATTACCATGTTCTGTAATCAATCGAAAACACTGTTTTCTAAATGGCTTTAGAAGCCCTACTTTATCGAAGGCTTGTCTAAACTCACTAAGCAATTCTTGAGTAGGTAATTTAGGTTTAAAATCAGGTTGCAAAAAACTAAACAAATATAATTGATGTTTTGCCCAGCGTAGTAAAGATTCATCATCAAGACAAAGAATTTCTTGTAATGCTAATAAACGTAACAAAATAAGTTGCTCACCTCCGCTCAGTTGTACCATTTTCTTGGACTCAAAAAACTTCTCAAATCGAGACCACGGTAAACTGCTGGCAAATAATGCCATGACACTTATGAAATGAGGATCAGGTGCTACATATGAATCACCTTTTCCCATTTCTTCTGTTACGTATAAATTCACTCTTACTCCTTGCAATAAATTTGTCTTCCGACTTCAATGAAATGAGAATAGATAAACCCAAAGAAAAGTTATAGAGGATAATAGTGTCTTGGTAGAGTTAAACAGATAAACGGTATTTTATTATTCATTGGAAATAGGTTGAAATAACAACTGCTTAAACATTGATCACAGTCATTAAACCTATCGTTTTTTAAATAGAAGTTTTCTATTCCTTTAAGTCAAAATACAAATAAAGGGGGGGGTGCCATTAGCTTATAAGCATTAAGTAATAACTGTTCAACTTACATATTATTTTCTTCTACGCGATCGCCTTGGTCTTTCCTTTTGTGTCGCTGCACCTTCTGCAATCGATAACTTGCCCTCAAGTTGAGCAATAGCGCCCGTACTAAGCTCACCCAAGCGTTCCACAATTTCTTCCATTTTAGGTGATTCACCTTTGCTATGTGAATCAATTGCATTTCTCATCGCTTTTACATGCGCAGGAGAAGTACCACAGCAACCACCAATTATTCGAGCGCCAGCATCCATCGCCATAGTTGCATATTCAGCCATGATTTGTTCGCTACCACTGTAAACTATCTCTCCATCAATATATTCAGGAATACCACAGTTAGCTTTAGAAATAACAATGGCATTATCTGCCTCGTCACCCAATGCGGTTTGAATATTAACAACAGCCGCCAATAACTCAGCCGCACCAACGCCACAATTAGAGCCAATGGCAAATAATGGTGACTCCATTTTTGCACTAAGTTTTACGATATCATCTGCAGATAAACCCATCATGGTACGCCCATTGGTATCAATACTATAGGTTGTTACAATGGGTAAACCCAAGCCTTCACAGGCCTCCACGGCGGCTTTTGCTTCTTCTGGTGAGGATAAGGTTTCTATCCAAAAAACATCAACACCGCCTTTTTTTAAAGCTTCTGCCTGTTCACGAAAAGCATCGACTGCTTGTTGATGGGTAACATCACCAATCGGTGCAAGAATTTCCCCAGTAGGTCCCATTGAACCCGCAGCAACGATTCGTCGTGGTGACTTTTCAATCTCTGCTTTTAATAGTTCTACCGCCTTTACATTGAGCTCTTCAACACGTTTTTCAGCACAATGTAGCTTCAGTCGATAATGTGTTCCACCAAAGGTATTGGTGAGAATAATATCCGAACCCGCCTCAACAAAGTTTCTATAATGTTGGGCTATACGATCAGGATGTTCATCATTCCAAAATTCGGGGGCATCACCTGTTTGCAAGCCCATACCGAATAAATTAGAACCTGTTGCGCCATCGGCGAGTAAGGTGCCTTTTTCATTTAATAGATCGTTTAATAATGTCGACATAAGGAAGAATTGAATATGAAAATTTAATTATCACATCAATAATTAGCCAGTGACTATGAGAATCTATACCCTTGTCGTTCACAAGATAAAAGATGACGTAAAACGATACTTATATGAATATAAGCCAATTATGTAAAAAAGGCGGGGGTGCCATCTGTTCTTTGTAGATACCAGTTGATTAGAATTTAGCGAAAGGTAAACGGATGCTGTTTTAACAAGCTAAAAGTAATTGGACTAGATCAGAGCTCCCCTAACTAAACCCTTTCTATCGAACCTTGCTCTTGATCTCCAACATAAATACCAAAGGCATCTAATGCTCTTTCCTTGATATAACGTTCTAACATATTCCGTGTTGCTTCATCGAAAAGCATATCAAAAGGAATTTGATCAAATGCGACGAATTTCCCCCGATTTGATAGTTCAATAGGAATAATAGTTTCTACCTGTGCACGATAGTAAATGTGCATAGTATTTTCAGATCGTGTTTCTAAAACAGCAAATAAATAGTTTTCTTGGGTTGGAATACCAAGATCAGCAAGCAAGCCACACAAACTAGTCGGATCATCTTTATTTCCAAGGATAGCGGCTGTAGGTAATTGCACACCTTCATCAGTATCTAATAGCAACAGCTTTCCATCATCTTCAATAATGCAACCTACCTGTGTTTTAATACTGGGATTTTCCAATGCAATGGTAACTTCCTGCTCCAACGAAACATTGATGTAATTACCACGTAAATAGCCTAAAGGTGCATGTGGTTCATGATCAAATTCAAGTACGCGACCCATTAAGATCATATGATCACCCGCATCAATAACCTGATGTGTTTCACAATCTAGCCAAGCGGTAACATCTTTTAGTAAGGGGGTTTTAGTGGCGCGACTGTGTGTTTCAATATGACTAAAGCGATTTTCAATAGGACTGGAAAATAAAGTAGATAGCTCTCGTTGGTCTTCTGAAAGAATATTAATCGCAAAGTGTTTAGCCTTCTTAAAAGTCGGCTGCAAATAGGAAGACTTCGCCAAACAGACCAAAATCAACGGTGGATCAAGCGATACGGAAGTAAATGAATTAGCAGTAAAACCAATAGGCTTACCTTTTTCATTCAGTGTCGTCACCACTGTAACGCCAGTTAAAAATGAACCTAACACCTGCCTATAATCATTTTCATTAAATGACATCTATTTCCCTTTTCTCATTTGTGAATAAGCATCAATCAACGGATTAATCTTTCGCGGCTGATATATGCCATCATATGTGCCTCATTGTCAATTACCTTATACGATTGATTGATTGTGTCTTTACCCTTTTTTCCAACATAAATTGTGTTTCATTAGGTTTATAAACAATGTTCATAGGGACTAATGAGGAACAGAAGGAAAGAGTTTAATCTATATCAATGGCACCCCCCCTTTTTTTCAACAATTGCTTTTAGGTCTCGTTAATCTAGGCCATTAAAATATCAAACTTTTTTGAATAGCCTACACTAGTATACTCAAAAACAATTAACCTGTAGAATACGCCACCTTAATTCTTAACCACCTCGGATATTCTTTTGATTTCTACAGCAAACATCACCATGCAATTTGGCTCTGAGCCACTTTTTGAAAATATTTCAGCTAAATTTGATAACGGCAACCGCTACGGCTTAATCGGCGCTAACGGCTGTGGTAAATCAACCTTAATGAAAATAATGAGCGGTGAGTTAGATCCAACATCGGGTAATATCTCGGTTACACCGGGTGAAAAACTCGGTATTTTAAGTCAGGATCAATTCGCGTTTGAAATGCATACCGTTATTGATGCGGTGATTATGGGTGATAGAGAACTGTGGGAGATCAAATGCGAGCGTGAACGCATTTATGGTTTACCTGAGATGTCTGATGCCGATGGCATAAAAGTAGGAAATCTTGAAGCTGAGTTTGCCGAGATGGATGGCTACACCGCAGAAAGTCGTGCAGGGGATATTTTGCTCAATGCCGGCATCGAAGAAGCGTTACATTTTGGCTTAATGAGTGAAGTCGCTCCCGGTCGTAAATTACGCGTGTTACTCGCGCAAGCCTTGTTCGCCAACCCTGATATTTTATTACTCGATGAGCCAACCAACAACTTGGATATCGACACGATTAACTGGTTAAGCACCGAGCTGAATAAACGCACCTGCACCATGGTGATTATTTCGCACGACAGACACTTTTTAAATTCAGTCTGCACCCACATGGCGGATATTGATTATGGTGAGTTACGCATCTACCCCGGTAATTATGAATACTTCCTTGAAGCATCAAGCCTAACACGTGAACAGTTACTCGCAGGCAATAGCAAAAAGAGTGCTGAAATAGCAGAACTACAAGACTTCGTAAACCGTTTTGGCGCAAATGCCTCTAAAGCAAAACAGGCGAGTTCTCGTGCTAAAAAGCTGGATAAAATTAAGCTTGATGATGTTAAATCGTCAAGCAGAAAAACCCCGATACTTAACTTTGAACAACATAAAAAATTACACCGTAATGCCTTAGTCATTGAAGAGCTATCGCATGGTTTTAATGGCGAACCACTGTTCATCAGCAATGATGTAATCCTAGATGCAGGCTCACGCGTGGCGGTGTTAGGCGAAAATGGTACGGGTAAAACAACTTTTCTGCGTTGCCTGATGGATCAATTCTCGCCAAATGGCGGAAGTTATAAATGGTCAGAAAATGCCGTCGTTGGTTACTGCCCACAAGATAATACGCTAGACTTTGATAACGACCTGACCTTGTTTGACTGGATGATGCAATGGCGCACACCCAAACATGACGACCTAAAGGTTCGCGGATTGTTAGGACGCTTATTATTTACCGAAGACGACTATTTAAAGAAAGCTAAGGTCTGTTCAGGTGGTGAGAAAAATCGCCTGTTGTTTGGCAAGCTAATGATGCAAGACACCAATGTTTTGATAATGGACGAGCCAACCAACCACATGGACATGGAAGCCATCGAAGCGTTAAATAATGCATTAAAAGAGTATGAAGGCACCTTAATTTTTGTCAGCCATGACCGCGAGTTTGTATCAACACTCGCCAACCGCGTACTGGAAATCAAAGACCAAAAGATGACGGCATTTGAAGGCACTTATGATGAATTTCGTGAAAGCAAAGGGCTAGCATAACCGTAGGTTGGGCTGACGTAAGGAAGCCCAACAAATCTAAACTTTACTCCGTTCTTGTTGGGCTTCGTGCCTCAGCCCAACCTACCTCATTAAATACGAATTTAAAAATAAAAGGACATTATGAGCGAAGACAACCCATACATAAACAACCCACTACACGGCGTTGGTTTAAAAACAGTACTACAAGAGCTAGTCAGCCACTATGGCTTTGATATTCTTTATGCCTATTTGAATATTAACTGTTTTAGATCAAACCCTAGCCTTGCTGCCAGTGAGAAGTTTCTGAAAAAGACCGAATGGGCGCGTGAAAAGGTTGAAGTGTTTTATTTGTATCAGTTTAAAAACTTACCCAAAGTATCTTCAGAACAGTTTAAATTACCGCCTAGAGAACGCATCGTGCCAGAACGTCACAAGCCGAGTGATCCAGCGGTATTAAGTATTGAAGACGGTGAGCGCTTGCAAGACAAGCGTGCAAAGAATGTGACTAGTCGGAATAGCAACACGGGTGAATACAAGGGATCGAGTAGGAAATATAACGAGCGACGTAGTGCGGGAAATTATAGCTCTAGTAAAGAACCTCGTGATTCTACGAGTGAGAGTAAACCTGCTCCAGCGAAAGATCCTTGGGGTAATTTTAAAAGGAGAAAGTGATCTTTTAAGACTCACCCAAAACCCCATTACAAAAATATCATAACGTAGGTCGGAAGAGCGTTAGCGTCATCCGACAATTGGAGGTAAACAAACATGATCATGTCGGATGACGCTTCGCTCTTCCGAGCTACCATATACGGTTTACGCGTTATTTAATAGGTATTGCATAGTGATTACGGATTCTTCAGAGTCAGGAATATATCCTTCGCCATAAATCTCTAAGTCTGCACCATAACTATGGCGTTTACCTGACTGCAACAGCCAACTGGAGTATATATAATTGACTGTGTTATCGATATTTTTCACATTCACTTTATGCTTAAAACTTGCATAGTTTGATTCTGAAATCTTTATACTTACCATACCTTTTGGCAGGATTTCTAAGTCGCTGACTTCGATAACTGCAAAGTATTCTAATCGATCAGTCTTATCTTTTGTTTGCTGAATAACACCATAGGCCTTACCTGAAATACTATTTTTAATTTCTGCCATACGTGGCAAAAACTCGTCCCATAACGTAGTTTGTTGTGGGTTGTTTGACACAAAATATGACAAACAACCCATCAAGTTACTTAAAAACTTTATCGGTCTGCTGTTTATTCAAGCATTACAACGAAGCCTAACAGATCAATTTAGCTTTGCGTTTAAATGTGTAAGACTTTGGGGGTATAACATTGAAAATGCTCCGTCGGGCTTTTTAGCCAAAACAGAAATACTTTTTACACCGTAGTTTTCAGTTGCCCATGCAGCACCTTCTGAAATGAAGTGGTACTCAGGGTTATCTACAACAACTTCTACGATTAAACCTGCCGCCATAATGGCATTAAGGTAATTATTTTCCTCAAGCGCTCCACCTATGCAAGCTGCCCAAAGGGTTGAGTCGCAAGTGATATTTTCGGGTAACGGCACTTCGGAAACGATGTCAGAAAGTGCTAAACGTCCACCTGGCTTTAATAGACGTGCAGCTTCTTTGAATACTTTAGTTTTGTCTGTGGCAAGATTAACTACGCCGTTACTGATAACAACATCAAAGCTTCCATCCTCATACGGAGTTTCCTGAATATAGGATTTCACAAAATCGATATTGTTAAAGTTTGTCTCTTTTTGTAGTCTTCGAGATTTTTCAAGTTGTTCATCGGTCATATCAACCCCTACAACTTTACCACTACCACCGACATGAATTGCGGCATTGAAGGCATCTAGGCCAGAGCCGCTACCTAAATCAATAACGCTTTCCCCTTGTTTTATATCAGCAAGGTTGAAGTAACAACCAACACCCGCAAAAGATGCGATAGATGATGCTGGGATTTGGTCTAACTCTTCAGGTATGTAACCCAATCGTTCTGCCATGATTCGTCCCATTTCAAAGTGATAGTCACCTTCTGGATTGAGAGCCACGTCGCGATACATGTCTTTAACTTTTAGTTCTAGACTAATGGAATCGACTTGTGTGTTAACGGCGCGATACGTGTCTTTAACTTTTAGTTTTTGACTAATGGATTCGGCTTGCGTGTTAAATGTTTTTTCTGCTGTTGCGGTATTCATAATGTTTTCTCCTAGTGATGTAAAATGTAACGAATGATTGAGTCGTTACTTGTTCTTTTTGGTAAATTGGTAATCCCTTGTTTCAAAGAGATTAAAAAAACGCTTAACGAATTTTTTTCAGTCCGTTAAGCGTGTTGATAACTTAGAAATTGAATGTTTGACGGTTTTCAGCCAATGCTACTACGGCTGCACCTCCAACCCATTCAGTGTTGCTAATAAGATCTTCGTCGGTTAAATCGTGAGATTTTCCACAAGGAGGACAGATACCAATACGACCACCATTTTCGGTAAAGCTTGTTAGTAGTTCGCTGACAGGTGCGAAGCTTTTAGTGCTTAAGGCTTCTGCAGCTCCCTTGCGTGCTAATTCAACGCCGTCCATGGTTAGCCACAGAACAACATCTGAGTCTGCAGCCAACGCACAATTGGCAAGTACCAAAGGTGTTGCCACGCGATCAGGGTCAGTGTTTGAAAAGTTAGATACTATGTAAAGATGATCTGATGTAGTTTGATTTGACATGATAATTCTCCATTTAAAATATAAGTGTAAAGTTAAGTTAGTCTTAGCGATGCAGTGCAAAGCGTTTCGACAGGGAGAATGATATAGGCGAAGCTTTCCAGTAAACTTCTATGAATCTTCCAAAAATCTTCTTTTTTAGTGCATCTTAGTAAAATACTGTTTTATATAGATATATTTTTTTAATTTTTATCGAAAAAGCTTGTTATTTTTTCATTTCTATACGTTGTTGTTGATAGTATTGTTTATCTTCTTTGTTAGAATTGTTAAGAATTTGTCATTTGTGCCACAGCACCCACCAAATATTTTTAAATTAAAGTGTTGCTTCAAATGGTACATTTCATCAGCCAGACTATTAAAATTATCTTGTTGAATAGCATTACAACTCTCAAGTTCTTCAGGGCTTAAGATTGACGCATTGGCCTGTATTCCACTAAATCTTTTTAACTGACCATTTTTATTTTCTTCGCAATTTAAAGCTGCAATCAAATTTGTTGGATGAATACAGTTGGTCATATAACAGATTGGTCTTGGAGAAACCTTATCATCTATAATTTTTATTGCATCAGATAACAAGGTTCCATCTATTAAACAGCCATCTTTCTTAATCATGAAGCTTATGATGTAAGGGAGACTTGTTTCTGCCATCGCTTTAGCCATTCCAATAGTTTCATTAATTTCAGGCATTATTCCAGCAAATAAGAAATCTATTTTTTCTTTTTGAAATTGCATTGTTTGCGGCTTGTGAAATAAATATGATTCTCTCTCACTCAATTTTATATGACTTGAATATGCATCTCCTTTGCAGCCTAACAGTCCGCCAATCATTATTTTCTTTGAATATTCATTGTAGCTTTCTTTTATTCTATTTAAGAAGGTACAAGCGTCTGAAAGTACATTTTGATTTCGAAAGCATGAATTATCGATTGAATCATGATTGGCTTTTCGAGTAGGGGTCATAATCATTATTGGTAGATTGTTAGTTTGCCCAATATTGATATATTGTCTGTAGAGTAATTCAAGTACTTCAGGGTTATCATAAATAAGCCCCGCATGTTTTATAAACTCATCAATTTCAATTTTAAACTCAGATTTTAGCCGTTCAGCTAAAGCTCCTTCAGTCAAAATCACTTTTGATTTAAAGAATATGCTTTCAAAAGACATCAGTGCTTAATTCTCATTTTGAGAATTTTTTTCATTATCAGGGGTGCAGACCCCTTCAACTAGGTCAACAACCTGATCAGGAGATAATTGCTTTCCTTGATTTATTAAGAGCGTTGTTTCCTCTGCACTTAATTGCTGAGTCAGCCGATCTTCAGCTTCTTCATAACTCGCAGTTAATTCACGTTGAACATCCCCAACTTCAGGAGCATTAGATTTGGCTCCTATTACTTTAAGCGCAACTTCTAAATAGACCGTTTCCTCAAGTGCAATAACGAGCGCTCTATAGAGGAGAGGTAAGTGTACAATTTCTTTTGCTTTGACTGCCTCGCGAAAACTTTCTAAAGTTCCGCTTAAGTTACCAGAAGAATCTTCTTGTTTTGAGAGCATACTTGCCATTAGGCTTCGAGCAATGGTTAGAAACCAAGATGACTGAGATTTGTGGGCAACTCGAGTTAACGTGCCCAAATATTGTTCTGCTGCAGAAACATCATTTTGCCGAACGGATTTAGTCAAATGGCTGAGTAAGCCCCAGCACTGTCCTGTTGGCCAAGGGTGAATTTGCATTTGTCTCTCCAATTCACTTGTTAAATCTACAAGCTTAGGGTCAGTCGGGGAGGCCATTGCGCAGGATATTAGTTGTATTGAGCTAATCAGCAAATCCCATGGTTGACCTGTTTCTTGTTGTTGATTGTGAGCCCAAGCTTCCTCAGTAGTCTTAGTGAGGACATCAAAATTACTACCTACCATGGCCACATAGAACCTCATCAGAGCGCTACCTGATTGAAGCCCATTAATTGCGACGGAACGTTCAACAAACTCTATGGTATTCGGGATATCTCCCGCCATAAAAAAGCCAGCTGATCGAAATATGTCAACATCAGCCTGACGCTCCTTGAGATCAGTAATAGCCAGCACTGCCTTTTCGAGCCATAAAAAACCTTCGCTGCGCATTTGCCAAAGTAAGTGAAATCCCATGCTTAAAATAGGATCTATAGCAATTTCAGGAGACTGATTAATTCGTCCCCATGCAAGAGCACGTCCAATATCTGCCCATTCAAGCGTCAAATTCGTGGCCAAAATAGGCTCTTCATCGGTATATAATCTTTCTGAAAAGGAATTTACTCGTTCTGCAAAATAGTATGCGTGTCGCTCATTAACACTGATCAGTGCATCACCGACCAATAGACGCTCAACAAATTGTCTAATTGGTTCCAATAACCTATATCGTGTCTGATCAGGTCCAGTTACGCGTATCGCCATTGATTGTTCAACAAGACGATGTAATCCATGTTCTACATCGAGGCTTAAATTGACCGCTTTTGCTGCATCTAAGGTGAATGCTCCTGCAAAAACGCCAAGATCTATAAGTAGCAAACGCTCACTTTCAATTAAAAGATCAAACGACCATTCGATAGTGCGATCCATCGCTGATTGGCGAGAAGTATGGCGTCTACGAGAACTCAATATTGAAAGCTGATCATCCAGTTTTTCCAATAACTCATTAGGAGAACTCGATACAAGGCGTGGAACTGCTAATTCGATTGCCAATGGCAATCCTTCCAAACGGTTTGTAATTTGCCACACAGTTTCGCGAGTGTTCAGGTCATTCGGAATATCAATAATGTCATGGGCGCGATCATAAAACAGATTAACTGCTGCGCTATGTTTTTGGTCGTGCTTGAGACCTTCAATGAATAGAAGCTGTTCTCCTTGAATATCCAGTGCCTCGCGACTGGTGGCAAGAATCTTAATATTGGGTGTCGACTGCACTAATTGTTCAGCTAGTTCTGAGGCAGTTTCGATAATGTGTTCACAGTTATCAAAAATTAAGAGTGTTTGAGAGTCTCCAATGTGTTGCAAAATACTATCAACTTCGACCGACCTTCCACCAGCATTTCCACTAATAGAGCCGTAAACAACCGATGCAACTTGTTCATCTGTTGCGGGGGCTAACTCGCAAAACCATACATTTGTTTTAGGGTGAGTACTAAGCCAATCACGCCCTACTTCGGCACCTATGGTTGTTTTTCCACATCCCCCAGGACCGACCAGTGTAACCAGATCACTTCGCTCAAGTCTGTTTGTGAGGTCTGCGAGTTCATCTTCTCTACCAATGATACTGACTCTCCTATGCTGGAGATTCGTGGTCGGTAGAGTATCTCTATTTTTTTCTAGTTTAGAAGGAGTGATTTTTTCTTCAGTAGAAATTGAGGGATTCTTCGATGATGTATCTGCTGTCTGGATTGGAGCCGAGTTAAGTTGATTAGATTTTATTTTTTGGTACAAATCTACTGTGTCTGTGCTTGGCTCAGAATCGATAGCATCTTGTAATGCCCGAACACAGAATTGGTATTGACGCAGAGCACTATTTCGGTCACCTTGGGATACGTAAATTTCCATCAGTTTTTGATGTGCTATCTCAATGAAGTTATCTAGTTCCAATACTGACTGATACGTATCTGACGCAGCAGAGTAATTGTTCTCGTGCAGGTACAGTTTTCCTAAGACGAGTAAAGCATCAATATATAGTTTTCGATAATGTTCTCTGGGTGCGTTTGTCCAATCGGTATAAATATCTGAAGACAATAATTCTCCACTATATGTATCTGCTGCGTTTTCTAATAAAGCGAGATTCAACGTATTCATTCCTTCACGTGCTGAGCTTTCAAAATATTGAATATCAGAGGTCACACCGTCTGGGGCACTTAGTTCAATCACACTTTTATTAAGAGCAATCCAATCATGTTCAATAGCGCCTGCATTATTATTAAACGCACCACGTAGATGGTGAATTGCTTTGTAAAGTTGGGTTGAGGCACTACTAGCAGATAAATTTGGCCATAGCTGTTCGATGGCTTGGTCTTTTAATAATTGATGATGCGTTTGTAGTGCTACTAGTTTTAATAAGTTGAGCGCTTTTCTACCGGGTAATTTATCGAATGCAATTTCTTGATTGCCGATCGTCACAGAAAAGTGACCAAACATTTTCAAGTTTAGAACATCATTTTGATTGACAGTTTGCTGATCCATACACTACTTATCAGGAAGTAAATAATATATCACTTATAGTCGATAGATAGCTTGGTTTCAAGTTTTCCGTCAAGTCAAAGGGTTACCACATTACTTCTAACAGACACCAGCAACGCTTAAGTTACTGGTGTCCCTGAGCTTATCTTAAGCAGATCTTCAATATACACCCATGTTACTCCGAGTATATTTTCTCGCATCCATCTCAACCAGAATGACAGTGTGAATCTTGGTTTAAAAGCACCCCCCCCTTTTTTACAAGATTGATAGATATCCAAACTTTACTTCCATGTAAGGAATGCCATTTATTGATTAAGAGCAGCTTATTTGGGGATAGGCGTTTGGTTGTTCTTTGTTTTTGAGACGGGCGGTTGGGTTTAGCAGATAGAATTGTGGATGTCCTTTATTTTTTTTACAGAACTATTTTACATACCGAAATTTTATGAACATACTTTTAGTTGAAAACAATAAAATGTCTCGTCCTTTGTATTTATTTATTGAAGGTATTTCAGAAGAGCTTCATATTAAAATACACAATAAGTTTCAATCTTATGTACAGCATGAGGGTGTTTATCCTTCTAAAAGCCTTAAAACATTAAATTCTAAAATTTGGAAGTATAAAGGCACTATTTACAAACTTAGAGTTGA
>JAZGEM010000028.1:0-2338 GCA_036478745.1 Cocleimonas sp.
GGGAGTCCCCTATCAATTCAAATTACCTGGAGTAGATGCTGAAATTGACCTAGATCTTAACGATGGTCGTATTTCCAGTATAGAGCCAGGTTTTGGGCGGCTTTTAGGGCTTATTGCCATGGAGCAATGGATTAAACGGTTAAGCCTGGATTTTAGTGATTTATTTAATGCGGGTCTTAGTTTTAACAAGGTGACTGGTCAGCTTAAAATAAGAGAGGGGATAGTAAAATACAAAGATTTATTGGTTGATGCTATTCCTGCACATATTGCACTTAGCGGTAGAATAAATTTGCTGGAAAAAACACTGGATCAGAAAGTCTCCGTTATTCCAAAAAGTTCCTCCGCTATCCCTATTGCTGGGCCTATTGTTGAAGGTATCGCTGGAGCCATTACTCAAGTCTTTGACAAGGATTATAAAGATGGTTATTTTTTTGGTTCGGAATATGAAGTGAATGGTAAATGGAGTAATCTTAAAGTAACACCTGTACAGGATTAATAACTAATATGAGCACTGATTTTTTTCTATACGATACCGAACAATTAAATACCCTCGCTTCAACAGAAACGGTGAGGAAGGGTTTAGCCTATTTTACTGAAAATCGGGTTTTTGCATTGGATGTGCAAGAGGATCAATTGACATCTCAAGTAGAAGGCTCAAAAAAAGACCAATCGTATTGGGTTGAGTTATACAGAAATAGTGAGGATGAATTACATATTCATTGTGATTGTCTATCGGAACAAAAAGTGTGTAAACATGCGATAGCAACACTTTATAGTTATGCAGAATACAGTATTAATAAAGAGCAAGACTCTATTGGTGGTGCTGTAGATGAGGCGATAAATGAAAGGATAAAGAAAGGGCGAAATGAAGTCAGTGTTAAATTAACAAGTGGAAACCTTGCTTTTGGTGTGTGGCAAGCGAAATCTATTATTTCAGCCACCTATAGAAAAACCAGTTATAACGTCCATATTCGTTCCCTGGATGAGCGAAAGAATTACTGTACTTGCCCTGATTTAGCAACTAATCGCTTGGGTACTTGCAAGCATATAGAAGCCGTTTTGCATTATGCAAAAAAACAGCTAGATTATAAACAACTTCTATCACAGGGTTCACCTGTTTCATTTGTTTATTTAGCATGGGATTCAGCAACTGATCCAGTGATTCGCTTACATAAGACTGAACAAATAAATCAAACACTAAATGATGAATTAAGGGATTATTTTGATTCGGATAATCGGTTTAAAGGACGTTTGCCTGATGACTTTAATTATTTTGCGGAAAAGTTTACTGCGAATGATGAGTTATTTATCGGTGATGATACCTTGCTTTATGTCCGTCAATGTGCGGAAGATGCGGCTCATCAATTAAGAGCGCAGCAAATTTCACAGCAGATTAAACAGGCGAACGGTGTTTTGCCTGGCATTAAGGCGCGATTATTTCCCTATCAGACAGATGGTGTTGCCTTTTTAGCTTCAAGAGGTAGAGCTTTATTAGCTGATGACATGGGGCTGGGTAAGACGCTGCAAGCCATTTCAGCCACTTCCTGGCTTGCTGATCATGCGAATGTTAAAAAAGTCTTGGTTGTCTGTCCTGCTTCTTTAAAACATCAATGGGCAAGGGAAATAGAAAAGTTTACCTTACGACCTGTACAAATTATTCAAGGAGTGGTGGAAGATAGACAAGTACAGTATCGAGCGGATGCTTTATTTTACATCGTCAATTATGAATTGGTGCTACGAGATTTATCGGTAATTTGTGAGACTTTGAAACCTGATTTACTGATATTAGATGAAGCGCAGCGGATAAAAAACTGGCGAACAAAAATTGCGTCCACTATTAAATTGATTCCTTCAAGGTATGTCTTTGTTTTGACAGGTACGCCGCTGGAAAATCGGATAGAAGATTTGTATAGTTTGTTACAAGTCATTGATGCCAGGGTTTTAGGTCCTTTGTGGCGATGTTTACTGGATTTTCACGTAATAGATGAGCGCGGCAAAGTGATGGGTTATCGTAATCTATCAGAGCTACGGCAACGGATAAGTTCTGTGATGTTAAGGCGAAACCGCAGTTTGGTTAGTGACCAGTTGCCGGAGCGAACTGAAGTGACATTAGATGTTCCAATGACAGATGTGCAACAAGAGATTCATGGTTCTGCAATGTCCGGTGCAGGAAATCTGGCACGTATTGCCAAGCGTAGGCCTTTAACTCCCGGTGAATCTAATAAATTAATGGCTTCTTTACAACAGGCTCGAATGGTTTGTAATGCCGCTGGTTTGGTCGACAAAGTAACAGAAGGTTCACCTAAACTGGATGAATTATCTCGTTTATTAGAAGAAT
>JAZGEM010000029.1:0-92804 GCA_036478745.1 Cocleimonas sp.
ATTGTTGGGTCTTTTTGCCTCGGTAAATTTTGATATGAAAAAAAACCTGCAATTAATACCAATATAAAGGTTAGGTTAGCTAGTACATTATTTTGTATTAATTTTGAGTACATGCGTTACTTATTAACTTTTATTTGTTGACCATCTTTCACGCGATATTGATTTTCACTAATAACTAAAGCCGAAGTGGGTAAATCTATTTCTGCTGATTGCCCTTCTTTTGCAGAATTTAATACGAAGAAAGAGGCATGACCTACACCTTCTATAATATCTTTAGCGAGCATGACACCTAATTGACCATTACGTCTTAGGATGAAGTCGGGAGGTAACATAAGTTGTTTGCTAGTCCATTCTACTCGCCCTGAAAGCCCAGCCGCTAATTGAGTACCTTTAGGTATGCTTAATCGAATTTCCTGTGTACGCGTGAGCTCATCAACTTCCTGAATAATACTGCGAATTTTTATTGGGAAGCGTTGATTATTCGTAACAAATTCCAGTTTTGAAATATCTTTTAGTTTTTGTGTATCGACTGGAGAGAGGTTGGACTTGATTTCTACTTTATTATTTTGCATTAATTGAAATAAAGGTGTTGTTGCAATAACAAGTTGACCCTTCTGCACAATACGTTTGGTAATTTGCCCTGAAAATGGTGCTCTAATTTTGCATCTATCTATGGCTAGTTGTGCTGTCTCAATGATTATTTTCTTCAGTTCTATATCTGCTATCGCAGTCTGCTGTGCAGCTTCAGCTTTATCAAAAATTTCACGAGGGATAGTGCCGTTTTTAATTAGGCGGCGGTTTCGTATTAATTGTTTTTTAGCAAGGTTTAACTGTGTTTTTGCTATTTGCAAAGAGGCTAGGGCTTGTTTTTTTGTAAGAGTGTAATTTCTACAATCAAGTGTTAATATTTTTTGTCCTTTTTTTACAGTATCTCCAATCTCCACATAGATTTTTAAGGCTCGACCTGTAATCTCAGCACTAATCGTAGAGTGATTAAGACTAACAACAGTGGCAGGATCACTATGCTTGGCGGTAGTTGTGATTGAAGAAAGTGGGCTAATTTTTACGAAGACTAATTCTTTTTCTTTGGCAAAACTAGCAGCTCCCGCGAAGGCTAGAGAAGTCAAAACTAAGATGAAACCAGCTAAAATTTTCATAGGTAGATTTTTATACATACCAACTGGTATGTCAATATCAATTTACATCCAGATTCGTACTAAAAGTAGTGAATCAAAGATCTGGGTTATATATCCATTTTTCAAAGTGTGGATTTAGATTAGCTAAAATAACTAATCATCGCTTGTATAATTTCATCTTTCCAGATAAATCCAATGAAGCCCGCTAAAGCAAGCCAAGGTCCAAAAGGAATAGGCTGACTTTCTTTTTTATTTTGAATAATGATTAAGGCAATACCAACAATCGCACCCACGAATGAAGCAGCAAAGATAGTAAAAGGTAATATTTGCCAACCACCCCAAGCACCAATGGCAGCAAGAATTTTAAAGTCACCATAACCCATTCCTTCCTTTCCAGTAACTAAACGGAAGACATGAAATAAGCTCCATAACGATAGATAACCAATCATAGCGCCGAGGACACTACTTTGTAGGTCTACAAAAATATGATTATAATTAACAGCAATTCCCAACCACATTAAAGGTATAGTTAAATTATCGGGTAATAGCATGGTTTTGGCATCAATCAGAGACAATGTGATCAATGTCCATGTGAAGAATAATGCAGCAAGTGTTTGCCACGTAGCGCCAAATTTCCAAGCAATGAAAACCGAAATTGCGGCAGTAAAAATTTCTATAAGAGGATATTGGATGGAGATGCCTGTTTTACAAGAAGAACACTTACCTCTTAAAAATAGATAACTGAAAACAGGGATGTTTTCTAGAGCCGTGATCATATGACCACAGTGAGGACACTGTGACCTAGGTACAAATAGATTAAACTTTCCCCCTTTATCTTGATCTTTTCCTTCATTTTCTCCGCCAAAAAGATCTTCACATTCCTCACGCCAACCTTGTTGCAGCATGATTGGAATTCGGTAAATGGCAGCATTTAAAAAACTACCTACGAGTAGTGAAAAAAGTCCAACTACCGTCAAAAAGAACGGTGTATTTTCCTTAAGTAATGAAATTAATTCCATTTAATTTTCCCCTTATATGTAAAGCTCAAATGCCCCACTTTTCTAAGTGGGGCATTTGGTAAATCTGATGTTTACCCTACTGCTGCTCCAAGCTTGAAGATTGGTAGGTACATGGCGACAACGAGACCACCCACTAAAACACCTAATACAGCCATGATCATAGGTTCCATTTGTTTAGATAGAGTGTCTACAAGGTCATCGACTTGTTCTTCAAAATAATCAGCCACTTTATCAAGCATTTCTTCTAGTCGCCCAGATTCTTCACCAATTTTAGCCATTTGTACAACCATACTTGGAAACTCTTGAGTCGTCGCCATTGCAACATGAAGTTGTACGCCTTTTGATGTGTCTTCTTTTATTTGATAGGTTGCTTCTTCGTAAACAATATTACCCGTCGATCCTGCAACAGCATCCATTGCTTCGACCATGGGTACGCCAGCTGCAAACATTGTTGATAAGGTACGTGCAAATCTAGCCACTGCTGATTTATTTACAATAACTCCCATCAAAGGTATTTTTAGTATCAGTCTATCTACAAATCGATGGAATTTTTTGGATCGTCTTCTTGCTTGAGTAAAGCCAACAATGGAGCCTATAATAATAATTAAAGGTAACCACCAAGTGGCTTGTAACCATTCAGATAAACCAATTACCCATAAAGTAAATGCAGGTAAATCAGCGCCAAAACCTTCGAATATATCTTTAAATGTTGGAATAACCCAGACAAGCATGATAACGGAAACTACCGCTGCAGCAATTATAACGATTAACGGATACATCATAGCTTTTTTAACTTTAGCCTTCATCCGCTCTGTTTTTTCTTTATAGGTTGCAACCTTATCAATCATGTCTTCAAGCGTACCTGCTTGCTCACCAGCACGAATTAAGTTTACAAAAAGATCATCAAAATAAATTGGATGATGAGAGAGCGCACCTGCTAAATCTTCTCCACTTTCAATGTCCTTGGTGATTTTAATAATAAGTTCTCTCATTGCAGGTTTTTCATGCCCAGCACTGATGAGTTCCAGAGATTGAACCATGGGTACACCTGCGCGCATCATAGTTGTCAACTGGCGAGCAAAGTAAGAGATATCTATAGGCTTAATTTTACCACCCGACATTCTTTTACTTTTCTTTTTAACGAGCTTTGGGCTTATACCCTGTCGTCTAAGATCTGCTCTTAGGAAGTTTTCGTTAATTGCTTGCGTTTCTCCACGGATTTTAACGCCCGCTTTGTTTAGCCCCTCCCATACGAAAGTGGGTTGGTCAAGTTTGCTTATTTTTTTATTTGCGATAGCAGTAGCCATAATTATATCCTGAGTTTAATCTTTTGTTACACGTTCTAGCTCTTCCAAAGAAGTCACACCTTCTTTTACTTTTTCTATAGCAGATTGTCTAAGATCATTTATTTTTTCTATTTTTGCTTGTTTTTCTATTTCCAAAGAATTAGCACCATTCATTATCATGGTTTCCATCTCCGTAGAAATAGGCATGACTTGATAGATACCCACACGACCTTTGTAGCCATTAGAGCAATCTCCACAACCATTAGGCTCATAAACTTGTAACGATTTTACTTCGTTTTCATCGAACCCAAGCTGAACAAGCGCTTTTGTCGGTATATCTTCTTTAAGTGTTTTACATTCTTTACACAGACGTCTTGCTAGACGTTGAGCCACGATTAAATGGACAGAAGACGCAATATTGAATGCAGGAACTCCCATATTGATGAGTCGTGTTAGTGTTTCTGGGGCGCTATTAGTGTGTAAAGTTGAGAGTACTAAGTGACCTGTTTGGGCTGCTTTAATTGATATTTCAGCTGTTTCAATGTCTCGAATCTCACCAACCATAATAATGTCTGGATCTTGTCTTAAAAATGCTCTTAGCGCAGATGCAAAAGTTAGGCCTACTTTGTTATTCACATTAACCTGATTGATGCCAGGTACCTGTATTTCAGCTGGGTCTTCAGCAGTGGAAATATTCCTTTCAGAAGTATTTAATATATTTAGACCAGCATAAAGGGTAACGGTTTTACCACTACCAGTAGGTCCTGTAACGAGTATCATCCCATCTGGTTTTGAAAGTGCATCAAGTAGATCTTCTTTTTGTTTCTTGTCAAACCCTAGATTGTCAACTCCCAGTGCAGCTGTATCAGAGTCGAGAATACGCATAACGATTTTTTCGCCATACAGGGTAGGTAGTGTATTAACACGAAAGTCGATATGTTTATCTTCTCCGACTCTAAAGTGGATGCGACCATCTTGGGGAATTCGTCTTTCAGAAGTATTTAAACGCGCCATTACTTTAATTCGTGAAGTCATTTTTCGTGCTAGGTTTTTTGGCGGCATACTAACGACTTGTAAAATACCATCTAAACGGAATCTAACGCGTAAAATTTTCTCGTAAGGCTCTATGTGAATATCTGAAACTTTCTTTTTAATTGCATGTGCTAATAATTCATTCAGGAAGTCCGTTACATCTGCACTTGAGTCATCCTCTTCTTCTTCTTTATCAAACTCTTCAGTATCAACAACTAAATCTTGCGCTTGTGTATCGGATGAAATAGACATTCCAGTGCTTGAATCTTCACTATAGTCAGGGTTGATCAAGCTTTGTAATTTAGAATATTCGACAATGACAGGCTCTGGCATCAGCTCTGTTGCAAATCTTACATCACTTAGGTGTGAGAGAAATGAGGGGTCAGCTACTGCTACGGTTATTGCTTTCCCCATTCTTAATAAGGGATACAACTGTGATTTACGCAACATATCGGGAGATAAAAGTGATTGAACATCGATTGGTATTTCAATGGTATTAATATCAACGACACTTAAGCCAAATTCTTTACTGTTATATATAGCTAAATCATACTCATCAACTAACTTTCTTTGAGCTAAATGAGTGGTGATTGTTACGTCTCTTTCTTCTGCATCAATGACAGCTTTCTCAGCTATATCTTGAGTGAGCTTGCCGTCTGCAACTAATTTCTTTAGAAGACTAGGGATGTTTATTTTCTTTACCTGGGACATATTAAAGTTTGACTCTGTTATTTTTATTATTTAAAACTTACAGTAATATTAAAGTATTTTACGTTGTCGTATCATTTTTGAAAAGTGTATATCGATAATCGGTAGTCTTAGGGAAAAAGCCATTCATTTTATTTATATACTCTGAATGATGATGACTAACTTGATTTAATTTAAGAACCTAACCAAGCTGCTCCACGAACACCACTTGAATCACCATGAAAAGGAGGTCGTAGCTGAGTATTAATGTGATCTGAGAATATATATTTATGCCAGATTTTGGGTATATTGTTATAGAGACGTGAAATATTAGACATTCCTCCTCCAAGAATAATAACATCGGGATCTATTATATTAATAATATGGCTTAAACCTCGCGCCATGCGGTCTTCATACTTGATAAGTGAATCTTCACAAATTGTACAACCTTTTTCAGCCTGTAATACTATCTGAGTAGGATCTAACAATTGTTGTGATGCGAGGTGGTGGTTTTTAGAAAGTCCTGGCCCAGATAGCCATGTTTCGATACACCCTTTTTTCCCACAATAGCAGTCCATTCCAGGAAGCTCATTAGTGTTTGGCCAGGGCAGTGGGTTGTGTCCCCATTCACCTGCAATAGAATTTGAACCTACTAACACTTGTCGATCAATTACGATACCTGCACCTGTTCCAGTCCCAACAATGACACCAAAAATGATAGATGAGTCTTGACCTGCACCATCCACAGATTCTGATAAAGCAAAGCAGTTTGCATCATTGGCGATGGCTATTTTTCTGTTTAGTCGGTTCTCTAGGTCTTGTTTGAAGGGTTTATTGTTAAGACTGCTTGTACTTGAATTTCTAAGTAGATCTGTTTTAGGTGAAATTGCACCTGGGGTACAAATACCTACTGATCCTTTACTATTAAATCTCGTTTCCGTATCAAAAACCAGTTCTGAAATAGTATTTAAAATTGTTTGGTAGCTATCTTTAGGTGTTGCTACTCGTTTTCTATAAAATTCTTTTCCAGAATCATTTAAGGTAATTATTTCTATTTTAGTGCCACCTAAATCTATGCCTATTTTCATGATAATGAAAGGATATAATTTATATGGCACCCCCCCCTTTTTTTAATAATTGTCATTAGTCTTACTACCTAATACGTTTTTTTAGTTGATTGGCTCGTTGCTTTAATGACTGGTAACGCCTTTTTTCATTTTCAGATAAGTGCTTCCTGTTGTCTTTTAGCGTTAATAAATAGGCATTAGCTGTACCAAGGTTTTCATTTGCAGCAGTTAATCGACCTCTTTGGGGAGAGCCGTTTAAAATGTGCTCTGCTTCTATAATGAAACTTTCAGCGGTGTTTAAACGTTTACTTTGCAATGAAATTGAACTGCAGCCTAGTAAATAGAAAAGTATAGTGATTAACAAAGTAATTGAAGTGGTAGGTTTATTCATGTTCGCCTTTAAGTTTTAAGGTGTTGATTAGAATTTCATTGAATGAATGAGTGTACTAAATAATAGTAAAAATCAAAAATGAAGTTGAGTTTTTATTTAATGAGACCATCAATGTAGTTAAACTAATCAAATAGAAGAGACCCCTTTAGGAGATATTAGAATGTCAGAAATCCAACAAATAGTATGCTCGAATTGCCAAGGTATAAACCGTGTTCCTAGCCAAAGGCTAGGAGATGCTCCACATTGTGGAAAATGTAAAAGTATTTTACTGACAGGAAAGCCAGTTAATTTAGATGATACTAATTTTATTAAGATTATCACTAAGAATTCTTTACCAGTAATCGTTGATTTTTGGGCTGAATGGTGTGGTCCTTGTAAAATGATGGCACCTGCATTTTCAGATGCCGCTAATGCGTTAAAAACTAGGGCAATACTGGCAAAACTAAATACTAAAAAAGCACAGGATACCGCAGCGCGCTTTTCTATTCGTAGTATTCCCACGATGATAGCATTTAAAGAAGGTAAAGAAGTTGGTAGACAATCTGGTGTTATGAATAAGGAGCAGATTGTTCAGTGGATTCGGTCGATTAGTTAACTTACATTTAATATATCTTGAGCCATATACTATGAAAAAACCTTACTTTTGTATAAATAAGCATCAATTTAATGAAAATAGGTTTATAAGAAAAAATATTTGATCCACAATGATTTACTCCACTGAATTCTATCAGAACCTCGTACTGTTTTTGTTGTCAGAGAGTAATCTAATCATTATCCTGTAAAAATCAGATAACATATAAAGGCAAAGTTTGGATGTTTGAATTATCAAATAGAATAAACAAAGGATTTATAACACATGAATGCTATAGGTAACTATTCAATATTGTTTACAGTAACAGTACTGCTTTTAGGTTGTAATGGTGTGACTAATGAAGGCAATCTAGAAGATTCACCTGTTTCCCCAATAATTTTTTCTGATCATCCTGACTCTACAAATCTTGTAAACAGTAATACTGTCCTTGTAAGTAATGAAAGTGAATTAGCAAACCAAGATGATTCAACTGATTTATTCAATGGTGATAATTCAACTGAAATTTTACAAGCTTTAGAAACAGATATTAGTACGGTTAGTAATATTAAGAGTAAAAAAATTATCCTTGATAAGCTCGCCGCATTCCCAACAGCGCATGGAGTGGGAGCTATTGCATCGGGTGGTCGTGGTGGTGATGTTGTTTATGTCACAAATAGAAATTCACATGGTGCGGGATCATTTAGGCATGCGCTAACGAATGCTAACCCGAAAAAAGCTACCACGATTTTATTTGCTATTGGGGGGCAGTTTGATATTGGAAGTCATCCAACTGATCCTGAAGAGGCGAGTATTTATCTAGTCGGTCAGAATAATATTACGATAGCAGGTCAGACTGCTAATGACATCGGCGGCGTGAACATTATGTCGAGTAATCCTAAAGATGGGCGTATTTACCTTAGTCGAAGTGAAAACTTAATCTTTAGATATACATCTATCCAAGGGCAGGGTGAAAAGTTTCAGTATGGAGGTAAAGGCAAATTATCACCGATGACATTATCTGGCTCTAATACAATTATTCTGGATCATTATACTGGTGGATATGCAAGTTATGGTGTATCTGCGGGTGGTTATAACACAATAACTAAAAAAGCATCAGGGGTGACTATTCAAAATAGTTTGTTTCATGAAAATGTTGGGAACCATAATGTATCCTTAATTGCAGGTATGCTGGTGAGTAAGTTTGATTATGACAAAGCATTTCCTGATGATGCCGCTAAATTAAAAGCGTGGAAGACACTCAAGGCTGATATGGATCTACATCATAATGCGTATATCTTAAATGATCACAGGCAACCTGGTAATCTAGAAGGTGGAGAAGCGGGTAGTATCAAGGCGATCAGTAACTATATTTATGGGTGGGGTGAGAGAACAACCGCGGGAGCTGGGAGTCTCAAAGTTGATTTGATAAATAATCTATTCGAGCAAAATCGAGCGGGTTCAGTTGTGGTAAGTAAACTTTTTAAACATCATTTTGAAGATGATGACAAAATACTCGCCGTTAATAAACCGCCAAAAATCAACCCATCCTATTATTTGGTTGGTAATCAGATTTTAGAAAACAACGGAAGTGAGTTTTTAGCACCGATTAGTGAACAATGGCATACTATTAGTGACGCAAATACGCATCGTCCTATCAGTAAAAACTTTCAGCGTGGAACACCTCAAAAAGAAAGAATACATCCTATTCCTGTAACAGCAACAGCTGATGTTAAACAACAGGTATTAAAAAATGCTGGAGCAGGGACTCGATATCATGCTGATGGTACAACAACGAATGTTAATGCCATTGATAGCAAGTATATTTCTATAGCAGAAAAGAAGTCGGGACCGGATGAATTAACGAATAATGTTTTCCCTTACGATCATCCTGACGGAAAAATAGGTGATCCGAGTACGTTTATCTGGCCAGATTATATCTCTAAAAAGCGTGATTTAGCGAGCTATGATAATGATAGAGATGGCTTGCCCGATGGGTGGGAAATGTTGCATAAAGTTTCAGAGGCAAATGCCGTTAAAATTAACTGGCAGATACAAGGGTATGAAATAATCAATAATGCGGGTTACACAAACCTTGAAATTTTTCTGGCAGAGTTAGCAGGTGATTTTCATATGCTTATATATAATCAATAAAACCTAAAATCTCAACATAAGCTATTATTTAGGTCTCCAGATAACGGACTCTAACCCCCAACCTTGTAGGACATCAGCAGAAGGCATGTTTGAATCCGTATTACCGCTTCCTTTAAAAATATAAAGTATATTAGGTGTTTTAGGGGCATAGCACAGTACTTTCCCCGCCATATCATCAGTACCGGCTTGACACTCTTCCGTCTGTCCGTATGCGTAGATGTTGCTATAAAGTGAGCCTAAATGGTGACCTAAGTTATTCGTCACGATATTATCTTCGATCATAACAGAATAAATATTCTGTCTGGATGTATCAGGAATTACGGTCATTATCGTTTTGACACCTTCAGATATTCTGATAATAGGAAAAGAGTTACCATCTTGGTAATTAACCTCCTCGACGACGTTGTAATCACTAAATGCAAGCGTTAGCTGATGCATATTAAAAGATGTGGTTGCATTAATAGGACCAATGCCGTCTGCCGAAAGCACAATAGATTTCTCAACTTTATCATTGCTTTTATTTGTAGATTCTTTTTTATCACAAGCACTTAGTGTAAGAGAAACGAGAATATATGTGATAAGTCGTAAAAAATGGCTATTTCCTTGCCAAACTGATTTCATTTCCATAATGAATTTTTATCCTAGTATTCGATGATAAATATCAAGGCATTCTCTCATAAAGAACCCTTTAGAACAAATTAACCAATCATCATTATAAGAAACTCCTCATAACTCAAGCACAAGTAAAATAGCTTATGGTTTCCACTATTCTTTCAAGCCACTTCCCATTAGCTGCTATTAATTTCATTTCCCTTTTGTATTGAACTTAGTAGCATCGTTATGTTCTATTTTTGAGCAGTACCTTTAACAGTAATAAATAACATTAGAAAAAGCTTTATTAGTAAAGACTAATTTGCTAATATTCTGTGCATTGGGGCAAGGCAGCCAAATAAATGGCTATTGTTTAATTAGATTTACAAGGAATCTTAAAATGTTCACACAAAGTGCAAAACAGCTTATTGTTGTATTACTAACGATTGGATTTGTTAGCTCAATAAGTGCAAGCCCCCTCAAAGTCTCTCTAGATGCTTCTCAAAAAAAGCAGATTGAAACTGCTTACCGTTTATTACTTGAGGGTAAGGTAAACAAAACAACTAAAGTAGCTACTAAAGTTCGTACTTCTAAAGTATCGTCTGAAACTTATAATAAGCGCCTACATGTAACGGCTACGGCTTATACATCACATGTTGGACAAACCGATAGTACGCCAAATATAGCGGCATGGGGTGATCGTTTACGCCCTGGTATGAAAGTGATCGCTGTTTCAAGGGATTTATTAAATCATTATGGTTTAAAGCATAAACAAAAAGTTCGCATCAAAGGTTTGAAAGGCGAATATTTGGTGTTAGATAAAATGAACAAGCGCTGGCGCAAGAAGATTGATATCTATATGGGTATGAATAAGAGTAAGGCTTTTCGTTGGGGACGTCGTAAGGTTGAAATTCTCTGGAATGAAGTATAGATAGTACTTAAAAAATTTGAATCCCCTTTGACCTGCATCTTGATGCAGGCTTTTTTTTGTCTATTGCTAAGAGAGTTTTGATCAGAGCAATTATTTTAGCTTGTTAAACATCGGTATGTTCACAAAGGTTTTTACAATATTTCGATGACATACTTTGAGTTAGTTGATGTATTAAGTAGTACGCAAATAAACAACTTTAGATCATTTCCTTTCCTTACTAGTGATTAAAGGTTTAATTAAAACATGCTGTTAACAATAATCAGTAATATGTTTAAGCCTAAAATAGCTACTAGAGGAGATAAATCCATCATCCCAATCAGTGGAATAACTTTACGAATAGGTCTAAGAATTGGGGCGGTTAGGCTATTAACTAATGGTATGACGGGGTTGCCTTGTGTGTTGCCTATCCAGCTAGTCAGGGCCTGAATAAGAAGCGCAATAATATAAACCCAAATAATCGTTGTTAGTAATTCTCTAACGGCTATCAGTAATGTACCCGGGAAGTGGATTGAACCTGTTGTCACGAGTAACAATAAACTGGTTTTTATTAAAGTCAGAATAAATGCAACAAGCACTGCAGATGTATCGATAGATCCAATAGCCGGAATAAATCGACGTAACGGAACTAAGACAGGATTAGTCACTTTAACCAAAAACTGTGATAGTGGGTTGTTAAAGTTAGCACGAGCAAACCCTAAAAGTAAGCGTATGATAAATGTAGCAATATAAAGTGTGAATATTGTATCAATTAAAAAGACAGCAATTTGTGAGCCTAGTGGTAATCCTGACATTGTTATTATTCTCCGTTTATAAAACTATCTTAGTGCTTTAGAGCGATTTTCAGCAGCATTTAATGCGGTTTCAAAGAGTTCTGGTAAGCCACCTTCTATGAGTTCTTTTAATGCGGCTTCCGTTGTACCTCCTTTTGAGGTTACACGTTGTCGAAGTGTAGATGCATCATCATTACTTTCCAGTGCAAGTTTAGCCGCACCAAAGGCAGTTTGTAAGACCAGTAAGCGGGAGTCATCAGCATTTAGTCCGAGCTTTTGAGCTGCATCCTGCATTGCTTCCATAACAAGGAAGAAATAAGCAGGTCCACTGCCTGAAACAGCGGTAACTGCATCAAGCAAATCTTCATTGGCTAACCATAATGTACTTCCAACAGCACGTAAAATACTTTCGGCTAGGTCGACTTGCTGTTTTGATACTTGTGCATTGGCGTATAGTCCTGTCATACCCGATTGAACGAGTGCTGGAGTATTCGGCATGCAACGGACAATAGCTAAAGGTTTATTGCCAAGCCATAGATTTAAATTTTCTATACTCACACCTGCTGCGATTGAGATGATTAATGGCGAGTTTTGTTGAATATTTTTTTGTATTGGTTTGCAAACAACTTGCATTAACTGAGGTTTTACGGCGAGCACGATAATATCTGAGCCATCAATGGCTAAAGCATTGTCGGTAAATTCGTGTACGTTAGGATAAGCGCTTTTGATAGACTGAAGTTGTGATAAATCAGGGTCAGAAACTCTAATCTGATGAGGGGTTTTATCTTGGATAAGGCCCGAAATTAGGCTGCGAGACATATTCCCTGCGCCAATGAATGTGATTATTTGCTGCATATCTGAGTTAATAGTTGTGAAAAGAGAAGAGTTTAACTTAATAGAGTGGCTATGGCACCCCCCCCTTTTTTATATGTTTGTCGTATTAGCCTTATTATAAGGCGTTATTCTCGATCACCAAAAATAGCCGTACCAATCCGTACTATAGTTGCACCTTCTGCAATGGCTGCCTCCATATCGTGACTCATTCCCATGGAGAGTGTATCGATATTAAACCCTTGTTTATTGAGTTGTTTTTGTAAGTCTACAACTTTAGAAAAAATAGTACGTTGCTTTTCAATGTCTTTCTTGGGTGGGGGGATGACCATTAAACCACGGAAATTAATGCCTGATAGTGTACTAATTTCCTTGGCTAACGTTGGTAAGTCTTGAATGGAGACGCCTGATTTACTTTCTTCATCACTAATATTTACTTGAATACAAACGGATATGGGGGAAAGTTCATCAGGTCTTTGGTCACTAAGTCTTTTGGCGATTTTAAAGCGATCTATGGTATGAACCCAGCTAACTGTTTCAGCAATTCTCTTTGTTTTATTAGACTGTAGTGGTCCAATAAAGTGCCACTCAATATCAAGATCAACTAACTCCTTTTGTTTTTCGAGTAGCTCTTGAGCATAGTTTTCACCAAATGCAATTTGGCCTGCCTCAAAGGCTTGCCGTATTTTATCAGCTCTATGCTTTTTGCTAACAGCAAGTAAATTTACAGTATTTGGTGATCGTTGGTACACGCTAGAAAAGCGCTTTATATTTGCACCGATTGTCTGGAGTTTATCTCTAATAAAGGTCATGTATGTTACATTTAGTTAATAAGGGTCATTACTGATTACCAGTTTCTTTAGAAACAGTTCTTAGTAAGAAGTATTCTGACATTCAAAATAATAATTAAAAATAAGCAGTCATTTTATGGATATTACACAATTACTAGCATTCTCAGTAAAAAATAAAGCATCTGATTTACATCTTTCTGCAGGACAACCACCTATTATACGTGTAGACGGTGATATGCGCCGCGTTAATATGCCAGAACTAGAGCATAAAGAAGTTCATAGCATGGTGTATGACATCATGAATGATAAACAACGTAAGGCATATGAGGAAAAATGGGAAACTGACTTTTCTTTTGAAATTCCAGGAGTTGCTCGTTTTCGTGTCAATGCATTTAACCAAAATCGTGGTGCTGCAGCTGTATTTCGTACTATCCCAAGTAAGGTACTATCTTTAGAAGACCTTGATGCCCCAGCTATCTTTAAAAAGATTTCTGATAAGCCTCGTGGACTTGTACTCGTAACAGGGCCGACCGGATCAGGTAAATCTACGACACTTGCAGCAATGATTGATTATAAGAATGAAACTGATCATGGTCATATTTTGACGATTGAAGATCCGATAGAATTTGTTCACGAGAGTAAAAAAAGTCTTGTGAATCAGCGTGAAGTACATCGTGATACGCAAGGGTTTGATGCAGCATTAAGATCAGCGCTTCGTGAAGATCCAGATACTATTTTGGTAGGTGAGATGCGAGATCTTGAGACGATTCGTTTAGCATTAACTGCTGCAGAAACAGGACATCTTGTTTTTGGTACTTTGCATACAACCAGTGCACCGAAGACTATCGATCGTATTGTTGATGTATTCCCAGCTGCTGAGAAAGATATGGTGCGTTCAATGATTTCATCATCACTTCAAGCTGTTATTTCCCAGACACTTTTAAAGCGTGTACAGGGTGGTCGAGTAGCAGCACATGAAATAATGATCGGTACCAATGCTATTCGTAGCATGATTAAAGAAAATAAATTAGCGCAGATGCGTTCGACATTACAAACAGGTGCTGCTGATGGCATGCAAACCCTAGATCAAAGTTTACTAAAGCTTATGACATTAGGTCATATCTCTCGAGATGTTGCGATGAAAAAAGCAGATAATCCTAAGGGGATTATGGAAAGAGCTTAAAAAATAACAACATTAATACCACTAACAAACTTTAAAAGAAGAATAAGAATGGATAAAGGAAGTGCAGTAAGCTACGTTCACAAGTTGCTAGAATCGACCTTGGAGAATAACGCATCAGATCTTTTCATAACATCGTTAGCAGCACCATCAATTAAAGCTGATGGAGAAATGAAGCCATTGTCTGATCAAAAATTGAATGTTGAGCAGGCTGGTTTTTTAGTTCGCTCTATAATGAACGATCGCCAGATGAAAGAATTTGAAGAGCATATGGAGTGTAACTTCGCAATTAGTTTGCCAGGTAAGGCTCGCTTTCGTGTGAATACATTCACCCAACGTGGCTCACCAGGAATGGTTCTGCGTCATATTCCAGATTATATTCCTAGTTTTAAGGAATTAGTATTACCACCCGTTCTAAAAGATATAGCAATGAGCAAACGCGGTCTTGTCATTGTTGTTGGTGCTACAGGTTCTGGTAAGTCGACAAGTTTAGCTTCAATGATCGATTATAGAAATAAAAATACAATGGGGCATATCGTTACTATTGAAGATCCAATTGAATTTACTCATGATCATCATCAATGTTTAGTCACTCAGCGTGAGATTGGTGTTGATACAAGAAGCTATGAAATTGCAATGAAAAACACCTTACGTCAAGCACCTGATGTAATCTTACTTGGTGAGGTACGTGATAGAGAAACAATGGAATACGCTATTGCTTATGCAGAAACTGGACACCTGTGTCTAACAACGTTACATGCAAATAGTACAAACCAAGCACTTGATCGTATTATCAACTTCTTCCCTGAAGAGCGACGTGATCAATTATTAATGGATTTATCTTTGAATCTTAAAGGTATTGTATCGCAACGCTTAGTTAGAAGAGTCAAAGGTGATGGTCGCTTACCTGCAGTAGAGGTTATGTTGAACTCACCTATGATGAGTGATCTGATCAGTAAGGGAGATATTCCTGGAATTAAAGAGTTAACCTCTAAGTCTAATGAGCTGGGTATGTGTACCTTCGACCAAGCATTATTTAGAATGATTGATGCGGGTATGATATCGGTAAAAGAAGGCTTGAGAAATGCAGACTCTGTCAATGACTTACGTCTACAGTTGAAGTTGAATAGTCGTCATGCCCAAAAAGGAGATTTCTTCAAAGGCACTGAATCACTAGCTATGGAAAGTATTGATGAAGTACGTTCCTAAAATATAATAATAAAAATAAGAGTAGCAAAAAATGAAAATAATACCTTACCTAGAGTTCATGGTTAAGCGAGAAGCTTCTGACTTATACCTAACCACTGGAGCCTATGCTTCATTAAAGATAATGGGGAAATTAGAAGGAATTTCTAAGAATAGATTAAAACCTGGAGTAATTGCTGCCTTTGCTAAGGAGCTACTTACTGAAAAAGAATGGGCTGTTTTTCACCGTACGAAAGAGATGAACAAAGGTGTTTCTGTTCTGGATTTAGGGCGTTTTAGAATTAATGTTTATTTCCAACGAGGTGAAGTCTCGATGGTAATTCGTTATGTACGTTCTGATATTTTATCTCCAGATGACCTAGGCTTACCAGAAATTTTGAAAAGTCTCGTTATGAAAAAAGAAGGTTTGTACTTATTTGTAGGCTCAACGGGTGCAGGTAAATCTACTTCGATGGCTTCTTTGATTCAATATCGAAATCAAAGAGATGCGGGTCATATTCTTACAATAGAGGATCCAATCGAGTTTACTTACGAGCATGATATGTCAATCATTGGGCAGCGTGAAGTAGGTTTTGATACGCATTCTTATGAAAATGCAATGCGTGAAGCAATGCGTGAAGCACCTGATGTTATTATGGTTGGAGAGATTAGAAGTACGCCAACTGTAGAAGCCGCTATGGGTTTTGCAGACACAGGTCACTTGGTTATCAGTACTTTGCATGCAACTAACTCTATACAAGCTTTAGAGCGTTTGATGTACTTATTGCCAGCAGAGCAGAAAGATCGTGTTCTTATGGATCTGTCATTAAACCTAAATGCAATTATCGCGCAGCGTTTGATTCCTAGTGTTGACGGACGATATGCTCTGGCTACAGAAGTATTAGTTAACTCACCTTTTGCAGCCGAAGTTATTCGAAAAGGTAATATGCAAGACCTGAAAGAAATAATTGAAAAAGGTGGTGCCGATGGTATGCACACTTTTGATCAATCTCTAGCAGAGCTTTACAAGAATGGACGAATTTCTAAGGAAGAAGCACTAGAGAATGCTACTTCTAAAAATAATTTGGAATGGATGCTAAACTTTGACAAAGATGCGGAAAGCGAAGTTGAAAGTTCGGTACTCAGTCAACCCATGTTAACAGGTGTTCTGCCAGAATTAGACTAACAAAGTGTATCAAATAGGTTTTAATAAAAAAGCTCCAAGGGGGCTTTTTTATTGGATAAACTTTATATTTCAATCGTTTCCACTAATTCTATTGCGTGAATGTTTATTAGTTACTATAGTTAAGGTAGATGTAGAACTTTACAGACTTGAAAATAACTTAGGAGAATCCTTTTGAATTTAACAGATCTACTTTTTGATAAAAGTAACTCAAGTGCCATTTCTGAATTTGCCAAAAATTTTGGCGTTAATGACTCACAAGCAAAAGATGCAATATCTTCACTTGCAAAGTCTTTATCGCATGGCCTAGGTCAAAATGCGAAAGACCCTAAGGGTTTAGATAGTCTACTGGATGCATTAAAATCAGGAAAGCATTCTCGCTATATTGATGATCCTTCAATTTTAGGACGTAAGGAAACAACTCAAGATGGTAATGATATTCTTGGTCATATCTTTGGTAATAAAGATGTTAGTCGTCATGTAAGTAAACGTGCTTCAAAAGAAACAGGTCTTGGTAGTAGTTTGTTGAAGAAAATGCTTCCTGTCGTTGCTACGATGGTGATGGCTTCATTAGGAAAGAAAATGCTTGGTGGTGGGAAAAGTGCTCCTTCACGTCAGGAATCAACTGGATTCTTAACAAAAATTCTAGATAGAGATAAAGACGGATCTATAATTGATGATGTATTAGGAATGGCGTTTAAGGCATTTATGGCTAGATAGTCAAACCCTAGGAGCATATACGAGAATAGAAAGCCGACTGCAAATCCCATAAATGTCATAAGGTGACTGATTGAATTCGTTAAATAGCCGTGCTATTCGCCTTTCCAATAATCTTACCATTATAATATTTCTGTGATTTTCGTTACGACTCCTATTCTCGGACAAGCTCCTAGACGTATCAATCTTCAAAAAAAGGGGGGGGTGCCATATTCATTTTAATTTCATGATTTATGGTGCTCATTTCACTCAAAGAAATAATTCCACAATATCATTTAAGAATACCCAGCCTCTTTGGGTTGTCACGTATTTGTCCTTTTCAGTTTTCATTAGACCTTTGCTTATAGATTTTTCAATCATTTCCTGTATTTGACTGAAAGGTAACATAGTTCTAGCTTCAAAAAGGTCTTTGTTAAAACCTGCCTTGTAACGAGCTATATTGAGCATGAATTCAAAGCCAAGATCTTTATTGCTTAACACTTTTTCGCTGGAACGAGCCTTACCTTTTAAAGCCTTTTCCATATATTCTTTTGGCTGTCTAAATTTACTATGGCGTGTGATGGTTCCATCAGGCATGGATAACTTTCCATGTGCTCCAGCACCAATTCCTAGGTAGTCACCAAACCTCCAATAGTTGAGATTATGCTGGCATTGTTTGTTATTTTGAGCATAGGCAGAAACTTCATACTGTTTAAAACCTGCTTGTTGTAATAATGCTTGTCCTTGAGTCTGTATTTCCCAAAGTAAATCATCATTTGGTACCGCAGGTGGATTGTGGTGGAATAAGGTATTTTCCTCGATGGTGAGTTGATACCATGATATATGAGAAGGTTTGCAAGCAATGGCTTGTTTTAGGTCATCTAATGCTTCATTGGTGGATTGCTTTGGTAAACCAAACATTAGATCAAGATTAAGATTATCAAAGCCCGCTTTGCGTGCAATTTTTGCTGCATTTAGAGCTTCACTATCATCATGAACTCTTCCTAAGGATTGTAAGTGTGCTTTATTAAAGCTTTGTATACCAATTGACAATCTATTAATTCCCACTTGACGATAAGTCGTGAATTTTTCTTGTTCGAATGTTCCTGGATTGGCCTCCATAGTAATTTCAATATTAGGGCGAATAGGTAAGCGTTGACGTAGCCCTGAAAGCAACTGATCTATAGCACCTTCTGAAAAAAGGCTGGGTGTACCGCCACCAATAAAAATTGATTCAATTGGTCTTCCCCAAATGTTGGGAAGTTCAGATTCAAGGTCTTTTAAGAGTGCTTGAATGTACTTTCCTTCAGGAACCTCTGACTTTGCTTGGTGTGAGTTAAAGTCACAATAGGGGCACTTCTTTATGCACCAAGGAATATGTATATATAGACTTAGAGGAATTGGTGTCATTGAATTGAATTACTGATGCTCACGAATTCTTTTACGCTGATATTTTCTGCACGTAAACCAGCATCAATACCTAAGGCTTCCATCTGCTCTGCGCTAATAATTTTCTTTAAGTTGTTACGCAATGTTTTACGTCTCATTGAGAATGCTTGAGTAACAATCCGTGATAATTGTTGTTCATTGTCTGCTATATAAGGTGGAGTCTTCCAAGGTGATAAACGCAAAATGGCTGAATCAACTTTTGGAGGGGGGGAAAATGACTCCGGTCCAACAAAAAACAAGTACTCTGTTAGATAATGGTATTGAACCATTACAGATAATCGCCCATAGGTTTTACTTCCAGGTTCTGCGGTTATCCTTTTCACCACTTCATTTTGTAACATGAAATGCATGTCAGTTATTATCTCTTTTGACTCAAGCAAGTGAAATATTAAAGGGGTGGAAATATTATAAGGAAGGTTACCAACGATTCTTATATTTGTTTTATCAATGGAAAGCTTAGTAAAATCAAATCGTAAAGCATCAACGCCATGAATATTTAACTTAGGATTATTCTTTTGTTCTAGTTTAGCAATGATATCCCTGTCTATTTCGACAACATCTAGAGAGTTAAGCTTGTCTAATAGTGGGAAAGTTAATGCACCTAAACCCGGCCCAATTTCTATAATTTTATCGGATGGTTTTGGGTTAATTTCATAAATTAGTTTTTGTATGACAGATATGTCATGTAAGAAATGTTGACCGAAGCGTTTTTTTGTTTTGTATTTTCCCATTTGGAGCCTATCTATACTTTAATAGCTAATCAAAAAGGCTTCGTTAAAAAATTAGCCCCCGTTTTAATAGGAGGCTAATTATACAGACTGTTTCTCTTTTAATTAATTTTTAATTCAACGCGACGATTTGTAGCACGACCATCTGCAGTAGCGTTACTTGCAACAGGGGCTTGTTCACCATAGCCCTTTGCCGTTAACCTAACAGCATCCACGCCTTTTTTTATAAGGTGGATCATTACGGTATTGGCACGTCGTTTAGATAGATTTTTGTTGATTTCAGCAATTCCTGAATTATCGGTATATCCTGCTATCTCTATTTTTAGATTAGGGTTTTGATTCAATGTATTTGCAGCTGCATCCAAAATAGGTAGAGATGCAGCAGTAAGTTGAGCAGAACCAGTATTAAACGTAACACCTTTTAGTGTAATGTTCTCTGTTGGTGTACAGCCAAACTCATTTACTGTGCTACCAGCTGCAGAATTCTTACAAAGGTCACTAGCATCTGCAACGCCATCGTTATCAGCATCTTGTACTTTAGGACAGCCTAATTCATTCACATGACTTCCAAAGGGAGATGAAGGACACTTGTCAGAGCTATCAAGGACACCATCTTTGTCCGTGTCAGCTGTAGCAGTGGCAAGTTGGGTGCTTATAGTTTCTTTTTTAGAGTTTAGGTCTTTGTAAGCACTCTTCAAGGCTGTAAGCTCATTAGAAGATGATGTTAATACAGTAATCTTTCTAGCTTGATTAGCTGATTCTGTTTCTAATGTCGCTACTTTTGCAAGCAGTGTTTTATAACTATCCTGTGAATTTGACAGCTTGCTTTGTAAGTCTGTTGATTTTAAATCACAAGCAGCGTCACTCGTTTTTTTCAATGTATTGAGTTCAGCGAGCTTTAGCTTAAGTGCTTCTGTTTCATCATTTCGCTCTTTGTAAGCACTTTTTATTGCAAGCAGCTCATTTGCAGATTGTCCCAGTGCTGCTAACTTTCTTGTTTGTGAACCTGCTGCAGTACTAGCAGTAGTTAGCTGGGTTTTGATCGTAATATTTTCATTCGTTAAGTTTTTTAGTTTATTTTTAAGCCCAGAAATTGTTTCGCTATCCTGTGCACCTTTTAAGGTGCTAGATGTATGAGATGATTTGAGTTTAGCTAGTTGTTTTTTCAATAGTGCATTTTCATCGTTACGTGCTTTATAAGCACTTTGTAATGCAGTTAACTCTGTTGTACTTCTACCTAATGCTGTTAGCTTTCTTGCTTGAGAGCCTGCATTAGTTTCTGCTTTAGATAAATTAGTCGTCAATGTTTTATTTGTATCATCTAATTTTGCTAGTTTTTTCTTTAATGACGAGATAATTTCATTATCTTGAGCACTTTTTAGCGTAAGAGAAGTTGAACTTGATTTCAACTTAGCCTCTAGATTACCAGCATTATTTTCAAGGTCAGTAATTTTGATTTTAAGTTGTTGGTTTTCATCATTACGTTCCTTGTAGGTACTTTTAAGTGCAGCTAGTTCAGCCTGATTTTGACTGAGTACCGTTATCATACGAGTTTTTGCACTTAAATCATTTTGACTCTTAGTAAGCTCAGCCTGTAAAGAGTTAAAGGTGTTTTTTGCATTATTATTGCTACTTTTTAATTTTTCAGAGGTAGATAATAAACCAGTGATTTTAGTTTCGAGCTTTGAATACTTTTCTTTTTGTTCGAGGTTATCTTTGTTGGCATTGACTAGCATATGTTGGCTATCTGCCATCTGGTTTTGAGCATCTTCTAAAGTCTGAGTAATTTCTTGGATTTTATTTTTGGATGCTTTTGCTGCAAGGTTGTATTTTAACTGTAGTTCAGTGAGTGCTAGCTTATCTTTGTTGTCACACGAAACCTTTGGTTGAATAGCTACTAAAGGAGCAATGGGTGGTGACGTATTAAAAAATGGGCTAGGGGGGGGGAGAATCATCGGTGCTTGATTCATATTTACAGGCATTGGAAGCATAGGAAATGGCATAGGTGCTAAAGCTTGATTAGCGCCCATAGGCATACCTTGCGGAAGCATATTCATAGAAGGAGATCCCATTGGTACTACAGGTACAGGAATACAATCACCCCATGCTATAGGAGCTTGCTCATTATTCCAGTTAGGGACAGGGAATGGTTCGGCATAGCTATTTTGCGACATAAATACTACGGTGCTACTGAGTAATACTGTTTTAAGAACTTTGTGCATGAATAAATCTCCTAATTAAACTGAACTAGCCTCTTCCGCCAAGGGAGAAGTCCCTACGAGCTGCTGCTATGGTAATCGTGAAACCAGAAATGACATCAATGAATGACATAACGGTTAAGTATAAAAATGTAGAATCACTATTTGTCCCAATTGTCCACGGTAAAATCATCCATGAGACAAGAAACGCAACAAATATAATTGTTGATAATGTGTGATCTACGATTGAAATAGTTGACGTTCTCGTCGACTTTAGTATTTCAATATACAATGTAAATAATCCAAGTAATACCACAAAATCGCCCCACGTGGGGGTCCATTCAGCCCCTGAAGGTAAGCGTATTCCAAAAAGAACATCGTTTAATTTCTCAGGGAAAAAACCTGTTTTACTTCCCACCCAAAATGCAAATAAGAAGACAGCGAACAGTGGTATGAATTTAAACACTAGCATGAAATACACCTTAAATTAGTGGGTTAAGACGATTCTATGGGTGTTAGCGCTTCCAATCAAATGATTCCTTAAGTTAAATGATTTTCTGACCTTAATAAACTCTTTAAATCCGAGTATAGCGAATTATCTTGAGTCTTACATTAAATGGGTTAAAAATTAAGCGCTTTGTAGTGTTGTAAAAAACAATGGTGGCGTTTTTCCGATGAACTGTACAAATTGTATTTTTGCTCTGATAGGAGGAATTTCATCTCTTTAATATAAAAGTAATAATTTCCACATGCTAAATACGTTTCGACGTGAGCGGTAAATAAGCCATCGACATTGTATTAAGTGATGGATATTTACATCTAATTAACTTTGTATAGAGAGAAAACCAATGAAAAATAAAACGACAACATACAAGTGGGCCTACTTACCGTTTGTTTTTAGTTCTGCAGCAATCTTAGCAACACAGGCAACTGCTGCTCCAACAGGTAGCCAGCAATATCGAGATGCTCGTCAGGTTAGTTCAATCAATCATGAATATGTTGGCGGAAAAACCCAACTTGGATTTGGAATAAATGATGATGGCGATGTGGATGTAGAGTTAAATCAAGTTCTGTCTGAAAGTGAAAATCATAGTACGGGTGTTGGTCTATGGGCAGGTTACGATTTAAAAGGAGATGATGACGGCGTTTTAGGTCGTGGTGTTCAAGTTAATCATAACTGGGTATCTCGTGATAATGCAGGTCGTGCTATACGAGTTAATAAAGTATTTGCGGCTTATGATCGCGATCAAGTAGGGCATGACAAAGCAACCGTCGGTTATGGTCAAGAAAATAAAAATTTATTCTGGGAAGGTCATGTAAGCAAAGGACTTTCTGGGAAAAAAGATGCTAGAACGGTAGGAAATAAGGTTGTTTCTAATCAGGCTTATGACTACGGTGTTGGTGGTAGCGTAGGTAAATTTAATGCGAATTCAAACACACGAGTTCGCGCAGGATTAGATCATGAGTGGAGTGATGAAGTTGCTGCTGATGAGAAAGATGCACGAAATACGACTTTATCTGCAGGAATCGAAAAGTTTTTCCAAGGGACAGGTCATAGTGTCTCTCTTGATGTAGCAGGCTCTAGAAGTAGCGGTGGTTACCTAGATGGTGGGTCAGATGATACTGATGTAACGGGAAGATTAGGTTATCGCTATGATTTTGGTGGCGCTAGTATCTACCAACCAGATAGACGCTATAGACGTGTTCGTGTAGAAGTACCGGGTAGAGCAATAGCGCCTCGTTATGCTAAACAAACACAATACAAACGTGTACAGACATTTAAGTCAGTACCTGTTTATGGCAAAAAGAATGTACGTGTTCCTTACAAGCAGTTAGTAAAAAGCACCTTAGAACTTGAAGGACAAACTTTCTTCAAATTGAATAGCGCTAAGCTTATCCCTTCTGCACAAACACGTTTAAAGCAGATAGCATCTCAAATTCGTAAGAGTGGTTATAAAGGCTCTATTAGAATTACAGGTAATACATGTGGCTTAGGTAACGCGCAACATGATCAAGTTTTATCAGAGAAGCGTGCGAATGAAGTTAAAAAATTCTTAATAAAGAATGGCTTCAATCCTAACCATTTGGTTTCTCGTGGTTTAGGTAAAGGGCATCCAAAGTACCCTAATACGCCAGATCAAGGCTTTAAGAATCGTCGTGTTGATATTGAATATGTGAGCGAGCAAAAGGCATATAAAACGGGTTACCGTAACGAGCAAAGGAATATTCAAACTGGTACTCGTAGCGTTGCAACAGGCTTTAAGAATGTACCAGCAGGCGTTAAAAATGTCATGATCGATAGTGGCAGACCTGGTGCACCAAGAGTTATTTGGAAAACAGAAGCGATTCCAACATCACCTGCTTGGATTAAGCGCGCGTTACATAACAATATCAAGCATGATACAAGCGTGAATACATTTGAAACAGGAACTACTATTGCCCCAGTCATTCCAGCGAATGTTGCTCCAAATGCAAATAATGATTATGGAACAGTAGAGTGTAGTGGGCCAGTAACGATTAATGTGCTTGGTAATGATACGGATCCTGATGGTGATACGTTGTCAGTCATTAGCTTCACTCAACCTGCTAATGGAACAGTAACTCAAGGTGTGAATGGTCAGCTGACTTACACATCAAATGGTGACTACTGTGGTAGAGATGATAGCTTTACTTATACTATTACCGACGGTAACGGCCATACAAGTACTGCAACGGTAGGAATAACAGTTAATGAGGCTATTGTTGTACCTGAGCCAGTAACTCCAGATCCTGTTGCACCTACCCCCGTTGTTACTCCAGATCCTGAGCCAGTTGCGCCAGCGCCAGTAGATGATACTGTTAATGCTGAAAATGATTATGCAGTAACACAGGTTAATAACCGAGTAACAATTAATGTCCTTAAAAATGATGATTCAGATGCAGCAATTACACGATTAGTTTCAGGACCATCACACGGTATAGCTCGCATTGTGGGCGGACAATTTGTTTACACGCCAAATAGAAACTATGTGGGAATTGATTCATTTACTTATGAAGTTAAAGATCCTAGTGGCAATTTAGATCAAGCAAGAGTTTATGTGACAATTAGTCAGGCTGATAATAGAGCTCCTGTTGCGGTTAATGACATGGGATCAACAACTTGTGATGCTATCACTTTCGATGTGTTGGATAACGATACTGACCCAGATGGTGATGCTCTAAAAATCATCGGTGTTAGTGGAGCTAATCTTGGTAGCACAGTAATCTCAGGATCTACAATTGTTTATACTCCATCAAGCATGTGTACTACAGGCAAAATTGGAATGGATAACTTTAAATACACGATCTCTGATGGGCATGGTCATGAAGCTTCTGCATACATCAAAGTAGATGTGAAAGGTGTTCCCAATAATCTTGATGCTGAGCCAGATGATGTAACGACTTGGATAGATGAATCTGTTGTTATCAATGTATTAGACAATGATGAAGGAAAGGGTCTTAGAATCACATCTGTAGATTCACCTAAGAACGGTACAGCGATGATTATGGGTGGCTCTATCAAGTATATGCCAGCGTCAGGCTTTGAAGGTACGGACAGTTTCTGGTACGACATAGTTGATGCAAACGGTAATAAAGACTCTGCATTAATACTTGTCTATGTAGAAAAAGGATACACAAAAGGCAACCCTATGGGTGATGTTGAAGTCCTAGACTAAAGTGTTATTATCGATATAGGATAGTATTGATCTAATCGGTCAAGGAAGACCGAGGAAAGCCGCAGTTTTTACTGCGGCTTTTTTATGCCATGAAAATGTATAAGCCTTATTGCTGTGGTAGTATATTGAACAAATAAATTTCCTATTTAAAAATAATATGAAAAAGAAACGTAAATGGTTGCGATACTTGATAGAGATACTACTAATCATTGCCATAATCTTTGGTATCAGAACATGGCAGCAAAAGGATTTAGTTAGTGGTCCTGCCCCAAGTTTTCAAAGTGTTATGCTTGATGGTAAAACAGTGAACTTGGAAGACTACAGTGGTAAACCATTCATTTTGCACTTCTGGGCGAGCTGGTGTCCTTTTTGTAAATTTGAAGAAGGTAGTATTAGCGAGATCCAAAATGATTGGCCCGTGTTAACAGTAGCCTATCAATCAGGCGATAAGTCAGAAGTTGAGGCTTTTATGAAAGACAGAGAAACTCTTTCGTGGCCAACCATCGTTGATCAAGATAGTCGTCTTGCAGCATTATTTGGTGTCAAAGGTGTACCTACAAGTTATGTCATCGATGGATCTGGAAATATTCGATTTACCGAAGTTGGTTTGACTAGTGGCTGGGGTTTGCGTGCGCGATTATGGTGGGCAGATACATTTAAAACAGATAGAGACTCTACATTAACTTCAAACTAAAGTGCTTATTACCTCTTTTTGAATCTTCTAAAAAGAGGGGGGGTGCCATGTAGAATCAGAGCTTCCTTAGGTTGCCATAAAACCAAGATTGGTATTATTGAAATTCTTTAGATTAGGAAAGATTTCATGCATATCACTATCAGTCATCCCCATCCATTGGGCCAATGTAGCACCATATTGGTCAACACTATACTTTGGAACAAATCTTCCAGTATCTTCAGCATCATCAGCCCCATCAATACTAAAATCGATTGGCTCACCATGAATTTGTCCACCTTTAACAGCCCCACCCATGATTAAATGATGACTTGCCCAAGCGTGATCAGAGCCATCTCCATTAATGCTTAAGGTGCGCCCAAATTCACTTGCAGTAAATGTGGTTACGCTGTCTTTAACACCCAGTTCTACCGTTGTATTGTAGAAACTAACCATGGCATCGTTGAGCGTTTTTAATCTCTCCTCATGTTCTTCAAGTTGGTTACTATGATTGTCCCAGCCAGTGACGCCTATAAAAAATATCTGGCGTTTCATCCCCAGGTTTTGACGAATAGAAATCATTTTAGCCGCCATTTTCAACTGCAAAGCTAGGTCATTATTTTCAGGGTAAGTAGTCGTTATCTCTTGCGCACGTGCTATTTCACCAATCAAGTTATTAATACGTTCTTCAGTACTTGAATACTTATCATCTAAATGCTGCGCTAGAGGTGAGGTCGTATTCATTTGTTGAATTTTTTTCCAAGCATCAATACGGCTATTTTTCCAGCGTGGCCAAGTATCTTCTACAAAAGCATCTATTTGTTTAACGCCACTGTATGGGTTGAGTACAAAATCCAATGGTTTTAAGCCACGTTGCCAGACACTATTCCCTGCAAGACTAAACAGCGCAGGCTCTGTTGGGTTACTGTTGGCTGTTACTAATAAGTCAATCATTCGCCCCCCCCAACCTGGTGGGTGAACGCTATTTTTGGCTGTGGTACCCGTTTCCCAAAACTCCTGTTGATGGCTATGAGAAAACAAATCAGGTGGCAGAAGCACGCTTTCATTGTTATAACTTGTGCGTGAGGTAGGCTCTATAATTGCACCAACATGTGTTTGAATGGCAAGATTATCATCATTATAAAGCTTTTGTAAGTCGGGCATAGAAGGGTGGAATGCCTGTTCATTTCCTTTGAGCGGTAATAATGAGCTTCGTGGAATTGCAAGTCTGGAACGTGTATTTTTATACTGGTTATATACATCTTGTTGATAAGGAACCATCATATTAAATGCATCATTACCGCCAAGTAAAAATATACACACCAATGACTTGTGATCAGGTAGATTACTATAATCAGTATCAGCCGCCATCGCAGCCTGCATCAGTTGGAGCTTACCTGTTGTTGCTAATAGCGAAGCTGAACCAACCCCTACGCTTAATTTCTTTAGGAAGTCGCGTCTTGATTTTATTTTTGCTTTATTCATTTTAGTAACTCCAATTAGCGCTGAATTAAATATTCAGAAGAAGTGATGATTAACAGTATGGCTTCTTTAGCCTTTTCAAATTGACCTTCTCGCCCTTCACTATAAGTATCCTCAATATTCAGATGTTCAGCTAGAATATTTCTTATTTCGGTCGTCATACCGTTATTGAGTAAAACTAAATCTAAATAATCAAGCAGTTGATCTGTGTCAGCTGCCATATTAGTAACTGCTCCCAAATCTAATCTGGAAAGCTCACCAAGAGCAGGAGTAAAAGGTTCACTATCACTAAATACTTCAACCATAAGATGAAATAAGTTAGTCGTGGCAACTAAGGTGTTTTCATTAACAATTTGAAACTCTGGAGCACTCAGCCCACTATCATTAAGTTTTCCTGTTGGGGAATAATCAGGTCGAAAGAAATTAAACACTGAACGTGCTTGTAATGGTCCTTGCCCTGTTCTGCTATTAAACTCATTCAAAGCAAGCCAAAAATTGTAGTACTCATAATTACCCTGACCGCAGGTTCGATCTGATTCCCAATAGTGACCAGCCTTTAAAGATTTTTGCATATTAAAGACGCGCCATAGGTGACTTAGACGTAACATAGGTTCTTTTAATTTTCCGAAGTTGTCAGCTTTGCTAGGGTTTAAAGCCTCATCATCAAGCAAAATAGCATTAACAACAGCTTTCAAATCACCGCGAACCCCATCACCATTATCATTAAAAATTGTTGCAATTCGTTCAATATATTGAGGTGTTGGATTACTTGTTACCAGTCTTTGAATTAACTGCTTACTAATAAACGGTGCAACATTAGGATGATTGAAAATATTATCTAAGGCAAAAATCAAATCAGCTTGTGCGGTTTGCCCAGCTGGACTTTGTGCTCCGTTTAATAGTAGTTTTGCAGAGGTGTCATGAAACTCTTCCACAGCCTCCAATGGGATAGTATGGTCTGCTTCACCAAAATATACATACCAGTCTTCACCTGCATAACTCCAGCCCGTGAAAACTTTCGCAAACTCTTCGATAGTTTTTTGATTATAGGTTGGAATAGAACGATTATTACTATCAGATTTTTCACTGCCATCAAGATTTAGTTCATGAACTCCTATTGAAAACAACTGGAGTAATTCACGTGCATAATTTTCATCAGGGCGTATTGTTCCCGCTTCATTAGCTTTTTGATTACGTGTCATGCTTAAAAAATCACCCATGGCAGGGTGTAGTGTCATTTCTTCTAACAAATCTCGAAAATTACCAAAGGAGTGCTTGACCAAAATATCATAGTAACTGGTTACCCCAAATTGTAATTCACTTAAGCCAAGACCTTCAGAGTCAGAAACCACCAAGATTTCACTCAATGCAAGTGCCACACGCTGTCTTAACTGATCATCTCCTGCAATAGCTGTCTCCCACCATATTTGATGGCGAGGATAAACGGCTTCCCACGTGTCAACAATAGGATTACCGTCATCGTCTTTGCCAATGCACATCTTTTTTGCAAGTTGCTTTACTTTTGGTAGATGAAAAGTAGCCGGTGTATTAAATTGATTGTTTAACCATTTTTCATAGTCACCTAAGGCTACTAGTTCATTGATGCTGTCATTGGTGGGGCCAAAGCTCGCGCGGTTGAGGAATTTAGCAGCCTCTGCTTTATTGCTAACAGCATGTTCAGCGCTTGTTTGATTTATTGTTATTATAATCGTGTCATTACTAGACTCACCTTTACTGTCAGCAACCGTCAGAGTTATCGTATGTACACCTAGACTAAAATCATTTTTAGTAAAACTCTCTTGATTACTGAGTATGGTACCGTTTTCTCTCCATACCCAGCTTATGATTATTCTACTGGGGTCAGTATTGGTGCTACTTAAGGTAATAGTTGAACCTTCAATAGCAGACTGGTCATTTCCTGCATTTATGAAGTGCAACGGGTCTGGATCTAATAAAAGAGTACTAATGATTATGCTGATTGCGGCAAGTTCTGAATCGCTTTCCCCATCGTTTACCTTAAAGGTAATACTATCATTACCTTTGAAACCTTTGTCTGGTGTATAACTGAGGTTTGGAGGTGTCCCCTTTAGCGAGCCATGGCTTGCTTGTTCTACAACAGTATAACTCAATAAATCCCCGTCAATATCCGAACCCGTCAGAGTGATTATGTTGTTTATTGAGTTTTCCTTTACTGAAACAGATTGAGTGGTAGCAGATGGGGGGTGATTAGATGCTTCTTTGATGTCAGAGCCACCTCCGCCACAGGCAGTGATCAATAAGGCCATAAGGAGAGATGTAGCTATTTTGGTTATTTTGGACATATCTTAGCCTTTAAATCAGATTGTTAATAGTCAGTGTTTAGTCTATAAATGAAGATGAATTTATGTAGTTACTATGATTAATCATGAGGTATTAAATAATACCTTAACAAGGTGATCAGTTAGTTTGATCCATACGGACATGGTGCTATCCTTATCTTTAATCGCGGGGTCGGCTTTTTATTAGTGTGGCATTGTTAAGCTTAACCCTTACTTAATGAAGGTTTTTATAAATTGATAACCCTATGACAGATATTCTCCATAAAGTTTCACAAAAACTACATGAAAATAATTTATCTCTTGTATCAGCTGAGTCATGCACGGGTGGTTGGGTTGCAAAAATATTGACTGATCTTGAAGGAAGTTCATCTGTTTTTGATCGTGGATTTGTAACTTACAGTAACCAATCAAAACAGGATATGTTAGGTGTTTCTAGTCATGCTTTAGATAGTTTTGGTGCAGTAAGTGAGCAGGTGGCGATTGAGATGGCTGAAGGAGCTTTAGAAAACTCTCAAGCAGATATTGCATTATCAATTACTGGAATAGCAGGTCCAGGTGGCGGAAGTGTAGAAAAACCAGTTGGTATGGTTTGCTTTGGGTGGAAGCAAACAAGTCACAAAGTCGTTTCTAGCACGATATATTTCGATGGCGATAGAGATTCAGTGCGTGCACAAGCAGTAGATTTTGCATTGAAAGGCGTCATTGAACTGATAGGCGAAGTTAAAAATAGCTAGTATATGTTTGATTATTGTTCGTTTATATGTTTAAAATAGAACAACAGGAGAATAACAAGGTTAATAATAATATATTAACTCCCTCACGAACTGAGGGACAACCACAATATGATACTTGCAACAACATTGATTAAGTAAATAAATAAAGGTCTAAAAAATGGATGAGCAAAGAAAACAAGCACTAACAGCAGCCTTGGGGCAAATAGAAAGGCAGTTCGGTAAAGGCACTGTAATGCGCATGGGTGATTCTGCCGCATCTCGTAATATAGAAGTGATTTCAACGGGTTCAATAACACTGGATGTTGCATTAGGTATAGGTGGCTTACCAAGAGGGCGTGTTGTAGAAATATATGGACCTGAATCATCAGGTAAAACCACAATGACATTACATGTTATTGCAGAGTGCCAAAAAGCAGGTGGCACAGCCGCATTTATAGATGCTGAGCATGCACTAGATCCAAATTATGCGGAAAAACTAGGTGTTGATATTGATGAACTATTAGTTTCCCAGCCAGATACAGGTGAGCAAGCATTGGAAGTTACCGATATGCTAGTACGTTCAGGCGGTGTAGATTTGGTTGTTATTGACTCAGTAGCGGCACTAACCCCTAAGGCAGAAATTGAAGGTGATATGGGTGACTCACATATGGGTCTTCAAGCACGTTTAATGTCACAGGCACTGCGTAAGTTGACTGCAAATATCAAAAAATCTAACACCATGGTTATATTTATTAACCAAATTCGAATGAAAATAGGGGTTATGTTTGGCAGCCCAGAAACAACTACAGGTGGTAATGCACTTAAGTTTTATGCCTCTGTACGCTTAGATATTCGTCGTATTGGAGCAGTTAAAAAAGGTGATGAAATTATTGGTAACAGTACTCGCGTTAAAGTCGTTAAAAACAAAATGGCACCCCCATTTAAACAGGCTGAGTTTGAAATTAAATACGGTGAAGGTGTATCACATGTTGGTGAGTTGTTAGATTTAGGTGTGCAAGAAGACATAGTGAATAAAGCCGGTGCTTGGTATAGCTATAATAATGAAAAGATTGGACAAGGAAAAGAAAACTCAGGAATCTATCTTAAAGAACATCCTGAAATTGCTGATGAAATTGAAAAGTTAATTCGTGAAAAATTACTACCTTCAAAAGAAGCAATAGCAGAGCAAGCAGAAAAAGACAAAATAGCTAAAGAGAAAAAAGAAAAAGAGAAAAACCAGTAAATTCTAAATAACTTATTGAGAATAAATTCAGCTCCCCAGATGGGGGAGTGTCATAGCCCCCAGACTTTCACAGTCTCAATGGCACCCCCCCCTTTTTTACAATATTCCAAGGTTAATCATCTGAATCGTGAGTAAATTAGGCTTTAGCAAAAGAGACAACTATTCACGTTGTAAGAACTCAGCAATCTATTCATTGGCTATGCGCGAGCATTCACGCCTTGAAATAAAAAACAAACTGAAGAAAAAAGATTTTTCAGAAAATGTTGATATTGAAGTTTTGCTAGATGAGCTAGAAAATAATAACTATCTAAATGAGGAGCGCTTTACGGAAAGCTTTATTCGCTATAGAAGTTCAAGAGGTCAAGGTCCAATAAAGATATCAAGTGAACTTAGTGTTCGTGGAATTACGCAAGTACAGATAAGTAATGCAATGCAAAATGCCGAAATTGATTGGTATGGAGGAGCTAGTGAGCAACGCGAGAAAAAATTTGGTTTACAACTTCCATTAGAATTCAAAGAAAAAAGCAGGCAAATGCGCTTCTTAATGGGTCGTGGTTTTAATCATGATATGGTTAATAAGGCGATTAGATAGTTGAAAGTTGTTAGTAAATTATAAGAAATATGGTAATTAATTAATCAAAATAGAAAGAGTCCCATCAGAATAACAATCATCGCTTGAAACTCCCGCCTCATAGAGTGACAATACCGCTTCCATTGAAATGAAAGCAAGAGTCGTCCATGTCTTCAAATACAAAAGAACTATTATCTACTGCTGAAATTAGACAGAGTTTTTTGAATTTCTTTGCCGGTAAAAATCACCAGGTTGTAGCTTCTAGCTCATTGATTCCGGGTAATGATAAAACATTACTTTTTACCAATGCAGGTATGGTGCAATTTAAGGATGTTTTCTTGGGAGAGGATAAACGTAATTATACTCGTGCTACAACTTCACAGCGTTGTGTGCGTGCAGGTGGAAAACATAACGACCTTGAAAATGTAGGCTATACAGCGCGTCATCATACCTTCTTTGAAATGCTGGGCAATTTTAGTTTTGGTGATTATTTCAAAGAAGAGGCAATTTCTTACGCATGGGAATACCTAACAAAAGTTGCAATGCTCCCCCCAGAAAAACTATGGGTAACAGTCTATGCAGACGATGAAGAAGCAGAGAACATTTGGAAAAACAAAATAGGTTTCCCCAAAGAGCGTATTAGTCGAATCGGAGATAAACCCGGTAAAAAATACGAAAGTGATAACTTTTGGGCGATGGGTGACACCGGTCCTTGTGGGCCATGTTCAGAAATTTTTTACGATCATGGAGAGCATATTTGGGGCGGTCCTCCGGGTACGCCAGAAGAAGATGGTGATCGTTATATAGAAATTTGGAATCTAGTATTCATGCAATACAACCGTTCCAAAGATGGAACGATGAATCCATTGCCAAAACCTTCTGTTGATACTGGCATGGGTTTGGAGCGCTTATCTGCAATTTTGCAAAATGGACACAGCAACTACGACATTGATTTATTCCAGAATTTAATTAAATTCATAGCAGACTTATCTGGAACAAAAGACATTGATAATGCTTCTTTGAAGGTTATTGCAGATCATATACGCTCTTGTTCGTTTTTAATTGTAGATGGTGTCGTGCCATCAAACGAAGGACGTGGATATGTGCTGCGTAGAATCATTCGTCGTGCAGCACGCCATGGACATAAGCTGGGTTTGAATGATGCATTCTTCCATAAGATAGTAAAACCACTCGTTAAAGAAATGGGCGAAGCCTATCCTGAGCTTGCAAAAGCAGAAGAAAATGTTGAGCAGACTCTTTTAAAAGAAGAAAAGCGTTTTGCAGAAACCTTAGATCAGGGCATGAAAATCTTGGGTGAAGCTATTAGTGACCTTAAAGGCGATACAATCCCCGGCGATGTAGTATTCAAACTTTATGATACTTATGGCTTTCCACTAGACCTAACGGCTGATATTGCACGTGAACATAAACTAAAAATAGACGAAACAGGTTATGAAACTGCAATGGAGCAGCAGCGCCAAACAGCACGTGCAGCAGGTAAATTTGATACCGACTATACTGACAAACTTGATGTTACAGGTGAAACTGAGTTTAGTGGCTACGATAAAACTCAGGATAATGTGGTTGTTGAGTCAGTATTTAAAGATGGTAGAAAAGTAGAGGTACTTAATGCTGGAGATCAAGGGCAAGTTGTTCTTAAAAACACACCTTTCTATGCTGAATCTGGTGGTCCAATAGGAGACACTGGTGAGCTTGTTTCTGGCAATAATTTTTTTGAAGTTAAAGATACCCAAAAACAAAGCGCTGTTTTTATTCACAACGGCGAAATGAAAACAGGGTCGTTAAAAGCGGGCGATACGCTAAGTGCCCAAGTTAGCGAAGATCGTCGTCAAGCAATCGTGTTAAATCATTCTGCTACGCATTTAATGCACAAAGCATTGCGTGAAGTTCTAGGTGAGCACGTTGAACAGAAAGGCTCTCTAGTCACAGCTGATCATTTACGTTTCGACTTCTCACACGCAGAAGCGATGACAAAAGATGAAATATCACGTGTGGAAAAAATGGTGAATAGCGAAATTCGTTTAAACGCCGAAGCAAAATCAAATATTACGACAATGGATGATGCTGTCAAACAAGGAGCAATGGCTTTGTTCGGTGAAAAGTATGGCGATGAAGTTCGAGTAGTGAATATCGGATATTCAACTGAGTTGTGTGGTGGTGTTCATGTAAAACGTGCAGGTGATATTGGTTTATTTAAGTTGATTAGTGAAAGTGGTGTTGCCGCAGGTGTTCGTCGTGTTGAGGCTGTAACAGGTACTGGTGCGCTTGATTGGGTTGAAGAGCGTTCAGCTCAATTAGAATCAATTGCCAGCCTTGTGAAGTCAGCGGTTAATGGTGCAGAAGAAAAAGTAGGTTTGGTTTTAGAAAAATCGCGTTCATTGGAAAAAGAATTGGACCAATTAAAGTCAAAATTAGCAGCACAAGCAGGTTCAGATTTAGCATCACAAGCTGTTGAGGTGAATGGACTTAAGGTTTTAGCTGCAAATTTAGAAGGTGTAGATCCTAAATCTTTACGCGATACTGTTGACCAACTTAAAAATAAATTAGGCCAAGCTGCTGTGGTAGTTTCTACCGTTGCTAACGGAAAAGTGAGTTTAGTTGCAGGTGTAACAAAAGCTGAAACCTCTCTGATAAAAGCAGGTGACTTATTAAAACACGTAGCCAGTCAAATTGACGGTAAAGGTGGCGGAAGACCCGATATGGCACAAGGCGGTGGTAATGACGTAAGCGCCTTGCCAAAAGCACTTGAGTCAGTTGTTGCGTGGGTAGAAGAGCAGGGTGGAAGTTAAGACATGGCTAAATTAGTCGTACAAAAATACGGTGGAACTTCGGTTGGTACTGTCGAGCGTATTCAAGAAGTTGCTAAGCGTGTAGTTCGTTATCGTGAACGTGGTGATTCGGTTGTTGTTGTTTTATCAGCAATGTCAGGTGAGACTAATAAACTCGTGGCATTAATTGATGAAATCAACCCGCAAGGTTCTGCACGTGAAAAAGATGTCGTGCTATCGACGGGTGAGCAAGTCACCATCGGTTTATTGAGTTTAGCGTTGGAATCAATGGGCTGCCCTGCAAAATCTTATACGGGTACTCAAGCAAAAGTTATAACTGACAGTGCCTATAGTAAAGCTCGGATCAGTAAAATCGATGGCTCTAAGATAAAAGAAGATTTAAGCGCGGGACGTGTAGTTGTTGTAGCAGGTTTTCAAGGTGTTGATGCAGATGGGAATATTACCACTTTAGGTCGGGGTGGTTCAGACACAACAGCCGTTGCACTTGCGGTGGCATTAGAGGCAGATGAATGTCAGATTTATACAGATGTTGATGGTGTATATACGACAGATCCACGGGTGGTTCCTGAAGCAACACATATTCCCAAACTTGCTTTAGAGGAAATGTTAGAAATGGCAAGCCAAGGTTCGAAAGTATTACAAATTAGAGCGGTTGAATTTGCCTATAAATACAATATGCCTATTAGAGTTTTATCCAGCTTTGATGAAGGTGATGACGGAAAAAGTACGCTGGTAACGCGTGAGGAAGACATAATGGAAGAAGTATTGGTTCGTGGTGTAGCGTTTAATAGAGATGAAGCACAGTTGACAGTAACGGGTGTACCCGATCAGCCGGGTGTTGCTCATAAAATTCTAGGACCTATTTCAGCTGCGAATATAGAAGTCGATATGATCGTGCAAAATATTGGTAAAGATGGCACCACGGACTTCACCTTTACTGTACATCGTAATGATTACAAACAAGCGAAAGAAATCCTTTGCCAAACAGGTGAAAAACTAGGCGCTAAAGACTGTAATGGTGATGATAAAATTGCCAAAGTTTCAATTATCGGTGGTGGAATGCGCTCTCACGCAGGTGTCGCTACACAGATGTTTGAATCACTTGCCAAAGATAATATCAATATACAATTGATCTCAACCTCTGAAATAAAAGTGTCTGTTGTCGTCGATGAGAAGTATTTAGAGTTAGCGGTAAGAAGTTTACATGATGCCTTTGGCTTAGATCAAAAGTCATAGTTATAGAGATGTTCTATAGAAGGGTAGTGTAGATAAAGTAAGCACCTACCTTGCCCATAACTCTAATGGGCACCCTGTACAACCCCCCCCTTTTTTTACATAATTGTACTAAGTATTAAAAATACTAATAAGAGTTAAGCACCTTAAGTCTGTGTTCAGGAGAGGTGTGTCATTATTACACCGTCCATCTGATAAAGTGGTTCTCTTGTATAAAAACAACTACAAATAGAGACCACACGAATAATAAAAGCGATGGAATTTAGATAGCCTCAGGATAGGGGTTGCATAATTATAATAATGGAGATTGAAGGATGTTAATTTTAACGAGACGTGTCGGCGAAGCACTGATGATCGGTGATGATATAACTATCACTGTACTGGGTGTAAAAGGAAATCAAGTGCGTATTGGTATTGATGCACCAAGAGAAGTCGCTGTACATCGTGAAGAAATTTTTAATCGTATTAAAAGTGACCAGTTGAAACTGGTTGAGCCAGAGCATAGCGCTGGCTAACAACCAAGTATTAACTAAAGGGGCTTAAGTGAGTACTTTGGCGCCATTTTGTGTGCCCAGTATTAACACATCCGCAGGGCGACGAGCAAATAACCCGACGGTGACTACACCTGCTAGCTTATTAAATTCATCTTCAAGTTTCACTGGCTCCATAATCTCAAGACCATGAATATCAATAATGATATTGCCATTATCAGTAATAAAACCTTCACGCAATTCAGGTTGACCGCCTAATTTTACGATCTCACGTCCGATATAACTACGTGCCATTGGAATTACTTCTACAGGTAGCGGAAACTTACCCATTACATCAACAAGCTTTGTATCATCCGCAATACAGATAAACTTATCACTGGCACCTGCTACAATTTTTTCACGCGTTAATGCACCGCCACCGCCTTTAATAAGGTTGAGATATTTATCTGACTCATCAGCACCATCAACATATAGCGCAAGTTCACCTGCACTATTTAAATCCATTACAGGAATACCGTGACTCTTTAAACGCTCTTCACTGGCAACAGAACTTGCTACAGTCCCATCAATTTTTCCTTTAACCGAGGCAAGTAAATCAATAAAGTGATTTGCAGTAGAACCTGTACCGATGCCAACAATCATCCCTGGCTCAACATATTCAAGCGCCGCTTCAGCCGCCGCAATTTTCATTTCATCTTGTGTCATGAGGTGCTCCTTTAAATTTATTGGCGCTATCATACCGAAACAAAGGGATGAAGGGCACCTCTAATAATTAAGTACTTCTTGCCCTTAATTATCTTGCACCTTGAGTAAACACCTCGTAAAGTCCGATTCATGAATGATAATCTTATTGAAAAAATCCTGACTGCACGTGTTTATGATGTTGCTTTTGAAACACCACTGGAATTGGCAAACTCACTTTCAAAGCGTTGCGGGAATCAGGTGTATTTAAAACGTGAAGATTTACAGGCTGTATTCTCGTTTAAATTGAGAGGTGCGTTTAATCGTATGTTTCAACTTTCTGATGAGGAAAAAGCACGAGGTGTTGTGGCGGCTTCGGCAGGAAATCATGCGCAGGGTGTTGCAATTTCAGGGGCTAAACTCGGTATTGAAACAACGATTGTGATGCCTGTTATCACTCCAGATATAAAGGTAAAAGGGGTAGAGTCCCATGGTGGAAAAGCACTGTTAGTGGGGAATACATTTGATGAGGCCTATGCGCATGCCATGGAACTGTCAGAAAAAGATAACATGACATTTATTCATCCTTTTGATGATATCGATGTGATTGCAGGGCAGGGTACGATTGGTATGGAGTTATTACGTCAACATCCAGACCCAATTGATATGGTTTTTATTGCTGTCGGCGGTGGTGGTTTAATTTCTGGTATTGGGACTTATATAAAATACCTGAGTCCGTCAACTAAGATTATAGGTGTCGAGCATGAAGAAGCCGCTAGCATGACTCAGTCTATTGCCAAAGGTGAGCTGGTCGAGTTAGATAGTATTGGTACCTTTGCCGATGGAGCCGCAGTTAGAAAAGCAGGCGTTAATACTTTTGAAATTGCCAAGAACGTTGTTGATGAGATGATTACCGTCAGTACTGATGAAACCTGTGCGGCGATTAAAGATGTTTTTGAAGATACCAGAACACTAATAGAGCCTGCCGGTGCTCTGGCAACGGCTGGTTTGAAAAAGTTTATTGCGAAAAATAAAATTAATGACAAACAGTTAATATCAATAACCAGTGGTGCGAATATCAACTTTGATCGTTTGCGGCATGTGGCTGAAAGAGCAGAGCTTGGTGAAAAACGTGAGGCTATTTTCGCTGTTACAATCCCTGAAGAGCCAAATAGTTTTAGATATTTCTGTGAGGCGCTGGGTGATCGCGCCATTACAGAATTTAACTATCGCTATTCTGATAAGGCAAAAGCTCAAGTTTTTACTGGGGTGAAAATTTCTAACGGAAATGAAGAGAAGCAACAAATAAAAGAAAATCTAACCAATCAGGGTTATGAAGTACTTGATCTTAGTGATAATGAACTGGCAAAAGTCCATTTGCGTTTTATGGTCGGCGGACATGCGCAGGGTGTAAAAGATGAAGTACTCTATCGTTTTAGTTTTCCAGAAAGACCCGGTGCATTACTCCACTTTCTAAAGAAAATGGGTGGGAATTGGAATATCAGCTTATTTCATTATCGTAACCATGGTTCAGACTTTGGTCGAGTCTTGATAGGAATACAGGTACCACAAGATCAAAGATCACAATTTAGTCAATTTTTACAGGACCTTGGCTATGATTATTGGGATGAAACTGAAAATATGGCCTATCAAAGCTTTCTACGGTAATTTTCTGTATTTAAAGCAAGATTAACCTTGCTGGTTTGATAATGATTGTATATCATTACGCGCCTTTCAACACCGTATGATTTTTGGTGTTTAATATAACATTATTCGTGGTTGTTCAGGTTGGTTTCAAAGCTTGTCAGTTCAAGGCGAAAATTTAAGCTTGCTACTGCAAGTGATGAGCAATCACACAGATTTTGGAGTAATTAATCATGGCTAAAGTATGCCAAGTAACAGGAAAGCGTCCGGTATCAGGAAACAACGTATCGCATGCACATAACAAGACAAAGCGTCGTTTCTTGCCAAACTTACATACCCATCGTTTTTGGGTTGAGTCTGAGAACCGTTTCGTAAAACTACGTTTAACGGCTAAAGGAATGCGTATCATCGATAAGAAAGGCATTGATGAAGTATTGGTTGATGTTCGTTCTCGTGGCATCAAGGTTTAGGAGTAAGTTATGCGTGATAAAATCAAATTAGTATCAACAGCTGGAACAGGTTATTTCTACACAACTACAAAGAATAAACGTACAATGACTGAGAAATTAGTTAAGAAAATGTACGATCCAAAAGTTCGTAAGCATGTTGAGTTTAAAGAAGCTAAAATTAAGTAATTATTTACTTAAACTAAGACATTTAAAAAACCCGCTTTTGCGGGTTTTTTTATGCGTTTAAAATATCGAATAAGAAAAGGTGAAAAAGTGGAAAGTGAGGTTAATCAAAACTATAAAACACCTAGCTCAAAAGTAGAAGATCGTGAATTTTCACATGATCAAACGTTACAAATAACGACTCAGTTTATCTATAGTCTAAGGAAAACTAAAAGTTGGTTGATATTTTTATCTATTTTAGGTTTCATCGTTGGTGTGGTGATAATTATTGTTATAGCGATAGACTTGCCTAACTATGTAAGAATTATAGATAAGTTTTCTTTCTATTATCATGGCATTTTATTGCTTACGTTTACCTTGTTGTTATTTGCTGGTTTCGGTATTTTAATAACCTCATATTCTCTTTTAAAGTATGTCCGATCAATAAAGCAGTTCATTGCAAATAAGGCAACTGAGAATTTAGAGAAAATGTTTGTAACTCAAGCCTCATTCTGGAAAGTAACAGGTATATTTGTGCTGCTTATATTTGGTCTTCTGATAGCTATCATTGTTGCCTCTGCTGCCGTGAGTTTAGGGGTATTTACTGATTAGCTACAATTTATAGTAAGAATAGCGATTCTCTACTCTCTTAGGTGATTCTTCTTCAGCTCTTCTCCTGCTATGAGAGAGGTTTATGGGACCAGTTTTTAGTTGAAATATTTCAGTTACAATCTTCAAAAAAAGGTGGGGGTGCCATATGAGTCTCATGTTAGTGTGACTCAGTAGACTGCCTGCTTAAATTTTTTGTATTTTCTTTGCCAAATTGCTCATCGACAATTAAATATTCATCACTAATACACTGTATGGGAGGCGATAGTGATAGTTCACTAAGGTTGTTGCTTATATAGCCACCGGTATTTGTTTTTGGCTGATACCAGGAGTCTACAAAAGAGCGAATATCTTTCTCTTTTTTGACCATCACTCTTCCATTGAAATAAGCAAGTTCGAAAGAAGCGGGAAAAATTACTGTCCGTTTTGCCTCTTTCATTTTTAATTTTAGGCAAGACCCTTCGAGAATTAATTTCCCTTGGAAGTGCAGCTTAGATTGTGGTTGCTGCGCTATTTTGTATTGGAGAAACTCAATATTTTGAGCATTCAGTATGGCTTCTCTGATTCGGGGTAATCTATTTTTTGATTTTTCATAGCTCGCGGTGTATTTATGGATACGCTCATTAGTTCTTGTTAAACCTCTTTCCCAGCGTTCTCTTTCGAAAATATTTTTTTCTGAATTATCTTTAGATGGTCTTTCTAGCTTTTGTAAACTTTCCTTACGAGATTCAATCCACTTCTCTACATGATCAACCCTCCTTGTATAGGCACTTTCTAATGTTTTTAAAATGGATAACCTTGTGCTTGTTTTCATTTCCGATTGAGAGAAAACTGTTGTGTAATAATTATCAGCAAAGTCTGAATCCATATCATTTTTGATAACAGAAGTTATAAACTGTGAATTGGAGTCAATATCAATTTTGGTGAGATTATAGAATTCATCAAGTATTTTTTCATCTAAGTCATTAGCACTTTTAGCGATGTCATTTAAAATATTATTGCTATATTTAAATGCTGGGTTTTTATTCGCTAATTTAAACAGCGTTATGACTTTATTCGGGTGCATATAATTTGGTCCGACAGAGTGTCTCGTTCTCATATGTATAGAGTAAGCATTATATTTCCCAAAGTGTTTTTCAAATTGAGCTTTTTCTTGTTTCGAAGAAAAGTCTTTTAGTAAGGTTTTATTTCTAGATATTTTTCTCCAAATTGCTAATTGAGGCTTTGCCTTTTTATAGAGGAAATAATCATAAGGCAGGCTTAAAGTATCCGCTATCAGTGTCGCTGGCAACGCTAAAAGACCAACAGGAACAAGTACAATAGCAAAAACCCCATAGCCATTTGTGTAACTATTTGGGTTAGCCGCTTTTAATGCAAATTGACTGGTATCATATAAAAAGGGCGTTTCATAAGAGCCTAAAGTGTCCCGTTTAAGTCTCTCAATATCTGTCATTGATATTTTAGTCATATACAGAATGATTAAGGCAACGACAAAATAGATGATGGCGATCGCTTTCATCATGTTTTTTCGACCTAAGCTTTTTTGTAAATTTTGATTGTCGACTATGGATGTATCAGTTTCTTTAGAACGGCTTATTGGAGTTGGAGCGCTATAGTGCTCACCAGAATAAAAATCTTTTGCTTGATACTCTGGAGCCCGTTTTATGTCAATGTAATCCAAAATTTTCCCACACTGTCGACAGTTAGGGACATGATAAGGATTGATGGCATCACAGCTTTTACAGATTCGTGCTTTCATATTAGGCTCAAGGAATGGATTACTTATTATCAGTGCTTATCAATTAATAGTATATTTTATTCAGATAGGTGACATAGAGTTTAGTATGCAATTCTCTAAAAAAGGGGGGGGTGCCATCCAAATAGTGTGTTTTGCAGTCTGACTTGTTATAATACGTTCTTAAAATAAAAATGAATAATCTCTTGGGCAGAGATAACGGGGTCTTAATGAGCAATAACGCTCTAATAGAAGTAGTTGCTTTAAATCGCTATTACGGCAATCACCATGTGGTTAAAGATTATAATTTAACACTTCGTAAAGGCGAAGTGCTAGGTTTGCTTGGTCCGAATGGCGCGGGCAAGTCGACTACGATGCAGATGCTGACAGGAAATATTTCACCTTCTTCAGGTGATATTAAAATCAACGGCATTGATCTTATTGAAGATCCGCAGCAGGCAAAACATTCGATTGGTTATCTTCCCGAGCAACCGCCTATTTATCGTGATATGACGCCACGAGAGTTTTTAAAATATTGTGCTGTCTTGCATGATATTTCAAAATCAAATCATAAAAAGTTTATTGACTTAGCAGTAGATCGTTGTGGATTAAAAGAGATGTCGAATCGACTGATTGGCAACCTATCGAAAGGTTTTCAGCAGCGTGTTGGTATTGCTCAAGCCATTTTACATCAGCCTGAAATCGTTATTCTGGATGAGCCTACGGTGGGTTTAGATCCTATTCAAATTCTCCAAATTCGTGAGCTGATACGTGAGTTGGGTAAAGATCACAGTGTGGTTTTATCCTCTCATATTTTGCCTGAAGTACAGGCAGTTTGTGATCGAGTACAAATTATTAATCAAGGCGCAACGGTATTCTCTGATACTTTTTCACAATTAGAAAGTCGTCAACATACTTCTTTTGTTTCAGTTGGGTTTGAAGAAGGGGGCGATAAACAGTCCTTAGAGAAACTTGTTGGAGTAGAAAATGTTGAAGCGTTTGAGGTAGATAATAACAAAACAAGGTTTTTATTGCGTTATGCCCAGAGTAGCTCCAGTGATCCAGATACAAGCAAAATATACCAACTTGCTGTTGCGAAGAACTGGAAATTAAATGAATTATCAATACACAAAGAAACATTGGAACAAATCTTTATGGATTTAATTCATGGAGAAGTTGCACAAAAAAAGGTAGGAGAACAAGAGAAGGCGGCAAATGAATGAATAAGATATTTGCAATCGCCACAACAGAGCTTAAACGCATGTTTAACTCGCCACTCGCTTGGAGTGTATTAGCGATATTACAGTTTATTTTGGCGATGTTGTTTTTATCGCGAGTTGATGATTTCGTTGAGTATCAAAAAACGGCGGCAACCGTCGATAACTCCATTGGAGCCACTTTGTATATCGTCACCCTTGTGTATCTGTGGGCGGGTATTATCATGCTCGCGGTAATGCCGATTATGACGATGCGCCTGTTTGCCGAAGAGCGTATGAATAAAACTTTAACGTTACTAACATCCTCACCGATTACGTCATTGCAAATTGTGTTGGGTAAATACCTTGGGGTAATATTTTTCATTGGTATATTTGTTGGCATGTTATTGCTGTTACCCATAGCCTTATCGTTTAGCACTCAGCTAGACTGGGGAATGATCATATCGTCCACTATTGGACTGTTTTTATTACTGGCATCGTTTGCCTCAGCAGGTTTGTATATTTCTAGTTTAACGCGTGAACCAGTCATTGCGGCGGTAAGTAGTTTTGGATTATTGATGTTTTTGGTGGTGCTTTATCTTTCGGGCAGTTCGGAAAGTAATAGTAGTGAGTTATTCGTGTACCTCTCTCATTTTAGTCACTATGAAGCATTTGTTAGCGGTATTATTGATAGCAGTGATATCGTTTACTACACTCTGTTTATCGTGGGATTTCTTATTTTAGCGGTTCGTAAGTTAGACAATGACAGGTTGTTACGATGAATACCCAAACAACTTTACGTATTCAAAATGTTGTTTTTTACCTGCTTTTTATCGGCATCATAGGGCTGCTAGGTTGGCTGGGAAAAACATATCAGACTAATATTGATATGACTCAAAACCAGCGTAATTCTTTGAATGAATCAACTCAAGTGTTACTCAAAAGAATCAGTAAACCTTTGGTTTTAACTGCCTATGTTCCTGATAATGAAGTGGATCACGAAAAACTCAAAGAGGTAATTGCTAAATACCGACGCTATAAAGAAGATATAAAGTTGGAAATTGTAAACCCTGATATTGAGCCAGCAAGAGCAAAAGCAGATGGTGTTTTACACAGCGGTCAGTTGGTTGTTAAATTAGGAGAACGACAAGAAGTTGTTAGCTCCGTTGATGAACAAACAATGAGTAATGTGTTGCAACGATTGTCGCGAGATACACCAAGGCTAGCTGTATTTGTTGAAGGTCATGGTGAAAGCTCACCTTTGCAAGAAAAGTCTAATGGGCTTTCACAGCTTGCTGGTGTGTTAGAAAACAAAGGTTTTCTTTTACAACCGCATAATTTATTAAGAACCCAAAGTATTCCTGAAAATACAGCATTCTTGGTAATTTCTGCGCCCATAAAAGATTATCTTGAAGGCGAAGTGAAAATAGTCAGTGATTATTTAAAGCAAGGCGGGAATTTATTGTGGCTCCATGAACCAGGTGATCTAAAGGGCTTGGATGATATAGAGCAACAGTTAGGTTTGAAAATGCACGAAGGAACCTTGCTGGATGCGAATCAGGCATTACAAGATATGCTCGGTATAAAACATCCTGCGGCTATTGCAGTGCTTGATTATGGAAAATCTGATTTAACCAAGGAGTTAAGTGCTCACACGCTTTTTCCTTTTGCAACTGCCATTCTTCGAGATGAAGAAATCAAAGATTCTAATTGGCAATACCAGCCATTCTTAAGTACATTGCCTACTAGTTGGCTAGAGTTTGGGGAAATTACTGGCAGTGTTCAATTTGATGACGAAGCTGATATTCCCGGTCCACTGGATATGGGAATGGTATTAAGCCGCAAAAAACCGAACCAATTAGAGGCAGATACAAATAAACAACAAGAGCAGCGTGTTATTGTTGTGGGTGACAGCGACTTTATGCAAAATAGTTATATCGGGCAGGGCAGTAATCTTGATTTGTCCTTGAATATTTTTAACTGGTTAGGTCAGGATGATGATTTAGTTTCAATCAAATCAAAAGTGGCACCCGGAACCACCATAGAATTATCCGATGCAGGGAGAATAGCGCTTGCCATGTTATGGATAGGATTGCCTATCGGTTTATTGCTGTTTGGGACGGTGCGTTGGATGAGGCGTAGAAAACGTTAATGAATAGTTTTGGGTTCGGGGGACGGACCTAAAGCATTAAAGGGGAATGTAAGAATGCTTAGAAATAAATTTGTTTTACCACTCGCGTTACCAACACTGCTAATCAGTGCATTGTTTTTATCCGCTTGTGCAGGTACGGAAGGAACAGGTGAAAGTTCAAAACCAACAGAGGTATTAAATACCAGTTTTTACCAACACTGGGTTCATTCCTTTGAAGAGCAAAACGGTCAGAAAGTTTCGAATATTTTTCGTCCTGAGGGGAGTCGTGAATTTCCGCCAAGTAAGTTTAGAATGGCGTTTGCTTTTGATACCAGTGGTGAGTGTAATTACAAATTTTTAAGCCCAGTAGACCGACATGAAATGCGTAACTGTGTGTTTACTAAAATAGGTGATTCTGTGTATTTGTATGATACGCAGGGAAAATTATTGAGCCACTTATCATTTACCGTAAATTCTGCAACACAAGATAGAATGATAATGAGCTATGGTATCAAAGCACCCGTGGTGGAAAAAAAGAAAAACAAAGATGGCTAGTCTAAATAAAAAACGTTTAATACAGAATATTGCTTTATTGTTGCTATTGGCAGCGTTGATACTTTTTGTGACTTACTACAACAGCGCAAAAGATAACAATACACTTCATGATAAAGCAATAGGTGAAGAAGCAACTGAAGTGATAATTCACTCAGAAGGTCGCGAAGATATTCTTATTCAAAATCAAGACGGTATTTGGCAGGGAATTAAGCCCGAAGAATTTATCGTCGATAAAGATAAAATGCGCCATTTATTCACCTTGTTATCAGAAGATGCCAAAACTAGCTATGATGTAAGAGGCAAGGATTTAGCCAGTTATGGGCTAGACCAAAACAGATTGAGCGTTAGTTTTAACGGGGTAAGAATGATCTTTGGAGACTTAAACTCAATCTCTCAAAAACGCTATATTCTAAAAGGCGATAAAATCTATCTGATTTCAGAAACTGTATTTGGTCTTTTACAAAGCGGTATTGATGGCTTTAAAAAGCAACAGGAACAATAGTGCCCGAGCTCCCCGAAGTTGAAACTACCCGTAAAGGCATCCAGCCGTATATAAAAAATCAAAAAGTGGTAGAAGTGGTCGTACGCCAAGTAAAATTACGTTGGCCGATACCCAAAGAAATTCAAGATATGGTAGGTCAAACGATAGATTCTGTTGAACGTCGTGGTAAATATATTTTACTGAAAGTACCAAAAGGAACCACCCTAATTCATCTGGGAATGTCAGGCAGTTTGCGAATTTTAGAAGCAGGTACGCCCCACGAAAAACACGATCACGTTGATATCGTATTTGAAAATAATAAACTCATTCGTCTACGTGATCCACGTCGCTTTGGAGCGGTTTTATGGACAACACAAAACCCACATAAACATAAATTAATACGTAGTTTGGGACCAGAACCTTTAAGTGATGACTTCAATACCTATTATTTGTACCAACAGTCACGTGGGCGCAGTGTAAGTATTAAGCAGTTTATAATGAATGGTCACGTGGTCGTTGGCGTGGGTAATATCTACGCTTGCGAAAGTCTATTTAAAGCGGGAATTTCTCCCAAGCGATCAGCGGGAAAAATCTCAAAAACACGTTATAAAAACCTAGTGATAATAATAAAAGAAGTATTAGCTGCAGCAATAAAGCAAGGTGGAACAACATTAAAAGACTTTGTGCAAGCAGAAGGAAGCCCAGGATATTTTCAGCAACAATTAAATGTCTATGGCAGAGCGGGGGAACCGTGTTTGGTTTGTAACTCGCTTGTAAAGAAAATTACGCAGGGGCAACGCTCTTCGTTTTATTGTGCTAAGTGTCAGCGATAGAATGTTGTAAAAAAGGGGGGGGTGCCATATAGCCTAGTTCTGAGATCAGCTCTTACGTCGGAATCCCCAGAATAAACCTAAACTTGCCATCGCAGCAGAAGAAAGATTGGCGGTAATAAAGCTTTTCAAACCACCAAGGTGAGGAGATATCCAGCCGATTAAGCCATTGTATAAATTCTCAAAAGCTTCCCATTTCACATCAATAAGGTTGTTATATTGCAATACAAAAAGAAGGATTAAAGCCGTGCCGGCTAAAAAGAAAACAAACTTTAAAAAGGTGCGTGTCGCAAAGCCGATCACATAACCAGCAAAAAAACTAAAACCCATATAGGTAAATAGCGCAATCCAATTGCCTGTTTGTATTGATTCCCCAACGTCCATTTTGATACCGTGATTTACAATGATGCAGAAGCATATCATAATCCTTGCCTTTTTTTGTAGGATAAAACGTGTCTGACCTTAATCGTCGTTTCTGTGTTGCACCTATGCTTGATTGGACTGATCGGCATGAGCGTTATTTACTGCGCTTAATATCAAAGCATGCTGTTTTATATACCGAAATGATCACAACGGGCGCATTAATCCATGGTGATGCCAAACGTTATCTTAAATTCAATCAAGAAGAACATCCCGTCGCATTACAACTCGGTGGAAGCGAGCCAAAGGCAATGGCGCTGTGTGCAAAAATGGGAGAAGATGCAGGCTATGATGAAGTGAATATTAATGTAGGTTGCCCTAGTGATCGAGTACAAAATGGTGCTTTTGGTGCCTGTTTAATGGCAGAACCAGAACTAGTTGCAGAAAATGTTATCGCGATTCAAAAGGCAGTTAATATTCCAGTCACGGTTAAAAATCGTATTGGCATTGACGAGATGGACGAATATCAAGGCTTACATCGTTTTCTAAAAATCGTCTCAGAAGCAGGCTGTAATACCTTTATAATTCATGCAAGAAAAGCGTGGTTAAAAGGGCTAAGCCCTAAACAAAACCGAGATGTTCCGCCATTAAACTACAAACTTGTTTACCAAATGAAAAAAGAATTTCCGCAACTTAATATCATCATCAATGGCGGAATCAAAACACTAGAGCAAAGCGAGAATCATCTAGAACAAATAGATGGTGTCATGATGGGGCGCGAGGTTTACCACAATCCTTTTATAATGATTGATGTAGATGAGAGACTGTATAAAGGCTCAAAAGCAACCACAGTAACTCAGGAAAGTGTATTAGAACAGTATGTAAATTACATGCAAGATCAGCTTGATCAGGGTGTTTATCTAAAACACATGAGCCGACATTTACTCGGCTTATTCTCTGGTCAGCCAGGAGCAAAGGCATGGCGCAGACATATCAGCGAAAATGCCTATAAAAGTGATGCAGGAATTGAGGTAATACGCAGCGCAGCGGAATTTTTAGATACTTAAACCCATAAGGCTGTCTCCAGCGTAAATAATCATCAACTTTAGTCATTTAAGGGTTGACCGAAAACCAACCAGACAGTAAAATTCGCGCCTCTGTTGATCATCTGATAATCAACAGCAATTTCTACCATTCCTCGATAGCTCAGTTGGTAGAGCAGTAGACTGTTAATCTATTGGTCCCAGGTTCGAGTCCTGGTCGAGGAGCCATATACTTAAAGCCCTGTAGCACGTTTTTGTAAAGAAACGTTACAGGGCTTTTTTTTTGGTTGTCCACAAATTGACCACGACTTCAATTGTTTGATTGCTCTGTTATATAAAAAGCTCCCATATACAATATAGGGACTACATAACTGTCATTACAAGTTAAAAAACATCACCACACCAAAAAAGACACTTCCGTTTTATATACTCAAATCCGTACTAGTTAAGTTCTTTTACTCGCTTATTATGGATTCATACTAATGTCTAATTATCTTCGAATGCGCTCAATACCTTTCACGCCTACTTTAACTCTCATTACAAGCATGGTTTTTACTGTATTGCTTGCTGGCTGTAATGGGGATGATGGGAAAAATAAAGAACCCAAAGCGGCGGTTATTCGCCCAGTAAAGACACTTACGGTTGCTTAGTTTGGAATGCTGCACCCGCACTCAATGAACAAGTAAGCTGGGATGGCGAATGTTTAAATGGCTATGCAAAAGGGAAAGGGACATTAACCTATCTTACAAAAAATCAGGATCAACGCTATGTTGGTGAAATGAGCAATGGTAGAAGAAATGGCAAGGGTGAGTTAGCTAGCAATAATGGTGATGCCTATACTGGAGAATGGGAAAATGACAAAAAACACGGTGAAGGTGAGCTCGTTCTAAGTAACGGAAACAGTTATTCTGGTCATTGGGAAGGTGGCGATAAGCACGGCAAGGGAACGTATACATGGAAAAAACATGATAAACCTTGTACCGGCCTTGATACCTTTTCTTGTTATCAGAAATTTGAAGGTGAATTCATCTATGATAGATTTGGCAAAGGTGTTTTCACGCTTAAAAATGGTAAAAAAATAGAACAGTTAAAAGATATTGCTTTAGGTTTAGATGATCTTATGGATGCTGGCAAAGGTGGTTGGGCAAAAACTAAAAAAGAATGCAAAGTCTGGAGTGGTTCTGCCGCCCTCGTCGTACAATCAAGCTGGACTGGTCAATGTGTTGATGGTTTAGTCTCAGGAAATGGCTCTCTCAAGATGGTCTGGAAAAAAAATAAAGGAGAAAAAACCAATCCCAGTGTAGATTGTAGTGGTCGTTTTAACAAAGGCAAGAAACATGATGTCAAAGCTAGGTAGCAATGGCATAAACACGACAAACCCTGTGATGAGGAAAAGAACATCTCTAGCTGTTATAAAACGTTTGAAGGAAAGTTTGTTGGTGGAGGGTTTGACAAAGGAGTCTACACACTTATTAGTGGCAAACAAATAGCGGGAAAAGATCGTTTTGAACAGCTAAATGAGATGTTTGCAAAGTCATTTGAAGCTCAACTTCAGGCGATACAGTTTGAACATACGATGAACTTAATGAACCAAGCATATGATGACATGAATCATACGATGAGAATTTGGGCTTATGATTAGTTTCATGGGGTTAGCACTAAAAAGTAAAGGATAACGATGAATACTTTCAAAACCTTTTTAATTCTAATATTTCTTAGTCAGGCAGTTTATGCCTATGGCACATCGGGTGATTCAGTATTGAGGAACTCTGATAAAAACTTTAAAGAATATGAATATTGTCAATTGGATAGTTATCAGCATACGAGATTTAAAGTAAAAAATGAAAAATGGGATATTTGTTATGCAAGCGATCATATAAAAATAATTACCATAAAATATTTTAAGAAAGCAGTTAAATATGAAGAGTCCTATTTTGTTCGAAGTGGAATATTCGAGTATGCCTTTCATCTCTTGGTCACGGTAAGACAGAAGATGATAACTGGGATACTGATGAAATTATTGGCATGTATGAAGTGCGCATGAGACAGCTTGAAGAATTAGAAAATAAGGACAATTATCAAAAAAAGGGGGGGGTGCCATATACATTATAGATATTGAATTCTATTCAATGTAGAATCCTGTAAATACATAAGAAGGAATTTAAGACATGGCTAGCATCAATAAAGTAATTCTTGTTGGAAATCTTGGGCAGGATCCAGAAATGAAAAGTATGCCAAGTGGCAGTGCTGTTGCAAATATTAGTATTGCAACAACGGATACTTGGAAAGATAAAAGCACGGGTGAAAAAAGAGAAAAAACGGAATGGCATCGTGTTGTATTTTTTAATCGTCTTGCTGAAGTCGTAGGTCAGTATCTACGCAAAGGCTCTCAGGTATATGTCGAAGGGTATATTCGAACTCAAAAATGGCAAGATCAAAATGGTCAGGATAGATACACGACTGAGATTGTCGCAAGAGAGATGCAAATGTTAGGTGGTCGTTCAGGTGGAAGTAGTGATTTTCAACAAAATACTCCACAGCAACAACAATCAGAGTCACCTGCACCAGCACAGCAAAATAAACCTCAGCAACAACAGTCTGCTCCACCTCAGAATTTTGATAATTTTGATGATGATATACCGTTTTAGCCTTGGTAATACTTTAGTTGATAGTGTCAAATACAAAAAAGCCAGCAACAATGCTGGCTTTTTTTGTGTGCTTGTGAAAGTGCTATCTATTGAGTAACTGCTTCACAGCATCCAGAAAAGTTATTCTTGTTTATGGTTGCATTCACTTCATAGGTAAAGTTAGTTCTGGTTAGACCATTATTACAAGCATCTGTTTTTTCCAAATTCACATCAACAATATTTCTGCCTTTGTTGCCACCGATATTCATACTGACTTTTCTCGCAGTTGCCCAGTTATGGTACTTAATCGGGATTTGGAAATTTTTGTTATTGGCAAATTTAATGTGCATATTTTTGCTGTTAACATCCATTTTGATATTCCAGTATTTAGGGCTATTTCCATCACAGAGTAAAATGGCGCCTTTCTTTGTGCTGTTTCTCGCTAATGATGTTTTCGTGTTTGTTGCTGCAACTCGAGTGGGTTGATCATAGCGATTTCCTCCATATTCCTCTGGCTTATCATCTAAAGACTTTACAGGTGTTTTAAACACCTTAGCTCGTTGAACTGATCTATTTTTTGCTACAGTTTTGGCAGGGTTCTTTGCTTTATTATTTCGTGACGAAGCTATTCTGTTTTTTGATTTAGTTGTCGTTTTGTGAAGTAATACTCCTGTTTTTTTCAGGTAATGTGCATTAACCCAGCCACGCTTGTTTTTCCAATTTACTTCTAACCATTTGGCTTTGCCGATGACTTTTTTCTTGCCAGTTTCTGTTAAGTCTTTTGCATTATGCGGTAGAGAGACTTTGATTCGAGACTTATTACTTGGCCAAGCTCGCAGTTGCAGCTTAGCTGAGGTTGCGACTCGGGTTACTTTATATATAGTGGTTTTCTCTGCTGCGTAAGCTTTTGAATTTACAATGCCAATTGATATTAATGACAACACAATAAGTGTTGATAATAGTGCCTTTTTCATAGCCATTTTCCCCTTTATTCGTATAACACTGTCGTTGAATTTTTCTGTGAAAATTCTAAGTGACAAGATCTAGAAATCTTTTTAGTTTTATACTGCCCATCTGCATTGTAGCTTAAAAGTATAGTACTTTCAAATAAATGACTTTAAGTTACCTAGTGTAAGGTGTTGCTATAGAAGAATAAATTTTAAAAATATTGACAGTAGTGATCATTGCTTGAGTGTATGGTGAGAGAGAAATAAGTGTAATTTCCCATATCTTTTATAAAAATAAGGCTGATAGTGATCTATTGAGTAATTTTTAGGGAAGGTATCGGGAGTGTAAATTATTTTTGTCCGTCATTATTTTCATGTAGAGGTCTCTCTTAATGACAAGTAAATCAAATTCGCGGATAATAGCGTCTATATTTATGAGCGAATTTAGAAATATGTCCGGTAAAATTTTTATACAAACACATGGTTGTCAAATGAATGAGTATGATTCAGCTAAAATGCTGGATGTACTTAAAGATTCTGATGGTATGGAACTCACTGACAAACCTGAGGATGCAGATGTATTGTTATTGAACACCTGTTCCATTCGTGAGAAAGCACAGGAGAAAGTTTTTCATCAGTTAGGACGATGGAGAAAGATTAAAGAGAAAAATCCTAATGTGATTATTGGTGTAGGTGGTTGTGTGGCTAGTCAAGAGGGCGAAGCTTTACAAAAACGTGCTCCCGTTGTGGATGTCATCTTTGGCCCCCAAACACTGCATCGCTTACCTGAAATGGTAGCCGAGGCGAAAACCAGTAAAAAGTTCGTTATTGATACCTCTTTTCCTGAAATTGAAAAATTCGATCGTTTGCCAGAGCCTACTGCTGATGGAGTCAGTGCTTTTGTATCGATTATGGAAGGTTGTAGTAAATACTGTACTTTTTGTGTTGTTCCTTATACACGAGGTGAAGAAATTTCTAGACCCTTTGATGACATCATCACTGAAGTTGCTCAATTAGCCGAGCAGGGCGTTCGCGAAATTAATCTGCTAGGGCAAAATGTGAATGCTTATCGTGGTGAAATGCACCAAGGTGATACCGCAGATTTAGCCGTTTTGATTCATTATGTCGCAGCGGTTGAAGGGGTTGATCGTATCCGTTATACCACATCGCATCCTGTTGAATTCAGTGATAGCCTAATTCAGGCTTATGCTGAAGTACCTGAATTAGTTGATCATCTTCATTTGCCTGTTCAAAGTGGTTCTGATCGTATTTTAGCCGCAATGAAGCGTGGGCATATGGCGATAGAATACAAACAAAAGATTAGAAAGCTTCGTGAAGTTCGACCTAATATTAGTTTGTCATCTGACTTTATAATTGGTTTTCCAGGGGAGACAGATAAAGACTACGAAGACACCATGAAGTTAATTGAAGATATCGGTTTTGATCGTAGTTTTAGTTTTATCTACAGTGCTAGACCAGGGACACCAGCAGCGTCATTTGAAGATGATGTGCCATTAGCGGTTAAGAAAACACGCCTGTATCGACTGCAACAACGCATTACAGAAATGGAGCAGGAAATTAGTAAAAAAATGGTTGGCACAACCGTTTCTGTGTTGGTTGAAGGGATGTCGAGAAAAGATGAAAAACAGGTGGCAGGTCGAACCGAAAATAACCGCATTGTTAATTTTGATGGTGATAAATCTTTGATAGGAAACTTTGCAAGGGTTGAAATTAGTGAAGCTCAACCCAATTCTTTACGTGGTACACTGGTAGAATAGAACTGAAACAATGAGGATTTTAAATGAAGTGGCGTGATAGACAGCAAAGTAAAAATGTAGACGATAGAAGATCCTCAACAGGCCGTAGTGGAGGTGGTGGACGAGGCTTGCCATCTATTGGTACTTTGATGTTCTTGTGGCCCATTGTTAAACCATTATTACGTTCAAAATTGGGTTTAGCAGCGGTAGGTATAGGAGCTGCGGCATACTTTTTCGCGCCTTCTTTCATGGGCGGTGGTAGTTCTAAACCTGCTAATGAAGCCGCCGATAATGAACAAGCTGCTTTTATTAAAACAGTTCATGGTGATACCGAGAAAATATGGAGTAAGATATTTGCACAGGCTGGACAACGTTATCCTGCACCTGAATTAGTCTTATACCGTGGCTCTACTCGAAGTGGCTGTGGTCCTGCGAGTTCGCGGATGGGACCTTTTTACTGCCCAGGAGATCAGAAAGTGTATGTGGATTTAGGCTTTTTTCACGACTTAAAAAATAAGCATGGTGCTGGTGGAGATTTTGCGCAGGCTTATGTATTAGCACATGAAATCGGTCATCATGTGCAAAATCTTGAAGGCACTCTTGATAAAGTCCAACAAGCGAAAAGACGCGTTAGTGGTGGCGATGACAATGCCTTGCAGGTAAAAGTTGAGCTTCAAGCAGATTGTTATGCCGGTGTCTGGGCGCATCATGAACATAAGCAATTTGGTGCTTTACAAGAAGGTGACTTAGAAGAAGCCTTAAATGCCGCTGCATCCATCGGTGATGATCGTTTGCAAAAACAAGCGCAGGGTTTTGCCATACCTCATACCTTTACCCATGGTAGCTCAAAACAACGAGTTGAATGGTTTGCGCGTGGTGTTAAAAATGGTCGTATTCAGGATTGTCAGACCTTCTAACCATTGATACATTAATCGGATCATAAGTTATATGGAGCAATATTTACTCTATTTAATTATTGTTGTTATTACGGTAGCTAGCCCAGGTCCTGGCGTCATTCTGACTTTATCAAATGCAATCCGACACGGCGTTAAACCCGCTTTATCTGCTGTTGTCGGAATTGCAACGGGCATCCTTGTTATTGCAATTATTTCTGCCAGTAGCTTAGGGCTATTGCTGGCATCATCAGCAATAGCCTTTACTGTTTTGAAATATATAGGTGCAGCTTATCTTGTTTATTTAGGGGTTAAGCTTTGGAGATCACCTGTGATGGATTTTTCAGGATGTTCCGATAAGAATAGGAGGCAAGGTGAGGTTCGTTCAATAAAAAAAATGCACTATGGTCTGCGTTTTAAAGAAGGTTTTTTAGTCTCATTACTAAATCCAAAACCAATCTTTTTCTTTATGTCCTTGTTTCCTCAGTTTATTAACCATCAACAAAGTTACTTGCTTCAATTTACTTATTTAACACTCACGTTTTGCGCTGTTATTCTTGTTGTGCATACGACTTATACCTTGGCAGCAAACTCAATTAAAGGTTGGCTATCGTCTACTCGTGGTTCTAAAATGGTAAATAGAGTGGGTGGCAGCGTCTTTGTATTATTTGGTTTTGGTTTAGCTTCTTCTCAACGCTAATATGTATTGCTCATTTCATGCTAGAATAAAAACATAACCACTAACTGAGATCTTTTATGCAAAGGTTTCTAATTATATATAGGATAAGACAACGCATTTGAAATCTCCAATCGCAGAAAAAACTGTAAAAGAGTCTAAATCTAAAAAAGGCTCTTTACAAGTTGAAGGCTCTAATCGTCACGCGCTAACACTCCATCTTGAACCTGAAGATAATCATCGCCTAACAAATCTATGTGGGCAGTTTGATCAGCACTTACGTCAAATTGAAACACACTTTGATGTTGAAATTAGTAACCGTGGGTTTCATTTCAATATTAAAGGGCTTCCAAATCAAGCACAGAAGGTTATTAATTTAATTCAAGAGTTGTATCAAGCGACTGCAGATGAGCAGCTTGCGCCTGAGAAAATACACCTTTATTTACAAGAAGCGAATAATAGTGAGCCAGAATCAAAGGGAGCGAATAAAGACTCTAAAGGTGATCCAAAACAAAGTAGCGCTTCTGCAAGTATTAAAACCCGACGTGGGATGATTCGTGCGCGTGGCAAAAATCAAGATCATTATATCCGCGCCATCCAATCACATGACCTTACCTTTGGCATTGGACCTGCAGGAACGGGTAAAACCTATCTTGCCGTTGCTTGTGCGGTTGAGGCACTAGAGCGTGATGAAGTGCGTCGAATTATTCTTGTACGTCCTGCGGTTGAAGCAGGTGAAAAACTGGGCTTTTTACCGGGTGACTTATCTCAAAAAGTAGATCCTTATTTACGTCCTATGTACGATGCACTTTATGAAATGTTAGGTTTTGAAAAGGTCGATAAGTTAATCGAGAAAAATGTTATTGAAGTTGCACCGTTGGCTTATATGCGTGGACGCACGCTAAATGATTCTTTTATCATTATGGATGAGGCGCAAAATACCACAGCAGAACAAATGAAAATGTTTCTAACGCGTTTGGGCTTTGGTTCGACGGCGGTAGTGACGGGGGATATCACCCAAATTGATTTACCCAATAAACAATCATCTGGTCTAAAGCATGTGATAAATATTTTGCAGGGCGTTAAAGAAATTCGCTTCAGCTTTTTTGAGTCAAAAGATGTCGTAAGACATTCACTTGTTCAGCGTATTGTGAGTTTATATGAAGAACATGAAAAGACAGAAAAATAATGCTTTTAAAATTCTATGATTGAGGTAGAAATTCAAAATCCAGATGAATTTGGCTCACTCCCCGCAAAAGATAGTATTCAAACATGGTGTCATGCTGCACTACAGGATGATAAGCAAGATTATAGTTTAGTGATTCGTTTTGTTGGGACTGAAGAAAGCGCTCATTTGAACTCAACTTACCGCCAAAAAAAGTCAGCCACCAATGTTTTATCTTTTAGCTATGATGCGCCTGGCTTTGTCGTGGAAGAACAGGGCGAGCCAAAGCATCTCGGTGATTTAGTACTTTGTGAACCGCTTGTAAAAAAGGAGGCGGTAGCGCAAAATAAAGACTTAATTCAACATTGGGCACATCTCATTATTCATGGGGTATTGCACCTACAGGGCTATGATCATGTCGATGATAAATCTGCGCTAATTATGGAATCGTTAGAAGTGAAAATATTACAACAACAGGGTTTTGCAAACCCTTATGTGGATAGATAGTTTAGCAAGTGAACAGATGAGAATTAATCAACGATTGCCAAAATGGCTCTACTTACTCGTGTTGTGCGCAGGTGCTGCCACTGTACTTGCCTTTGCACCTTTTAAAATATACCCACTTGCTTGGGTTGCTCCTGCCATCCTTTTCTATGCATTAAGTAAAGCGACAACTAAAAGACACTATTTCTACCTAAGTTGGATTTATGGCATAGGTCTATTCGGCGCAGGTGCTTCATGGCCATTTTATAGCTTGTATTATTTTGCTCATGCACCCTTAGTGGTTGCGATTGCAGGTACAGCAACTTTCGTCATCATCGTCGCAATGTTAAGTTTGGGATTATTTGGATTAATAGCATCCCTGTTTCGCACAAAACCCTTATTTTCACGCCTATTATTGTTCTATCCCGTCGCTTGGGTTTTTGCGGAGTGGACTAGGTCATGGTTACTCACAGGCTTCCCGTGGTTATATTTGGGTAATAGCCAGATTGATACATTCTTTGCCTCTGTTGCGCCAATTGTAGGTGTATTGGGAGTGAGTTTAATTAGCGTGCTTATTTCGGGGGCTTTACTGAGTTTCTTTTTTGGAAACTCAGTGCGACGTGTCTCTATTGAGCAAGACCATCTGAGCCAGTCGGTTAGTGATAGAGCTGTTGTTGAGGAAAGCTTTAGCGCATCTATTCGCTTATGGTCCGCATTGATTATTCTTCTCTTAGTCGCTGCTTCTTTTGTCCTACAGAAAATCGATTGGACAGGAAAAAGAGGTAAACCAATAAAGGTGAGTGTCTTACAATCCAATATCTCACAAGAAGATAAATTAAATCCAAAAAAATTATCCTCAGCACTTACACTCTACAAAGACATGACGCAGAAAAGTCAGCGCAGTGATTTAATTGTTTGGCCAGAAACATCTCTGTTTGATGTGTTTGGTAATCATATGGAAAATGTCATTTTGCCGTTGCAAGAATCTTTAGCAGGCAGCAACAAAGCTATTTTGATTGGTGGTTTCTTTATTAATAAAAATGGGGGTGTTGAGAATAGCGTGCTGGCACTTAGCGCAGATAATAGAGAGTTATATTCGAAACGACACCTAGTACCCTTTGGCGAATATATTCCTTTAATTGAATATATAAACTGGCTAGGTGATTGGATACCTCGTTCTAATATCGACTCAGGGGTTAATGATGGCATGTTGTCCGTTGCAGGTGAGACCGCTCAAATGACCATCTGTTATGAAGATGCATTTGGGGCGGAGGTGATTCAATCATTACCGCAGTCCACATTATTAATTAATGTCACCCATGACGGCTGGTTTACAGGCTCATTAGAGCTCGCTCAACACATGCAAATTGCCCGCATGCGTTCATTGGAAACTGGACGTTATATGGTTCGTGCTACCACCACAGGACCTTCTGGTATTATTAATGAGAAAGGTGAAGTATTAGCGACTGCGCCCACCTATACAAAGCAAATAATTACCCATAATGTACAACCCTTCAAGGGCGCGACACCGTATGTACGTTGGGGGAACTGGCTAATTGTCAGTATCTTAAGTTTAATTTTGACCTTAGGATTAGTGTTTAGAAGGAATAATGCTTAGACAAAAGCAAAATGATAAGAATGAAGCGAGAATTATTAAATGGTAAAAATTAAAGACCTAACAGATTATATTGATGAACTATTGAATGTAGATGACTTTAAAGATTATGCGCCAAACGGTTTACAAGTCGAAGGCGAAGAAGAAATCAGTAAAATCATAACAGGTGTCACCGCCACTCATGCATTGATAGAAGCCGCTATTGAGCACAAGGCCGATGCAATCTTGGTACACCATGGCTGGTTTTGGGAAAGAGAAGACCCACGAATTGTTGGCATGAAATATAATCGTCTAAAATTAATGATTGAGCATGATATCAACCTGCTTGCTTATCATTTGCCATTAGATGCGCATCCGCAGCTAGGCAATAACGCACAACTCGCACAGTTGCTGGATATTCATATCGAAGGCACAATGGATGACCAAGGTGTTGGAAATTATGGGCGTTTATCAGAATATATCAGCCTCGAAGCATTCGGCAAAAAAATAGAAAAGACACTAAAACGCAAGCCCATACTCGTTAGCGCAGGGGATCATGCCATCCGCCGAATAGCGTGGTGTACTGGTGGCGCACAGTCATGGATAGAAAAAGCTGCAAAAGCAGGGGTGGATGCATTTATCAGTGGAGAAATATCAGAGCAAACCGTACATATCGCACGCGAGACAGGTGTTCATTATATCGCTGCGGGGCACCATGCAACGGAGCGTTATGGCGTAGAAGCATTAGGTGAACATGTTGCGGCACACTTTGGTTTATTTTGCGAGTTTGTAGATATTGATAATCCAGCTTAGGTGCTAATTTATATGACTTGCATTGGAGATAACGGCTTTAGTTTACCTCAATAAAGCTATGGCACCCCCGTATTATTTAGAAGATTGTTACCCAAATCATTAAAGATACAGGCGAAACACAAACAGAAGTTGCCAAGAGATTAGGCATAACTCAATCAAGAATTAGTGACCTAATGCGCGGAAAAATACAAAAATTCACGATTGATAATCTTGTTAATATGATGGGTAAGTCAGGTTATGGCGTAGAGATTAATACGAAGGTAGCGTAGCTGATGCCAAGTTTTACATCTGCAAGTAGATATACAAATGGAGCAGTACAATGGTAAGTGATACGACTACAGAGATTCTTAAGGATCAGGTAGATGAACTTGTAAGAAGTAGAAATGACAGCTTTGGTGTGTCTGAACTAATGCTTGTTATGGTTGTTTTTATTTCGGGTGTAGCTTTTGGTAGTGTTTTTTTATGAACTTTTATCCAGAAATCCAAAAGGAAAAACAGAGGAATAAACAATGGAACAAAAAGATATGGACTTGGTAAATGAACAGATAAGTGCTTTGATCGAACAAACATCTAAAATTAACAATCAAAATCACTTGTTGATTGCAGCTATTGCATCAATTTCGACGATGATTATTCTATTTGGTGGTATTTTTATTGCTAAGCACTTTCTTTAAAAACTGTTAGCGCCAGCGTTTCTCTGTCGCTCCGCTGATCCCAAAAAGTGGGCAGGGAGTGATAAAAATTGTCCAAGTAACTGATTGATAAATAAAAAGAAATTTAAAAATAAAAAAGTGCCTTTCAAAATACCTTTACTCAAGTTCCGCTTTAATAAGTCGGGCTGTATGAGCTGTTTTTGACAAAAAAAAAGTAAAAAAATAATTTATTTATTTTCGTGAAAAAATACAATATCCATCTTATTTCCAATTTTCAGAAAAAGTTAATTTTGTTAGAATTATGACTCAATCACTTTTTCAATTCGAATCCTGAACAGGGATTCAAAACACACTAATATTAGCTCTTTTAGAACACTCCTTAAGGTATAAATAAGAGTATAAATGTTCAAGGTTTAATATAGTAAAATATAAATACTATGACGGAAACTCAAACAAAAAGAAATACGGAAATTTATTCTTTGAGAATGCGAAATCCAAAGCAATGAACATATAAAAAGTTAGGTGAAAAGTTCGGCAGATCAGCTTCACACATGATGGCAATTTTCCAAAAAGAAAAATACCCAAAAGACGTAATAACAGAAAAATGTTTTTCTGTTATTTTGCAAAAAATAGAGAATGAACTACAAACGGTTAAAAAAGAAATTGCTTTAAATTCTTTGCAACCAAATGCAATAAAAACTAAGAATCTGCAGGAAGAAAGAAACAAAATAATAATAGAGGGCAGGGCGGTACTTGATAAAGTAGAAGCAAACTTGATAGAAGGAACTCTAAAAGAAAGATTGAAAGTACAGTACAGCGAACTCTTAATAGAAGAAAACACAATAACGTTTTAACGTTTTTCTGTTTAAATGGATCAACTTGCACAAAATAAGAGAGGTGCTACAATCACACTAATAACAATAATTGTTATTTCTTGTTATCAACTAAAAAGAAATTATTATGAACGTATCACTATCAATACCACTTGAAGAATACATACAAAAGAAAGTTAGTAGCGGTTTGTATAACTCTGCGAGTGAAGTTATCCGCGAAGGTTTACGAAGTCTGCAGGAAAAAGAGTTAGAAAAAGAACGAAAAGAAAAACTTGATACCTTGCTTATAGAACGTCTTGCGAAATACGAAGCAGGAGAGAAGGGCATACCTCTTGAAGAAGTACGCAGTAGTATTTTACAAAGCCTGAAAGAAGCGAGAACCTAATAAATAAAATATGAGTTATTCAGTAACTTTTTCAAAAGAAGCACAAGAAGAATTAAGAGAAACTGCTCTTTATATACAAAAATATAATCCCGCCAAAGCTGATCCTTTTGTTAATTCTATTATGGATTATTTTACAGATACTCTTGGCAAGTTTCCTAATGTAGGAGTCCGCTATGCTCCTAAAATAAGAAAGCTCACACATAAAAAACACACTGCTTTTTATACGGTAAACGAGCAACAGGAAGAAGTATTTATACTTCACGTTGTAGACCAAACTAAACCCATTGAAGCTAGAGATATAGAATTATAAATGAGCCTTAAATTAGGCTCTTTGTAATTTAGCTTTTTCTATCCACTCATCAATTTCATTTTCAGAAAATTGTGTCATTCGACCAAACTTTATTTTTGCAGGAAAGTCACCAGTTTTTAATAATTCATAAATTACTGTTCTGGATATGTATGTCTTAAAACTTGCTTGGCGAATATCAAGAAGACGGTCTGGCTTATTCTCTTGTATAAAAAAGCCCGCTAGAATGCGGGCTTTAAGGATTTCCTAGAACTTCAAATTGGCGGAGAGGCAGCGCGGTAGGTTGGGCTGACGATAGGAAGCCCAACAATCAAAGAGACAAGGCTCAATTGATAATCAAAAATCACCTAAAAAAGCCAAAATTCCATTGCCCCCCCTGTTTCTCGATGTTTTGTACGCTAGAAAGAATGCTATGTTGCATTTTCTCAATTATCCTACTTTTTGAGACACTTTGATTCTATCTCCTCTAAATAGCCATTTTTGAGAACAATATACCTGAATAAACAAATTCTCTGATGCGTATGGCGGGGGGGGGGGTAGTGCTCTGTTTGATTTTTTGTAGGTGTTTTTAAATCAGAGGCAGGGATTGTTCATTAATCGCTGATGGCGATTAATGAATCCTTCGGATCGTCGTCGTACCTCCTCCGTCTAACATTGCTTGAACGCAATGTTATCGAACGGGGTGAGAACTTATCCCTGCCTCTTCGACAGAATTAAAAAAGCCCCCTGACGCGAATGCGTCAGGGGGCTTTTTAAATTATGGCGGAGAGGCAGGGATTCGAACCCTGGGACGGTTTAACCCGTCGCCGGTTTTCAAAACCGGTACTTTCGGCCACTCAGTCACCTCTCCTTTTCTCGCTAACTTCCGAGAAGCGCGTAGAATAATAAAAACTGGGGAATGATGCCAGTAAAATATTGAAATAAATTAAATTTGTTATGGGCTGCTTTTGGTATTGGAGGCAGTTGCAGGCGAAATGTGATTGCTTAGGACGTGGGATTTTAACTTTTCATTTTTTGCTTAACCAGAAAAAATGAAAAATAATCTTCTAAATAGTACGGGGGTGCCATCCTTATAGTTTTCTTAAGGAGATCCTGATCAAGTCCAATTATTTTAACAAGCTTAAATCTAATCAACTTAATCAGGTTTTCCTTAAGCTATAATTGTTTAGGCAACGGGTAAAAATTTTGATGATGTAAGAGGGTACTTTTTAAAAAGAAGAGCAGGCGAGCACAGAATAACACCTGACAAACAAGTGAGTCGCCTCTTCAGAAAGCGATTTAATGAGGGTTGGATATATGCACATTCAAATGATGTAAAAACAACCATTCACCACGAATTAGGCCACCGTTTACATAATCTCAATAATGCGTTACTAGACCCAATAGCCATAGAAGCGGATCAAAAAGGTTGGGGGTATTTGCTGGGATATTATGGGAAGACAAATAAGGATGAGTTAATGGCAGAAAGCATGGTTTTGTATTTAAAAGGCAAAGCCGAACACCGTTATATTTATCCTCCATTGCTCAAAGCAATTAAATCATTAGATAGGAGTAAAAAGTAATGTACGAAAACATGGCGAAAGCATTAGACATACTTGCGGAACAACCAATTCCCGACGATGCCCGAGAAAGAATTGATAAACTTTATGATGATTCTGATGAAGAAGAAAAGGAAGGTTTCTCTAAAGTATATGAAGGCTTGTTTTTACATGAGAATCAGATTTGAGATAAGAGGCCCTGAAGCGATAGAACATTTTTATTTATAGGCTTTTATTATGTGGAAATTTATTTTAGCTATCATTGCGGTAGCTTTAGCGGTTTTAGTTGTTTCTAAAGTAGCTCTAGCACCTAATACAGCAGATTTACCCTCTATTGATTTAACAGAGGTGGTGACTGATGATGGCAAATTAAATTTATTGACGTTGCCTGATGGTGTTACTTACCTTATGGATGTTGATTTGGATTTTGCGATAGAGAAGTCATTAACGCCTTATCGTCAGGAGCTTCGTGGTTTTTTGCGCGGTAAGAATGCTAGGTATCTTGGAGTTAGGAATGATGCTGGTAAGATTTTGATTAGATTTAAAAGTACTGAATCTCGTGACTTAGCAGGTGAGTTGCTAAAGAAACAATACATTGATCAACTGGTAATAGAAAAACAGGATGCTGATAAATGGGCTTCATTACAGATTCGTTTAACTGAAGCGAAAACTAATGATTTAAAGACGCGTGTATTTCAGAAAAATATTGCAGTTTTAAGTGAGCGTGCTGCTGAGCTTGGCATACATCATTCTACTATTAAGAAAGCGGGTGATAATAAAATATTTGTTCATTTGCCTAAGGTAAAGGATATTGAGCAAACAAAAAACATAATGACTAAATCAGCAACATTTGATTTTAGGTTTGTTGATGAAACTGCGAGTGCTTACGAGGCTAAATCAAGTGGAATTATTCCTCGTGGAAGTCAGCTTTATCAAGAGAAAACAGGTGAACCTGTTCTGCTTAAACGTAGCCCTATGTTAAGTGGTGAATATATTGAAGCTGCCTCAGCAGGCCTTGATTATAATGATATGCCTTCTATATCTATTCAGTTAGATGACGAAGGTGTTGACATCTTTTCAGAGCTTACACGGGTAAATGTTGGAAAGCTCTTGGCAGTGGTTTATGTCGAGTATAAAACGAATATTCAAACGCTAGAAGATGGGAATTCTAAAAAGAAACTTATTGTTGTTGAAAAGGTAATTACTATCGCTCGAATACAAGAGGAGTTAGGTAAACGTTTTGAGATAACGGGTTTAGAGTCAAAGAAAGAAGCGTATGATATCGCGCTATTGCTGCGCGCAGGTACTTTGGCGGCACCTGTTTATATTATCGAGGAGCAGGTGATAAGCGCTAAAGCTAAATAGTAATTGTGTAAAAAATAGGGGGGTGCCATAGCTTATTTGAGATTTGGTTTAGCTTTCTATTTTAAAGGGATAAAGGCTAATACTACCTAGAAGTGTAACAATCTTCAAAAAAAGGTGGGGGTGCCATCCCGTCATAGGACACCTCTAATAAACCTGTAGCGTTAGACTGGCTTTTCCTTCGTGTTTTAAGCCTTGGTTACTACTGATGTATAAGGTATTATTACGCGCTTTATATTTGCTGGATTTGGATGTCTGGCGATTTAACTATCAATAAAAAGAGATATTATGTTACAGAATATTCATGATAAGGCTAAGGGTTGGGTTGCTTATGTAATTGTGGGGTTTATTGCGATTCCCTTTGCATTGTTTGGTATTAGTTCCTATTTAAGTGGCGGTAGTGCTTTAGTTGCAGCGACGGTTAATGGCGAGGAGATTCCTGCTCGTGGAATGCGGAGTACGCAGTTATTGAATCAGGTGATTAATCAGACTTTGATTCAGCAGGTGGCAGCAGAGAATGGCTATAGAGCGAGTAATCAAGAGGTCTATGATATTCTTTCTAGCGATCCTGCTTTTCAAAAAGAAGGTGTTTTTGATGCACAAACTTATGAGTTTTCTCTCGCTAGTCGCCGTACCAATAAGGCGAATTATGAAAATGATCTAAGAGCGCGTATTTCTAATAGTCAATTCATTCAGGCGATTAATAGCTCTGCTTTTATTTCCCCACAAAAACTGACGCGCTATCAGGGTTTGTTCAATCAAACACGTGATGTTGAAGTGTTTACCTTAAAAATGGATGACTATAAGTCTGAAGTGAATGTGTCTGAGGATGAAATTAAAACGCAGTATGATGCGAATAATTCACAATATATGACGGATGAGAAGGTCAAACTTAGCTATGTTAAGTTGTCTCAAGATGAATTAGCTAAAGATGTTGCGGTTGATGAGGATGCTTTGAAGCTATTTTATGATGATAATGCTGATCGTTATGTAGACCCTGAGCAACGTAGTGTGGCGCATATCTTAATAAAAATTGATGGTGAAGATGCTAAGGCAAAAGAGAAAGCAGAGGCATTACTTAAAAAGATTAATGATGGTGTTGATACATTTGAAAACCTTGCAAAAACGGAATCTGCTGATACGTTAACAGCCAAAAAATCAGGCGAGCTCGGGTTTGTCGCAAGGGGCGATATGGGTAAGTTATTTGATGATGGTGCGTTCAAACTTGCTAAAGGTGATGTTTCTGAAGTGATTAAAACCAATGCTGGTTATGAAATTATTAAGTTACTCGATATCAAAGAGAAAAACCAAAAAGACTTTGCTGATGTAACGGCAGAAGTAGAAAAATTGTATCGAAAAGAAGAGGCGATAAAAGTCTTCTTTGATAAATCAGAAAAACTACAAACGTTGGCATTTGAAAATGAGGGGTCTTTAGATGAAGCCGCTGATGCCATTGGAGTGCAAGTGTTAAGTACGGATTGGATGGTGCGTAATCAGCCTTTTGATCCTAAGAGTCCATTAGTGACACCTAAGATTTTGAAAGCTGCTTTTAGTGATGATGTGTTAGCTGCGGGTAAGAACTCTGAGATGATTGAAGTGGGTAATGGTGTTGCTTATGTCGTAAGACTTGCTGATCATGAGTTACCTACGGTGAGACCGTTAACTGAAGTGACGGAAACAATTAAAGCGAGTTTAGTAGCGCAAAAATTAAGAAAAGTAGTTGTTGAAAAAGGTGAATCAGCTTTAGAGAAAATTAAACTCTCAGGTGATTGGAGTGCTATCGAATCAATCGGCGGTTCTGTTGATAACGTCGTCAAAACTGCGGCTGTAAAACGTACCAATAAAAAACTGGGTCTGGTCGTTGTGGATAAATTATTCAGCATGCAACAGCCTGAGGGTGATAAGAAGTCTTACGCAAATGCTATTCAGTCAAATGGTGATTATGTTTTAATGGGCTTGTCTTCGGTAAAAATACCTGATGCTGAGTCATCTAATGGAGCGAAAAGAAACTTCATTCGTACCATGGGCTTTAGAGAGCAGACAGCGATGTTAAAGGCGATTAGAGATGAAGCAGATATTGAGATTTTCCCTGAAAATATCAAGTAGTTAAATCTCCATGTTGTTGACTTACTAAGCCATACTATTTATGTAGTGTGGCTTTTTTGTTTCAATTAAAAATTTTATACGAGAATGAAAAAATAATACAATGAACATCCATCTAAAAGCACTAGGATGCAGGCTAAATGAGGCGGAATTAGCCCAATGGTCGAATGACTTTGTAAAGGAAGGTCACCGTATCGTAAGAGATGCAACGGATGCTGATGTGGTTGTGGTGAATACCTGCGCGGTTACGACAGAAGCGACAAAAAAATCACGTAAATTAATGAATCGCTTACACCGAGAAAACCCCCAGTCAAAGTTGGTTGTCAGTGGATGCTATGCGACTTTAGAAGAAAGCGATGTGGCTTCACGTTTAGGTGTTGATTTGGTCGTTAATAATCAGAATAAAGATCAGTTAGCACGAAAAGTGATGGATACATTTTCGGCGAATACGATGCCTTTACAAGCGCAGGAGCCGGGTGAGTCTTCTTTGTTTTTGCGTGGCAAGCATCGTGCCTTTATAAAGATTCAGGATGGTTGCCGTTATCGCTGTACCTATTGCATCGTAACCTTAGCCAGAGGCGAGGAAAGAAGTCGTACAATCGCTGAGATTATTGATGAAGTAAATAATCTGTATCAGCAGGGGATACAGGAGATTGTTTTAACGGGTGTTCATGTGGGAGGCTATGGCAGTGATATAGCAACTACTTTGCATCAGTTGGTTAAAGCGATTTTAACTGAAACATCCATACCTCGGATTCGTTTTGCATCGGTAGAGCCATGGGATTTACCTGAAGATTTCTTTACACTTTTTGAAAATAAGCGATTGATGCCACATATGCATCTGCCACTTCAAAGTGGTGCAGATTCGGTATTACGTCGTATGTCCCGGCGCTGTAAGATTTCTGATTTTTCTAGTCTAGTTAAGCAAGCGCGGCAATCCATTCCAAATTTTAATGTGACTACTGATATTATTGTGGGCTTTCCTTCAGAGACAGAAGAGGAATGGAATAGCACACTACAGACGGTTGCTGATATTGGCTTTGGACATATTCATATCTTTTCTTTTTCTGCAAGAGAGGGAACCAAGGCGGCTGGGTTAGCGCATCCTGTTTCTGAGGAAGTTAAAAGAACGCGAAGTAAAGAGCTGCATGTTTTGGCTGATGAAATGAAACAAACATTCTATGAAAAACAGATTAATCAGCATGTCGATGTTTTGTGGGAAAGTCGCAAAGTTGATGATTCAGGAAAAGCGTATTATTCTGGCTATGCTCCCAATTTTTGCCGCGTTGAATCTAATGATCGAGATGAGGTCTTATTAGAAGGCAGAATTAAGACAACAAGATTGACAGAATATTCAACCCGTAAAAGCATCCTAAAAGGAGAGACAGTAAATGAAAATACGACTGAGTAGATTAATAGGACTAGCACTGTTATTGAGTCTTTCATTGTTGATGACTGCTTGTGGTAAACCAGACTCTCCAAAGGCAGTGAGTAAGCAGTTTTGGGAGGCAGTTCAAGAACGAGACATGGAGACCGCTAAACTCTATGCAACGTGGGATACTGTGGATTATCTAAAGTATTTAAAGGGAGAAAAACTCCACCCAGAAAGATTTGAGCTTGGTGAGCAAATGCTGGGTGAGACGCGTTCAGAGGTAGCTACTGTTTTATTTACTAGCAAGATGGGTAAAACGGGTGTTAAAATTCCTGGTATAACTGTGTTGCTTAAAACCAAATATGGTTGGCGTGTGAATGTGAAAAAGACCATGACATCGGTGGTTAAATATACCGCGAATAATGTGTTTGATCAGTTAAATGGTTTAATGCAAGAAGGGATTAAGGAGCTGGATAGTTCTTTATCAAATTCGATGAATGAATTAGGGCGCGCTTTAGAAGAGGGTGCAGAAGAATTGAAAAGGGAGTTATCTAGACCTTTATATACACCAAAGACGCAAAACTTGGATAATCATTCTGGTCAGCAGATTTAAGGATCAATTGGTGCCAGCAGAACTTACAATCTTGTAAAAACAGGGGGGATGCCATCTATAATGGTATCGCCACACCTTCTTAATAAAGTGCAATATCCATCACTAGCGAAACTTATGTAAACCACTTTCAGTAACAACCATATCCAGCCTAACATCCCATGGTTCTGCACTAAGTGATGAGACTTTTTGAAAGTCGTAGGCAATTCCAATAGAAACGGGTGTTGTTTTTTCCTGCTGTTTAAAGGCAAGACTACGATCATAATAGCCGCCACCCATCCCTAAGCGATTTCCCTGCCTATCAAAAGCAAGAAGCGGCATAAGGATTAGGTCAAGCTGTTCAGCTTTGATGAGTTCTTCTTCTTTGTAGACAGGTTCTGGAATAGAGAATTGATTCTGTTGATATTTACTATTCTCGTGAATAGGGGCAAACACTAGCCCTTGATCTTGTTGTAGAGATACCACGGGAAGAAAAAACTGTTTGTTCTGTTGGTGTTTAGTATTGGATCTAAGGCTAATGAGGTCAACTTCACCCCGTACGGCGTGATAAAGCGCAACATTTTTAGCGTTGATAAAAGTGTCACTTTGATGAATAAAATGACAAATCTTATCGGACTTTTTTGTTTGTGCCTCAGTGGGCTGAACTGATCGTTTTTTAATGAGCTTTTTACGAAGCTGGTCTTTCATGCTAATAGGTAAATATATTAGCTACGTCGTGTTTTTGAGCGTCCACGAGCAACTTTCAATCGTTTGCCGGGCCAAATTTTATTGTTTCTTAATTTATTAAGGCGTTTAATTTTTTTGACGGTAGTGCCATGCTTTCGAGCAATTCGGTATAAATTATCACCTAATCTAACTTTGTGATAAACGTAGCGAGAGCGGCGAGATTTGCGCTGTTTTGTATACTTGCGCGCATATTTTCTATGCACATCAGCCGCAGGTGGCAGGCTTTGTATGACTTTATTTAATCTACCTGCGTGGCGGCGTGGCAATAGTATTTGCTTTGAATAACGAGGTATTGTTATGCCATGCAAAAAGCCAGAATTTAGTGAGAGTAATCTTGATGGTGGTAAACCTGCGTGGGCTGCTGCTTTGCGTAGGTTGACAGGCTTATTCACTTGAATTCTAGCAAGTGCTGGGCTATTTGGTATGCCTCTTAGGTGTACACCATATTTTCTCGGGCTTCTAAATATTTCTTTGTAAGCAAGCAAACGAGGGACATATTGTCTAGTCTCTCTTGGTAAGTCGAGGCTCCAGTAATCTGTACGTCTGCCAAGTCTTCTGTTTTTGTCTATTTCTCTTTGTACTCGATATTCACCGGCATTATAAGCAGCAAGAGATAATAGCCAGTCTCCCTTAAATTGGCGATTTAATTTTTGTAAGTAACTTAAAGCGGCGCGTGTGGCTTGATGAGAATCCAGGCGAGCATCATAACTTCTTGTTTGATGTAAGCCATATGTTCTACCCGTAGCTGGTATGAATTGCCACATTCCGGCGGCACCTGCATGAGAATATGCGGCATTTCGATAAGCACTTTCAACAAAAGGGAGGAGTGCTAGCTCAGTGGGCATGCCGCGTCGATTGAGTTCATTGACAACCATGTATAGATAATCAGAAGAGCGCTCAGCTAGGCGTTGTATTCTAACGGGACTTCTTGAAAACTCACGAGTATAACGTCTGACTAATGGATTGCTATTGTAATCGCGGAATCGAAAGCCATGATAGACACGATCCCAAACGTTTCTAAAACCATTCTGTTGTTGTTTTCTTTGCTGATGTGTTCGTTGTAGTTTCTGTCTTTTTTGTTGAGCAAGCCTTTGTTTTTGTGCATTACGAGCCACATTTTGCTTTCTAATTCTTTGTTGATTCGCTACATTTGTGTTGTGAGACCTCGGTGAATATTGAGGCTGATTTCTCTGTTGCTGTCTACGTTGTTGATTTTTACGTTGCTGCAATAACTTTGCTTGATGGTATTTTTGTCTTTGTTGCGTAAGTAGTTTTTGTTTACGGTGTACTTTTCTTGCAACATTTTGTTGTGAAATTTGCTGGCGTTTAACAGCGTAAGGGTCTGTACTGTATGCGACCTGTGAAAACAACGATGTTGATAATAAAACCAAAAAGAAAATGGTTAGATTAGATATTGAAATTAATTTTTTAGTCATATTCCCAAGCCCGATTTAAAATAATCATATTGAATTAATTAAGATTATTAGTAAATTTAGCTAAGTATTTATTATTATTTGGAAATAGCCAGATTTAAGGGAGTGAATATAGTATGATTATGGCTAACTATCAAGGGATAATGTGGTTTTTATGCGTAAACAATCCGATATGTTGAAATATTGTTCCAATTGGTATGAATCCCTTTCTGGGCAGTCTTCTTTGCTTGCGCTTGAAGATATATGTACTGATATTATGTCTGAAGTATTTGGTTATTATGCCATAGAAACAGGTGTGCTTAGTGGTCATTATAACTTGTTGCAACACTCTCGGATTGCTGCTGGTTTTTCATTGGTTGATAAAAATACGGCTGAAATTATAAAAGGTGAAATTGATAATAAAAACTACTCTGTTTTGTCAACACCAGAGCAACTACCTGTTTCTACTGACAATATTGATCTTGTTGTTGCAAGTCATGTATTGGAGTCATCGAAAAACCCACACCAAATATTACGAGAAATTGATCGTGTTTTAGTCCCTGAAGGTCACTGTGTCTTAATTGGATTTAATCCTTTTGCACTTTCTCATGCAGGAGCTCATATTGGTAAATATCTGCGCTCAGGTTTTAAGCGTGAGAGTCATCATTATAAGATGCACAGTGTTCATCGTATTCATGATTGGTTTTCTTTGTTAGGTTTTGATGTGGTTGATGTAAACTATTTAGGCTTTCGACCTTCAGTCAAAAATAAGAAGATCTTTGAAGGTCTTGCTTGGATGGATAATGTGGGGAGTTATATGGGACCAATTATGGGGAGTATGTATGTGGTACACGCCAAAAAGAGGGTGATTGCAATGCGACCTGATAAAAAAGTCTGGATGGCACCTGCGGTTTTAAGTGGTGGTAAGGTAGCACTGAATCGAACGGCTCAACGAGTTCGTCGAGAAAATTTTTATAATCAATAAAAAGAAAATTAATGAATAATAACGTGGTAATTTACACCGATGGTGGCTGTCGGGGTAACCCTGGTCCAGGTGGTTGGGGGGCTCTTCTAAGTTTTGGTGAGCATACGAAAGAAATCTATGGCTATGAAGAAGAGACGACAAATAATCGAATGGAATTAATGGCGGCTATTCGATCGTTGGAAATCTTAAGTCGGGAGTGTTTAATTGTACTGACTACTGATTCACAATACGTACGCCAAGGTATTACTGAGTGGATGGAAGGTTGGAAAAAGAGGGGTTGGAAGACGGCGGCTAAAAAACCAGTAAAGAATAAAGACCTATGGCAGCGGCTTGATAAAGCAGTACAGGAACATTCAATCGAATGGAAATGGGTGAAGGGTCACAGTGGTGATGCTGGAAATGAACGCGCAGATGAACTTGCGAATTATGCGATGGATCATAAAAAAGGAAATGTTTGATGGCGAATAAAATGCATAGACAGGTATTTCTCGATACTGAGACTACTGGTTTAGAAATTCGTGATGGTAATCGTATTATAGAGATTGGTTGTGTGGAGATGATTGGGCGTAAGCTGACGGGAAATAACTATCATCAATACGTTAAAGTAGATCGTGATAGTGAAGAAGGTGCATTAGCTGTTCACGGAATTACGACTGATTTTTTAGCCGATAAACCAGCCTTTAGTGAAATTGTGACTGATTTTTTAGATTATGTCAGTGGTGCTGAATTGATTATCCATAATGCACCATTTGATGTTGGGTTTTTAAATAATGAACTCTATCTCGCATCAATAAAAGAAAAACTAGAACAACGCTGTGAAATTCTAGATAGCTTAGTGCTTGCGCGTGAAATGCACCCAGGACAAAGAAACACCTTGGATGCATTGTGTAAGCGTTACGATGTCATTAATGATCACCGTACATTACATGGGGCTTTATTAGACTCTGAAATTCTCGCTGATGTTTATTTGGCAATGACAGGGGGGCAAACAGCTTTGTTGCTTGGAGGTAATGATGATGGAAAGTCTAGTTCCAATGCTGAGTCATTTAATCGTTTGCCATCTAAGAGGGATAATTTGGTGGTTTTAAAGGTGAATTCTGAAGAGTTGGCCTCACATCAAAGTGTTATGGCGGATATAGAGAAGGACTCGAAGAAGCAGCTTTGGCATTGATTGTACTGTGAATTGTCTAAAAAGGGTGGGGGTGCCATCTAATTAACCTTACCTACCTTTTAAAATCCGCTGTTTATTACGATTCCAGTCTTTCTCTTTAGATACAGCACGTTTATCGTGTTGTTGTTTTCCTTTACCAACACCTATTTCCAATTTAACGCGATTGTGTTTCCAGTAGAGTGTCAGTGGTAATATGGTATAGCCTTTGCGGTCAACTGCTGCAGCAAGTTTTACTAATTCATAATCATGTAATAATAGTTTTCGGATGCGTGTTGCAACTGGGTTTACATGGGTGGATGCTGAAAGTAGTGGGGTGATTTGGGCGCCTGATATCCATGCCTCACCATTTTTGATAAACACATAGCCTTCTTTTAGTTGGGCGCGACCATCACGTAGACTTTTGACTTCCCAGCCTTCAAGAACCAAACCTGCTTCATAAGTGTCTTCAACAAAATAGTCATGATAGGCTACTTTATTCTTTGCGATGGTTTTACCGCCGTGCCCTTTTTTCTTTTTGTTTTTCTTCGCCATGAGAGAATTAATTACCGATTTTCCTTTTAATGGTGTAATTATAACCTGACGAAAAGAAATAATCGCTGTTAGAATGTAGTTTTAATATTCAATTTATTACCATTATGGCTCAAGTGAATAAGAGTGCTCTCGTCCCATTTAGTGCAAAACAGATGTATAAACTCGTAGATGATGTTAGTGCGTACCACACTTTTCTTCCTTGGTGCGGTGCATCAGAGGAAAAGTCTCGGGATGATAATGTGGTTGTGGGTGCAGTGACGATCAAGAAAGGGGCTGTAAATAAGACGTTTGTTACGGAAAACACTTTATATAAGAACAAGAAAATTGAAATGAAGTTGATTGATGGCCCATTTAAAGAGCTTCATGGTTTTTGGTATTTTGATGAATTAAAAGAAAATGCATGTAAGGTGCGACTAGAGCTTGAATATGAGTTTTCTAATAAGCTGCTTAGTTTAGTTGTGGGTCCCGTGTTCAATCAAATTGCCAATAGTATGGTGGATTCATTTGTCAGTGAGGCAAAGGTAAAATATGGCTGAACAGATTGATGTGGAATTAGTTTATGCGCTGCCTGAAAAACAAAGATTGCTATCTTTCGCTGTTGATAAAGGTGTTACGGTTAAAGATGTTGTGGAACAATCGGGGATTTTAGAGCGGTATCCTGAGCTAGATATTGATACAATGAAAGTAGGACTGTTTGGAAAATTGACTAAAATGTCGCAAATAATGCGTACAAAAGATAGAGTCGAAATTTATCGTCCATTGATTGCTGATCCTAAAGAAGTTCGTAAAAGAAGAGCGGCAGAAGGAAAAAATCTTAAAAAAGGGGGTGAAAATAAAAATGTAAAAAGTGGCGCCCAAAAAACTACTTTGAAGGATAAATAAAAATGCGTGGAAAAGTGCCACTTGATCCCCAAACGTCAGTATCGCAACGTCAATATTGTGTTGTTTATGTGCCAGGAAGAAGCCGTAATCGTTTTCCTGCTACCTGTGTGGAAGTGCATGAATCGAAACAGTCCGCTGTTGCACAAGCATCAGAGAAGAATAAAAAATATGCAGCGATTGTGATCGGACCCTCTAAATCATCTGAAGGTCAGTATATTTACTACTTAGAAGAGTGGTTGTAAGTAGCAATTACTACTACTTTTTAATGTGTGCTAGCTGATCATTCTTAAATAATAAAGTTAGGTTTTGTTTTTTTGATGACTTCCTACCCTTACGTGTGTAGTAAACATAATCCCAGCGATCACTTCTGAAATTATCCTGTAATAAGGGGTTGCCCAATATAGATGAAACTTCAGCTTTGCTCATACCTGATTGTATTTGAGAGATAGTTTCGTTTGAAAGGGCATTGCCTTGCTGGATTTCCATTTTATAGATAGAGCAGGATGATATAAAAATAGAAAGTGTGATTATACGAATAAGTTGTATCATAATTTATTGATTGTCATTCTAATTGGCTAGTTATTCTACAATATGATGGCTAAGATCATTACCTTTTTTTCTGTTAATAAAAATAATCATCAAAAACTAATAAATCCATTTTGCTTTTTGTTATACCAAGCGTATAATCCCGTGCTCTTTGAAACCGATATGTTACCTGCGGATTAGAGTAACAGAGAAATAACAGAGCTAAAATATGCCAAGTGTAAAAATTAGAGAAAATGAGCCTTTCGAAATTGCATTACGTCGTTTTAAGCGTACATGTGAAAAAGCAGGAGTTGTTGCAGAAGTTCGTAGTCGTGAATACTATGAAAAGCCAACTTCTATACGCAAAAGAGAAAAGGCAGCTGCTGTAAAGCGCAATATAAAAAACTTGAAACGTGAGATTAATCGTCGCGTAAGAATGTACTAATTTTTTTCCTGACAGCTTAATATAATGTCACAGTTAAAAAATCGCCTTACAGATGATATGAAGTCTGCAATGCGCGCAAAAGAAAAAGACCGTCTTCTGACGGTGCGTAATATTCTAGCTGCTATCAAGCAGCAGGAAGTTGATACACGAGAAGATGTAGATGATACTGCGGTATTAGCTATTTTAGATAAAATGTGTAAACAACGCCGTGAATCTATCTCACAATTTTCCAAAGCAGGGCGTGATGATTTAGTCGCTCAAGAAGAACTAGAACTTGGTTTCCTCCAAGTCTATTTACCCGAACCTTTATCTGATGATGAAATTCAGTCCCTTATTAAAGAGGCTATGGATGCTACAGGTGCTTTAAGCATGAAAGATATGGGCAAGGTAATGGCATATATCAAGCCTAAGGCGCAAGGTCGTGCGGATATGGGGAAAATGAGTGGTTTAATCAAGTCTGCTATTAGCTAGAAAATTAACGTTTAGATCGTTTGTAGTTCCATCTTCATCTATAACATCGCTTGTCACCAATTAATTCTAACGGTACTTTTATGTCGCCATTAAAAAATGATCGCTTTTTACGAGCATTACTTAAACAACCCGTAGATACCACACCGATTTGGATAATGCGACAAGCAGGACGTTATCTCCCTGAATATAAAGAGACTCGTGCAAATGCGGGTAGCTTTATGGATCTTTGTGAAAACCCTGATCTTGCATGTGAAGTCACGTTACAGCCTTTAGAGCGTTTTGATTTAGATGCTGCCATTTTATTTTCGGATATTTTAACTATTCCAGATGCGATGGGCTTAGGGCTTTACTTTTCTGAAGGAGAAGGTCCAAAATTTAAAAATCCCTTGCGTGATATGGCAAGTATTCAAAATCTTCCTATTCCTGATCCTGAGCAAGAACTTCGTTATGTGATGGATGCTGTGCGAACTATTCGTCGTGAATTAGATGGTTCTGTGCCATTAATTGGTTTTTCTGGAAGCCCTTGGACGTTAGCAACTTACATGGTTGAAGGTGGTACTACCAAGGATTTTGGGAAAGTAAAAGGCATGATGTTTGATAAGCCAGAGGCTCTGCACCTACTTTTGGATAAATTAGCTCAAAGTGTAACTACTTATCTTAATGCTCAAATAGCAGCTGGTGCACAAGCGGTTATGATATTTGATACGTGGGGTGGGGTACTTTCACCAGAAAAATATAAAGATTTTTCTTTAGCCTATATGCAAAGAATCGTTTCAGGTTTGACTCGAGAAGCTGATGGACGACAAGTTCCTATAACTTTGTTTACCAAAGGTGGTGGACAATGGTTAGAGATATTAGCTGAAACAGGTTGTGATGCCTTAGGCCTAGACTGGACACAGGACATACACCAAGCACGTCAACGTGTGGGTGATAAAGTTGCCCTACAAGGTAATATGGATCCTTCTGTGCTTTATGCTTCTGACGAGACGATTAAAGAAGAAGCTAAAAGAGTCATTGATGGTTTTGGTGAAGGTGAAGGTCATGTCTTTAATCTAGGACATGGAATTCATCAACATATTGATCCAGACAAAGTGAAGGTACTTGTGGATACTGTCCATGAATATGGAAAGCAATAAATCATATGCTTTATGAGCTATCTACTAATTAATAGAGTTGCCTAAAAAAGTTGCTCAGGCATTTCAACTCTTTCAGGTTGCCTATTTTGTTGTGGTGCTACTGATCTAGTTGTTGTAGGGTTTTTAACAAATAAGGGTTTTAGTAATTCAGGTGGTGGTTGAACACCAAGACTACGTAGCCTTTTTACCTCTTTTTGTCGAGCTAACTCTCTTCTTTTATTATTATTCTGACGTTGCAAAGCTTCTTTTTTTAGTCTTTCTAGGTGGCGTAGACGAGTTAGTTCATCTGCATGTTGTAATGCTTGCATCTGTTGTTTTTCTATCATTTCATCCATATGTGCCAGCTTATACTCTGCAATTTCTGCTTCAGTAGGAATCTGATCTGGTGTGAGTGCTTCATTTATTGTATCAATGGTAAACTCATCTGGAGGCATTCCAGTTTCAGCATCTAACTGTACTGGAATCAAACCTCTGGGAGGAACCCAGAGGCGTTGTTTTACATCTTTAAGAGCTGTTTTCATGAAATCCACCCATATAGGCAGTGCTGCACCTGCTGCAGTTTCTTTCTTTCCTAGTGGAGATATTCTGTCAAATCCTACCCATACAGTCGTTACTTTTTCTGGTGTAAATCCACAGAACCATGCATCTTTCTGGTCATCGGTTGTTCCTGTTTTACCCGCTAAGTCTCTTCGACCTAAAGCATTAGAGCGAGCTCCTGTGCCGACTTGCGCAACACTTTGCAACATGCTGGTGATTTGATAATGGACATAGGGTTTCATTATACGCTTTGCGGGATGATTAACTTTATTTTTATTATCCTTGGTAGGATTTGGAAAACAATCTTTACAAACTGTTAGTGGGTCGGCTTGAAAAATAATATTATTATTTCTATCCACTATCTTTCTGATGAAAAAGCTATCTACTTTATACCCACCATTAGCAAAGCTTGAATAGGCAGTTGCCATTTCCAGAGGAGTAGCAGAGCCTGTGCCTAGTGCAAGTGTGAGATCAGCAGGTAATACTCTTTTCTTAAAACCAAATCGCTTAGCATATTCAATAGCGTAGCCTAATCCTATTTGTTGTAGTAGACGAATAGAAACAAGATTTTTAGACTTTTGTAAGGCTATACGCAATCTAGTCGGGCCACCAAATTTATGTCCGTAGTTCTGTGGATCCCATGTACTATTCTTTAACTCTAGAGGCTCATCATCAACAGTAGTAGCAGGTGAGTAACCTTTAGCTAGTGCAGCGGCATATATGAAAGGCTTGAAGCTTGAGCCTGGTTGCCTCTTAGCTTGTAAGGCTCGATTAAATTTACTGTAGGTAAAATCAAAACCTCCTGCAATAGCTTCTATAGCACCATTTTTCGGATTCATTGAAACCAAAGCACCTGTTACTTTTGGTAATTGTGTTAATTTCCACTGACCTTTTTTACTCTTTTTAAGTCTAACGATATCTCCAAGATTCAAAATATTATTAATTGATTTGGGTTTCTTTCCTCTACGATTTTCACTTACATAGAGCCTAGCCCATTTCATGTCTTTAAGAGTTAATACGATAGGCTTACTTTCTTTGTATACTTGCAAAGTTGCTTCTTTCTTATTTATCTGCGTGACTAATGCAGGATAAAGCTCAGCGAAAACTTTATATTTTTTTAGTTTAGCTTGCTGTGCTTTGATTGTATTAAATTCGTCAAGAGAGACAGTATCTTCAGCTCCACGGTATCCATGTCGATGTGTGTATTTTAGTAAATGTTTTCTTAGTGTTTGTATAGCATTATCTTGGGCTTTACTATCAAGGGTGGTGTAAATCTTCAAACCTAGTTTGTAGATATTTTCTTCACCAAACCGTCTAATAGCATCAGCTCGAGCCATCTCTGCCATATAAGGTGCATAGGTTTGGCTTTCAACATAGTGAACTTTTGCTGTCAACTCTTCAGTCAAAGCACTTTTGTAATCTGATTCTGAGATATAGTTAAGATCAAACATACGCTTAAGAATATAGTCACGACGTATTTTAGCTCTTTTAGGGTTTCTTATAGGGTTATATCGCGAAGGAGCTTTTGGCAACCCTGCAATCATGGCACTTTGCGCAAGACTTAAAGTATCTACTTTTTTTCCGTAATATATTTCAGCTGCTGAACCAACACCATAGGCACGCTTACCTAAGAATATCTTGTTTAGATAAAGCTCCAAAATATCTTGTTTACTGAGTTCTTTCTCTATTTTTAATGCGAGTAACGCTTCACGAATTTTTCTATCAAGCGTTTTCTTATTGCTTAAATAAAAATTCCGAGCCACTTGCATAGTAATTGTGCTTGCACCTTGTCTAACATGTCCTGTCTTTAGGGCTGCAACAACTGCACGAGCTATTCCTCTGTAATCAACGCCTTTGTGTTGGTAAAACCTAGCATCTTCAATAGAAATAAATGCATTGCGAAGTGTTTCAGGCACTTGATCAAAAGTAACGGGTCGGCGACGGTATTGTCCAAATTCTGCAATAAGTTGATCTTCTTTACTGTACACACGAAGAGGAAGGTTGAGCTGAGTGTTTTTAAGTTCATTTACAGAAGGTATTTGAGGTAGATAATAAAAATAACCGACAGCTGCAATAACGATGCTCAATAGACTGAGTATGATAAAAGGAGTAATTAGATACTTAAGAATTTTATGAATAAGCCGCATAATGTAATGAATGTTTGTTTTTATAGTTCGTAATCTTTGTTCATAATAATGGTTCGCTCTAATATAAAAGAAGCTATAGCAATATAGTTGGTGGTGGTAACACCAATAGAACTACAGTTTGTGTCGACTTTTATTTTAGTTTCTACCGTCCGTCCAAAGTATGCACCAAAGAGCTAGAAGAATGTAGACTATTTTGTATTAGGGCGCTAGTATTACTCTAGAACTTAAAAAAAGAACTCCTTTAACGGAGTAACTTTATAAATAATAACAATAAAATAAGGATCTATTCTAGTGTTTTCCTTCTCAAAGAAAAGTGGCAACCTTTTAGGTATTGATATCAGCTCATCAGCTGTAAAACTTTTAGAACTCTCTCGAAAAGGCAATGATTACCGTGTGGATAGTTATGCGGTAACGGGCTTACCTGATGGAGTAGCAAATGAAAGAGATATCAATGAAGCAGAAAAAGTCGGTGAGGCGATAAGATTGGCTGTTAAGAATAGCCGAACTAAAAGCCGACGTTGTGCTCTTGGTATTCCATCATCAATGGCTATCAATAAAATCATCACTATTCCTGCCTCTATACCACCTTCTGAATTAGAAGCTCAAATTTCACTTGAAGCAGAACAATATATTCCGTATCCAATGGATGAGGTCAATTTTGACTTTGAAGTCATTGGTCCATCGGAGACATCAGCTGAGATGCTTGATGTTCTAATCGCTGGCACACGAACAGAAAACGTTGAAGTTAGATTAGCCGCTGCTGAAATGGCAGGGTTAACCGTTGAAATTGTCGACTTGGAATCAAATGCAGTCGAGTTACTGTTTAAGACAATGATTAATGAGTTAGATAAGCATGATGTTGTAGCAGCAGTAGACTTTGGTGCTTCTATGACAGGTATTAACGTCTTTGAAAAAGGAAAAGTTGTGTTCTCTAGAGAGCAGGCATTCGGTGGTAGGCAGCTAACAGAAGAAATATCTCAACGCTATGGTTTGTCACGTGCTGAGTCTGGGCTAGCTAAGAAAAATGGTAATCTTCCAGAAGGCTATGTAACAGAAGTGCTTGATCCATTTAGAGATAATATGGTTAGACAAGTTCAACGATTCTTACAGTTTTATTACGCATCCACCCAAAATGAAAAAGTAGATAAAGTTTTACTTTCGGGGGGCTGTGCAAGTATTCCAGGTATAGATGAACAAATTCAAGAAATCATCGGAATACCAACAGCATTAGCAAACCCGTTTTCAAATGTGGTTTTACATTCAAAAGTTAATCCAGCACGTTTTACGAGTGATATTCCAGCATTACTTGTTCCAGCGGGATTAGCATTAAGGGGGGTTCAATAATGTCGGGTATTAATTTATTACCTTGGCGCGAAGCTGCCCGCAAGAAAAGTCAACAACAATTCGTTATGTCTGTTGTTGGAGCTCTTGCAATAGGTGCAGTCGTTATTGGCGCAGGTTATACATATATGGAAGGAAGAATTTCTTACCAAAATGAAAGAAATGCGTACATAGAAACAGAGATTAAACGTCTGAACAAGAAGATTGCAGAAATAAAAACTCTGGATGACAATAAAAAAGCACTATTAGACCGAATCGGTATTATTGAAAAGCTACAATCTACTCGTCCTGGTATTGTTCATATGTTTGATGAAATGGTCAATGCTTTACCAAAAGGTTTATATTTAACTAAGTTGGTACAAGAAAATAACAAAATCAAGCTGGAAGGAAAGGCTGAGTCAAGTGCTAGAGTATCCAGTTACATGAATAGGCTTAACTCTTCACCTTGGTTAAAATCATCAGCTCTTAATACAATTAAGGTTGACCCTAAAGATAAGGAAAGCCGTCTGCGTTACTTTAAGCTTAATGTAAAACAATTGCTGATTTCAGGTTCAAAATCAGAAAATGATGAGGAGAATAACTAATGGCTATTGATACACAAGAAATAAATAAACTACTGGTTGATCCGGCAAGTGTATCACTACCCATAAAAGTAGGTGCAGTTGTGGTTGTTTTTGCTCTAGCGCTCTTTTTTGGCTATAAATTTGTCATTGTTGATCAAATGGAGGCTTTAAAAACAGTTCAGTCTCAGGAGCTAGATAAACGTAAAGTTTATGCAAAAAAACAAGCTCGTGCTAATCAATTGCCGCTTTATAAGGCGCAGTTAGAAGAAATGCAGATTTCATTTGGTGCTTTAAAAGATCAATTGCCTAGTGATACAGAGATTCCAGGTTTGATCTTAGATATTTCAGAGAAAGGACTTACTAATGGCTTGGAAATAGAATTATTTAAGCCAGAAGATGAGATTCATAAAGAGTTCTTTGCAGAGAAGCCGATTAAGCTTGAAGCAAAGGGAACATATGACCAACTTGCTGGATTTGTAAGTGATTTGTCAGCACTACCAAGAATAGTAACGATTAATAATATCCGTCTTGAACAAGAGAAGCTGAGCACTAAAGATAAAGAGAAAAGTAAAACACATAGAAAAACCATTGCTCGTTTATCTCTTAAAGCAACGATAAAAACATATAGGTATCTGAGAGAAGATGAAGTTGAAGAGGAGGCTAGTGATGAGATTTAAACACAAAAACAAAGTACTAGAGCTTAATGCATTATCCAAGCTTGGATTATACGGTTGTGTAGGTGTATCTTTAACCTTATTGTCAGGTTGTACGAATAGTAAAGATGACTTAGATGAATACTTCCAGGTCGAAAGGCAAAAGCAACCTATCGAAATAGCTCCAATACCTGAAGTTAAGCCCTATTTACGATATGCGTACCCTGAGCATGAAAAGGATCCTTTTGATTCAGCAATGTTGGCACCAAATACAGTACGCGAACAGATTATTGACACAGGAATAAGTATTGATACAACTAGAGTACCGGAATTTTTAGAGGGCTTCCCTCTTGATAGTTTGAAAATGGTAGGAACGGTTGAAAAGGATAAAACCCTTTGGGCATTAATTAAAATACCAGATGGCGCTGTTCAAACGGTTAAATCAGGTAATTATTTAGGGCAAAACTTTGGAAAAATTGTTCAGATCAATGAAGTGAATATGGATATGAAAGAAACAGTTTCAAATGGCTTAGGTGGGTATAAGGAAAGAGATATATCTATCACCCTAAACCAAGAATAAAAATAAAATAAAATAAAATAAAATAAGAATAAATTAAACGAGTGGGTTATTTAAAATGAAAATTATTACACGCACATTATTGAGCTTAAGTGTTCCAGCACTATTGCTTGCAACTGGGAGTAGTTATGCAGCGGCTAGTTTGCAAAGTGTTGATACAGCGATACAGTCTTCGGGTAAATCAACATTAAGGTTACACTTTGACAGTAAAGTTGGAATTCCTACGAGCTTTGTAATGAAGCAACCTGCCGGTATTGTACTAGACATTGCAAATGCATCTCGAGGTATGAGCCAACGCAGTAAAACACTAAATTCTAAGTCTGTTAAAGGCGTTAAAATAGCAAGTGGTGTCGATAAACTACGTGTGATGGTTTCTTTGAATCAACTTACAAAATATACAACCAGTATTCAAGGTAATGATATTGTTTTAACCTTTGATGATAAACAACAAGTCGCGCAAAAACCTAGAGTGCTACAGCCTGCTGTTCAAAGACAATCAGAAGCACAGCGCCTTGCTTATCTAAAGCAGATAAAAGCACGTCAAGTTGCAGCTCAAAAAAGAGCAACAGCACAAAAGCGTGCAGCGGCACAAAGAAATGCACAGCAACGTCAAAATGCACAGAGACTTGCTGCACAAAGACAACGTGATGCTAATCTACAAAGAGGCCCGGTTGTTAGAACAAAAAGTGTTAAGCAACAGGCTGTTGCAAGTAATTATGTTGCACGCCCACCAGCTAAAACATCAAGATATCAACCAACCAAGCGTAATGTGACTCATCGCCCTGCGCCACGCAGAGTAGCAAACTTATTAGGCCCTATTGATTTTCATAGATCACAAGATGGTGGTGGTCGTGCCGTTATTAAGTTGCCACATGCATCTACGGTTGTAGAGTCTCGTAAACTAGGAAATACGGTTGTTATAACACTTAAAAATGTTGTTGCACGCCAACCTAAAAAGAGAATTGATGTAACAGATTTTGCAACACCAGCTTCTTACATAGATATCGCCAGAAATGGTCGAGATGTTCAAATCAGAGTATCTGCTAACTCAGCATTTGATTTTGATGCGACTCGCAATGGTAAGGACTACATTGTTAAACTTAAGAAAGCGAAACCGAAGGTTGTTAAGAATCCATTAGCGAAGAAAAAGAAAGTCTATCGTGGTAAAAAGCTTTCGTTGAATTTTCAAGACATTGAAGTTCGTTCAGTACTACAGTTACTAGCCGACTTTACAGATAAGAATATAGTCGTAAGTGATAGCGTAAAGGGAAATATTACCTTACGTTTGAAAGATGTACCTTGGGATCAGGCTTTAGATATTGTGCTTGAGTCTAAAGGACTTGCAATGCGCAGTAACGGAAATGTTATTTGGGTTGCTAGAGCCACTGAGCTTGAAGCTAAAGAACAACGCGAGTTACAAGCACAAGAGCGTAAGAAAAAGCTAGAGCCATTAGTGACGGAATACATTCCGGTTAACTACGCTAAAGCGGTAGACCTTACTATCCTGATAAATAATGATCAAAGTGAAGAAAATATCCTTAGAAAAGGTTATGTTTCGGTGGATGAGCGTACTAATACTATGATCGTTCATGATACGGCGAAAAGAGTTAACGAGATTCGTGATCTAATTCGCAGTTTAGATGTCCCTGTTAAACAGGTATCTATCGAATCAAGAATAGTTGTTGCAACAGATGAATTTGGCAAAGAGCTTGGCGCAAGATTTGGTATATCTAAATTTGGTAGTAACGGTGCTCTTTCAGGTGGTCTAGAGTCAACTAGTTCAATGGTTAATGACCTAGTTGGTGGTGGTGGTGTAGGTGTACCTGCATTAACAGATCGCTTGAATCTCAATATGCCTGTAATTAATAATGCAGCAGGAAGGTTTGCCTTCTCATTACTTAGTAAGGATTATTTGATAGATCTTGAGCTTTCAGCACTACAGGCTGAAAATAAAGGAGAAATTATTTCTACTCCACGTGTAGTGACGGCTGATAAGAAGAAAGCGATGATTGAGCAAGGTGTTGAAATACCTTATCTATCACAGACTTCAAGTGGTGCGACAGATGTACAGTTCAAGAAAGCGGTATTGAGTCTTGAAGTAACGCCACAAATAACACCTGATGATCATGTCATTATGGATTTGAAAGTTAATCAAGATACAGTAGGTGAAATATTCAACGGTGTGCCAAGTATCAATACACGTGAGGTTCAGACTCAAGTCTTAGTTGATAATGGTCAAACGGTTGTACTGGGTGGCGTACATGAAGAAGTGAATTCTAGTAAAGTGAATAAAGTCCCTGTATTAGGTGATGTTCCAATACTAGGAAGACTCTTCCGCACAGATGTTGATAAAGATGATAAGCGTGAGTTGTTAATCTTTGTAACACCTAAAATCATGAAATAATAAATACATTTCATGAATAAAAAAGACTGGTTTTAAACCGGTCTTTTTTTTGTCTGGAATACTTATATTTTTCTAAATGCGGATCTAGATTATGGGTTATCCATACTTTTCTTTTTTAAGAAAAAATACCAGAAGACGATATTGACTATAAAGAACAGGAGCATAAGTTCTTGCGATAATATGCTAGATAAGGTCATTCCAAATGTAACGTAGGCAAGTTGTATCAACGCTAATACAGTTACGGCAGTTTGTACATTCCCATTAAACATTCGTAGAAAAACATGATGGGTATGATTTTTATCTGCAGTAAATATTGATTGTCCCATTTTTTTTCTTCTGACGACAATAACTATCGTGTCAATGAGTGGCAAAGCGACGATATATAAAATCAGTAATGGATTAATATAATTCAGCGCCCTGATACTAAGAATAGCAATTAAAAAACCAAGTGTTAAGGAGCCGCTATCCCCCATAAATGCTTTTGCTGGATTCCAATTAAAATATAAAAATGCCAACATGGCAGGTATGACTAAAGTAGGGATGCCAAGCAATAAGAAGTCATTATTGCTATAACCAATATACCAAAGAGCACTAAGTATAATAATGCTAAGGGAGCCTGCTAAACCATCTAGCCCATCAATCAGATTAAATGAATTAGTAAAGCTAGTAACAGCAAAAATAGTGAAGGGTATAGCGATATACCATGCAAGTGAAAAATCACGACCAAAAAATACACCGGTATTCCAAATGATCATATTATCAAAGCAGGTAAAGGCAGCTGCTGTAGAAATGACAAGTATTTTATACTTTGCAGGGAAGCTATAGATATCATCTAAAACGCCGAGTAAAAACACCAGTGAAATAGCGACTAGCAACATGCTGTAATTTTCATAGTCACCCATATCAGCAAAAATCGAGACGATGAAAACAGCGATAAAGACAGCAATCCCTGAGCCACTAGGTGTTGCTTTTTCATGTATGCTTCTAAAGTTTGGTATATCAATAAATCCGATTTGTTCCGCATACTTTATAAATAACCAAAGTACAGCAAAGCAAAGCACAAAAGTGATTATAAATACAAAATCCATTTAATTAGCTCCTGTCGCTATTATGCTTATGCTTTGTGATAATGTAACTCTATTTAGTTAATAAAATCTTTAATTGTTGACCAAAATTGCTTTTTTCTTCTGAATTACTCTAAAATTCCATGCTTATCCTTAGATTTGAGAGCTTATTTTGATGAATGATTGGACTGTATATATGCTTCTTTGTTCAGATAATAGTTTATATACTGGCATTACCACGGATTTAGTACGTCGTGTGGAAGAACATAATAGTAAAAAATCTATTTCTAAATACACAAGGGCGAGGCAGCCAGTTAAATTAGTTTACGAAGAAAAAGCGGAGAGTCGCTCTATTGCTAGCCAACGAGAATATCAGCTTAAGAAGTTATCTAGAAAGCAAAAAGAGGCGCTCATTTCATGAGGAAAAAAACCTTTCTTTTTGATGGCTCTGAAGGTGGCTCTGAAATGCTAGTGCTTATTCTAAACCATTTTGTTGATGTTGCATTTCCCCGTGGTGGTTCTGACTGTGCAGCAGCATCACGTCAAGCCTTGCAAAATATTTCTGATAAAATTAGTCAGGCAGAACTTACTGAGATAGCTCGTCGACAAAGACCAATACTCAGATCAGCTGTGAAATGGTTTTATACTGAATCTGTCTATGCTGACCCAAATGACCCAATGCAAGAGAAACTATTATCCAAGCTTCGCTAGCAATGTTGTAAAAAAGGCGGGGGTGCCATTACAGATAGTTTTGCTTTAACATAGCTATCAATTATTTCTAGGGTAATTGTTATTAAGATGAAAAACAATAAGTCAAAAGTAGTACAACTAGTCTTGGTATTAACACTTTTTTGTATATCACCTGTTACAGTTGCAAAAAAAGCAAGTGGGTGCTTCATCGCAATAGATGCTTGTGAAGCATTTCAATCTTTTCGTAAAGAGACGAATCCTGACGATATCCATTTAAAGCTGGGAAAAAGCTATCAAATCTTAGAAAAAAATAAGAAACAAACAGCAGTCCGTATTAGAACAAAAGCAAAAAAATCCCCTTCGCGATGGGTTAAGTTAACCTGCGGTGAGGTTTCATCAAGTTGTGATAAAAAAGAAGTCAGTAAAAAAACAACAAATTTATCTGTTGTGAAAAATAATAAAAAACAAAAAAAGACACACACAAAGACACCTGAATACTTATTAGCACTAAGCTGGCAGCCAAGCTTCTGTGAAAGCCATTCACGAAAAAAAGAATGCCGTACTCAGACGACTCGTCGTTATGATGCAGATCATTGGTCATTACATGGTCTCTGGCCTCAACCGCGCAATAACGCCTACTGTGGCGTGAGTAGCACAGACAAAGGTATTGATCGCAATAAACGTTGGCATTTATTAGAACCCGTAAAACTCTCACAAGATACCGCCACTAAACTTGCCTTTATCATGCCTGGCGTCTCATCAAATTTACACCGCCATGAATGGATTAAACATGGCACTTGTTACGGAACCAATGCAGATACTTATTACTCCGATGCGATTCGATTAACACAACAGATCAATGAATCCATTGTGGGTAAATTATTTACCCATGGTGTTGGGAAACAGGTCTCATTAAAACAAGTTCGCCAGCATTTTGATAAAGCTTTTGGAAAAGGTGCGGGCAAAAAAGTTGATATGCGTTGTGATAGAAAGGGTAGGGTGAGTGAGCTTTGGATTAACTTAAAAGGTGAAATTAGTACAGATACTAAAATCAGCTCATTGCTTGAAAATTCAATCCGAGCAGGAAGTAAATGTAAAATGGGTTTGATTGATAAAGCCAATAATTAACTTAACCTTAGTGAATGGTGCCTCCTCGAAATATTGAAAAAGATGTTTATGATTCAGGAAGTGGTGCTTATATCACCCAATAAAAAAGCCCGAAGCATAAGCTCGGGCTTTTTTATAATATGCTTACTAAGAGCTGAGTCTAGTCGTCTCCGCCCATGCTCATCATGAACTGTAGAATATACCAGAACAGTAAACCAACACTTGAGAACAAGGATAACGAAGCTGCTACGTGTTGTTCTGTGTGGTATTCATGCAGGATGTTGGATGTGCTGTAAAGTACTGAAGCTGCTGCGAATAAGATCATTCCACCTGAGAACCAAAGACCTAAGTTAAAGCCAAAGATTATGCTAGAAACAATCAATCCCATTGCGATAAAGCCACCAATCATTAAAAAACGCCCCATAAATGAGAAGTTAATTTTAGTAGAAAATGCTGTAAAGGTTAGACCTGCTACAAGTGCAACTGTTGCAATAGCTGCATTTTGTAATAATGTTCCACTGCTATCACGCATTAGCGCCATGTAAATCAAAGGCATAAAGATGATGGCCTCTGCTACAACAAACAGTCCAAGACCCATATATTGTTTTTCACGGGAAATATTAGAATGTGCCCATTTATTTGCAACGGTAGACACGAGCATGAAAGCGCCCATGACAATTAACCAACTCCATTTACTTCCAGCAAGTAGGTGCATAAACGAATTAGCTACACCTGATTGGATCAACAATGATTCGATTATTGCAAATGCTCCAATAGCGCCTGCTAGATGCACATAAGTGCGTTTAATAAAACTGGCACGCTCACTTTCAGCTGCATTAGCAACAATACGTCCAGAACCTACATCTAAATGACTCATTAGAGTCCTCCTTTTAATTAAAGAATCAACAACTTATTGATATATAATTAGTCTATCATACTAGTCTATTAGTTCCCTAGTATTTATCAGACCACTTGTCAGCTTATTGCAATTATCAAAAAAGGGTGGGGGTGCCATATTCCAGTTTCTGTCTAGATACTGGCAGCCTCATAGGCTTCACCTGTTTCCATCCACTCCATCTCTACTTCTTCTAATAACTTATCAACTTCACTTTTATCGAATAAGCATTGCTTAAGTTTTGCTTTGCTTTCATCTAAATAAATATCGGGGTCAGCTAGTTCTTTTTCAAGAGTTTCTATTTTTGTGGTGTATTCATCCAGTTGTCTTTCTAATTTTTTAAGTTTATTTCTAAGTGGTTGTAATGCTTTTCTTCGTTGTGCGTCTAGTTGTCTTTGCTCTTTTTTTGAAAGTTCGTTTGAATCGTCATTATTAGCTGATGTGCTCGTTTCACTTTGTTTGATTGCCTCTTTAATGAAAAGCGCATAATCATCCAAGTCTCCATCAAATATTTCTGCCTTCGCATCGTGAACAATAATAAGCTCATCCGTAACCGTTTTTAATAAATGGCGGTCATGAGAGACGATTACCATTGCACCGCTAAAGCCTTGAAGTGCAACACTTAATGCGTGTCGCATTTGTAAGTCGAGGTGGTTAGTTGGCTCATCTAGCAACAGTAAATTGGGTTTTTGATAAATTAATAAGGCTAAAACTAAACGAGCTTTCTCACCACCAGAAAAAGGTTTAACCGCTTCATCAACACGTGTACCTTGAAAACCAAAGCCACCGAGATAATTACGTAAGTCCTGCTCACGTGCCTTTTTATCTAGCGCGCGTAACTGTTCTAATGCGGATAAATCTAAGTTTAGCTGTTCTAATTGGTGCTGTGCAAAATAGCCAATTTTTATATCCTGTGCTTGCCATGATTCGCCTGAACTTGCTTCAAGTTCTCCTGCTAAAAACTTGATTAATGTAGACTTTCCTGCACCATTAGGGCCAATCAAACCGATTCTTTGCCCCGGCATTAATTGCATCTTTGCTTTTTTTACAATGACGGTGTCGCCATAGCCAATATCAGCATCGATGACATTTAATAGACGTTCAGGTAATTTTTTGGGTTCGAAGAATTTAAAATGAAAGGGTGAATCAATTTGTGCGGCCGATATTGTTTCCATTCGAGACAATGCTTTTAAGCGACTTTGTGCCTGTTTTGCTTTAGTCGCCTGAGCACGAAAACGATCAACATAGGCTTGCATATGAGCACGCTCGCGTTGTTGCTTTTCAAAGGCACTTTGTTGTTGAGCCAGTCGTTCGGAGCGAATCTTTTCAAATGCGCTGTAATTTCCTGTATATAGCGTCAGTTTTGCATGTTCAATATGCGCAATGTATTTGGTCACCGCATCCAGAAATTCACGATCATGTGATATTAAAATCAAAGTGCCTGGGTATTGAATTAACCAGCTTTGTAGCCAAATGACGGCATCCAAATCCAAATGGTTAGTTGGCTCATCCAGTAATAATAAATCTGATCGGCACATTAAAGCCTGTGCCAAATTCAAACGCATGCGCCAACCACCAGAAAAACTATTTACAGGATTATTGATTTGACCCGAAGGAAACCCCAAACCGTGTAATAGCGTTGCGGCTCTACTTTCAGTGGTATAACCATCAATCGCATCAAGCTGTGCGTGTAGCTCACCTAGATGTTCACCTTCAGCCGTTTCTAATTGTTTGTGAAGCCCTATATATTCTTGGTCGCCTTGCAACACATAGTCAAGTGCACTGACATCAGAAGAGGGTGTTTCTTGCGCTACATGTGCTATCACCCAATTCGGTGGAATGCTAAGTTCTCCCTCGTCTTGCCCAAGTTCATTTTGCAACATCGCGAACAGGCTAGACTTGCCTGTTCCATTCGCGCCCGTTAAGCCAACTTTATAGCTAGGATGGATACTGATTGAAACATCAGATAAAAGCTTTTGGGAACCGCGTCTTAGGGTGACATCAGAAAGTACAATCATTTTAGGATAAGCCGAAAAAATAGACAGAAAGCATATAGGTTGGGCTTGCTGATGTATAGCTTGATACGATTTGAATATTATTTTATAGAAAAATAACGAGCTGGAAGCAACAGGGTTTAAAATAAAATGGGACGGAACCACTATTATTATTTCCTAAAATAGACTGGAAGCATCTATCAAAGTAAATAGGGTAATGGCACCCCCCGTCTTTTTAATCAATTGATATGTGTCGGGATGGGTGTTAATTAACTTCAAAGACGTCGCATTTGATGTTGTGCTGAAAACAAGAAGCCTTAAAATATACTCCTTGAGCATTTGTTAATGAACTAAACAATGAATAAAGAAATCATATTAAAATTGAGTTGTCCTGACCAGCCGGGAATTGCGGCTCTAGTGCTTACCTTTTTTGCGGATAATGGTTACAACATTGTGGAGTCATCACAGCATGAAGATCCGTTTAATCAGACATTCTTTATGCGAACTGTTTTCTCTTATCCTGAAGAATGCTTATCTCTTGACGCGTTAGAAGAAGCATTTGATAAAGTAGTAAAACATCTTAATATGTCTTGGAAAATGCGTGATAGTACTAATAAATTGCGCATCCTTATTGCGGTTTCAAATTGGGGGCATTGTCTTTCTAAGTTATTAACCACATGGCATCGTGGTCAGTTACCTGTGGATATTGTCGGTATTGTGTCTAACCATGAAAGTCAGCGTGAAATTGCCAATTGGTATAAAATTCCTTATCACTACTTTCCGATCACTAAAGAAACGAAACCTCAGCAAGAACAACAGATTCTTGATTGTATGCGTGAATCCAATGCAGAGCTTTTAGTGTTGGCGCGCTATATGCAGATATTATCGGATGATATGTGTAAAAAGTTGGCAGGAAATGCGATTAATATCCATCATTCGTTCTTACCAGGATTTAAAGGCGCGAAACCTTATCATCAAGCCTATGATCGTGGCGTGAAATTAATCGGTGCAACCGCACATTACGTGACATCTGATTTAGATGAAGGACCGATTATTGAGCAGGGCGTAGATAGAATTAATCATGCAAATCAGCCAGATGAGTTGGTTGAAGTAGGGCGTGATATTGAAACCGTGGTATTAAATAGAGCCGTACGCTGGCATGCTGAAGGGCGGGTAATTTTAAATGGAAAACGTACAGTGGTGTTTCGGCGTTAGTCAATATTCAAGCATAATATGAGTAATGGCACCCCGCCTTATTTGATGAATTGAGAGCATGAATGAAAGCGTGCTTATTATATGGCAATAAGCACGCTCCTATTTCTACTTTTTACAATAAATTTCCATTCTGATCTAAAGCGTTAAGCTGATCACCATTCGGATCTAAATCGTTAACTGGGTCTACAACCCAAGGAGACATACAGTTTTTATCTTTAACACAAGGATCAGTTAAAGATT
>JAZGEM010000030.1:0-5161 GCA_036478745.1 Cocleimonas sp.
CATCTTCGCCCCAGGGTGTAATGTTTGTCATCTGTAGAACAAGAGAACCACCTGGTCGTTCGGAAAGTTTGCTGTTCCAGCCCCAGTTTGGATTATTGGGAACCTCATAGGTATGACTTACGTTGAAGATACTCCAAGCTTCTGGTGCATTTACACATTGCACCGATTTAGATTGGTGCCAGCTATCTACCCAAACTGCACCACTTTCGTTGAACTTAAAACTTCCTTTTTTGCTTTGATTTTCGTAAGACCAAGAGTAATAAACTGCATCAGATTCAATACTTAATTCGCAGGCATGGTGGACAGCATTATTTCCTTCTGGGTCAAGCCATAGTTCTCCACGTCCTAACCAATTAGTCCCTGCTAACTTAGTGAGCCATTGTTTTATCATATTTACTTTAGTTCAGTTTTTTGTTCAATTTTATTGAGCCTAACAGTATATATTAGCATTCAATATCAGCTCCCTGCCTCCATAACTGGACTGCTCGTTCTATAAATTCTTCTATTCGTGTATCTGAAAGAGAAAGCGACTTGTTGAATCTAATGCAACTTTTTCCGATATTAATCCCCTTTAATAACTCACCATCTGGATCAATAATTCCCACATTACCAACATAAAGACTGACGTAATGTTTCTGCGCATTGAGATGAAAAACATTGCTATTTTCATCACCGTAACTGAGCATTTTATAATTAATTCCCTCAAATAAGCTTGGAGCTTTTAATTTAATTAGCACTCTAAGTTCTTCAAGTTTTTCTCGCCTCCAATCATCATCGAGAATTTCGATATATTCTGAGGGTGTTTTCGCATCGTATTGCATGATATTCCCCTTGATATGCTTGGAAGCCTAACACTATGTTGAGAGGCCCGTTGTAGCGGGTGAGTTTGGTGCGACAATTAGCAAAGCCAATGCACCAAACGAGACGGAGGAAATGGGTCCGCTCCAACTGCTGGTTAGGCGTCGCTCGATGAATCGAATATCCTATCGAGCCGCTCTAAGTCTCTCCGCGATTTCAGATTTGAAAATTAAACCGATCTCCTTTGCGCAATGCATTGGATTTGATATTACAGCGTATGGATCAGCTTGAGGATCGCGACCATCCGGAGAAACCAGGTCACAACCTATGGTGGATTCAGGTCCTGTGCGAACCAGAGGTAAAATTTCGCCAGAAGTTTGCAATTTGAATACCCGAAAAAATGGAGTAAATCGTATGTAAGGACCTGCTTGTCCTTGCGTCGGACCTCGCCCTAACACGTATGTCTCGTACATTTGGCGCTCAGGTTTAGTAATGACTTCAACATACAAGTCGTATCCTTGTTGCTGCATGAATCTTGCATGCTCCACTTGAGAGGGTAGCGACGTTCCGGATTTCGCATGTGCACGTCCCGCTCTAAGCAGCTCTTTGGACCAATCACCTCCTAACGAGTGCGATAGACCAACTGAATCTGTCCCAAATAGCTCCTTTGCTGTCGCTGCAATTTCTGGACCAAGCACATCGCCGAACCCTTGCGCTGGAACCTCATATTGGTAGTTTCCTCGTTTGATTATTACCGCGAGGCGTAACTTTGAATCGACTTCTTGATTTAGAAGGATACCTTCTTCGCTAAGGCTTGGAAGTCCAAAGGCGCTGCGCATCGAGCAACCTGTCGTTGTGGAGGTTAACGCACAGGTTATTGCTATGCAGAGTACTAACTTCATTATCCCTCCTGAAAATCTATGATTGTTAGCGTATACTTAATTTGAAACTAATATCCTTGATTAAGTGATACGGGCAATTCAGACGCCTAACGCCTAAATCAGCGGCAGTTTAAAGGGGCGTGACTTTTGCGTCTTTTTGCAAAAGGCATGACGCTTTAAACTGTCCGCTGGATTTTTTTGTTATGTGTTAATAGCACCATTTTCTGAAAAAAATTGACAGCTCTAAGGACCAGCGTAAAACCCGTGAGCTCCCTCATAATGGAACAATAGAGACCATAGATTTTTATATGTTTTAAAAAGGTTACGCCTCGCTGTCAAAACAGCTCTAGAAGGAGGTGTTTTTTTATTTACTAGACTATCGATAAGTTCTGCGCCAAAAAGAGAAGCCGACCCTGCATGAATTTCGGCTTCTGTCGTTATAACTCCTCTGGCTCCAAGTTGGAAAAACTCTTGGCTAAACTTATTGCCGCTAGTTCCACCTAACCCGCCTGATCCGGATTCACAGGCAATCAGAGTCACAAGAGGCGCCGCTGCTAGAGGATTATTTTCTTGTGTAACCCTACTCATCTCTTCCAAGATGTATTCAACTGGCAAATAATCTATCTCTTCCGTATGCAACCCAAATATCAACTTTGGGGTGCTATCAAGTTTTGGATAATAAGGAGCACTCCAACCACGACCATCTCCATGGACATATGTCCAAATAAGATCCACAGACTTTCGCTTTTCGATTATATTATTGAGAAAATTTTGAGATGTTACTTGATTTTCGAATGTCAACCCACCACCACTCATAACCTTGTCACGAATCTCGTTGTAATGTGTTTTGGAAAAAATTGAAATTAAATCAATTTCGTTGGTTTTCCTATAGTCTCCTTTGAAACCACCAAAAACAGTCTCCCATTTTTTACCTGGAAATATAGAAAGTTCACCAAGAAGAGGGGGATGCTTGTATTGTCTCTCTGCTAAATCAAATATTAGACCAAAAAACTTTGGATCTTCTGGCGTAAAAGTTCCAAAAGGGTAGAGTAATTGGATGGGAAGATGTTCTTTGCTCTTAAATAGTATTTTAATAGGATCATTATCAGCTCTCTTCTTCCCCAATTCGATTAGACGATCAAAACTCTCTCTAAAGGCTTTATCGCCTGCCATTTTGTAGAAAATGGAGTAACCGATACTAGCCAAATTTCCTCCAATATTCTTTAGCTGTTCAATAGTCCAATGTTCGGAAATATTTCCAACGTATCTATAGCAATATTTTTTTAGAATGCTTTTAGCAGCTTTGCGTAGTTTTATGCTCTCATCCGTTTCCGGTGCTACAGTTAAACATGAAAGGCGTAAGTAAACCTTCCGAGCAAGTGTTTTTACCTCTTCAAAATTTTGAAACCTTGTTAAATATGAATATTCTAATGATGACTTATTAATTGTTCTTGGCTCTGTTGAGGAAACAAAGATTGGGTCATAATCTGTTTGCAGAGTATCATCGTGAATTTCCACATGAAGTTGAAGCGGACTACCGTTAACAGATACAAGCTCCATAGATATATCAGGCTGCCCTCCTTTGTTTATTCGTTCAGAATATGAAATTTCTCTCTCATAATTCGATAAATCAAATATTTCTTTACTTTTGAATTCAGGGCTATCTGAAATATGTCTCATTACTGACGAATCAGAACTTCTTTTCTTACTTTCAACTTTTACTGGAATATCAATCCTATCGTATAGGATGCCATCTCTAAGCACAATCAACGAAACAGCAGGCTCAGATGAAGGATATTCTTGGCTAAGTTTCACATCGGATATTTCAAGTGGAGTAAATCGAAATTCAATTGGCTCGGAAGAATTGCTTTCCTCAAGGTATTGAACTGACTGTTTCATCTGAAAATTGTCAGCAGTCCTACATATGTTACACTGAAATTTGATAGAAAGGACTGTATCTCCTTTCTCTAGCAGATCATTTAGTTTACTAGAAATCGGTTGTTCTATGGCTGAAAAAGCATCTTGCCTAGGAGCAAGGCTATAATAAAGATTAGTTTCTTTATTGGCCTTTAATACCACCTCCCGAGAACGTGAACTAAGATTATCAGGAAATTCTATGCGGTGAATAATGTCAACAGCAGTCTTTAGAATAACTGGAGCCCCCCCGTACAGCACACCCACTTAAGAATAGCAACGGACTCAATAACAAAAAGAAGTAAATAATATTTTTATAGGATGACATATTTCTGAGTCTTGGCTATATTTTAAAGATCTAGTTACAAATCATTGGCAATTGTTTTAAGGTCTTTAGTAGCATCTTGTAGTTTTGATGTGCCATTAGATAATGTTCCACTTTCAGGGATATAATAGGCCGCTTTAAAAGCGACATAAATTCGCTCGTTAATAGTCATTGTGCCGTCATTTTTAACTTTAGCTCTCGCACTAGCATCAAGATCCAAGGCTTCGATTACTTCTGGTCCCTTTACTTTCACTGTAAGCCCATTATCAGTATAGAGTTCGAACTTTCCTTTTTCCACATACGCCACATCAACGAGAACAGCGACTTTATGTTGAGCTATTGCATCAACACAATGTTTTTTCATTTTTCGACGTCTCAAAGGATCAGCTAAATAATAAGCTATAGCGAGCCTTTGAACAGTCTCGTGTCCTGCTTCGTCGACGGTCATGATGGTCTTTTTAAAAGCTTTTGCATCGGCGTTAATTCCTACGCCTTTATATATCAAATTTACTGCTATACCAAAGTCGTTTATGCTTGAGCCGCTAAAGCTAGGGAAGCTTGCATTTTTAGTTCTCTTTCTAGAATCCTCCGATTCCCCATAGACCACAGCCTCTGGAACCTGACAATCAAGAAGACTACCTACCCATTCAATGGTTTTCTTGTTTCCTTCATTCTTAATGTAGACAAGACTTCCTCCACTTTCCAAGGTGGACGGCATAGGAAGCGCAGTATACCCACTATCCGTTAAGAGCTTAATGAATTTATTGTCGACAGGAATAGTGCTGTTGCAACCAGCACTAGCAAGAATAATCGACATTATGGTAAAGAAACGTAATCTTGATTTTGGCATATTAACCTCTAAATTTAATGACTTGAACTTAATTCAATTTAAAAATCACATTTTACTGTAATTACGACAACTTCTTCCATTAAAATCATATATAACCTTTGATAAAAGCAACAAGCATAGGATCAAAAAAAGTATGGAATAAAGGACATAAAGTAAATACACTCAGAAGCTCCACTTCTTGACCGTTTGTACTTTATTTATATAATGCACCTCATCTTGTTTATCCCAAAAAGGGGTGCTTTTTTACAAATACCATACGTTGTGTTTTAAGATCCCGTTTAGTTCTACTTGACTGACACATAACGCCCGCATCAGCTGACGTAAAAAGGGGCGCACTTTTTTGCTTCGCAAAAAATGTGACGCTTTTTACGGTCAGCTGGATGCGATTGTTAG
>JAZGEM010000031.1:0-2277 GCA_036478745.1 Cocleimonas sp.
CTTTGTGAAGATATTCTTAAACGTGCTTCACCACCCATTATTGCCGTTTTAGGTCGTCCCATATCATCACGGTTTAGGTTTGAAGGTGGGTAAGAAGTTAATAAATGCAGTTGTATAAATCGGCTCATAATCTGTTTTCCTTAAATTTGTTACTTAATATGATAAATAGTAAATTTGTTTAGTCCCCTCCACTTAGCAAGGGGAGGGTTAGGGAGGGGATAGAAATCCACCCTCTCCCTGCTAGCGGGTGTTGTAAATAAGTCACGAGAAGTAGGCATACGCCCAATCTTTCTTTTTTTGTTCATTCCAGTAATACATGGATTCAATCAGATCATAGACATTGACTTGATATTTCAACATACGAATAACACGTATCATTGCGCCATAAAAACGATCATCCCACTCATGCTGAAGTAAACGCCTAAAACGTAATTCGCTCACACACGATGGCGAACCATTTGACATCGCAGATGCCAGCTTTGCTTTACTGTGTTCTCTCACATGCGCTAACAAGCCAGCAATAAAGGCTAAGCGTTCTTTATCCTGTTTACTAAAACTGGATAGTTCCTCACCTAAACGAGAACATAGTCGCTGGTATGCAGGTGTCATAATAACGTCAGTGATATTTTTAGAACGACGCAACTCTGCCCTTGCTCCGCGACGATGCGGTTCATGCAGATCACTTCGCCATTTGGCTAAAGCCTCTGTCATTAACTTTAAGTCTTTGTTATTCATTAAGTTGTCTCCTTTTTCAATTTAGACACTCGTAATGCACCTAGTAGTTTTTTACTGTGCAGTAACTTCCTTAGTTTGGTATGTGCTTTTGCTATGCGTTTAGGGTCTGATTGTGCAAAATCACCATTATCTGACCAGTAATCAAATAAGGCATAGGCGGACTTTCTTAAATTACTATGCCAATCATTCAGTATGACTTTCCCTGATTCAAAATCATCTGCTGTTAGTTTTTTAACGGCTTGATAGAACGATTTTTCAGTATGTTGAAAAAAAGCATGTTGTAAAAAAGAAGTATCACCTCGTGCATCACCCGGTCGTCTAAACCATGCGTCTTTAATACAAGTGCGCACCATTGATGCTACGTCCGTTGCTGAGGTGGTTAATGTGTCGATATAGCTCGAAAGTTCGACACCATTTTTATTTTCAAGTACATAAAGTGGGAAAGTTGTTTCATACCAACAACGTGCTTTCATATTATCCATATCGTAACCAAAAGCACGAATACGGAGCTGTTCTTTTTCTGTTTGCGTAAAACGACTTATCACTTTTTGATAGCGCTTAACAACCAATGCAGGGCTTAGTGAATCTACATCTTTTATAAGACCTAACCAATGTCGATAAGTCATACCATCGGGTTGCGCATGGCGTGGTAATATCTCTCCGTCATTATTTGTACTGTGCGGGCTTAGCGGATGTTGCCACTGCCCAGAATAATTAATACCGTAGTTTTTAGTTTCATAATGAGTCACTAGTTCTTCGGAATAGGTATCGCAAATACCACAATGCCCAGCTTCGGTTTTATCCCATATAATTCTAATACGTCGGGGCATTGACCAATACATTTGGTCAGGATGCGCATCTTCTGGATAAATTTCAAAACCTGTTGTTTTTTCGCTGGTTTTTGTTTTAACTAACCATGGGAAAATATCGCTATCTCCTGTCTTATCCCAATTACCTGTTATTTTCTTTTCACGGCTTTTATCTAGTACGTTTAACCACAAGTTTGTCCATAAATTATCAGCTAACCCACTATTGTTTGGGTCATTAACCACCAAAGTAGTCAGTGGTCCGCCTCCACGCAACGAGGTTCTATGTCCTTGCCCTCCGCTCGGCGCATTGGTTTGTAGCGTTAATAAAGCTGTAACTGCACAAACAGGACACATGCCATTAATTTGCCCACGTTTCACAAAGTGGTCTTTATTTTCTTTAATGGTATTTCCACCGGGTGAATCTATTAATAAATCGGCTATTGCATTGGCTGACTTTACTTCAAGCGAATCAAAATCCTGCATAAACCGTGAGTCATCACCATTGATTTCAAAAGCGTGAGCAAATTTTGAGAAGCGTTCTTTAAGTGCTTCTGCTGATGGTGGCTGTGCAAACATTTCATTCCATTCAAATTCACCCTTGGGAGTCATTGCCGTCTGCAATAAACCAATAAGAAACTGAATCAGAGTGCCATCAAAATCAACACGAGGCGAGCTAATGGAAATAATATCTGGTTCTGTAATTTGCCAAGGCGCGATTAGCTCTTGTTTTCCG
>JAZGEM010000032.1:0-61115 GCA_036478745.1 Cocleimonas sp.
GTACAACAAACCTTAGTGGTGATAGTTTTAATTCGTGTGCTCTAGGGGTGTCAGCAGGAACAACGTGTACTAACACTAGTCCTAATGTACCTGCAGGTGGGACTGCAACTATGACTTTTTCAGTAAAGGTAGATGATCCGATCAATGTAAATAGTATTGAGAACGTAGTTATTAAAACAGGTGATATTCCCCCTACCTGTACGGCAGCTGTTAACAGTGATCCTCGCTGTGTGAGTATTCCTGTGCCCTTTTTAGATCAACCAAATTTAAGTATGACCAAAGCATCTACTGGTGGAGATCCATTTGATGAAATAGGTGATATCGTTACATACGAGTATGTTGTAACGAATACAGGCAATGTTGCGGTTGCTAATATCACAGTAAGTGATGACAAGATTCCTACGGTTAATTGTCCCAGCCCTGCGTCTAACAGCTTAGCAGTTGGCGCTAGTATCACCTGTACTGGAAGCTATACGATAATAGCAGCAGATGTTAGTGCAGGTCAGGTTGTGAATGTAGCCAACCCGAGTGCAACACCACCTCCAAATACAAGCATTCCACCAATGGAATTTCCCCCTATAGTAACGGTGCCACTTGATCCGAAGCCAAAAATTAGTGTGGTGAAAACAGCAACTGCACCTACCGTTAATTTGGGTATAAATACAAGTATTACCGACTTAGATGATACGATTACTTATACTTTAGTAACAAAAAATACTGGTAACGTAATTTTAAATAGTGTGACGATTAGCGATACCTTGGTCGATATGTCAACAGCAGTTTGTGCGGCAACTAGCAATGGTGATGTTTGGGCAAATGATAACTCAGATACATTGGATATTGGTGAGAGCGTAAGTTGTTCGGTTGATTATGTATTAATTCAGACAGATATTGATGCAGGCAAACGTGAGAATACAGTGACTGTTCAAGGCACACCACCAACTGGTCCTCCAATTGAAGGTCAAAGTACGGTTATTACTCCTCTACAGCAGAAGACTTCTATTGAGCTATTGAAAAGCGCTACTGTTATTCAAGATGATGATGGAAGTAGTTCAGTAACTGTAGGTGATACGGTTGATTATACATTCACTGTTAAAAACACAGGTAATGTGACATTAACGAATGTTGATGTGACTGATGAAACAGCAGGTTTAGGTTTGACCATCGCCTGTCCTTCAGGTGCTAACCCTATTCTTAGCTTAACAGCAGGCGCTACTGAAATCTGTACAGCCACATATACATTAAATGCGGCAGATGTAGCAGGAACTGGAAATGCAGTGATTAATGCTGGTACTGGAGAGTTTGAAATAGCTAATGATGCAAAAGTTGTTGGTATACCACCTGTGAATTCTGGTTTAACTCCTCCAACATCGACATCAAGTGCATTAGCAACAGCACAGGTAAGCGCGGCGATTTCATTAGAGAAATCAGCCGGTGCAATTACTGACGCTGATGTTGATGGTAAAGACAGTGTGGGAGATACGGTAACGTATTCTTACTTGGTGAAAAATACAGGTACATCAATATTAACGGGTGTCACGGTCACAGAAGATGCTGCTAACTTTAGTGGTACGGGGACTGACCCGATTCCATCGGGTGGGCTAACAACGCTGAACCCTGGAGATTCAACTACATTTACTGCGACCTATACATTAACGCAGATGGATATTGATTCAGGTAAGTTAAATAATACTGCGGAAGCTACGGGTACACCTCCTCCTGGATTAGAAGACCCTAAATCAAAAAGTAGTGTTGTAGTGCCGATAACAGCATCACCTGATTTCTTAGTGGTAAAAGACAGTAATTCAGTGCCTGTGAAAGTAGGCGATACCTTGGATTACACCTTTACGGTGGCCAATACGGGTAATGTCTCTTTGCTAACAGTAACGCTAGTGGATGCGAAGTGTGCGACACAGATAGCGCTTGATTCAGAAAGCATAACGCCCGATACCATACTCGAAGTGGATGAAGTACAGGTGTACTCCTGTACCTCTGTTCCTACGACACAAGCAGAAGTAGATGCAGGTAAGGTTGATAACACGGTAACGGGAACAGTTACGCCACCACCAGGCGTACCTCCAGTACCGCCTAAGGACGGGGATAAAACAGTTCCCATGGTTAGAACGCCAGATTTCACTGTGATAAAAGACAGTAACTCGGTGCCTGTGAACGTAGGCGATACCTTGGATTACACCTTTACGGTGACCAATACAGGTAATGTCTCTTTGCTCACGGTAACGCTAGTAGATGCGAAGTGTGCGACACCGATTGCGCTTGATTCAGAAACTAAAACTGCCGATACCATACTCGAAGTGAATGAAGTACAGGTTTACTCCTGTACCTCAGTACCTACAACACAAGCCGAGGTAGATGCAGGTAAGGTTGATAACACGGTAACGGGAACAGTTACGCCACCACCAGGCGTACCTCCAGTACCGCCTAAGGATGGGGATAAAACAGTCCCTGTGGTTAGAACACCTGATTTCACAGTGGTAAAAGATACTAATTCATTGCCTATTAAGGTTGGTGATACGTTGGATTACACCTTCACTGTTGTTAATACAGGAAATGTTTCTCTAAGCAGTGTAACGGTAGTAGATGTAAAATGTGCAGCCACGCCAATATTGACCAGTGGTGATACAAACTTAGACGGAAGACTGAATATTGATGAGACTTTTATTTACTCATGTACTTCAATTCCTGTTACTCAATCAGAGGTTGATGCAGGTAAAGTAGACAATACAGTTCGCGTTACGGTAGTACCGCCAACAGGAGTTCCACCAGTAGATCCAAAAGATGCTGATAAATCTGTCCCTCTAACACCGACACCTTTGATCTCAACGACTAAAGGCTCATCCTTGAACAAGGGATCAGATGGAGTTATTAGTGTTGGCGATCTTGTTACTTACACCTATGTCGTAGAAAACACTGGTAACGTAACGTTGACTTCAGTGACCATCACTGAGACACAAGCTGACTTTACGGGTACAGGCGTATTGCCAGTACCAGGGTGGCAGAGTAACAGTGGTGCCAGTGCACAAGGTACACTAGTGGTTGGAGAAAAAGCCACCTTTAGCGCAACCTATGCATTAACGGCTGCTGATATTGCGGCAGGTAAGTTAGATAACCGTGTGGTAGGTAAAGGAACACCACCGAATCAACCAAATGGCGATCCAAGTACACCTGTTACGGATAAATCAGACAGTTCGAATCAAAATGATCCGAATGAGACGAATATTCCGAATGATCCAAATGGTGATGATAAGACGGGAACGTTGCTAAGCTCTGCATCAATTTCAATTATTAAATCAATGACTGGAATTGTTGATACAGTCGCTGATGGTATAACGGGAGCTGGTGATAGTATTAGTTATAGTTTCTTAGTCACTAATACGGGAAATCTTGATTTAAATCCAATCTCTGTTACAGACGCCAAGGTTGCCAATATCATTTGTCAGTCAACATCGTTAGCAATTGGTGACAGTACAAGCTGTATTGGAGATAGATATACCATTACTCAACAAGATGTTACTGATGGTGGTGTTGAAAATACGGCGATTGCAACGGGTACGCCTAAAAATGCAGATGGATCAGATGGTATACCAGTGACAGATAAGTCTGATGCTGGTACAAATCCTGATGGCTCCCCTGTAGATACTCCAACAACAGAGGAGACTCCTAGCCCAGTTGGTAAAATTCCAAATGATCCAAATGATCCTACGGATGATCCAACAACTGTGCTATTAACGCCATCACCTAAAATTGCTTTAGTTAAGCAGGGCAAAGTTAATGGTACAGGTATAGCTGGGGAGACAATCTCATATACCTTTACAGTAACAAATGTGGGTAATGTACCACTGACTAACGTAACCATTACTGATGATTTACCAGGCATGGTTGTAACGGGTTCCATTTCATCATTAGCTGTAGGTCAGGTAGATAGTACAAGTATTAAGGGTGCTTATGTGATTCAGTCAACTGATGTAACGGTGGGTAGTGTAACTAATCAAGCTACAGTGTCTGGCAAAGGACCAAAAGGTACAACTGTTACGGATAAATCTGATAATACAAGTGTATTTGAGGATGATCCAACGGTTACATTGCTTAATCCACCCGTTGTGGTTGATGATAAGAGGACTTACATTCCTGGTCAGTCTAAAACACTTAATATCCTTGACAATGATGGACAAGCAATTCCGATAGTTGCATCTTCACTAAGGTTTACTACAACAGGTACTCCAAATGCTACATTGAGTGGAGATGGTAAAACGCTGACAGTACCAGGTGAGGGAGAATGGGTAATGGGTGAAAATGGAGAAGTTACATTTACTCCAGAACAAGGTTACTTAGGTAGTAATCCAACTCCACCAACCTACACAGGAGTAAGTGCTGATGGGCAAGTGTCGAATGAGGCACGAATCATTCTTCAAGGAGCTTTACCGCCAAGTAATGAACCGATCCCAACCTTAAGTGAGTGGGCTTTGATGATGTTGATATTACTTCTAGGTTTTGTAGGTTATCGACAAGCTTCACTTAAAAGAGGAGTTAGGTTTTAATTATATACTTACGATAAGATCTTAACGCGAGTCGGCGGCGAAAGAAAAATTAGGTGAACTTTTAACTATTTTTATTCGTCACCTGATTCGTGCAAAGACCTTACTATATAAAAAGACGGACTTAGGTTCGTCTTTTTTTTGTCTGTTTGAAATCCAAGCAATAAGAAGGAAGGAATAGCATATATGAGAATAATTGGTATTTATGCAAAATAATCTCTTGTATATACCTCTAAATAAGTCCTGTAAAAGACTTGAAATTTGTATTTACAGCACCATCTAAAGGGGTATATTTTCTTATACTGTTGTTTATGTATAATTATACTTAATATTGTAATTCTGGATTCTCCTATGAGTGCTAGTGAAGGCTGTACCGATGATAGCTGTGATTTACCTGATATTGCCAATGAACCCCATAGTGGGCCGAATGCTTGCCTAAATTGGGTGGGCATGAGTGAGATCGAAATGCCTGTGCACATGATTAATGGCAAAGGCAATCAGATTCAAACGGTTGCACGCATTCAAGCTTATGTTAATTTGATTGACCCACAGAGTAAGGGCATTCATATGTCTCGTCTCTATTTGGCGGTTGATAAAATCCTTAGCGATAATGTATTAACGCCTGCTTTGCTACGTGAAGTGGTAGAACACTTTGCTAAATCACAAGACGGTATCAGTGATAGTGCTTACCTTGAATGTCGACTGGATTTTTTTGAAAGACGTGATTCTTTGATCAGTGATAATACGGGTTGGAAGAGTTATAAAGTTCGCCCGATAACGGCATTGCGTAAAGGTAAGTTGACCACAGAATTGAGCATCGAAGTACCTTATTCATCAACCTGTCCCTGCTCTGCTGCTTTATCACGGGATATTATCCAACAAGGTTTTGAGAATAAATTTGGTAAATCAGGTGATGTGAACAGTAGTGATGTGCATGAATGGTTAGGCACAACGGAAGGGATTTCTGCTACACCGCACAGCCAAAGAAGTATTGCGCAGGTTAGAGTCAAACTTTCTGATGAAGTAGAGGATTTGCCTATCTCACGATTGATTGATGAGATTGAAGCAGCACTTTCAACACCTGTTCAGGCTGTTGTAAAAAGAGAAGATGAGCAAGAGTTTGCACGTTTGAACGCTGCCAACCTGATGTTTTGTGAAGATGCGGCAAGACGTATCCAAGTGGGTTTGGCTAAAGATTATACGTTGATTGATTTTTGGATTAGAGTGAATCATATGGAAAGCTTACATCCACATGATGCTGTTGCGATTGTTACTAAAGGCGTTGATGGTGGTTACCGTGACGATCCTAGAGAGTTTCCTCACTAGGATCTTGCTTGTCCAAGATATAGAGCCTCCCCCAATTGTGTAAAAAAGGGGGGGGTGCCATTATAGCTAGTAATTAGCTTTTAAAACCTCTAATTGCAGTCTGTCGATAGCCCATAAACCCAAGCATCAACATCAGCAGAAGTAACGACCATTCACTGAGTGTTGGAATTTCTTGTGTGCTTGGGTCAACTCTTTCTAAGAAACTTCTATTTGTCACCGTTTCACCAGGACCTAGAACTATGTCCTTAACTACATTATCCAAAGGGTCCCCTTCGATATCTGATACAGAAATAAATCCTGAAGGCTGTTGTTGTATCAATTGATATTCACCGGGCGAAATATCATTGAATTGGTAATTACCTTGCTCATCTGTTCTGACTTGAATGCCGACTGGGTTTCCGTTGCTATCAGCCAGAATCAAAAGTACATTTTCGATTCCTTCATCGCCTAGCTCATCTCCGTCGTTATCTTGCAAAACACTGCCAGAAATAGAGCCTGGAAGTTCATCAATAAAGTTATTATCAATATCCGATTCAGCTGCTCCTAGGGTTAGCGGAATTTGATTATTATTACTATTTATATTGGTGTTAGTATCACCGTCATCGCTACTGTCAGCATCACTTACCGAACGATAGTTTTCTGCGTCTGATTGTTCCACGAGGTACTCTCCCAATGGGATATCATTCAAGCTGTAATTGCCATCAGAATCAGTTGTGGCTGTTAAAGACTCTACTGCAGTGGTTGCAGGGTTACTGTCAAAAACTGTTCCATCAGCATTCAATAAAGTAATGGTAATGCCGACTAATGGCTCAAGTGGAGCACCTCCCGTACCATCAATATCTTCAGAAACATTTCCAGCGATAGATCCCGGTCTTTCATCAATGAAATGATTGTCTGCATCAATTTCTGCAGGATTTAACGATACGGGTATTTGATTATTATTGGTATTCGTATTTACAGTAGCGTCTGCATCATCCGATAAATCAATATCGCTAACTGAGCGATACGTTGCTAAATCAGTTTGCTCAACAATGTAATGACCGGGTGATAAGTCAATAAAGGTATAGGAACCTTCTGAATTAGTCGTTGTTGATAATTGCTGGATACCAGATGTATCTAGATCACTATCAAAAACACTGCTATCAGCATTTAGCAAAGTTACTGTAACATTCGCAATCGCGATAAGGTCACTATCACCTGACCCATCAATATCTTCAAACACAAAACCTGTAATGGATGCTACTTGCTCGTCTATAAAGTTATTGTCCAGGTCCGCCTCTCCTTGAACAAGTGTCACTGGAATCTGGTTATCATTGCTATCCGTGTTTGCGGTTGCGTCCCCATCATCACTGCTGTCTTCATCACTAATAGAACGATACGTTGCAAGGTCAGTTTCTTTGATTATGTATTCACCTAAACGAATGCCAATAAAGGCATAGTTACCGTTTTGATCTGTTTGTACACTGAGTATTTGCACGCCAGCGGTAGTCAAATCATTATCATAATCAGAGCCATCTGCATTCAATAAGGTGAGTATTACATTTTCAATTGCTACAAATTCTGTTGTACCAAGCCCATCAATATCAGCAGAAACATTGCCAGAAATTGTGCCGGGCTGTTCATCAATAAAGTTATTGTCAGTATCATTTTCAGCGGATGTAAGTGTCACTGGAATTTGATTATTATTAGTATCTACGTTTGCAGTTGAATCAGTGTCATTGCTTGTATCTTCATCAGAGAGCGATGTATACCCTGCAAGATCTGTTTCTTCTACAATATATTCACCGGGTGAAACCGAATTAAATACATAATTACCATTTGAGTCTGTGCTGGTAATAACTTCTTGCACCCCTGCCGTTAATGAGTCGCTATCGACAGGACTACCATCAGAATAGAGTAGTTTTAATGAAACATTCTCCAACATCACTAGTAAAGCAGAACCTGTACTACCATCGGGATCCTCAGATACATTACCTGAAATTAAGCCCGGGAGTTCATCAATAAAAGTATTATTAGCATCTATCTCTGCGGGGTTTAAGCTAACAGGTATCTGATTATTATTGGTGTCAGTGTTGGCAACGTTATCACCATCATCAGTGCTGTCATTATCGCTAAGTGATTGATAGTTTACTAGATCAGTTTGCCTAATAATATATTCACCGGGGGCTAGATCATTAAGTCGGAAGTCTCCGTTTGCCCCAGTTTGTACGGTAAGTTCTTGGATGCCTGCAGTGCTAGAGTCTGTATCAAATACAGAACCATCTGGGTTAAGTAAGGTGACATTTACATTTTCAAGTGCCACCAAAGCACTATTTCCTACACCGTCAATATCTTCTAGTACAAAACCAGTAATAGAACCGCGCTGCTCATCAATAAAAATATTATCGGCATCATGCTCGCCCACAGCTACCGTGACTGGAATTTGGTTATCATTGTTGTTTGTATTAGCCGTGGTGTCGCCATCATTACTATTATCATTGTCATTTACAGACGTATAGTTTTTGATAACACTCGTTGTCCCCGTTTCGCTATCAAATGAAATAACAATAAGATCTGTTTCCTCTACAATATATTCTCCGGGTGAGATATCCGCAAAGGTAAAGTTACCATTAGAATCCGTTAAACTGATGTAGACCTGTAGCCCCAGTGAATTTGGGTATCTATCATATTGAGAACCATCGGCATTAAGAAGCGTGAGAACAGTATTTTGTATTGGTACCATTGGTGAGGAACCATTACCATCTACATCTTCAAAAACAGACCCTGAGATAAAACCCGCACGTTCATCAACAAAATTATTATCAGCATCAACTTCCGTAGGTAAGAGTGTTACTGGAATTTGATTATTATTAGTATTTAGATTGGCAGTAACATCCGCATCATTACTGCTGTCGTTATCAACAATTGAGCGGTAAGATGCAAGGTCTGTTTGTTGAACAATGTACTCACCTGGTGAAACCCCAGTGATTACATAATTACCACTTGCATCTGTAGTAGCCGTTAAAGCTTGGACACCAGAAGTTACTGAATCACTATCGAAAACCGAGCCATCTATATTTAGCACGGTCAAAGTCACCAACGGTATTGCAACTAATGCCGCATTAGCAACACCATCAATATCCTCTGAGACATTACCCGTTATGGAGCCAGCACGCTCATCAATAAAGTCATTATTTGCATCGACTTCACCGACTGTAATAGTGACAGGAATATCATTATTATTGCTATCTGTATTGGCTGTGGTATCCGCATCATCACTACTATCAATATCACTCACAGAACGATAGGTCGCAAGATCTGTTTGTCTAATCGTATATTCACCTAAGGGTATGTTTTCAAGTTGATAATCACCATTAGCATTTGTTAAAACACTATAAGCTTGTATGCCAGCTGTGGTGAGATCACGATCAAATAATGTTCCATCAGCATTGTGTAAGGTTAGTGTTACATCCAATAAAGGAACTAAAGCAGCGTTGCCACTACCATCAATGTCTTCTGATACATTTCCCGAAATAGTACCCAGTTTTTGATTTACAAAATTTACAATCGCTTGACGATTTACAGGTGTTGGCGCTAAATCCGTACTACTATCAGATAGGGTGGAGTTAAGCACATAGCCAATTTGGGAGGTTTCAGCAACGCTATAAGAACAGGCATCTCCTGTTGTACTACTAAATAAAGATAGGTCGGAAAAATTCGCGCTACTGTCACCACCACTTGCTGTCGATGATGGATTGGAAATTGTAGGTGGCACGATACAACCTGCAACATCACTCGCAATCGTAAATTGCCAAGCATTCGCAGAATCACCGCCGATCACGTCTTTGTTAACTAGCACATTACCAAACTGTGTATAGGAAAAATCAACATCACGCTTATCATCACTTGCTGTTAACACAAAGCTACCCGAGCTATTTTGTGTAATGGAACCCGCAGGAGCTTCTGCGGCAAATACCGTTTCGATAACGACACCATCATTATTAGTTTCTACAGATGCAATTGCACCCGCAGTAGCAAACCGATCGCCTTCAATAACAAAAGCTTGAGAAGCAGCTGCCGCAGGAGAACTAAAGTAATAAGCACCATCATCTAAATCATAAACGGGTGTATAGCCAGCAGGTGTTGTAACCGTAATGGTGTACCCGTCTGTATTACTCGGACGAAGTAAACCGTTGCCTCTATTAAATAAATAATTACCACTCGCATTAGTTGTCGTTGTTATATTAACCGCAACATCGTTTATATCATTACCAGTTAACGTCACAGTTACGTTATCAATACCAGGTTCTACGGCATCTTCAACGCCATCAGCATTGTAATCATGCCAAACTCTATCGCCTACCGTTGGCTCAAAAACAATACTTTGTACGGTATTACCCAACAATAAATCAAGATCGCTTCCACTGTCGTTGACGCTGTGATTATTGGCATACACATCTGTTTCACTATTGCCCGTGGTGCTGATTTTAATTTCTGCACTGTAGGTAGAGTTTGCATCTAATTGTGTGTCTTGATCAATTAAAAAAGCTGTACTCTCAGCAATACTCGCAGGACAACCCGCAGTGCCGATATCTGGAGTTATTGCATCTGCTCCGGTATCACACCAGATTCCAACGGTTGTAAGTGCATTACTTGCTACAAAAGGGTCTTGACTAATACTCGCAGGATTTGCTGAGGTATAGTAAATTGTCGGACTATCAGCAAGTAAATCACCCAATGGTGTAACAGACTCTAAAGAAAGTGTTCCACCAAATGCAGAGCCTCTACTGTCTCCATTCCACGGCAAAATATCTATTACGCGTATTCCTGAAGTGGCACCCCCAATTGGAGCCCAATTAATACGGTGTGTGAAATCTGCCGTTGGATAAATAACAGGATCTAACACTTCTTTAAAAATAGAAAAACCCGGTGGTGCAGACATCGTATGCACCGTACTGTCTGCTTTTACTGGGCTAGTGGAAAAGCTTGTAACACAACCTTCATAGCCCAGTGGCGGGTCTGCGGGGAACGTGCCTAAATCAAAAGCACAATCAGGTTCATCGGATGAGTCTAAGCCACCATCTGAAACCGTTGTCCAGTTAACAAACTGGGTGCCAGATAACGTATTTGTGTTTACTCGTGCCGTAAATTCAATAGCGGGTAAGTTACCTAGCGTACCACCGATGGCAGAAGTTGCAGGAATCTGATTTTGTAACACCCATGTGAGCTTTGTTAATCCAGCCGCAGGTGTATCAAGTTCTACTGTAGGCGCCGGTCCATTTGAGGTGGCTAAATAACTAATGCCCACAGGTAGAATATCGGTAATCGCCACATCAGCAGGAGAACCTAAGTCTGGGGTGGTGTAGTTAGGAGCAATCTTATAATTAATGGTTTGCCCCGGCGCTACTTGTAAACCAGAAATAGGAACTGCTGTTTTTTTGATACGTAAATTACGAACCGATTGTACCTGAATAACATCGACACGATATCTAGTGGTACTTAACACAGCGCTTGTTACGGGATCGAATAGAATACCCGAAACATAATTTGGTACATGTGAGCCACTTGGAATGGGCACACCTGCGTTATAAATCAAATCAGGTCCCGCAGGTCTTAAATGGACATCTCTGGTTGCATACTCAAAAGTAGGTCTTAGTTCAAACTGCACAAAACCGAAATATCGCTCACCACCCAATAAGCCACCTGTAAAACGCACCATGGTGATTTGATCGAGTGAATATCCTGCCGCAATTAAAGAGGCATGGTCTGTAAAATAAGCTGTAGGAGCGCCTGCGGTGTTACCGCTTGGATCAGCATCTGGACATAAACCATCTTCAAATAAGGTGCCACTACCACTACTGGTACTACCTGAAAATTCATTACCTCCTAGACTGGCGAGATTTGCATTCGGATATATACCCCAAGAATTTGTAATACTGCCAGCTCCATCGCCAACTTGTACTCCCCATTCGACGACGGGTTTAGGCAATGAGCTTTGATGTACAAGCCTTGCTAAATCTGACCAATCTGACCCTGTAATGACTTTTTGTCGAGCATTATCAATTTTCTCACACTGACGGTAATCTAAAGGTTCTGAGCCATTGTTATAAGCATAAACGCGGGTACGATATTGCTGCCCTGGTGACACAAAATTAACGCGGTCATCACCAATGATGCGTGGATCTTGAACCGCTGCAGGAGCTCCTCCAATAGAGCCTTTTCCATAGATTTTATGAAAACTGCCCGCAACTGTTCGTCTAAACGCATTAGTTTTACAGTGGTTACTAATACCCCCATTATCAGTCACATTTGTAAAGGGATTAGGATCTATATTGACTTGCCCAGAAATAGACAGGGGTGTAGTTTGCATGGTCACACAGGTATCTAGTGAAAACCACCCACCCACAGCCGGTAATACACTGTTGGGGATAAACTGGCTAACTACTTTTGACATGACGTACCATTCATTACTATCTGTGGGGTCAGTTCCTCCACCCGTTCTCATGCGTGTAGGAAAATGCTCAAGTGAAGTGTCTATTCCAGAAATTGTAGCAAGGACATCATCACCCGCAACAGCCTGTGAACAGGCAATAACGCCACCATTTCTGACGGAATCAAGATTTGAATAATTAGTAGGTGCTCGATCATAGGGCATATAAAAATTATTTAATGAACCATTCCTACAACCAGGATTTAAGTTTTGTTGTTGATTTCCTCGCGGTCCGTTCCAAGCCACTAGCATTGCAGCATCAAGAGATGCCTGTGGAATAGGGTTAGCACTGCTGGGAGTCATGGCAATTTTATAATCAAAAGAACCATTAGGGTCGAGCATTTCAGAGCCTTTAATTTCATGAGAAAACATGAAAACACCATAGGCTAAACTCAAACCATCTTCATTCGCTGGACCTGCTTGCCCATTAAAAGCATGTGCTTGTGATCCTGTTACTCCTTCTCGGTGTGCAAGATTATTACCCAGCATTAAGTCATAACGTGGCGCTGCTGATATTACTTGATCTAAAACACCATCAACGGCAATAGCCCCCTGATTGGGACCCGCGATGGTATCAAAAAATTGTGCGTTTATAACACCCGTTTGATCTGATGTTGCACTGGCAGTGCCTTCACCTGCAGCAGGATCTGCAAAATCTAATTCTTGCCCATTAGGTGCTCTGCCTGAGGCTATCGCTACGGGTTCAATAGATAATGTGGTTGCATTAGGCAAATTTCCTAGGTCACAGTTCAGTGTTAAACCGTCTGCTGAAATAGCTGAATTAGCGCCTACACACTGGGGAGGAATTTCACGCCACTTTGCCGTTGGCTCACCTGCAGTTGCCCCAGCATCAATGCTAGGAAGAACAAAAGTTCCGATGACATTTGAGTCAGCGCCAGATGTTTTAAAAATAACGCGATAAGTAATTTCATCATGGGTACGAACGATTTCATTATTCGCAGAAGCATCTTCACCCGCGGCATCAAATGCCGCAAATGGACCTGTTCCATCATTAAGGGTATACATTTCAATTGAGGTGACTTGAGCTGATACGGATTGTGAGATCAGAATAGCCGCACATAATGAAAGTGCCGTTTGAATAACAACTTTACTGAATGTTTTATAATAAAACGTTTCGAAAAAAATCACGTTACCCCCCCAGACAACAAATGAATTATTATTATTTTTATCGGATATTTTTAGTAATCAGATTTATAAGTCATTATTATAACTTATGCACTCTGAATCATGCCTGAACCGCTAATACAGTAAGGTTTCTTATTATTATTGTATCCAGCTGCAGATATTCAGGGTAAATAAAATAGGTGTATTCTTTAGAATAATGTTATTTCGATGTGAATTACTTAGATTGGAGTAATGTTTTAGATTAGAAAGGATATTTCGTTATATTTTTCAGAGAGTTTAGGTTATTCGTTTAGATCAGGGATAATGGCACCCCCACCTTTATTTCAAGATTGAGTTACAGTGTTCTGCCCAGAGAATAATTAGCAAGCTCGTTAAGTGCGGTTTTATACGGACTATCTTGCAGAATCTCTAAGCAATCAATAGCAAGCTGTGTTTCTTTTTTGGCAACTGAAATTGTGTACTCTAGCGCTTTAGTATTCTTGATGATTTCCATAACCTCATCAATATACTCAAGTCCACCCTGCTCGATCGCTTTGCGAATCAGTGCGGCATCTTCTTTATTGTTATTCTTTTCGCTGACAGATAAGGCATGAATTAAAGGCAAAGTAGGTTTACCTTCAGCCAAGTCATCTCCAACATTCTTACCCATTTCTTTGCTATCAGCACTGTAGTCGAGGATATCATCAACCAGTTGAAATGCGGTGCCAAGATGAATGCCGAACTTGGCAATTGTCTTTTCATTTTCAGATGAAAAGCCAGCGAGGACAGCACTTAACTGACAAGCCGCTTCAAAGAGCTTAGATGTTTTGGAATAAATAACTTCAAGATAACGCGTTTCATTCGTATCTGCATCGTTAACATTAAGAAGTTGTAAGACTTCACCTTCCGCAATCGTGTTAGTCGTTGTCGCCATGATTTGCATAATACGCATTTCATCAACATCAACCATCATTTCAAAGGCGCGAGAGTATAAAAAATCACCGACTAAAACAGCAGCCTGATTTCCCCATACATTATTCGCCGTATCTTTGCCTCGGCGCATATCAGATTCATCAACAACGTCATCATGCAATAAAGTGGCGGTGTGGATAAATTCAACAATAGCGGCAACATTTACATGCTTATCACCTTGATAACCACAGGCGTGAGCCATTAATAAAGTGAGCACAGGTCTGAGACGCTTACCACCACTATTGATAATGTACTGACTTAGCTGGTTTACTAATACAACGTCTGACTGAAGGCTTTGCTGAATTAATGAGTCAACAGCTTGCATGTCAGGTTTAACCAGATTTTGTATTACTTTATAATCCACTGAATTCGTTTATATTAATAATTGAACAGCGAATGCTAGGTAGATGTCGCTTCAGTGTCAAGGACGTATGTTGTATTATTTTCAATCAAGTATAAATAGACAGATTTAGATCAACTAATCATTTGACTCATATGCTATTAACTTGTAGAATTTCGCGGCTTAGAGGAAGGGCTTTGAATATTTAATATTCCTAGCTATTAAACAAGATTTTGAGGTTTTAAAAATGGCACATAAAAAAGCAGCGGGTAGTACACGTAACGGTCGCGATTCAAATTCAAATCGCCTAGGTGTTAAACGCTTTGGTGGACAGGAAGTTTTAGCGGGAAATATTCTAGTACGTCAACGCGGTACTAAGTTTCACCCTGGTACAAACGTAGGTTGTGGTAAAGACCACACTTTATTTGCAAAAGCTGACGGTGTTGTTGTTTTTGAAGTTAAAGGTCCGAAGAACCGTAGGTTCGTAAGTATTCAAGCGGCATAAGTTACAAGCTAACTTAACTTATTATTAAAAGCCCCGCTTGTCGGGGCTTTTTTATTGTCATCTGTTTAAGGTTATTCTGAATGAAATTTGTAGATGAAGTAGTTATCTCAGTAAAAGCCGGTGACGGAGGCAATGGTTGTGTCAGTTTTCGTCGTGAAAAATATGTTGAATTTGGCGGTCCTGATGGTGGTGACGGTGGTGATGGCGGAAGTGTTTACCTTCAAGCCAATAAAGGTTTAAACACACTGGCAGATTTTCGCCATGTGCGATTCTACGAAGGTGGGCGCGGTGAAAATGGTGCAAGTCGTAATATGACAGGCGCGAAAGGTGAAGACAAAATTGTTCAGGTTCCCATCGGCACCATGATTTATGTTGAAGAAACCGATGAGATGATTGGTGATTTAACCAAAGATGAAGAATTAATTAAAGTTGTCCAAGGAGGTTTTCACGGTCTTGGAAACTTGCGCTATAAAAGTTCTGTTAACCGCGCACCACGTCAGTCAAAACCTGGATCAGAAGGTGAAACACGCTCATTAAGATTGGAAATGAAAGTGTTAGCAGATGTTGGTCTTTTAGGTTTACCCAATGCAGGTAAATCTACTTTAATCACTGCTGTTTCTTCTGCGCATCCCAAAGTAGCCAACTATCCTTTTACAACACTCTATCCAAACTTAGGTGTGGTAAAAGTAGATTCTTATCAAAGTTTTGTGATTGCCGATATTCCGGGTCTAATTGAAGGCGCAGCAGAAGGTGCTGGGCTTGGGATTCAGTTCTTAAAACATTTATCACGCACAAGTTTATTACTTCATTTGGTTGATGTTGCCCCAATGGATGAGAGCGAAGACCCTGTACAATCAGTAAGAATAATCGAAAAAGAAATACAGAATTTTAGTGACGAGTTAGGTCAACGTGAACGTTGGTTAATTCTCAATAAAATTGATCTAATCGCACCGGATGAGCAACAGGCACATTGTGATAAGATCATAAAAGATCTTAACTGGAAGGGTAAAGTATTTACAGTTTCAGCAGCGACGGGCTTGAATACAAAACAGCTGACCAAAGAAATTATGACCTCTATTGATGAGAAAGTGTATTTAGAAGAGCAACAAAAATTACAGGAAGATAAAAAGAAATAGTAACGTAGCGTAAACCACAGGCAGGCTATAAGCAAAGTCAAAAAAATGAGTCGAAACACATATACCAAACAGGCAAAACGTTGGGTCATTAAAATTGGCAGTGCTTTACTGACTAAAGATGGCGAAGGGCTAAACTATGATGCGATTCAAGATTGGTCTCAACAAATGGCTAAACTTCGACAGCAAGACATTGAAATAATACTGGTATCCTCAGGCGCTGTAGCCGAAGGCATGAGTCGCATGGGTTGGACTCAACGCCCGGACTCATTAGCAAAACTACAAGCGGCGGCGGCGATAGGGCAAACAGGTTTAATCGAAGCCTATGAAAATCAATTCAAAAAATACAATATTCAAGCGGCGCAAATTTTACTCACACACGATGATGTGAGTAATCGCAAACGCTACCTTAACGCGACCAATACATTGCGGACGCTACTGGAGTTAAAAGCACTTCCCATTATCAATGAGAATGACACCGTCGCACTTGCAGAAATGCGCCTCGGTGATAACGATACTCTTGCCGCTTTAGCCGCGAATCTAGTTGATGCAGATTTACTGGTGATTCTCACTGATCAAGAAGGGCTTTATGATAAAGACCCAAGACATCACGATGATGCAAAACTAATAAGCGAAGACTCTGCTAGTAATGCTGATTTAATGAAGCACGTTGGCAGTATTGCAACCGCATTAGGTAGCGGAGGTATGGGAACAAAACTAATTGCCGCACAACGAGCCGCTCGCTCGGGCTGTGCAACTGTCATCGCATCAGGTTGTGAAGAAAATGTCTTGTTGAGAATTTCACAAGGCGAATCAATTGGCACACTATTAACTCCTGATAACACAACCATACCTTCGCGCAAACAATGGATTGCCAGCCAAGACCCCGCAGGTGGATCAATATATCTGGACGATGGTGCGAAAGTTGCCATTAAAGAAAAAGGAACCAGCATCCTGCCCGTGGGCGTTATTAAAGCGGATGGAGAATTTAAACGTGGTGATGTGGTTGACTGCAAAAATAGTCAGGGCGAAATCATTGCACGTGGCATTATCAACTATTCAAACACAGAAGTGACTAAACTCTGCAAACAATCCAGTGATAAGATCAATGAAATCCTTGGTTACTTTGGTGAAGTAGAAATGATTCATCGCGATAATTTGGTGATGCTATAAAATTGGCACCCCCCCTTTTTTTGAACAATTGATGCTAGAATTAGCGTGTTTATTTTTGCGTAAGAAGAACCTGATTAAGTTGATTAGAAATTAAGCGCAGGAAAGACTGCCATGAATAAAGTTACCAACAGCATTATTAATAAAATACCTGAATTGTCAGGTTGTCGTCTTGATCAACTCAATATCCAACGCCTTGGTGGTTTAACTAATCTTGTCTATCGTATTCACGCGAATGATAAGGACTATGTATTAAGACTCCCCGGTGAAGGCACAGAAGCGTATATTGATCGTGCTGTAGAAGCGCATAATGCAAAGCAGGCTGCAAACGCCGATGTATCTGCCAAAGTATATTATTTTGATAAAGACAGTGGATTGATGCTCGCAGATTTTCTCCTTGGTGAAACAATGACCCCGGAGAGTTTCAAACAGCGAGCAGGCTCACCTACTCGGGCAGGAATCGTGATGAAAAAACTACACACGAGTGGCAAGACATTTCAATTTCGTTTTGAGTTATTTAATATGATCGATGAATACCTCAAAACAGTCACCGAGTTAGATGTAGAATTACCCGATGATTATCATCAAGTCTTAAAACAAGCCGAACCAATACGCAAAGCACTCCAACAAAACCCCGTTCAACTTGCACCTTGTCACTGTGATCCACTGGCTGAGAACTTCCTCGACAATGGCGAACGCATGTGGATGATTGACTGGGAATATTCGGGCATGAATGATCCAATGTGGGACTTAGGTGATTTATCTGAAGAAGCAGGATTCAGTCAATCTCAAGATGCTGAAATGTTAAGTGCCTATTGCAATGGAAACGTTACTGCCAACCATCAAGGTAGAATGATCATCTACAAAGCCATGTCAGATTTACTCTGGACACTGTGGGGATTGATTCAACATGCTAATAATAATCCTGTAGATAATTTTTGGTCTTACGCGCTAAACAAGTTTGAGCGGTGTAAGTTACTCATGGGGCAGGATGAATTTAATCGCCATATTGCCGCTCTAAAGTAATCCTGATAGCTCTATTTTCAATGTATTCGCCCTTATATGGCACCCCCCCTTCTTTTAGATAATTGACATCAATTGTGTAAAAAAGGGGGGGGTGCCATATCAAAAAACCACCAATAATTCCTACCTTCAGCTAACGACTCAAAACCATAAATGCCTGCTCAACACGATTGCCATCTTCATCTACTAAGGTAAGTTTGTGCTTGCCTTCGGCAACTTGAATTGCTTGTTGATGAAAAGTCTGGGTTGTTCCTAAGAAGGTATTATCTAAATGCCAGAATAGCTTTGCTTGTGCATTTCCATGTATCGCTTTAAAGATTGTTTTGCCTTGTTTTCCTGCTAGTTCGCGAGGGATGTAGATTTGTGCATTTCTCTGTGGGTAAATTAGGGAGATGGGTGAAGTGGTATTTTGCTTGCCTTTTGTTTCGGTGATTTGGCTTTGTTGGCAATCTTTTCGCCATTTTGGAAGTGCTTTGTAATTGGCATGTTTTTGTTGGAAATAATAGGCTTGGTCAGGGGGCAGGGTGAACCAATTTTGGTGTAGCATTTGATTGACTGATTCGCAACTGCTGTGTACTCGCAGTAGATTATTCTTGTCTAAGTGAACGATTTGGTTATTGGTAGAGATACGATCAAAGTGGCTGTTTTGTGGAATCTGATAGTCTTTTGTTTCACAGAAATCATTCGCTAGAAAACCATCATTTTTACAGATTGAAACGGTTTTCATTTGCCCGATAGGTTTTCTAAACCAATCTCCTTTTAGGGGTAAACGATTGAAAGTACCGAATAAAATCGGTGCGGCAACTTTCACGCCTGTCATACCTTGTCTACCTTCTCCAGCCGCATTGCCAACCCAAACGCCCACAGTGTATTGTGGTGTTGTGCCGATTGCCCATGCATCGCGGTGCCCAAAACTGGTACCTGTTTTCCATGCGATTTTATGGCTACTTTGAAAGCGTTTCCAATACGCTTCTGTTCCCGGGCGACCAACTTCTAGCAGTGCTTGTAAGGTCATCCATGCACTCGCTGGACTAATTTCACTGCGATTTTTAGTTGCGGTTTTACCCTGTTTAAGCGTTGTTAATTGGAAGTAATTGTTGCGCTGTGAATCAGAATCCTGCTGCGCACGCCTGGATAAATTCGCATACATTGAAGTTAATTCCCACAGTGTTCCTTCTGCTCCGCCGAGTATTAACGGCAAACCATAATCACGCGAACGGCGGTGTAATGTAGTCATTCCCATATTGCGTAAGCTGGTTAAAAATCTTTCTACACCATGCATACTGAGCATATTGACGGCGGGAATATTTAAAGAACTTGCCAGTGCTTGTTTAGCGCGAACAGCGCCACGAAATTTGCGATCAAAGTTTTTTGGGCGATAGCCTGTGTAGCGAATCGGTACATCGGCAACCAGTGTTTCTGGTAGGATTTCACCTTGCTCGATCATGCGTGCAAACAGAAACGGTTTTAATGTGCTGCCTGTGCTTCTGGGACGCCGGATTAGGTCGATTGCCTGACCAAACTTTGCCCCTCCTTTTGCTGGCGGTGCATTACCAATATAGCTTTTGACTTCAAAAGTTTGGTTATCAACAACTAAAATTGCAAGGTTATGAATGTCTTTCAAGGCTAAGGATTCTGCATGATGTTTTGCCAACTGTTTAATACGAGATTGTAAAACGTAGTCAATCGTTGTTTCAAAGCGTTGTTGTTTTTTAGTGGTTTTTTTAGAGCTAAGTGTATCAAGTAAATGTGGCGCAAGGCGTGGCAATAATTTGGGTTTAATTGGTAATTCTTCTGCAACGGCTAATTGATAATCCAACTGAGCGATTATCTTTTTCTCAAAGAGTTTCTTTAATAAGCGATCGCGTTTCGCTTTCAGTTGATCGCGTTTTCTACCGGGATGAATCAATGCGGGACTATTAGGCAATACGGCTAACATGGCACTTTCTGCCCATGAAAGTTTATCTGGTGCACGTCCAAAATACCGCCATGATGCTGCTTCCAAACCAACTACATTTCCACCGAAAGGTGCATAGCTTGCATACAAGGCTAGAATTTCATCTTTGCTATAGCGTGTTTCTAAGCGCAAAGCCTTAAACGCTTCTGTGGTCTTTTGCCAAAGGGTGCGCTCAGGGTTTTGTGAAGCAAGCCGAATCACCTGCATCGAAAGGGTGCTGCCACCACTGACAACACGACCCGCCTTAATATTCAGCTTTAATGCTCTAGCAATCGCGAGAGGATCAATGCCTATATGTTGATAAAAACGTTTATCTTCAAAGGCAATAATGCTCTTTTTAAATTTCTCAGGGATCTGTTTAAGCGGGGGGAATCGCCATTGTTCATCGGTTGAAATATGTGCGCCTAACAGCTTGCCCTGTTTGCTTAGTAACACACTGGAAACAGGAGCTTTGAATAGTGGCTCTGGTAGACAGTTATAGAAAGTGATAAGCGTAGCTAGCAAAAAGCTGAATACGAAGAGTCGCTTTAGTGATCTGCAATTGTTAAAAAAAGGGGGGGGTGCCATATAGTTATTTCCTTGCTATTCCCCGCTTTGTTTACCGTTACCAGTATCACTAACAATTTCAATCCACTTTCCTTTCTCACGTGCCTTCAAGTTACCATCGTACATTGCCTCAACATTAATCGCTGGCAGGTAATAACGCCCTTTAAATGATGCATTTGCGATAAGTTGGAAGGTCTTGGTATTTTCATTTCTTCTCTTGTTGTAACTACGGTGTTCCTCAAGTGAAAAATAGTAATGGATTCGATCATCCCTGATATCGCGATGGTCAATTTGGTTGCTATGATCTTTAGAATCCACTGGGGTATCACTGGTCTGAGTTAGAATTTCCATACCTGCCGCAACCGGAATTGTTAGTGCAATATTTTTTGCGGAGAAATCCGTATCATTGGTGACTGTCACTGAAATACGAATATCGCTGCCTTGTTGCAACTGTTGAGATTCAATTTCATTCCACTTTTTACTGTCTTCCTTGTCACGAACTTCATAAGTGACATTCATGAGTAAGCCTTTTTCAATTGACGTTTCCGTACCCGCATCAGGCACACCGGTATTTACCAGCGTTGCGAATAACTTGATGCCGCTACTATTGTCTACTTTAAAATCAGCACCCGCATCCTTGAGTGAAATGCTCGTAATTGATTTTTCGCTGTTGATTTTTTGTGGCTTGTTATTTTCAGAAACTGTTGCGCTAAAGCTTCCCGTATCACCACCAAGATAATGCGATACACCCATTAGCGCCCAGGCAATTCCCTGCGTGCTTTGGTATCGTTTGCCTTGCATCTGATTAGAAATTTGCTCTAGTAATACATTCGCATCTTGTTTTTTATCCAGCGTGACGAGGCTCTCCAGTTGTAAACCAAGGTCGCCCAGAGTAGAGCTATAGGTATCATCGCTACGCTCAACTTTTTCAACATTAATTAATAAGCCTTGAATGACTTCTTTGGCGGCTTCTGGTTGCGATGCTTTTTTATAAGCAGAAGCTAATAACCAGCGTGCTTTATCATTTAACTTTCCATGTGTGCTTTTACCTAGTTCGCGAAAACGGTTCATTGCACCCAGTTGCGGTTTACCAGCGACAGCTAGCACATACAAACGATAGGCTTGAACATGCGTATATTGTGAACCAGAAACGACATGATTTTGTGCTAAATCTATTTGAAAGTTGAGCCAATTCGTCAGCATATTGGCAGGAACATCATAGCCTTTATTTTTTGCTTCTAATAAGAAATGCCCCGCATAAAGACTGGCCCAATCTGAGCTATAACCTTCGCCCGGCCAATAGCTAAAGTCACCAGAACCTTTGGTGAAACGCTTGAGTTTTTTAATGGCAGATTCAACATAAGATTCAATATCCTTTTTTCTATCATCACTTAAATCCATCACATTGGATAAATAAAGCTGGGGGAAAACAGATGAAGTGGTTTGCTCCAAACAACCATGTGGATAGCGAATCAAATAGTTCAAACGATCTTCTAAATTAAGTGACGGTACGGATGATAATTCCAGCACTGCTTCATTTGTTCCATCCAACCCAAAGGCATTTGCTTTGGCTTGCCAGTTTCCACCGGGTTCTATGATGGTTGAAATCAGGCGACTGCTTGCTTCATTCGCTCGGCGAATATTAAGGTGAATATCTGCTTCTGATGTGTTCTCAGGGTTGTCCATATCAATCGCACTAAAATGCAGATGCGTCTTGCCTTCTTTTTTCGCGGTTTTAATTTTGATAAAGGCAACTTTTTCACCCATTTTATCAAACTTAAGTTGGGTGCCTTCATTTCCATCATTAACAATGTTTGCCATATCATCAGTAGTAACTGTGATTTTCACATTTTTAATATCCTTATTCATGGCGAAAATAGTTAATGGCACAGCGACTTCTTCATCAGGACCAAGAACACGCGGAAGGCTGGCTTGAAGCATTAGTGGTTGACGGATAAATACAGATTCTTGCGCTTTACCATAGGCACCTTTATCGCCTGCAACTAGCATAACGCGGACTGCGCCGAGATATGGGGGGAGTTCTATTTCGTGCTTCTTTGTTTCGCCTGCAAGTAGCTTGAATGGACCAAGGAATTTAACCACAGGCGGGAAGCGACGTTTCTTACTATCTTCATTGTCAACGGCTGCATCATCGCCACCACCGAGTGCTAACATGCGCTCTAGTTTGCCACCGTAAGCACCTACGACATTATCGAACAAATCCCATGTCTTAATGCCAAGCGCTTCCTTGCTGTAAAAATAGCGATGTAAATTAGGTGTTCTAAATGCCGTTAAACCAAGCAGCCCTTCATCCACTACAGCGAGGGTGTAGTTCATGTCTTTGCCAGTGGTTTCGCTGACCGTGATGGTTTGTTTTGATTCTGGTTTCCATTCTTCATCAACGACTATTTTAGGTTTTAGATAGGTTTCAGGATCAGCAACTTCTAGTGGAATAATGCCGTATAAGCGAATCGGGCGATCATTTTTTTTGTCTTGATGTGGTTGCAATAAAGAAACATGAACATAAGCATTCGGTGCCATTTCAGCACTAATTGGAATTTCTACTTTTACTTTTCCTTGTTTATCTTTCGCTGCATCGTCCAGTTTTATCCATTCTTGACGAAGGATTTTACTGCCCGTTTCAACCGTTAATAAAGCGCGCCCTTGAGCTGCGGATGGTATTTCTACAACCGCTGTCTCACCGACACTATAAGCTTCTTTATCAGAGAATAGATTCAATCGGCTGGCGGCACTACTGCCTGCTTTTTGAGCGCGACCTGCCCAATAGGGCCAGTCTAAATAAACCGTTTTACCCGCACAGTGTTTACCTTCTAAATCACAGACGCGAATTAAGTGGCGACCCCAATCTTCTTTAGGCACCATGAATTCATAATCACCTTTACCATCGACAGTGCGAACAATTACGTTATCCAGTAGGTCGGTATGTTTGCCATCAGCATATTCGGCTAATGATTTTTTATCGCGATTCCACCACCAGTGCCAACGGATTTTATAAAGGCTAACACGTACTTTTTCGAGTGAAATATTTTCCCCTTTGGCATTCACACTAGAGATTTGTAATGTCTGCTTTTTATCTGTGTACAAGAGTGGATAGGATGATTCACTCTTGGGTAGTTTAAGACCTACAAAGTTTTCATATGGGTAATAATCCATACTGCTACGACTGATACTAAAAGCGCCACCTTTTTCAAAAACGCGGGTGGTAAAGCGTGCATTTAATACACCTGGTGCCTTGCTTTCAGGTTGTAATTTTTTCTTAAATTTAAGATAACCATCATCGTCTAATCTGCCTTCGAGTAGCATCGTATCTGCACTTTTTAAATCACGTGCAGGATCATCGAATGTGTAGTCAGGATAGTTTTCAAACTTAGTTTTCATTTTTGCAAAACGTACTGAAATATCTGCTTTTAAATTACTCGCAGTTGCACCATGTAACCATTGTGAAAAGAGCTTTCCTTTTGGTGTTCCATTGCTGCTGTAAATGACCGCTTTGTCATTACTGCCATGATTTATGCCTGTTTCTTTATCACCTTTTTCATTAGGATTTTCAAAGGTTAATTCAAGCTTTAAACGATTAGGTCGAACAGTCTCAATTGATAATGATTTACTGAATGTACTGCCACCGAGGTAGGCTTTAGCCATCCAATTTCCCGTTTCAGACTCTTCATCCGTTTTGAATTTAAAGGCATAAAAACCACCTACCGATGAAACACTCGTTTGTGTTTTAAAGACCTTGCCGCGAGGATCAATCAGCTTCATTGTCACAGGGTGCCCTTGTGGAATTTTCTCAAGTTTGTCTTCAAGCACAAAGGTTAAGAAAATATCATCACCGGGTCGCCAGACACCACGTTCACCATAAATAATGCCTTTAATGCCTTTCTTTATTTTTTGTCCACCGACATTAAAGTGACTCACAGGTAGAGCAGTTCTTGCATTTAGTTTTAAATAAGCAGTGTCTTCGAATTTTTTAGCAACCAGTAAAAATGGGGTGCGATTATCGAGTTCTATTTCAGCGAAACCTGAACCATCGGTGGTTGCTGTCGCCATGGATTGACCTTGATAGTCTTTTACTTCAAGTTCAACGCCTGTTAATGGTTCGGCAGTTTTGATGTCTGTGGAAATAATGCGTAGTTTTCCATTGGCATCTTGTTTGGTGATTAAACCAATATTGCTAGCGATAAAATTTTGACTAACCTTTAATTTGCTATTGTTATAATAGTTATTGAAATAGGTGGATTTACAAGGGTTATTTCTTTCTTTCCAGTTATAGCGGTAGCCGCTATTATTTTCATCATTAAGGCTATCTTCTTCAACAGCAATATAAACGCCATTGTCTTCCATATTTTTTAAAAGATCTTTGACAGGCTTAATTTCTTTACCAGTGGGGCAACGATAGCTTGAGTGCTGTGGCAAAACTCTTAAAGACAGTTGTAACAAACCACTGTGATATTTTTTCATCAAGTCCGTGACATTAAAACTATAACGATTCCATTGGTTTGGATTAGCAGGATTTAATTGGATTGTTTTGCGCCATAAAAACCGTCCACTGCGTGTTGCACTGTTATTACCAGATAGGTTATTTTGTTGTAAAAAGAAGCCCATATTTTCAGGATAAATTTCTAAAGCAGAAACTTCGATAGCGTGAATGCCGACTGCTTCAAAAGGAATATCAAGGACTGAATTTTGAGGAAGAATATTGCCCTTATTGGCAAATCTTACCTGTGGTTTAATATCATTAAATGTCAGCTCTTTTTCAATTTTCTTAGAAAGAACTTTGCCACGTTGTGACTTTATTCCTTGATGTATTCTTACTTTGTATTGCCCTGTAAGTGTATTTCTAGGAAAAATTTTAATGAGGTTTTTATCAATACTGACGGTGTATTTATTCTTAGCGAGTTCTACCAGACCCTTTAAATTTTGGGTGCTATCTAATTCGTCTGAAAATCGTATTTGTACATAAGGATTAGTAGCACTTTCATAGACGACACGCATACTCGTCATTCTAAATAAATTGATATTGGGTACGGCTATTTCTTTTTGGCCTTTTGAGTCAATTCCAATCGTTTTACCATCCCACTTTATCTTTATATCACTATCAAATGTCTCGCGGGTAATATTGCTGATAATAAAATTATGCGTTTTATCAGTATGTGACCACTCAATTGGTAGTGTTTTATCTTGCTGTGTAGCTTTTAAAACCTGCTTTACATCTTCATTTTTTACAACATCAGATATAAGCACACTGCCTTTGAGTAGCATTTTATTTTCACTATCTGGGATGGTTGTCAAACCAGATGTTTGAATTTCAAACTCTAATGGAACAAGCTTAAGTGTGAATTGAAAAGGTGCAGCATTGTTAGCAACATCATCTAGACCTTTGGCAAGAATACTGATTTTATAATCGATATTCGCTTCTAAAGACTTTTCTGTTTTCCAGACGATTTCAGTCTTGCTTTGAACTAATGGTATGCCCTTTATCGTTGGTGTTATGTGCATGATATTACTTGCATCTTTACCAATCATGTCATCACTGAATACTTCTTTGTTAAACGTAATGTTAATTGGGGTTGTGCGTGAAATGGGGCTTTGGGTATGCCACCCACGTAGTTTTTCCCATTTAAAAGAGGTTTGGTTTTCTCTCTTTTTTAATGCTGTTTCTGTTGATGACTTTTCATTGCTTTTAGTATCATTATTCTTCTGGTTTACGACTGCGCTTGGCTTGCTATCTTCTACTTCCTTTTTATCATTTCCCCCACAGCCAGAAACCAGCATGAATAACAGGACAAATAAGAAAGGTAAGCTGATTAATTTTAATGGTTTTAATAGCACAGGCTAATCCTTATAGATAACTTTTTAATAGCTAAACTATAGCAGTTTCAAATCGCTGAAAAGCAGTAAGTTTCGATATTTTTTTGTGAATTTTTTGTGCAGATAGATAATTTACAATCTTGTAAAAAAGGGGGGGATGCCCTGAAATATTTCAGGCACAAAAAAGCCCCAGAAAATGGGGCAATTATTATTGTTATTTCCTTCGATTATTATAATTATATTCTTTTGTAATCTTTTATTATGGTTGTAATGACATTACCTTTTTCTGTATGACGTATTTTTACGGGTAAAAAATCTACTTCTTTTGCTAACCAGAAGATGGTTTCTCGTTTGCTGTTTTGATCACGTACAACTTTTACTTTCATCGCATTAAATTCACCTGCTGATGTTTTAACTTTTTGGTAACCTAATTTTTGAAATGTGTATTTTTTAAGCTTGCCGCGTTCAACAACATGGTAGTTAAGATCTGTCTTGTTTTTAGCTAAGTCTCTTGCTAGCACAAGTTCTAAAGATGCTCTATCTTGAGTGTTCGGTGAGATGGCTAACTTATAAGCTTTATTCTTATAACTACCCGTTACTTTTCCTGTTGTAAATGTTGCTTTATCAATACGTGATTTTTTTCTACGAGATTGATTGAATAAGTAATTTTGTGGCGTCATGTTTTCACCAGAAAAAATACCGTCAGTATTTTCTGTGATTTTAATACCTGTTAATACCGCCGCTAAACCGGTAGCTTTAGTGTATTTATGATAGTGGTATTGGTTGCCGCTGTATTTTAGGGTGGCGTGTAAGTTTCCCAATGAGAGACTGCCTTTTGATACAGCGTAATTTGCTTGAAAAGCTTTTGGTAAAGCCATTGCGTGTTGTGCAAAAAGCATAAGAAAAGCAGTAAGCATAAGTTTAAACATTAAACTTAGCGAGTTACTTTTTATCATAGAATTTATTTCGGTTTGCATTATTCATGTGACAGGCTGACTTTTTAAAAGTTCAGATTGTTACCTGGATAATAATTATGTGGCATAAAAAAAGCTGGGTAATCCCAGCTTTTTTTACTTTCGTATATTACGCCTCAGTTCGTGAAGAATAGAGACGTTTTTCTTGTGTATAAAACAACAATATTAACTATGTTAAAACAGTCTCTTCATTGATGTCTGCCTATGTTAGCTGAGAGAGCAGTTTAACATTGCTCACTAACACTTGTAGATTATTCTCCTGACTCACCTGCATAATCGGCAAGTCCTGGGTTATCATTAACACCGACTAGCTTAGGACGATTCATTTTTGGTAGAACCAATACATTATCCTTACCTTTAGTATCAAGAATATAATCTCGTACCACATCCCACATCAAACGACCTTCAGGAGTACGGTTAACCGTTGCCCAACCAGCGAGTTTGTATGTTTTGTCAGGATCAATCGCATCACCATTATCAAGACGTGCATCGGTAATACGTTTGTATAATTTTTTATTTGGGCTGATTGTATAATCTAAGCCACCCACACGAACCATGTCGCCACCAGATTGTAAGTAGGGGTCTGGGTCAAATAAGTTATCCGCAATTTGCTCTAGTGTTTCAAGTAGGTCTTTACCTTTTATCTCACTACCGTAAGTTTCAGCATAGGTCATAGAACACTGTGTCATCACGTCTTCCATAGTTATCCAATCGCCTTTTAGGGTTGAAGTACCCCAACGAACACCTGCTGAGAATGAGATATCTGCTTTGTATTCATGACGAAGAGCGTTACAAAGTAACTGATCCCAAGTTCCCATGAAATTACCACGACGGTATAAAGTACGGTCTGCAATAGCTAATTTTTCGGTAAGAATTTCATCATATGTCTTACCTAAACGAGATTTATTGACTTTGAATTTTGGGTTACGCGCTTCAACAACTTTATCATCGTACTTAGTGCTACGCATTTGTGAAAGGTAGCCTTCCATTTCTTTATCGGCTGGCAACCAGTTGGTGATGATTGGCTTCATATTGTAGTGCATATTGACTTTTCCATCGCTAAAGTCAAAGTCCATTACACCTACAAACTTACCATTAGAGCCTGCATTAGTGACTAAACATGTATTGCCACCTTTGCTCTTAACAGCAATTGGCTTTGGCATACCATCATGTGTATGACCGCCAAATATTGCATCTATTCCTGCAACATTTTCACCCATCTTAACGTCAACATCCATACCATTATGAGACAGCATAATAACGGCATCAGGTTTTTCTTCAGCACGGATTGTCTTCACCAGTTGAGCTAAATCATCTTCGCGTAGACCAAATGACCAGTCAGGGAAGAATTCAGGAGGATTTGCATTAGCCGTACGTGGGAAGGCTTGACCTACAACCGCAATGCGCTTGCCGCCTATTTTTTTCATGGCATAAGGCTGGAATGCATAACCTTCATCTTCATCAAATAGTCCAAGACCATTATTCTTTTCTACTAAATCAGCGTATCCATCATCCATTAAAGAATCTTCTTTAACGCGAACATTCTGCCCGATGAAATCACCTTTAAATAAAGCGACATTACTGAGAACTTCTGATTCGTTATAAGTAAATTCCCAATGCCCAATCATTACATCCACACCAAGAATATTTGATGCTTCAACCATGTCAACACCACGTGTCCACAATGAAGTGCCAGAGCCTTGCCACAGATCACCACCATCCAGGGTGATTGTATTATCAACACCACCAGCTTCTTTGCGAAGCATATCGAGCAATGTTTTCATGTGGGAGTAGCCACCTGTTTTACCGTATTTCTTGGCAGCATTAAAGAAATCTAAATAAGTATAAGCGTAAGCTTCAGGCCCATCTAAAGGTAGCTCCATTTTCTCAAGTAATTTTTTGCCAACGATATGCGGTGGACGACCATTTGCAGGACCAACACCTAAGTTAACATTGGGTTCGCGAAAATAAACAGGAAGTAATTGACCGTGTAAATCCGTGGTATGTAATATTCTTGCCTGACCTTTTTTTGGAACAGAGTAAAAATCTTTCGGCATCGCAGCTTGTTTAGCAGAACCTGCATATGCTTGTTGTAAAAATAAAGGCAAAGATCCTGCCCCTGCTATTCCGATTGCTAAAACTTTGAGAAAAGTTCGTTTATCCATTGTAGGCACTTTAATTACTCCCTTCGTGTAATGTAATAATGAAAATCATGATTGCAGGCACTATATTATAAAATTATTGTTTTCTATATAAAGGATTTCCTTTATAGAAACTAGGGTTTTAAATAGCTAAGATGGTTGTTTAGAATGTTATTAATTGATGCTTCATGATTGTTTCAACATTAACAAAAAGTATACTGGTTGCTTGGCTACTTCTGTTTATTTCTGTGGTTTCTGCAGATATAGTTAAACCGACTTTAGTAGATATTAGTGTTGACCAAACAGGTAAGATTGATATTGAAATACGCACCAGTATCGAAGCTTTGCTAAGTGGTATTAATAGCCAATATAAAAATACTAAAGATGCCCCAAGTTCTGAAGAATATGATGTTTTGAGAAAAATGCAGGGTAGTGATTTATTGATAGTTTTTAATCAATTTGAAAAGAAATTCCTGTCTAAAATTCGTTTGCAAGATGATGCGAATAATCAAATTAAACTCTCAATCGTAAAAGTAAAAATTCCTGAGCCAGGTTATAAAAAAGTACCCCGAGCTAGCATTATTATATTGACTGGTAATGTAGATATTAGCGCGCGTTCATTAGTGTGGTATTACCCCGAAGCATTTAGTAACAATATCGTCAAACTAAGACAGGTTGATACGCTTATTGAAAAGTATCATTGGTCAACTCCGCAGTTGCTTCGAAACGATCAAAGTAGCGATGCTTTATCGTTAACAGAAGTGATCACTAAACAAAAATCTTACGATGTCATTATCGACTATATCGTTTGGGGCTTTGAACATATTATTCCGAAAGGTTTTGATCATATTTTATTTATATTGGGGCTGTATTTATTTTCAACAGCTTTCAAGCCATTACTTTGGCAAGTGACCATGTTCACAGTGGCTCATACCATAACCTTAGGGCTTGCCATGAATGGTGTGATTAGTTTGCCAGCACATATTGTGGAGCCGCTGATTGCACTTTCCATTGTCTATATCGGTATAGAAAATATTTTCGTTAAAAATCTGCGAAGCAGCCGTTTAGTGTTGGTATTTATATTTGGCTTATTACATGGGCTTGGCTTTGCCAGTATGCTCTCAGAGATTGGTCTGCCTGATCATGCTTTTGTGACTGCATTAATTAGTTTTAATGTCGGCGTAGAACTTGGTCAGCTAAGTATTATTGTCATAACCTATTTACTTGTTACTAAATGGTTAATAGAGTGGCGTGGGAAAGCGTGGTATCAAAAATTGATTGTGATACCTGCTTCTATTATTATCTCATGTATAGCACTTTATTGGTTTTTTGAGCGTTTAGATTTTTCTGCTTTTTGAAGGATATTAGCATCAGCAGGATCAAACAATAATGGCAGAATGATAGGGATAATCTCAGCCCCAGTTGCTTGAATACTTTTAAATACATCATTCATCATATTTAGCCATTCAGGTGGTATTGCACTTTGCGTATCTGCCCAGCGTACATCATCTTCACAGGAGGCGTGGCTAGTATTACTGTAAAACATGACGTATTCATCTGAATGCTTTAATGCTTTGGATAGCCTAGATTCAAAATCAACAGGGTTGCAAGCTCCAGTTAAATCATATTCTTCATGGTTGTTATCTTTTAAACCAACATCACTAACCATAAAACCAATGTCTACATCTTCACTCCATGATGCTCTATCCGCTACAGGTACCACCCAACGATAAGAGTCATCTAAATCTTGATTATATTGGTCACTAACAATATCGAATTTTCTCCATTGATAAGCATTTTCAAAGTGTTCCGTTGTTTGATAACGATAAAACTCTCCCAAATCATGCAGTGATGCTGTGTCGTTTAAGCCCTGTTTAAAACCCAGAAACATAGCGCCTTTAAATTCATTCGTGCCGAATAAAGAATTTGGTTTTATAAAGTGACCCCTAATATTGGTTTTAGCGTGTGCTGTGGCAGGACCATGGAGTACGAGTAAATCAAGATCTGGAAATTCATCCTGCATCGCGTGCATAATTGTTTTAAACCGAGCCGCAACTTTATCCATATGTTGTTTAAAGCTATAAGCTTCGTTTCGGTAGGAACATTCGTTTGAGTCTTGAAGTCTTATACCATCAACAGTACAGTTATAATCTATCCAATCGCCGCGATTACTCACACTCTCGGAAATTTCCCAGTCTTCATAATTTTCTGGATGAGCCGTTACATCTGCTCTTTTGGGAAACTTAAAATTTGACATAAAGTTAGCTTGAATATGTTGCCCACCTGCATAAACCTCATCATCAAATACGATTCCTTTGAAGCCCAAATCTTTTGCTGCTTTAGCAACAACTGCAAAATTACTTGTTGTCTTTTGCCATACCGCGTCATCCCAGAAATCACCAGGGAAATCTAAATTAATCCGTAAGAAATTATCGGTCTTAATTTTAAATAAATCCTTTAAACTACCTACTTCATTCCAGACACGCTCATAAGTTACATTGTTGCTATTAGGGTTGGCGCTCATTACATAGCTAGTGAAGATATTACCTACAACCGCAATGCCAGAAAATGGACGTTGCTCCAACTCTTCAGCATGTTCAATCAGATACGAAGGCAAGGAATAGTGCCAGCCTAAATAGCCATCCATAAAAATTAAACGTTTTTGTGCTGTCGCTGGCAATGAAACGAATAAGGACATTATTAGCGCAACTACCATATACTTTATTTTAATCAATTTTAATTTCCCAATTATTTTTATAAAAGCTGATTTTTAATCACGGTGAAGAATAGTATTAACCATTTTGTTACTGCTACAAAATTAAGCAGATAAGTGGTTTGATACAAAAGCTTAGTTTAGTTCCTGCTAGTTTTTAATTATTTTTAGAAATGGAGCTGAAAGTTAAGACCTATCTATGTATATGGCACCCCCCCCCTTTTTGGACAATTGGACGTTAATCGCGAGGGCCCCAAATAGCCTCATCGAGTGATTTATCTTTATCTGAAACTAAGGGAACGACTATTCCATCTCGAAGTTTAACTCCTTCTTTTTTTAATAACTTAGCTTGTTTTTGATAAGGGGTACTGCCAATTTCAAAGGCTAGACTACGATCCGATTTGACGACTCGATACCAAGGTAATGGTTCGGGAGAGCGCCCCATGGCTTTGCTTACCATTCGGGCACGTTTTGGAAAACCCGCAGCGCGAGCAACTTCTCCATATGCTTTAACCTGTCCAGAAGGTATATTGGCAACTACCTCCCAAATAGCTTGGTCGAATTTATTATTCAAGATGGTTTCGCTAAATTACTTAAAATCTGATTTTAGCAGAGTTTTTATTATTTCTTCTCAGCTAAGAAAGACAATTTTTAGAAATTCTCAATATCAGGACGTAAATCTAATTCCTGCGTCCATGTTCCCATCCAGCAGAATATGAGCGATGTGAATTCCCTTTGGTCCAAACTCACGAGCGAGTGATTGAGTCAGTCCGCGCAAGGCAAATTTTGCCGATGCAAATGCAGCAAACTCTGCTCCCGCTTTTACTGAAGCTGTCGCGCCTGAAACTAAAATTGTCCCTGACTTATTGGATAACATATTTGGAAGCACGCGTTGCATTCCATGCATTGCTCCTAAACAACTGGTTTTCCAAATATCGGTAAATTCAGCTTCGTTTAATTCAAGAAATGGCTTATGGACGAGATAGGCTGCATTGTGAATATAAACATTCACAATGCCTAGTTGTTTTTCTACGGTTGTTATTGCTTTATCCACAGAATCTGCATCACTTATATCACAAGCAAGCGCTAGATAATGATTACCAAATTCAGCTTCTATTGTAGCGCCACGAGATAAACCAGCAACACTATAACCTTCTGACATTAGTTTTTTGCACAGTGCTATTCCTAAGCCAGCACCAACACCTGCAACAACAGCGACTTTGTTATTTGATTTCATTTTGTTTTTGTTTCAGTTGTTGTACTTGGTCTTTTAATTTCTGTATCTCTCGTACGGCATCTAGCAGTTTTTCACCATACTCTTTATCGGTATAACGTTTTAAAATATGTTTAGGACAGTTTTCATCAACGGCATCGATTGTGAATTGAATGATTCTTTCTACTGATCCCCTTTCTGGTATTTGATTCTCTGTTAATTGAAAATCATCAATAGAGCCAAGAGTAGCAGTGCCCCATAGCTTTAATCGGCGCTGCTTGGGATAATCCATGAAAAACAAAAAAGCGCGATCGTTCTCGGTTAAGTTTCCTGTCGAAATATATTGCCGATTTCCCGCATAATCAGGGAAATAAAGCGTGCTTGAATCCCTGCAAGGAATGCTACGATTCTTAGAACAGGTACACGGAAAGTGAATAAAACAGCATGTGCAAGACGAGCATAAAAATATAGTATAGCGGCAGTAGCTGTTAGCTCCGTATTCATTTCTAAAATGTGCGTGATGATGATAAGTGGTGCAAATACAGCGAGGTTTTCCACAGCATTAATATGTGCATCCATTAAGCGTTGCGCCCATGGAACGTTAGATGTTGTTTCACCATCAGGATCCCAAATCCCATGAAGGATGCCTCCTTCAAACAAGCGATTGATTATGTATGGCATCCATAATACTGCCGTTAATAAAATCGTAAGCACCAACCAGTGTAGTTCATTTGTCATTATATTCATTCCTATTTATTTGTAGTAGTTTCAGGTCTTATTTTAGGAAATAATTAAAACTGGATATATGCGCCAAACAACTGATGACTATGCTGAAACAACTGAAATGAAAGTGTCTGTATCAAATATTTATGTATTTATATGCTGTTATTACTGGTGCTTCGTTAAGAGTGAATATGAAAGGAACGGACAAGAGATTAGTTGCTTTGATCATAGAGAAAAGAATTTATTCGCTCTAATCTAATATCAAACTACATCAACGAGGATATTATGATTAACAAGTTTATTGTTTTACTGTTTTTAGTTGTTCCAATTACTCAAGGGTTTTCTGATAGTAGCCCTGCCTCTTCTATTATTAAGGTGCACCGAGCTTTGCTAAATGAATATCTGCCAGTAAAAGTATCGAGTCATACCTATGTAATCCATGGGCCAATGAGAACCAAGCTAAAAGAGAATCAAGGGTTTGTAAATAACCCAGCATTTATCATTAGCGACAGGTCGGTCATTGTGGTTGATCCTGGAACAAGCGTTCAAATCGGTAGGGCGCTACTTCAACATATTAAGAAAATTACCAGTAAACCCATTACACATATTTTTAATACACATATTCATGGTGATCATTGGTTGGGTAATCAGGCTTTCTCTGAAAATAATCCTGAAGTGAAAATTTTTGCACACCCTGTATTTCTTGAAGAAGCAAAATCTGGTGCAGCACAACAATGGCTAGATATATTTCTTTCAGCAACGGATGGAGCAATTAAGGGTACCAAAATTGTCCTACCAAACATTGAATTAACAGATCAGCAAGTGATTCAAATCGATAATATTTCTATTAAAGTACATCTATCAGATTGGGCGCATACAAAAACAGACATTATGCTGGAAGTCATTGAGGATAAGTTACTGTTTACGGGGGATACCGTTAACAACAAGCGTATTGTTCCTTTTAATGATGGTAGTTTCAAAGGGAGTATTAAGAGTATCAATAAAGTAATGAAACAGAGCATCGAAATAGTGGTGCCTGGTCATGGAGCGACAGGAGATAATAAATTATTAGCGACTTATAAAGCTGGACTTGAATCTATTTATCAAACCGCTATGCAATTAAATGATGAAGGTTTAGAGCCTTATGAAATGAAACAAAAAGCCATTGAAGCTAATACATTCTTTAAAGGCTGGTTGGGTTTTGAAGATGAAGTTGGGCGCTATTTGAGTCAAGCCGTTTTAGAAGTTGAGCAAGAAGAATTTTAAAAGTTGTACATAAGCTATACTACTGAACAAATTCTTTAAAAGGTGTAATAATGATAAAAACAACCATATCCTTTGCTGATAACGCTATAAAGAGCACAGTTAATGATGCTCTAAGTCAAGTCTTGAATTCTATGAGAATTTCAGGAAGTCTATTGCTTGATGAAAAATACCAAACTCCGTGGGCAGTTTCTGTGCCGAGCTCGAATACTTTAAACCATTTACTTGAAACAACCACAAATACACGTATTGCCGCGTTTCATTTAGTTAAACGAGGTCATATTACTATTACGTTGGATAATGGTGAAAGTGCTTTGGTAGAAGCAGGTGAAATGGTTGTATGCTTTTCAGGTTTAGGTCATACCTTATCTCAAGGCAAAGGAAGTGCAACGATAAGCTTTGAAGATATTATGTCTGGCGAAAATAATATATTTGAGCCAAAAGGTAATGAGCAGTCACCCTGTACTTCTCTTGTCTGTGGTGTTTTCCTTCTGCATGATGCTTTGTTAAATCCCTTGCTATCGGCGTTACCCAATATTTTAAAATTTAGTGTCACTAACCCAAATGAACACCCTCGACTATATGGTGTTGTGAATCTAATGGTGCAAGAGTTTCAATATCAAACGGTGGGGAATAGTTTTGTACTCCAGCGTTATCTTGAAATTCTTTGCGCTGAAGCTGTGCGTGCGCATGTGGATAGCTTACCAGGACAATCAATTGGGTGGCTTTCCGCACTTAAAGACCCTGTCATTGGTCGTGCCATAGAAATATTCCATGCAGAGCCAGGTTATAAATGGTCTGTCAAAAGTCTTGCTGATAAAGTGACTATTTCACCCTCCCGTTTTGCAGCTAGATTTAGCGAGACTTTAGGTGAACCACCCATGGTATACATCACTAAATGGCGCATGTATCTGGCCAGTCAAATGCTGGACGGAAACCAACTTAGTATTGATCAAATTGCCACCGATGTTGGTTATGAAAGTATGGCAGCATTTAGTCGTGCTTTTAAACGACATGTTGGTCTGCCTCCTGCAACATGGCGAGCTGCTTCTTTATCCAAATAATTACTATCTCAAATTAAAAATACAGCTCTACGAGCGAACATGATTTGCCATAAATGGAGATAAAGGAAGGCACCTCTTCTCCTTTTTATGCATCAATGGGTCTCTCTTTTCTTTTCGTTATTATTTCCTGTTTGATAAGTAGCTTCAGCTAAAGACTCAATAGCTATACACATAGAAAGTAACATTTATATCAATATACTTTCACTGTGGTTAGGTATTTGAGTTATTCAGTTCTCAAATACAGCCATCTTCTGATCGCTCCCTAATTTGTTAGTTCTTCCGCTGCAAATAATCTTCAACAGGGAGAGGTCAACTTTTAATTTAACAGAGGAATTAACAATGAAAATAAAGTCACTAATTAGTAAAATATCATTATTTGGAGCACTATCAACACTCTCATTATTGATTGGAATTAATTCAGTATCTGCTGATTCAGTGGATGAAAAAAGTACCCTTACGAGCCAAACATCAGCATATAAAAATAAATGGGCTGAAACACCTTTTGGTGCATTTGTCTCTCCAGTTGATGGGGATATGAACAAAGGAAAACACATCACCCTAATACGTTTTCCTGCAGGGCTGCAAACACCCGTACATACACATACTCATGACTATACCGGCATCGTTATAACAGGTGTTGCCCGTCATTATGAACCTGGAAAAAAATCAACAATGAGTAAGCTTCCAGCAGGTTCGCACTGGTCTATATCTGCAAATACTCCTCATATAAGTCAATGTTTCGAAGGCAGTGGTGAATGTATTATGGCGATTGTTCAAGAAGATAAATTTGATATTCATATTGAAAAATAATTACCATTAAACCGTGCCCAGAGGTTGATTAATTTCGATCTCTTGGCAAAGCTGGACTGTAGTTAGTCCCTATTTTTACAATCAAGTAATCCTCATAGTAATTTGAATATTATTCACTAACTATTTCCTTTACCTTTTAAAAAGTTGTTTTAGTCAAATAACTAGTCGATTGAACTATAGAAAGCACTACCCAAGACAAATAAAATAATTTCTCCAATATTAACTTATAACTATTTTAACGGAGAATACAATCATGAAAATAATGAATATTTCAACAGTTATAAAAGCAGCTTCTTTAGCCGCCATCCTTTTTTCATTGCCTATCCAAGCAGAGTCAGCTTGTTGGAGCGCAGGAATTTTAGATGGAGTTTGTTATCAACAATCTGAACATAATACAGTAGCCAATAAAAAAATAGAGAGTGAAACCAAATACTCTAATTCTAAGTGCTGGACGGCAGGTGTGTTAAACGGTATGTGCTATGCCGAGCAGAATTCCATCACAACTGCAGATGCTAGTTCTCAAGAAGCAACTATTTATAGCCTTAGGTGCTGGACTTCAGGTGTCTTAAATGGCATGTGTTTTTAGTTTTTTGCTTAGTTGAGTTTAATTAAACAGAGATAATATCTTATTTTAATAAAAAGGAAAATACAGTGAAAAAAGTAAAATTAATTTTGTTACTTGTTTTTATATCATTTATTACAAGTTGCTCTAGCTTTGTTCTAAAAACAGTAGTCAAAACCGTTGATCCATACTTTCACGGTAAAAATATTGATGGTACAAAGTTTGAGAAACTAAGCGATAATGTATACACCTTCAGGTGGAATTGGTATCGAAACTTAATCATCGATACTAAAGATGGTTTAGTCGTTATTGACCCAATGAATCCAAAAATGTCAGCGGCACTGAAGATAGAATTAACTAAGCATTTCCCTAACAAGAGAGTGCATACGCTCATATATTCACACTATCATTTGGATCATACGAGTGGCGGAAAGAATCTATCTCCGTTAAACGTAATTGCCCATCAAAGAAGTAAATTCTACTGGAATGATATTGAGCACCCAGATGTTCTAGCTCCTACACGGTTTATCTCGGGTGACACAATATTGAATATAGGCGGAGTAGAAATCAAAGCGCTGTATCTTGGGCTTTCTCACACGGATACCTTATATGCCTATCATATACCTTCACAGCGATTAGTCTTCACAGCTGACTTAGGCTTAGTGAAAACTGCACCCCCAGCAGGCGTACCGGATCGATATGGGCCAGGTTACCTTAAAGCGATGAATAGAATCATCGACATTGATTTTGATACTTTTGTGCCATCACATTTTGGCTATGGTGTTAAGCAAGACCTAATAGATTGGCGAGATATGATTGAATATGGTGATCAACTCTCTAGAGATGCGATACGTAAACTTGGCACTCCAGGTGCTGTGGCAGGTAAAAATCAAATGGGTGATTACTTTGATGCTGTGTATTATCCAATGCGTACAAGGTACGGTGATTGGCATGGTTTCAATGAAATGTTTGTGCTTAACATTGTGCGGAATATTTTGGGTGAAAGTTTAGGGTACTAAAAAACGATCAATCTTTAAAAAAGTAGGGGGATGCCATTACAATAAAATGCTGTCTCGTTAACTAAATGAGCCTATGGCACCCCCCCCTTTTTTTAACAATTGGAGGTCTTTGCACGAGTCGGATGACGAGTAAACTCTCGTAAAGGTTCAATATGATACTATTTTGTTCCAATAGCCGTTGTTAGTTTGCGCAAAAATATATCCATCTCTTCATCTGTTCCAATGCTGATTCTCAAGAACCCAGCAATTCTTGGTGCATTAAAATAACGAATCAGCACCCCTTCTTTCTTTAAGGTCAGATACAACTCTTCTGCATTAGCTTGATTAGGTCGAGCAAAGATGAAATTTGTTTTTGAATCAAGTACCCAGAAATCCATTTCCTCTAGTGCTTTACTTAGCCTTTCACGAGTGGCAATTATTTTTTTACAGTTTTCTTCAAAATGTACTTTGTCCTTAATTGATTCTGTTGCGCCAGCTATTGCGGCACGATCTAGTGGATAAGGGTTAAATGAATTCTTTACTCTTTCTAGACCTTCTATTAAATCTGCTGATCCGAGTGCAAAACCCACACGCAAACCTGCCAGAGATCGAGATTTTGAGAACGTCTGAGTAACCAAAAGATTAGGGTAATCATTAATTAAAGGAACAGCGGTTTCAGTACCAAAATCCACATAGGCCTCATCAATTACTACAGGTGCGTCTGGATTTGCTTTTAATAGGGTTTCAATTTCATCTAGTCCGAGTGCAATTCCACTGGGTGCATTAGGATTTGGAAATAGAATACTGCCGATTTCTCCAGATGTACTTTTCTGATAGTCATTAATATTAATAGTGAAATCATCCATCAATGGAATGTGTTTGAAATTAATATCAAATAGGCTGCAAAAAGCGGGGTAAAAGCTGTAGCTGATATCTGGAAACAGCAGTGGCTTGTCCTGTTTAAGTAGGGCAACAAAGGCATGTGCTAATACTTCATCAGAGCTATTGCCGATAAAAACCTGATCAAGCTCCAATGAATAGTAGTCAGCAATCGCTTCTTTTAATGTCGCAGAATGTGGGTCTGGATACAAGCGCATATCATCACTTGCTGCTTCACGCATTGCTGCAAGCGCTTTAGGTGATGGCGGATAGGGATTTTCATTGGTGTTCAGCTTAATGTATTGCTGATCTTGAGGTTGTTCCCCCGGTGTATAGGGGTCAAGCTCTTGTGCGCGCACGCTCCAGAATTTACTCATGACTTTACTTATTCGTTAATAGCGAGATGTTTATTATCTAGCTTCAAGAACGCATACGCAACAACCTTCCTAAGGCAGACTTTAAATGGGCGCTATTGACGGGCTTATTTAAAACGGGAAGCCCATGAGATGAGACTTCTCTCATACGTTCAGGAGCGGTATCCCCTGTAATTAAAATGGCTACTGCATGGTAGTCAACTTGTTGATGGAATGCATCAATGGCTTGAACACCTGTTGTATTCTTTCGTAATCTGTAATCAGCAATGATGGCATCAACCTTGCCATGATGATTCTTAGCAATTTCTTTCACTGATTCAATATCTTCTGCACAGATTACTTTGCTACCCCACCCTTCTAACAAGGTAGTCATAGCATGCAAAATATCTGTATTATCATCAATGATAAGAAATACCGCATTGTTAATATTGTCAGCAATATTAATAGGAGGGTTTATTTCATTTAGGTCATGTAGTTCTTTAACTGCTTCTTGTTGTGTTAATTCCTCAAGTTCTAGTGTGAAGACACTTCCTTTTCCTAGTTGAGATTTTAATCGTAGCGGTATACCAAGCAATTTACAGGTTCTTTTGCAGATAGCTAGTCCTAAGCCAAGTCCCTTGTTTTGATCTCTTTCTGGGTTGTGTAGTTGTTGAAATTCAGCATAGATTTTTTCTTGATCTTTTTCAGCAATACCTTTTCCTGTATCCCAAACTTGTAGATGAATTTTATGTTTGCGTTGTCGACAAGAGATAAGAACCTTTCCCTGATGTGTATAGCGAATGGCATTTTGAATGAGATTTCTAACGATAGTGGCTAATAATACAGGGTCTGATTTGACCCAAAACTGGTAAGTATGGGAGCGTAGTTCAATTCCATTTTCTTGTGCAAATGGCTGGAATTCTAAGACCATATCTTTAATGAATTGTTGTATATCGATAGGCTTGATATCTGGTGTGATAATTTTCGCATCAAGACGAGAAATTTCTAATAAAGAATTGAGTAACTCTAGGAGCACTTCATTGGCACTATTTATTCTTGTTAGTATTTCCTTTCCCTTATCTGTAGAAACCTCTTGGGTTAGCGCACTGGATAATAGTGATATTGCGTGTATCGGTTGACGTAAATCATGATTAGCGGCAGCAAGAAATTTCGATTTATCTTTGCTGGCTTTTAATGCCAACTCTTTTTCTTTTTCAAGGTCTTTTAGTAGACCAATATTTTCATAACGAATACTCAGCGAGTTACTGATGACATAATACGTCCATAGACTAATTCCTAGCATCGACATTAAAAATGTTACAACGATTAATCCAAGATAGTTACTTTGTGCTTCCGAAGAGTTAAATAATTGATAAGTTAGCGGGAGCAACATTGGTATGGCTAAAGCAGCATAAGCGCTCCAAAGAGAAGATAGTGCATTGATAGCCCCCGATGCCATACCAAATAAAAAAATAACTAAGAATGCAATGTGGGTGGTTGAATCAGGAGTGAAAAATAAATAACCCGCAGCACCCCAAATAATACCGAAAGCGAAGGGCAGTTGGGTATACATACCAATATCGGGAATTGTAGATAAGTCTTTAAATAATGGTCTCAGTTTGAAGAATAAAACGAGGGTTAGAAAGCAGGATATATAAATAACTGCAAGCCAGATCAGTAATGTTTGATGAGAGATGACATCCCACATCACTGCCACTAAAGCAGGGCTCGTTATAAGGTTGGCTGCCATCATTAAGGGCGTCAACCTATACGATTGGAGATAGCGCTCTTTTTGTATTAACGATATACCTGCCACTTAGATTCCTATGCTGTTTTCTAAATACAATAACATTAAGGATAGTGTAAAAACAGATAGAGCATTTCCAACGACGACCATTGAAGCGACTTCTTTTGGGGATTGTTGATATTTTTCTGCAAACATGAAATTTAAAACAGCGGGAGGCAATGTAGCAAATAATAATAATTGCGTACGTTGAATCGGTTCTAAAGGAATAAAAAACAATATTATAAAAGCAGCAATGACGCTAAAAAGAGGACATAACAGCGCACCTAATAATCCGATTCTCCAAGCGCTTAAATCAACCGTCGTCATACGTACACCCAAAGCAACTAACATTAAGGGAATAACAATTTGTCCCAGCATACTTATTGGTGTTTGAATTACTTCTGGCATTTGCCAATGTGAGACACTAACAGTTAAGCCTATAACTGTTGCAATATTGACTGGCGTTCTTAATATTTTCCACCATGAAATCTTTCCACCTACTATGTAAGAACCCAATGTAAAGTGAAAAATATTTTCAGCTAGAAACAAAATCACCGCTGCCCCAAGTGCATGTTCACCAAAGGCCAGAACTGCCAGTGGCAGACCTAAGTTACCTGCGTTATTAAACATCATCGAAGGGACAAACATAGCGACAGATAAATTGAACATTTTGCTGAAAATCCAAGCCAATACGCCAGAAAAAAGTACAACAAAAATGGCAGCCAAAGCCAAAGATTGATATTCGAGTACATGGAAAGAATTATTTGCCAGCACATCAATTAATAACGCAGGCAAAAATATTTCCATATTCATGCGGTTGGCAAACTCCATATTGACAGGACGATGTCTTGCATAGAGGTAGCCAATCAAAATTAATACAAAGACAGGAAACAACACTGGAAAGACAATAGACATTAGTACACTGATGCGTCGTTGTTTGGTCGGGTTTTATACCATTTCATTAGCCACATATATTGTTCAGGATGTTGCTTAATTAACATTTCAAGAGATTGATTTAAAGCTTCAGCATCTTGCTCTTTATCCTTGGATGGATAATTCTTTAAAGGAGGTAAGATTTTTAGAACATATTGTTTTGATTCTAGGTCATACCAAGAGAAGGCGGGTAACGCTACCGCTTTAGTCATTTTTGCAATTCGTGCAGTGGTTGTTAATGTTGCTTTATCTTTACCAAAAAAGGGAACAAAAACTGCATTATCAGAGCCTAAATCCTCATCGGGTAAAAAAATCATGACTTTGCCAGGCTCTAATGACTTAACCAGTTTACGCAAGCCAGCTTCACGAGAGACGACAAAACTCACATGACGACAACGGCTTTTCGCTATCAACCAATCGAGTAAGGCGTTCTTTGATGTCTTATAAGAACCAAAGCACTCAAAGTCATAACCTAAAGCAGCAGGACCAAATTCTAACATGACGCTATGAGCGAGTAAGATCATCACTGGTTGATCTTGTTTAACAGCGCTATCAATATACTCTTGTCCCTCAATCCTAAGCATCGACTTTAAGCGGGGCTTACTCGCAAAAAATAATAAACTGTAGTCAACTAATGCACAGCCATACCATTGTAAATGCTGGCGAATCAATGCCTCTCTTTCGGCAGTTTTGAGTTTAGGAAAAGCAATTTCTAAATTGGTATTTACGGTGTTATAGCGTTTACTTTTTTTATAATAAATTCTTTCACCAATTTTCCTGCCGATTGCATGGCGCGCTGAAGTTGGTAGCAAAGAGATAAGTGAGAATAAGCCCACGCCAACCCAGCTTAAAAAATACTTGGGATGGAGCAATGAGGCTTTAAATTTTATTCCACAGTGCATTGTAAGCTAACGTTCTTAGTTTTAGAAACGCCCTTAATTAGAGACACGAAAGTTATATTCAATAGACATTTTACCCAACTCATCTTCCAGCCATTTAGCTGCTTTTACAATCGCAGCTTCAGGGCCTTTCAAGCCAAAATCAATCAACTCACCACGCTTTTCAGTACTCGGCAAACTGGAAATATCTACCTGCTCAAATGTATCGAGTAATTCATTCATCATATCCAGCAGGCTACTTTCAGGTACATGTAAAATATCCCAGCGCCACTCAACATTGGGATGCTTATTTAGAAGGTGGGGATAGTGTGTATCAAGCACCCATTCAACCATTGGCCACGCCATATTTGGAAACCCTGGGACAAAGTGATGATGATTCACTTTAAAGCCAGGGATGCGATTTACTGGATTGGGAATGAGATCAGCATTTGCAGGAAGGTCACTCATTAAAATCCGATTAGGATAAGCTTGCTCACCGAATTGCTCTTCAATGATTGATTTAGCCTGTGGATGTCTAATTAACTCCACTCCAGAAGCAATGGCTACACTTGCTCTAGTGCGATCATCTGGTGTAGCACCAATGCCGCCAAAACTAAAAACTAGATCATCTGTTGTTATTGTTTGCTGTAGAGTTGCTACGATTTCATTTTCTGTATCGCCAATAATCCGCACCCAATTTAATACCATGCCACGTTCACGTAGAAATTGAATCACTTGAGACATGTGTTTGTCCTGACGTGACCCATTAAGTAACTCATCTCCAATTAAGATTAGCCCTATATTTTGGGGCAATTGGCTCAAACCTTAGCCCCTTTATCTTTTGCTCTGGCTTGGGTTAGCTTACTTTGACTTTCGGCCTCAGTCGCATTCCAATTCGGTTTAGCTTCCAGCCAACCTTGGCTATGTTGTTGAATAATATCGGCGAGTGTTTGAATATGTGATGGGTGATCATTTAATGCTGCAATATAGTTGTATTGCTCTCCACCCGCTTCCATAAAATATTCACGGTTCTCATCTTCAATTTCCTCAAGTGTTTCTAAACAGTCAGAAGGGAAACCCGGGCAAATAACGTCGACGGATTTAACGCCCTCTGCTGGGAATGCCTTTAATGTTTCATCGGTATAGGGCTTTAACCATTCTGCCTTACCAAAGCGTGATTGAAACGTTAATTTCCATTGATCATCTGTTAATTCTAGTTTGTCAGCAAGTAATCGACCGGTTTTTTGACAATGGCAATAATAGGGATCACCAAGATCAAGATTGCGTTTTGGTAAGCCATGAAATGACATTAATAAAATGTCACTTTTGGTATTATTTTTCCAATGATCTTTAACGCTATTAGCCAACGTTTTTATATAAGAAGGGTGGTCATGGTATTGACTAATAAATCGAAATTCAGGTATCCATCGCCAACCACGTAAGACTTTACTGACTTCATCAAAACTGGTGGCAGTGGTAGTTGCAGAATATTGTGGGTATAAGGGTAAAACTAGCAGGCGATGCGCGCCTTTTTCTTGTAACTTTTTTAATCCAGATTCGATATCTGGCTTACCATAACGCATTGCCAATTCGACATAAACAGGTCCCTTAAAGCGAGATTTTACCTCATTTTGAAGTAACTTTTTCTGGCGCTGACTATAGTGTAATAAGGGAGAGCCTTGTTCATCTGACCATATTTTTTTGTAATTTTCAGCGCTTTTTGCAGGTCGTTTGGGTAAAACTAAGCCATAAAGAATGGGTAACCAGACAAGGCGAGGAATTTCAACAACTCTACTATCAGATAAAAACTGCCTAAGGTATTTTCGAACTGATTTAGTCGTTGGTTCTTCTGGCGTTCCAAGATTAATCAGTAAAACCCCGATACTTTCAGATTTACCGTGGAAAAAAGTTTTATCTCCTTTAATTTTTGGCACTTGATTATCTCTATCGGGTAAATATTCGCAGAATAGCATAATTCTCTGCGATTTTAGCAACGTAAAGTCACAACAAGCTTTATCTTTTCACCCTATGGCGTTTATAATAAAGCTAAATCGAGTAAATTTAGGATAATTAACAATGGCACGAGTTACAGTAGAAGATTGTTTGGAATTTGTAGATACAAACTATGAGTTGGTTTTATTGACGGTAAAACGAGCACGAGATATTGCAGATGGTGCACAACCATTAGTTGAAGAAGATAATGATAAGCCTGTTGTTATAGCGCTACGAGAAATAGCTGCAAATATTACAGCGGAAGATATTATCGAAGCAGAGGCCGAAGCAAAAGCAGAAGCAGAACCCACTATGTTTGATGAAGATCAAGATCAAACTAAGGATCCATTTAGTATTCGTATCAGTTAGTTAAAAAGTTATTTGGTTTATTATTCAGAGATTCTTAAAAGGCTGAATTTATTTGCATGGCAAAACCAATATTTTTTGTAATTTGAAAACGATTGCCTACGAGAAAGCCCGTTTAATGTAAACTAAATAACGATACTAATTATGCCCCAGACAGCATCTAAAACACTAATTAGTGCGACTGACCTTAATGAGTTAGTTAATCGCTATATGAGTGATGAGGATGCGTGTAAAGTTTATCAAGCCTTTCTTCTCGCCGCAGAAGCTCATGATGGGGTGGTTAGAAAATCTGGCGAATTCTATATTTTTCATCCTCTCGAAGTCGCTTTTACGCTAGCTGATTTGCATATGGATGCAGATACAATCTGTGCTGCATTACTTCATGATGTGATTGAAGATACTGATTTCACTAAATCTGATATTAGCGAAAAGTTTGGTGAAATCGTTGCTGATCTTGTCGATGGCGTCACCAAGTTAGCAGGTGGTGAGTTCACTTCCAGAGATGAAGCCGTAGCCGCTAGCTTTCAAAAAATGATGTCAGCAATGACACAAGATTTTCGCGTCGTGTTAATCAAACTTGCCGATAGACTTCATAATGTTAGAACACTGGGTGTAAGAAAGGCTGAAGCAAGAAGACGAATAGCGAAAGAAACACTCGTTATTCATGTGCCACTAGCAAGACGTATGGGAATGAATGCCATGCGTAAAGATTTGCAGGTCAATGCATTTAAACATCTATTCCCCTGGCGTTCTGAACTATTGGAGCAAGCACTAGAAAAATTCATTCAGGAAAATGCTGCAACTCATCAAAAAATAATCAGTAGTATCAGTAGCTCACTTTTCAAAAATAAAATTAAAGGTCAAGTTTTTCGTTGGGATAAAAATATCTACAAACTCTACCACCGCATTAAAAATAGTAAAGGTCGCAAGCATGTAGATAATCATACTGAAGCATTAGAGTTACGTGTTTTAGTTGATTCAACACAAGAGTGTTATATTGTACTCGGGATACTTCACCAACTGTTTCAACCCAAAGTTGGTACATTCAAAGACTTTATTGCTACACCTAAAGGATATGGCTTTCAAGCATTACAGACTGCTTTATTAACCCCTGAGCGACAACTCATACTGGTTCAGATACAGAGCCATGAAATGTATCAAATAGCACAATATGGCATTACCGCACATTGGCGTTATCCCAATCTTCTGAGCTCTTCTGATAAATCTCAAGAGTATCTTAATCGCTGGTTACGCCAAGTAGAAGAAATACAGAAGATCACCGGAACGGCAGCAGAATTTTTAGAGGATATGAAGGCAGACCTCTTCTTAAGTGAGATTTATGTTTCAACACCTCGGGGGGAAGTTAAGGTACTTCCAAAGGGTGCAACACCTGTTGACTTTGCTTATGCAATCCACACTGAGATTGGTAATAAGTGTATCCAAGCCATTATTGATGGCGAACCCGTCAGCTTAAATACACAGATTCTTAATGGTGCGACTGTTGAAATTGTTACAGACGAAGACGCAACACCACATTCACAGTGGTTAAATTTTGTAAACACAGCAAAAGCACGCTCATCCATTAGAAGCTGGATAAAAAAACGTAAATCACATGAATTTATTGAGTTAGGTAAAAAAATTCTTGATAAAGCATTGCTTCGATTCAAAATAGATTTTAAATCTTTAAAAGCAGAAGATATTAAATCAACCTTAGAAACCTTAGGCTTGAAAAATAATAATGCGTTATTTAGAAGTATCGCCAAAGGAAATCAATCTGCAAAATTAGTTGCCAGACGCTTACTTAATGATGACAGCCTAACCCCTATTAATGATGAAAAAGAACAGCCATTGCTTATAAAAGGAACGGAAGGTTTAGCCGTAAAACTACAAACCTGTTGCTACCCCATTCCGAATGATACGATTGTGGCTCAACTCGATGAGATTCGTGGCTTGGAAGTCCATAGAGTGGATTGCCCAAAATTGTCCCGCTTTAGTCATACACAAAACAAAGAAACCCTGAGTATTGCCTGGGTTGATGATACCCACAAAGAAAGTCACTTTTTAGCACCATTGAAAGTTCAAGTGAGAAATAGAGTCGGCGTTTTATCTCATATTACCGATTTACTGGAAAAAATGCGTGTCAATATTGAAGATATAAATATAGTAGGTGACAACGAAGTCAAAGAGATGTACTTTTTATTGCAGCTAAAAGACGGATCACACTTGCGTCAAATTGCCGAATCACTCAATAATCAATCACATGTACTTGATGTCACAAGAACATTTGATAACACAGTAAAGGAGTAAATAATGGCTAGAGAAATTATATCAACTGATAAAGCACCGCAGGCAATCGGCACCTATTCTCAAGCGGTTAAGGTTGATAATACGGTTTACATCTCAGGGCAAATTCCACTCGTGCCAGAGACAATGGAAGTAGTAGAAGGTGACTTTGCCATCCATGTGCGTCGAGTATTCCTAAACCTTAGTGCCATAGCAGAAGCAGCAGGCGGCAATATAAACGATCTAGTGAAAATTAATATTTTTCTCACAGACCTAAATAATTTTACAACGGTAAACGAGGTTATGGCTGAGTTTTTCACCCAGCCTTATCCCGCTCGTGCTGCACTTGAAATTTCTGCATTACCCAAAGGTGTTCAAGTCGAAGCTGATGCAGTAATGGTTTTACCGACATGACTACCGCCCCAAAGGTTGCACTATACCCTGGGACATTTGATCCAATCACTAATGGTCATATTGATCTCGTGCAACGTGCCGCGAAGCTCTTTGATGAAGTCATTGTAGCCATTGCATCAAGCAGCAAAAAAAAGCCATATTTCACTTTGGAGAAACGTATTGAGCTAGCATCAGAAGTATTATCTGACTGCCCCAATGTTACTGTAAAAGGCTTTGGTATTTTATTGGTTGATTATGCGCAGCAGCAAAATGCAAATATTTTAATTCGTGGCTTACGTGCAATATCAGATTTTGAATACGAATTTCAACTTGCCAGTATGAATCGAAATCTAGCACCAGATATTGAATCGGTGTTTTTAATGCCAGCAGACGAATATTCCTTTATTTCATCATCTCTGGTTAAAGAAGTTGCAACTTTAGGCGGTGATGTTTCTAAGTTTGTACATCCTTTGGTTTCTGAAGCTTTAAATCAAAAAGGCTAAATAATTAACACTGGGGTGTATATGAATCCCTGAGTTTTCTTCACTTTCAAAACCGTAAACATACTATGAAACTCCCAGATAATATTTCACAACAAGTAACATTAGCCCTGCAAGAAGATATAGGAAACGGTGATGTAACTGCCGACCTAATCGATGCAATAAGCGAATCCAGTGCCCAAGTGATTTGCAGAGACAACGCCACTATTTCTGGAATTGCTTGGTTTAATGAAGTCTTTTCTCAAATTGACCCAAGCGTGAAAATACAGTGGAATTATCGTGATGCCGATGACGTTGAAGCAGGCAAACAACTGTGTACTTTAACGGGCAATGCGCGCGCTATTCTTAGTGGTGAACGTGCGGCTTTAAATTTCTTACAAACTCTTTCAGCCACAGCAACGCTGACAAAGCAATTTGTAGAAGAAGTTAAAGGCACGAATGCAGGAATTTTAGATACACGAAAAACAATACCCAATTTAAGAAATGCACAAAAATATGCGGTGTTATGTGGTGGTGGTAGGAATCATCGGATTGGCTTATATGACATGATCCTAATAAAAGAAAACCATATTATGGCCGCAGGAAATATTACAAAAGCCGTATCTCAAGCTAAACAGTTGCATTCTCAAATCAAAATTGAAGTCGAAGCAGAGAATTTGCAAGAGTTCAGGGAAGCCAGTGAAGCAGGCGCTGATATCGTTATGTTAGATAATTTCGACTTAAAAACAATGCGCGAAGCCGTCCTAGAAAACAAGGGCAAAGTCATACTAGAAGCCTCTGGTGGGGTAAATATAAAAACCGTAAAAGCAATCGCCGAAACAGGAGTCGATTTTATTTCAGTTGGTCAAATTACCAAAGATATAACGGCTATAGATTTATCCATGCGCTTCGATAAATGACTCTGAGTTGTTACTTATCTTATTCAGCATTGCATTCTCGGCAAACTCCTTGTAATTCATCAAAAAAAGGGGGGGTGCCATTATAATTTTTATTGAGACCATATGGCACCCCCCGTGTTTTTACAAGATTGTGGTTTGGATGTGATTTAATAATTAAAAATCATTTTTTTATTCATCAACAATGATTTCACGATAAGCATGCCAACTAGCATGTCCAATGACAGGCATTGCTATAGCGAGTCCTATAAAGAATAAGCCCATGCCAACGGCAATGAGTACAGCAATTGTTGCAGCCCAACGAAACATAGGAACGGGGTTTTTCTTAACGGCTTTAGCACTGGTAGAAATTGCAGTGAAAACATTAACACGACGATCAATGATTAAAGGCACTGCAATCACACTAAGCGTAAAAGCAATCGCAGCGAAGAGCATTCCAACAAGCATGAATACCAGCATAAAGCCTGAAAACTGGGGGTTATTGATTAAAGCATCCCAGCCGCTTGCAATGGTAGTTGAGTTTTCAATGAAGGTGTTAATCGCCAGCACCATCATTCGAACCCACGCAAACATAATAATAGTGAGTATCGCTAAAACGGTAATGGTCCCCATCCTTTTATGACTGAGTAGCGGTAAGAAGGTGAAGCTAAGCGCTGATGCAATCAGTGCCAATAAAAGCCCACCAATTAACAATATGCCTGTGAAAGGTAAGGATTGATCACCTGTAAATAGGGCGCTTAAGCCACTGCCAAAACCAGATGAGTCACCAAAAAATGCATTAACAATGAGGGTTGCAACACCTGTCCAAGCAATCATTAAAGCACCAAGAATAACGGTTAGCCCTAATAAGCAACGGGTGTTTTTTCCCAAAACAGAAATTGCATGAAGCAATGAAGGTTTTTCGCCTTGTTCGATGCGTTGACTCATATCATAAATCCCTGAGGCAACGGGTGGACCAACCAAGTACAAGCCAGTCACAATCGCCATAACAAATATGGGATTTGAGCGTGTATACCAAATGGTAATGGCTCCTGCGATAGCGAAGAGTAAGCCGTAAAGTAAACTACTAAGCCCCGCTGTTTTGAAATCATCGATGCCTTTGCTCAACCAACGACTCGGCGCGTCATTGGTGATTTTACGGACTCGTATAGAGGGTTGTAATTTATCTTCTTGGATTTGATTAATTTGTTCTGATGTTGCTGATGTATTCATCGTAAACCTCCTTATGTCTCTTCCTAAAAGAAGAGGATATTAGAATGAGCGTGCCTCCTTATAATTATTATTTTGCTCAACGTTTTCATTGATTGTCTAAACACTGGACAGAATGCAACAGTGTTACCGCTACTATTAACATAATTAATATACACATAGATTTGAGTTATGCAAGAAAGCCTTATATTGATAAGGACTTACGAGAATAGCTAAAACTGGAGATGTTTATTATTTTGAAGAGATTAAAGTATTCCATCAGGAGATAATCTGAAACCAGATAAATTTTTATATGTTTTTGAGGGCACCCCCACCTTTTTTAGATAATCGGAGGTCTCTATTTTTACGCCTGTTCGCTGAAGGGGTTTAACAACTAGATCGCCAAATACTCATGGCGAAGTTCTTCGTTATCCAAAACTTCTTGAGCTGTACCATCAAAAACAATTTTCCCCATATCTAAAATGAGTGCACGATCGGCAAGGCGTAACGCAGCCACCGCATTTTGCTCAACAATAATGGTTGTAATACCTTGCTGTTTAATACTGTCTACAATGCTGGCAATCTCATTGACAATAACGGGTGCTAAACCTTCATAAGGCTCATCAAGCAATAATAATTTGATGTCACGCGCTAAGGCTCTTGCAACCGCAAGCATTTGTTGTTCTCCACCCGATAGCGTCGTACCCATTTGACTGCGACGCTCTGCTAATCGTGGAAAGTGTTCGTAGATTCTTTCAAGACCCCAACCGATTGGCGGTGCTATTTGTGCTAATTTTAAATTTTCTTCAACAGTTAAACCCGCAATAATACGCCTGTCTTCAGGGACTAACGCCACGCCATTTTGAGCCGCATCGTAAGCCTTCATTGTATGTAATGGTTTATGATTTAACCAGATTTCACCATGGGTTACCGCAGGATCATCCATACGCGCAATAGAGCGCAACGTCGATGTTTTCCCTGCGCCATTTCGCCCTAGCAAAGCAACAACCTCACCTTCACGAACATCAAAACTAACACCTTGTACGATGTAGCTTTCACCATAGTAAGAATGAATATCCCAACAGGAAAAAAAGGCAGGATCAGAACCTTTGTTGCTTACAGCTTGAACGTGCTCTTGTTGTTTCACATTATTACTCATCTTCAGATTCTCCTAGGTAGGCTTCTTTCACCTTTGGATCATTTTTGATCTCTTCAGGAGTTCCTGTTGTAATAATATTGCCGCGAACTAACACACTAATACGATCTGCCAAACTAAACACAACATGCATATCATGCTCAATAATAACCTTTGTCATTTTACTCATTTTTTCGCTATTCAAAAGGTCAATGGTTCGGTTTGTATCATGTCTTGCCATACCTGCCGTTGGCTCATCGAGTAGTAATAACTTAGGATGCTGAATAATTCCCATGGCGAGTTCAAGACGACGCTTATCACCACGAGAAATACTGCTCGCGAACTGATCATGAAATGAGTCTAAATCAAAATCTGCCAGTGTCGCATGTGCTTCTTCTTCAATGGCTTTTTCAGCAGCAAGTGCTTTAAAGGCATTAAACTTAAATGTGCCATCCTTTTTTGCAAAAGCAGGAATCATCACATTTTGCAGCAATGTCAGGTCAGGAAAGATTTCGGGTGTTTGAAATATTCTAACCATGCCAGCGTGATTAATATCGTGAGGTTGCATGCCAATCATATTCTGACCGTCAAATGTGACAGAACCACTATCGGGAATCAAACGACCAATACAGCAATTCAACAGTGTTGATTTTCCTGCGCCGTTAGGTCCAATGATTGCATGTGTTTCACCTTCTTCAATTTTAAGGTTTACATCTGAGAGCGCATGCAGACCACCAAAGGTTTTATTAACCGCTGTTATATCGAGGATAATACTCATTTCGCATCCCCTGTAGCTGCTTCTACAACAGGCGCTTTCTTGCGACCAAAGCCAAACAGTCTTCCAACAAAAGCAAAGACATTACGCAAACCTTGCATCACACCGCCAGGAAGGAAAATCACAACAATCATAAAGACAGCGCCGAGGGTTAAATGCCAGCCTTCACCAACAAATGGATTAACCACGGTTACCGTAAAGTTTTGTAAACCTTCTGGCATAAAAGCAAATAAACTGTGTAGTTCATTGGTATTCAATGCAGAGAAAATATTCTCAAAATACTTGATTATAGTAGCGCCGAGTAATGGACCAATTAAGGTACCAACACCCCCTAAAATGGTCATTAGAACCACTTCACCCGATGCCGTCCACTGCATTCGTTCAGCACCTGCAAGTGGGTCGATTGAAGCCAATAAACCCCCTGCCAAACCGGCATACATTCCTGAAATAACAAACGCAGTTAAAAGATAGGGGCGTGTATTAAAGCCTGTGTACTTCATTCGGGTTTGGTTAGATTTAATTGCACGAAGCTTCATTCCAAAGGGAGATCTGAAGATCTTTAGGGAAATATAAAAAGCAATAATCAACATCACTGCGGCAACGTAAAATCCAAAATAACCATCTTGAGATTTAATCAAGGTACCGAATAAATTTGTTGAAGGAAGACCATCCGTTTTAGCAATGCCCGTCATAGAGTCAATATAGCGCGGGTCTTGTTGCGATAATTGCAGACCCGTCTCGCCATTTGTAATGGGTGTTAAAACCGAATAAGCAAGGCTATAAGCCATCTGAGCAAAGGCTAAGGTTAGAATGGAAAAATAGATTCCAGATCGCCGTAAACTTAAAAATCCAATCACCAAAGCAAATAACCCAGCAACGATCACTGCTAATATAATCGCAGGGACAATATTCATTGTCAGCAACTTAAAAGACCAGACAGCAGTATAAGAACCGATTCCTAAGAAGGTCGCATGACCAAAGGATAGATAGCCCGTTAGACCAAACAAAATATTATAACCCACCGCAAAAATACCAAAAATGGCAAATTTTTGTAATAGGTCAGGGTAGTTTGCGCCCAAGGGATCTAACCAGATGGGCGCGGATAAAACTACCGCTGAAAAGATCAGCATAATGAGCGGGGTGCTTGTGAGTGTTTTCTTAATCATATTATTATCCTCAACCTAATCTTCAAAGACGCCTTCGCGCCCCATCAGTCCACGCGGTCTAACAAGCAATATAATCACCGCAACAAGATAGATAATGATTTGATCAATACCCGGTAAAATTTCTTTGACTTCATTCATCGAGGCAAAAGATTGCAGAATACCCAATAAGAAACCTGCGGCAACCGCACCGCCTAAAGAGCCCATTCCACCGACTACCACAACCACAAATGACAACACCAGAAAATCCATTCCCATACCATAATCAGGCGGCAGTATGGGTGCATACATCACCCCAGCAAGACCTGCGACAACGGTTGCGATGCCAAACACAATGGTGAATCGTCGTTGCACATTAATGCCTAATAACTCCACCGTTTCACGATCAGCCATACCCGCTCTTACCACCATACCGAAGGTCGTAAATTTTAAAAACATAAAAACGGCCGAAATGATGAGTACGGAAAAGGCTAAGTAAATAAGTCGCCACCATGGATAAACTAGGTTTTCATTCATGCCAAAAAACGAGCCAATCGCAGCACTACCTGCAACAATATCGGGTGCTGGCGTTGGGATAGGGTTTGCCCCAAAAAAGTGCCTAACAATTTCTTGAATAACAATCGCTAAACCAAAAGTAACCAAGATTTGATCAGAGTGTTCACGTTTATAAAAGTGCTTGATTAAGCCTCTTTCCATCACCACGCCAACCAATAACATCACGGGAATAGCAAATAAAATGGAAAGTGGCACGGCATAGTCAATAATGGCTGAGCCAGTATCCCCCCACCAAATTTCTAAATAGGGCTGTTCTTTATAAGCATCAAAGAAAGTAATACTTTCATCTTTTACTTTCTTTGAAATAGTTAAAATTCTCTGAAATAAAACGGCACAAAATGCGCCCAACATAAACAAGGCACCATGTGCAAAGTTTACGACCCCCAGTGTACCGAATGTCAGGGTTAAGCCCAGTGCAATTAATGCATAAGCTCCACCCTTGTCTAAGCCATTCAGTAGTTGAATGAATATTGCGTCCATAGGCTTATATCTTTATTCCTTTAAAAGTTTTTTTTCAAAAAGACTCTGATAATTCAAGATGAAATCAGAACGTTTTTGAAAAAATAAGAATTACTTATTTTATTTTTGACCGAAAAAAAACCATACCGCCAAAGTATTGACGATATGGTTATTACTAAGTGGGCTTAAACCTTATAAGGGCCTAATTCACCACCAAAGATTTTTGCATCGTACTCAACATCTTTACGCGGCACTTGCTTAACAATTTTAAGCAGGTCGAACTGAGACGTTGGCTTATCGTTACCACGTACCACAAGAACATCTTTGAAACACTGATGATCTTCTGCGCGATACTCAGTAGCGCCATTACCCATGCCATCAAACTTGAACCCTTCCAATGCTTTGATAACTTCAGGTGGGTAGAACGTACCCGCCACTTCACAAGCATTTGCATAAAGTAACGTCTGAACATAACACGTATGCGCCGCCATTGAAGGTGGATTACCATACTCTTTACCGAATGACTTAACGAAAGCCTTAGAACCATCATCCGTTAATGCCCAGTTCCAGTTTGTAGTACCTAAGATACCTTTAAGATTCTCACCCGCACCCTGCGCCATTAAGCGAGAGTATAAAGGAACGATGATCTCAAAGTTCTTACCATTCACTTGCTTATCACGAAGACCGAATTGAACCGCCTGAGTTAATGAATTGATCATATCCTTACCGTAATGGTTAAGGATAAGCACGTCAGCACCCGAGTTTAAGATCGGTGTAATGTACTGTGAAAAGTCACCTGCGCCAACTGGCGTTTTAACCGTTTTAGTTGTCTTCCAACCCAAACCTTCGGTCGTCTCTTTGATTGACTCTTCTTGAGTCCAACCCCAAGTGTAGTCAGCCGTTAAGTGATACGCTTTACGCTCAGTACCCATCTCTTCTTTAAGAACAGGACCCAGTGCAGAACCAGACATTTTCGCATTAAAGAAATGACGGAAACCGTAACGACGTTTGTCCTTACCCGTTGTATCATTTGAATGCGTTAAGCCAGCCATGAACATCGTGCCCATTTCCTGACATAAACCTTGCACAGCAATCGCCACACCTGATGAAGAACCACCCGTGATCATTAACGCGCCGTCTTTTTCAATCATACGCTTAGCTGATGCACGAGCCGCGTCTGATTTCGTTTGTGTATCACCTGTTACAAAAACAACCTTCTTACCAAGAATTCCGTTGCCTTTTAAAGCGCTAGGCTTGAATGTATTCATCATTCCGCCATCGCCTTCACCGTTTAAATGCTTAACAGCAAGTTTGTAAGCGCGAAGTTCATCAGCGCCTTCATCTGCGTATGCACCCGTTTGAGGGACATTAAAACCTAAAGTAACGGTTTTAGAATCGACAGGATTATTTCTAAACTTCTCACCTTTAGCGAAACTATCCTTCATAAAAATCATTGGCGAAGAAGCAACGATACCTGTTGCCGTTGCAGCCTTTAAGAAACCACGACGGTTTAGTGTAGGGGTTTTATTTTGTTTACTCATATTTCTCTCCTTTGATATGTGTAGCTATAATTATTACCCTAAAAACACAGGCAAAATGTGACCCCATTAGTAGATTTAAAAAACAATTAATATTCGGGGTTTAGCAAGATTATTATAGTGCAACTTTCTGATTCTTTTTAGAATATTTAAAATAAAATTTATAATAATTAGAATCTTTAATATTAGAAACAATTAATATTAAGAAGCTGAAATAGGGTATAAAAAATGAATATGGCACCCCCCCTGTTTTTACAAGATTGCGCTTCACCTCTCCCATTAAGAAGTGGGATCAAGCGGGATTTAAAATCTATGCACTACGGCCTAGTAGGAATTAATGACCGTCTTAACCAAGACTGCGGCGCACTTTCATTAAAGTAAACCTTATTATTTCTTAAACTCACGCCCAAACGACGCCAAATAGCATCCAAATCAATCGCCATCGGTTTATTCTTCATCTGGTGATACAGCTGAGTCAAAACAGATGTTTTAGTTGCACGATCACCAATCTCCAAAGTATCAACAATCGACCACGTTCTAGGTCGCTGCATCGTGCCACCCGCTGCTTTAATCGCACGCAAAGCATGCTCAATACCAAAACGATTTTTCGATTGCTCGCGAATTTTAATATCCGCCAATAAAAAATAAACCGCACCACCCCAATAACGCCGACCCCAAGTCGAAGTGAAATCAAGCCCCCGATCACCCACCTCAGGCAAACCTTTTGGCGTACCCGTAAGCAACCAATGCCAAGCCTCCTTCTCAGCCATCAAACCAGCACGCACCCGCACGATCGGTTCAATATAAGTGGCTAAACCCTCCTCAATCCAATTATGACGCGAACGCATCGGAGGAAAAGCCAAATGCACCATTTCATGCACAATCACCCAATCTTTTTGTAAATCAGCCAAAGTTGTGTGACGACCAATATGTAAAATAATCATCGGTGCAGAACCCGAATAAGCCGTACCATTCACCTTATTACTGCCACCAGGATTCACCACAATATCCAAATGAGAAACAGGAAAACCCTGAAAATAACTCGCCACAGCCCGAGCAGAATTCTCAATCCGATCTAAAATTTGCACACGACTCACAGACAAATCCCGATTACTCATATCAGGAGAAAAAGAAACATCAATAACAGCCCCCGCCAACTCAATACGCCGATCAGGATTAGACAACGCATTAGAATGAAGCGGCACAAGTAAAACAAGAAAGTAGGGGAGTACAAAGAAAACCCATTTCATAAAAACGCCCTTAAGGAAGTTAACTAAAATATAACTATCAATTAATTCCTACGAAGAAAAGGGCTTTATAGAGGCAGTAATATATTAGGAAGGCGAAGAATATTTTCAAAGGGTTTATATGGCACCCCCCCCTTTTTTATTTCATAATTGTCGAAAAAAGAGGGGGGTGCCATTGCTGCTTAGCACCAATCTAAATTTAATTTCTAAGCTGCCTGTGCGGCAGTGAACAGTAATTATGCCGTAAAAACTCTCATAAAAACAAATAAATAAGCCATATTTTCATGGTTTGACCTATGAAAATATGGCTTTATGTAAGCTATTGATTTTTAAAGAACTAATTTCCAGATGAAAATTATTGGTTATTTTTTATAATCGCCGTACTTAAACGAGAAAACTCTTCGGCTAAATATAAGGGTAATGACAGTAACTTATCTTGTTTTGACCAACTTGGCTTTTCTGAGTTAAACCTAACGGCTATCGCGTGGTTTTTTTCTTTCATAAACAAATGCAATGATTTTAACGTGCCTGTTTTTCCTGCTTTTACTTCAACACCTACCACCTGACTCCCCACTGCAAAAACATAATCTAACTCAGCAGAGCTGGATTTTTTCTCTCTTGCCCAATAATGAAGCTCAGGATTCTGATGACTATTTTGATTTAATAACAATGCCTGCCCTATCCACTGCTCTGCAATAACACCATTGTTCACTCGCATTAAATCATCTGCCTCTAATGCTTCAACACTTAAATTTAAAAGACTAGAAACTAAACCAACATCAAGAAAAATCAGTTTATAAAACTTATGATTCGCTTCTGCAGATAACGGCACACCGTTGGATGAACTCTTAATAACAGGCTTAATTACCCTTGCATCACTCAATAAAGTAATTACCCGCGAAACCTCAACGGCTCTATTTTCTGAAGAAATATTACTGTATTTAATCTTATTGCCGATAAGCGTAGGCACTTTAGTAAATACTTTTCTTATCAACGCAATATCTTGATGGCGCGTATATTTTGAAAAATCATTTTGAAACGTTGCGAGCAAATCCTGCTTAACCGCCTCACACTTCTTATAACTTTTTGTCTTTGCAAAGGTTAAAACCGCCTCGGGCATCCCGCCTATTGCGCTATAAATCTTAAATTGCTGACTCAATAAATAATGGATCGAATCGGAAACCTCATCATCAACCTGAAAGCCCTCAACAAAATGACCCAACTTATCCTGACCCGTAGCTAACAAAAACTCTAAAAAACCCATCGGATGCAAATGCAAATAACTCACCCGACCAACAGGAATAGAATAAGTCGGTGAATTCAACTCAAAATCTAATAAAGACCCCGCCGCAATAATATGTAACTCAGGCAACTCCTCATAAAAATAACGTAAGGTCTTTAAAACCTGTGGTTCAGCCTGAATTTCATCCAAAAATAACAGCGTTTTACCCGCGATAATATCGGTATTAAAATTAATCTCTAATAAATTAACAATCTCTCTAGGATCATTCTTAACAAAAAAGTCTGCATACGCAGGGTTTCTCTCAAAATTAAGCACCATAAGAGAAAAACCTTGTTCTTCAGCAAACAAAGATACCAGCGTACTCTTACCCACCTGTCTTGCCCCCCGAATAATAAGGGGTTTATGAGGGCTAGAGCTTGCCCACTGGGCTAAATCTTCTAGTTTTTTACGGTGCATACGTTATTTACTTAGATAAAATACCCTTTCATTAAATCACAATATATGATATTTAACAAGGTTGTTTTGCCATGCTGTCTACTGAGAGCAAAGAAGTAACAAAGCAAGCTACTAAAAAGCACCACACCCCATACCGCCTAAAACCAAGGGACTGTTGCCCGCTTGCTTAAACCAAATGAGTCAAACTTCCCTGCTTCTGCACCATCGAACCACTGGTTGTGGTTTGCAGATAGACCTTGGTTGGTGATCTTGCGAACTCACTAGATATTTGCTGGAAGGGTACAGATTAATTTTATTCATTGAGAGTATTTTTACACGTCACCTGATTCGTGCAAAGGTCTCTTATTATTTCTATTTTTCATATAGTGCCATGCGCTATATGTTCTACGCTTAGTTTTTTAGAGAGCCATTGTTACCTAGGTCTTAGTTGTACATTATATGGCACCCCCCCCCTTTTTTTAGATAATTGGCATATCCATGTATTGGCTGAGGTCTCTAGTTATTTAATAACCTCAAATATCTTATTTCCACTGGAATGATATATTTTCACTTTATTAATATGTTTTCCATTCCAATATAAGCTTAGGTGTTTTCCTTGTTTTGGGATACTGATTACATCAGGATAAAATGCTACAAAACATTCTCCTTCAGGATGGCGTACACTGGGATAGATAATTCCATTTTCACC
>JAZGEM010000033.1:0-7482 GCA_036478745.1 Cocleimonas sp.
TGCTACTGAATGACCGCCATTTAGCGTAGATTTATTTTGCCAAGTCTCAATATCACCCTTTAAATTAACGATGCCATCTTGGCTTGGATCTACCTTACCATTTGCATCAATATCTGATGCATCTAACTGCATTGTCATATCGTTCGGAAACGGTGCATCCTCTGCCCAAGCAACTTGTGTTGCGAGAACAGAGAGAGAGAAAGCAAATAATGATTTTTTAAAATTTAACATATTCATATTCCTATATTTTAAATTATTGCTGCTTATCTTCTTTTCTTACGACTGTTCTTTACGACGGAACAGTGCAACAAAACCTAATGTTAATAACCATAGTGGCGATGTTGATCCACCTGATTTATTTGCATCACTATTTGCCTTATCAACCACTGTTTGTAGCTCTGCTACTGTAGGGTTGTTCTTATCAGCGTAGGTTCCTGCCTTAATTGCGCCAGTGTAATCTCTACCTTTGATAAGATTTTTTAAACCTTTAATAGGCTCAAGTTGAGCAACCGTAATAGACCCAGAGCCATTAATAACCTTGGCAACAACATCTATCGCTAATTGGGATGCATTTTTCTTTACTTCAAATGATGTTGTCGCTGACACTGCGCCTGATGTAGCTTTTAGCTCACAAGTACCCGCATCAACTAAAGTAACCGTAGTGCCACTAACCTTACAAATATTATTACTCTCTGAGGTTAAGGTTACACTTGCACCTGATTGAGCTTTGGCTACAACAGTAAATGGCGCATTACCAAGTGTTTTATCCGCGAGTGTTGGGAATGTAATCACATCAGAAGAAACTACTACATCATGCGTTACTGGAGTAGCTACATTATAGTTAGCATCACCTGTTTGACTCGCCGTAAGCTTACACGTACCAGCAGCCTTTATCGTTACTTTATTTAAAGAATCAATACTACAAATAGTTGGTGTAGCGCTATTAATAGAGACTCCTAAACCAGATGTACTAGTAGCTGATGCTGTAAATTCACCACCGATAAAGGCTGTTGTTGGCGTATTAGTAGCAAAAGCTACGGTTTGAGTCCCTTTATTTACTACTATTGTATCCTCTACGGATGTTGCTTCAGCATAAGTAATACCACTTGCCGTACCACCTGCTTGGCTAGCAGTCAAAGTACAATCACCTACAGATTTCAACGTTACTTTGTTACTCGCATCAATCTCACACACTGTAGACGATGAAGGTTTAACCTCAATAGAAGTCGTTAAACCCGTTGGGTTAATCGTGTTGAATTTCTGACTTGTTGCGTTAACTGTGAAGTCCGCATCACCGAAAGTCTTAGAGGTTGGCGGAGTGAATGAAATATTTTGTGCTGCAAGGAAAGTGATAACTTTTGTGCTAGTTACTTGAACACCATTCAGTGTAGCTCTAACCGTCGCAGCGCCATGAGAACCATTTCTTTTAACCGTTGTTGTATAGGTGCCATCACCATTATCAACCGTTGGAGTGAATATAAGCGCAGTATTGAAGAAAACAACGGTATCACCACCTGTTGTCAGGTTGTCACCACTACTGTCTTTAGCCTGAAGTGTAATCGTAGCAAAATCCTCATTATTTGCAGTTACTGTCGTTTTTGATGCTGTCAGTGTAGAAGTTACTGCACTTGCACCATTAGGAGTAAAGTCTAACTTAAATTTGTTAAACCAATTCTGTGCCATTTTTTCTTCGCCAACGTTGTTGGGATGTACATCGTCGCTATTTAAGTGTGCACCTAAAGCAAAGTTAGTATTTTGATCTACAAGCGTAACACCAGCATCATTTCCATATTTAGTTTGCAATAGCTGATTTAACTTTATCGCAGCATCACCATCTGAGCCTGCATAATCCATGTCACCTTCAACAGGGTCTCCATCAATAATTACAGGAATACCATCAGTAACCTTCCCGATAGGTAATATCTTAGCAAGATAAATCTTCGGGGCGTATGGCAAGTTTTTAATAGTGGTAATCATACTATCGATATCTGCCAATGTTTCATTGTATGTAGTAATATCAACTAATCCATCAGTTCTATTAGTCTCACCTTCTTGTTGAAAAATATCATTGGTTCCGATATGCAAAAATATAGCATCAGGGAAGTACCAGGTTGTTAGCAAGTCCTCTAAACGTGAAATTGTACCTGATGGTTTTTCATTAAAATAATTTGCATGCTTACCTGCACGACCTTCATGTGAAAAGACCACACCGCTTGTTGCTGGCTCATCAATTACTCCAGGAGAGTATAATGAACTTTGATCACATTCCCCTGTTTCATCCCCAGATGAATCATTTGGACATTTTCCCTCATAAGTGTAGCTATAACCGCCTGATTTCAGTAGAAGATGCAGATCATCACGATAGGAAAGAGCATTACCCCCGTTATAAACACCGTTTGTAATCGAATCACCCAAAGCTAAAACTTTGATAGGCGCTGCAGAACCAACTTGCGGAGCAATTAAAGCCGTTGATATTGATAAAGCCAATAGGGGTAATTTTAATTTTAAGTTCAACATTTTATAATCCTTGAGTTTGAGGGTGTTGCTACATTGATTTACAATGACCAACAATAATAATAATTACACAAAAAATAAGCAATGACTAATTCTTGACCAGTGTTTACTTAAGAGCTTATACACTCTGTGTTTGTTCACTGATTTAAAGAAAAGTTCTTACTAATATGATTATATTTTAAGCAAGCTGAGCAATTAGTAACCACTGCTAGGGATGAGTGGTAACAATTTACTGATAATTAAGTTGCGAGAAAGACTTAAGACTACCTTAAAAGCTACTTTAACAATGATAAGTACAGCTCACCGTGCGCTTTTGCCATACTTTTAATGGAATATTGCTGGTTAATTTTATGAGCAAGCTGCTGTGCTTTTTCTTCAGCTTCTTTATAATTATTGTATACATGGCTCATTACATCACAAAAACTATCCAAAGCGACTAAATAGCCATTACTCTCATTAACTAGGGTGGGGATTGCTCCTACAGGTGTTGAAATAATCGGTAGATTTGCTGCGCCCGCTTCTAATAATACAATTGGTAAACCTTCGTAATGTGAAGGCAACACCATGCAGTGTGCAGTTTTTAATAAGTCAGGGATATCATTTCTTGAGCCCAGCATACGCACACAATCGCCAACATCTTTATCAGTAATCTCTTGGGTGATTTTATCAATTAATACTCTATTCTCTTCACCACCACCAATGATATCGATTACAAACTTATAGCCTTGTGCCTTTAATTGTTGCGCGCATTCAACTAAAAATATTTGATTTTTTTGATCGCGAATGCTGCCTACAGAAAGAAAAGTAAAGGGGGTATTTTTTTTCGACTTTTGACTAAATTTTTCTATATCTACGCCATTAATAATAACAGCCGTATTCTTCTTATAGAGTTTATTAATCATATCTTTTGAAAAGACAATATCAGCATTTCTGAAAGGCTTAATTAACCATGTCATTAGATCGCGATGCTTTCCACCTACATCGACATTATGCGAGGTATACACAATTTTAAGCTTAGGATGGCGTAGTTTTAAAAGTGCCTGAAAAGGTAGGGTATGTACTAAATGAGCATGCAATATATCAATCTTGTTTTTGCTAATATAGCGACTCAGTGATTTAAAAGCAGCAATGACATCCCCGATATTTTTACCCATATCAAGTTTTTTAGTTTTAATACCGCTATTGATATATTGATCTAACATATCTGTATTTTTAGCCAAAGCAATAATCGACACGTCAAATTGTTGCTTATCCAAGTTTAACATTAAGTCTAAGATCACTTTTTCGGCGCCTCCAATAACGAAGGAGGTAGTTAAAAAGAGTATATTTGTTTTTTTCATTCTTACACCACTTGTTTGCCTAAGCTAAGAACAGTACCTTAAAATAGTTTACAATAAAAATTGTATATTTTCTGACCACTGTAATCACAATACGGATAAAAGAACAAAGCGCTTTTTATTATTACTACTCATCTAATATTCCAGATAATTCATCCCAAATACGTTATATTTCGACACATTTTTAGGCAATATCCTACAGTAATAATTAAACTTGAGCCTTTGCACAGAGCATGACGAGAAAAATTACTCTATTTTCAACCGTCCTTTCCTCGTACAACGTCTCATCTTAATATAACAAAAAACGAGCAAAACACATGTGCGGAATAGCAGGCTTTATCAGCCCTTCAACCTCTAATAACCTTGCATCAAATGCACAACAAATGATCGAGCAACTGTATTATCGTGGACCCGATGATAACGGAGTTTGGACTGACGATAGTTCTGGAATAGCCCTCGCTCACAGCCGTTTAGCCATTGTAGACTTATCACCAGCTGGCCATCAGCCAATGGAGTCGCACAATCACCGTTACGTCCTCGTGTTTAACGGTGAGATATACAACCACAACGATATTCGAGCAGACCTTGAAGATAAGGAACCAACAATAAATTGGCGCGGGCATTCTGACACAGAAACCCTAGTCGCTGGGTTTTCGGCGTGGGGGGTTGAAGCAACCATTAAAAAAACAACCGGAATGTTCGCCTTCGCGGTTTGGGATAAACAAACAAAAACCTTAACCATGGGTCGTGATAGGCTTGGTGAGAAACCCCTTTATTACGGCTGGCAAGGGGAGTCTTTTTTCTTTGGCTCAGAGCTTAAAGCATTAAAAGCGCACCCAGCATTTAAAGCTGAAATTGATCGAGATGCCTTAACTTTATTTCTTCGGCACAACTATGTCCCAGAGCCTTATTCAATTTATAAAGGTATTGCTAAGTTACCAGCAGGCTGTCTACTCACCCTAAAGCCAAATGATAAAAGCACGAAAATAACTCAATTTTGGTCAGCGATAGCTGTAGCAAAAGCAGGCGTTGAAACTCCCTTTGAAGGGTCACCCACACAGGCAGTAGATGAGCTTGAAGTCCGTTTAGGCAAAGCCGTAAAACAGCAAATGATGGCAGATGTACCCTTAGGGGCATTCTTATCAGGCGGGGTGGATTCATCCACTATTGTGGCATTAATGCAGTCTCAATCTAGCAGGCCTGTAAATACCTTTACTATAGGCTTCGATGTACCTAATTATAATGAGGCCACACATGCCAAGACTGTTGCAGAGCACTTAGGAACAAACCATACGGAACTTTATATCTCAGCATCAACTGCGATGGATGTTATCCCTGACTTGCCCACTATTTATGATGAGCCTTTTGCCGATGAGTCCCAAATCCCCACATTTTTAGTTTCCAAAATGGCAAAAGAGCACGTGACTGTTTCATTATCTGGTGATGGCGGAGATGAGTTATTCTGTGGCTATAACCGCTATCATATTACTGCCAAATCATGGGGTAAGTTAAGCCCTATTCCACAAAGTATTCGACAAGTGATGGCAACAGGTCTCACCTCACTATCCCCTACGACATGGACAAAGCTTAGCCAGATTATTCCTGAAAATAAGCGTCCTCAATTATTGGGAGATAAAATACATAAAGGCGCAGGGGTGCTCGCCTCTCATTCTATACAAGACTTATACAAAGGCTTAACCTCTACGTGGAAAGACCCTGCCGCATTAGTGATTGGCGCTACAGAACCCGACACCTTATTAACAGGCAATAGCCCAAATTTAGAGGGACTTCGTGATATTGAGCGTATGATGCTACTGGATGTATTAACTTATCTTCCTGATGATATTTTAGCAAAAGTTGATAGAGCAGCTATGCGAAACTCCCTAGAAACCCGCGTACCGATGCTAAACCATGATGTGGTTAAATTTGCATGGCAATTACCCATAGATTATAAGTTACGTAATGGCGTAAGTAAGTGGCCATTAAGGGAAGTGCTTTATCGGCATGTCCCTAAGTCAATGATAGAAAGACCTAAGATGGGATTTAGTGTACCTATTGCTGACTGGCTCCGTGAGCCATTGCATGATTGGGCAGAAACACTGCTTGCTGAGAGCCGACTACGCGAAGAAGGTTATTTCAATGTAGATATAATACGCACTATATGGAAAGAACATTTAAGTGGTCAGTTTGATCATTCTCAACGATTATGGAGTGTTTTGATGTTTCAAGCTTGGCTTGAAAAACAATAAGCCTGTTTCCAATGCTCTACTCATACAACGGCCTCTTATTTAAGCAGACTTAACCAATTTTGTGCGATTACTGATGGTGTCAAATGTTGAACAGAAGAATTAGCATTCTCTTTAAAGCGTGATTGTAAGTCTTTATCTTCGGCTAATTTATCAATTGCTTCTGTTAACGCAGGTACATTTTCTGCCTTAACCAATAAACCATTTTCTCCCTGCTTAATAATTTCATTGGGTCCTGTTTTGCAATCAAAAGCAATACAAGGGCAATTACAAGCGAGCGCCTCAATTAAAATATTGGGAAAGCCCTCATTTCTACTTGATAACACATAAAACTCAGCACTTGCATAATAAGCAAAAGGGTTTTCAACACTGCCTATTAATGTCACATTATTCGTCAAGCCTCGCTTATCAATCAATGCCTGTAAAACTTTTCGTTCTTCTCCCTCTCCACAAATTATAAGATCAAGTTTTTCCTTTGCTGTACTTTTAGAATAGGCTTCTATTAACAAATCAAAACCCTTTACAGTAACAAGACGACCTACCGATAAAATATAAGGGCGTGTTTCCTTAATTGTTTCTTTTGATTTTTCGAGCACCAAATCAATATCAACAGAGTTATAAATAGTGCCTGAGTTCTTTAAATCATAAAGGTCAACTAGCCTTTCCTCCATGGCTTTAGAGCAGGCGATTACTTTTTTCGCTCTAGGATAAAGAAAAGGATAAAGAAACTTGTACATTTTACTCATTTTATCTGGATTTTCATGCACAGAAACAATCACATCTTTACTAGCCATAACACTAGGAAAGCCTACGCTTTCCATAAAAGTAAAAACCCCGTCAAAGTTTTGTTCTTTATAAACTTTCTTAAATGTATAGGCTCGTTTTAGAAGGTTGATTACTTGCCCCAATGCAGATGATGCATGATGACTATTTACGTCAATTATTTTCCCGCCGTAGGGATAACCAATATCCCTAGCGTCTAATAAAATGACCGATACATCATGCCCTTCTTTTTCCATCGCCAATGACATATTAGAAACAGCACGTTCAGATCCACCGCTCTTCAAATGAGCTATAACAAATGCAATTTTCATATTCTTGAGCCACTCTTATTACACTATCATTTTAATTTTAAGCAATACACGCGAATCATGTGCTGATTCTACAAAGCTCTCTGAGTATATACTTTCACCTAAAAAGTAAGCAAGCATCCCCAGACAAGCGTATAAAAAGTTGATCCGTAAACAGTATGCGCCTTATATCGGTCATAAGTGATACCTATAGTTATTTATGCTACCCTCATTGCTTAATAAGTGAACAACAATAAAAACCGCTAGGAGTAGAAATGAAAGCTTTAAGTTTTGAAGGTACTGGATCTGAATATT
>JAZGEM010000034.1:0-3309 GCA_036478745.1 Cocleimonas sp.
CAAGTATTTATCCCACCCAATTGTACAACGATCGGGCAACTTAACTCCTATACAGGGCTATCAATGGCTGATGCAAACGAACTAGGTTGGCTCATGTCTCTAGCAATGATAACCGCATGGGGAATAAAAATACTAAGACGAACACTATAAAATTATGGATATATACCCTTTAGCTTTACTTTTCACAATCGTAGCCTGTACATGGATAACGTTATCAAACTAATATTAGTATTATTAGTTTTTTATACTTCTCAATCATTTGCAGTTTTTGAAAGTATTGTGATGAATGATTTTGGTGATGTAGTAACGACAACAAGAATGTCAAACGGTAGGCGTATCGTCGCTTATGCAACTGCTCCAATAACTTCTAATCAATTTAAAACATTAAAAGGTTTTCCAACAACTGCAACCTTTAATGCGCCTGTTCCGGTAAGCACAACCGCAAAAGTATCAAGAGGTTTATCATTAACAAAGCCAGTATTAGGAACAGTGGTTGGTGGTCTTGCAAAACTGTTAACCCCGACCCCAGCAGGAGCGGCAATACAACTAGGTTTATTGGCTGCTGGTTATTTAATTACAGAATATGCCTTAGATGATCCGGATATTATTGAAGGAGAGTTCAAAGTGGTAAAACCACATGAACAAACTGCAGTTACTTATGGGGACTATATAGATTATTCATCTGAATGTTCTGGTGGACAAGCTTGCTCTATTACTCGTTCAACTTATTACAATAATACATCACCATATAACACGGATCACCACTATGAGTCATGTGTGCCATACTCTGACTATCCTAGTAATTACTCAATCTGCCGTGCTTTAAAATCAGAATCTGACACAATAGTTTATTTGCCAGCTACAGAAGATGATTTTCATGATGATTTTATTGATTCTATGACCGATCAACAATTTGAAGACTTTATAGCACAGCCAGCAGTTGAAGACGCGATCAACGAAACCCAACCAGCACAAGATCTAGTAAACGATTTAAATAATGATTTGCAATCGGCAACTGATAAATACTCAAGCGGAAATCCAAATACAAGCACAGAGCCAACAACCACAAACGCAGATGATACTAATTTGGACGGAATAACCGTACCTGAATATGATGATGTTCCTATCAGTACATCAGAAATACAAGCAACTCCAGAATACAACACCATAATAGACACGGTAACAAGTACTACAGTAGATACGGTCAACTATACTGAAACAAAAACTATAGTGACTACAACGACCGTAGTTAATTCTGAAACAGGTGAAGTAGAAAGTACATCAACAACAACTCGTAGAAATATTTACCCAAGACCTGACTTAAATCCAAATAATAACCCTGACCCAAATGCACCTACGCCAGACCCAAATTCACCTAATCCGGATCCCAACGCAAGCCCAACAACTACAACAACTACAACGCCAAACTCTGGAAACCCTAATGCGCCCCAAAAAGTCGAAGTAGTTAACCAGCCAGCACCAGCAAAATCTTGTGATGATTATCCCAATGCATTAGGTTGTTTAAATGTAGGCAATGACCTACCAGAAACGCCAGAAGTAGAAACCTATGAAGTGCCGTTTGAAGTTGAACAGTTTGTACTAGCAAATAATGCCGAATGTCCGGCACCGGTAACGTTCACACTATCACCATTCCTAGGCGGTAAAACCTACGAACTGACTTACCAGCCAGTCTGCGATTTTGCAACAGCCATTAGTGTAATCATTATAGGCATAGGGTTACTCCTATCGTTCTACATTGTTTCCGGTTCAGTAAAACAAGGGGCTGTCTAAATGAATTTTATTGGAATATTAACGTGGTTAATGGGTTCAATCGGTTCAAGAATACTACTATCACTCGGCATGGGTTTTATAAGTTATGGAGCAATAACGGTTGCGGCTACCGCACTTATTACACAATTTGCTGATCTTTGGCAAGGTCTACCCAGTGCCGTCTTAAGCATATTATCACTCGCTGGTTTCCCAACCGCTTTCGGCTGGATTATAGGCGCATACCTAGCAAAGCTAACGCTAAACAGCTTATCCAAAATTGGAAAAATCCCAACGGGCTAAACAATGATTAATCTAATAACCGGAACTCCGGGCAGTGGCAAAACTTCCTATGCTTTGAAGTTCATGCTCGAACAAATAAAAGGTTCAAAAAGAAAAATATACGTCCACGGCATACCGAATTTGAAAATTCCTCATGAACAAGTCTATTGCCGTTCAAAAACATGTGACCATTGCTCGTTACTGGATATTGAAAACATGCCCCCGTCAATGATGGCAGACCAATGGCATGAACACGCTCCCGATGGCTCAATCTATTTCTTTGATGAAGTTCAAAATATCTACCGACCAAGATCATCCGCGTCTAAATTACCAGAATCAGTAGCCAGTTTCGAAGTGCATAGACACAGAGGATTAGACTTTTTTCTCATTACCCAAAATCCCAGATTATTAGACTCAAATATAAGGGCATTAGTATCAAGACATATTCATTTAAAACCCACATGGGCTGGTAGATTTCAATATGAATGGGCGGAATGCAAAGATTCTATTCAAAGTACAACTGATGCAATAAAATCAAAATATACGTTAGATAAAAAAACATTCGAACTCTATAAATCAGCGTCAATTCATACCAAACAAAAGAGAAAAATACCCACAGCAGTTTTTTTGATTTTATGTAGCTTTATTGCAATTCCTCTGATTAGCTACCGAGTTTATGCTCGATTAAATCCAGAAATAGCTGACCCAAACGAACAAAATAAAAGTAATCCATCAAGTGAATATGGTGCTGATGAGACGCGACGCTCAAGGAGCGGCACATCAGCACCATATGATTCTGAGCCTAATAACTACTATTCAGTGACAGAACTCGCGGCTGTTTCCTATGAAAAGAACTATGACGAAAATAAAATTTCATCTGATTCATGTTTTACGCTAAATGAGAAAACCTATAAGTATTTTATACCCAAAAATTTAGCCAGTAGATTCAAGCAAAATTATTGTTTAGACGGTCTTTGCTATGCGCTTATAGCCAAGTCTGATAAATCAATCAATGAAAATAAAGGTGAGGGCGCATAAATGGAATACGTGATTAGAATACTGATTAGAGTAGTGATTTATGATAGTTACCGCTTTATCAAACGAAAGGTTTTTAAACAAAAATGGAGAAAATACGGATGATCAACTATCTGATCGGTTTTCTTGGTTTTCTCATATTTCTGGTATTACTGCCACTATCATTTATTGTGATGCGTTATGACTTCCCAGAATAAACAAGTAGCGCGATATCTATTTTATTTT
>JAZGEM010000035.1:0-3787 GCA_036478745.1 Cocleimonas sp.
AAGCGTTACTGATCTTAAAGTAGGTGATGTAGTTTCTGATGTGTTTGAGTACACCTATATAGCCGATTCTGGTCAAAGGGCGACGGCTAAATTAACTGTACAAATTATTGGTAATCCCGTCGACACGAATGGTAATACAATTTTTCAAACGCCGGTAGATGAGCCTTACGATAATGTTGATGTTGAATTTAATAATCGTTCTGCACAAGCAACGCCTTTAAATTCTGCAAGAAATATTAAAGGTCATTTACATCATTCCGGTGATAAGGATTGGTATAAATTAGCTAGTGCAGGTAATGAAATTATATCACTTGAAGTCTGTCCTAAAGGTAGTAGCTGTTTCGGTAAAAAAAGTTGGGTACTTTATGTATTTGATAGCGATAAGTTGACTCAATCCATGGAAGAGCAACGATTTGTTTTTGATCGTTGGGTTGATGAAACAGGAAACACACAAGATGAAAGGGGTAGCGAAATTATTTCTGGAACAAATGGTAGTTCCAATCACATGTATTTAAATTTTAGAACAGGGACTTTTGATGATGCCCTTATTGGTGTGGTTGATCCATGTTTTGATATATCAAATACTGTTGATATAGGTGTTGGGGACGGAGCAAGGAATTATCTTGTAGCTATCTCATCGCCATTAAAAGGTAATGCTGAAGGTTCTGAAACATGTGGTGCTGGAAGTGTTGTTTTAACAGAGCCTGGACGAAATGTTTTAGGGGAAGCTCCAGATGGTGTTGATGATGGAGGGAATGCAAAATTTAAAAGTAAAAAATACACAACAACTAGGGAGTTTATCTCAATTTTCCCAAAGAGTGATGATCAATACTCAATTAAAATTACTGGCACCGGACTTCATCCATTACTATCAGAAGAAGCAAAATCCAAATCTTCTACTTATTCATTTGGTTCTGGTGCACTAATAATTCCTAAAGTACGTGTTTTGGATCAATTTTATTCAGCAAATTTAAATCTGGACAAATCGGTTGCTCGTAGTGCAAATAAAAGTGGCAATTTAAAATTTGATTTATCAAACTTAAATTCACTAAGTGCTGAAGCGGGTAGTGATGCTTTTCAGGCAACATATAACCCAGGAAATAAACAGGTTATTATTCCACGTGTGACAGACCTGACAACTGACAATGCTTATTCGGTAATTATGCAATATCATCCTGCTACTGGAAGTGAAGGGCAGTGGCTAGAGCTTATAAATCATGAGCTAATTAAATAGTGGTTTTGTAGGGTGTGGATGAGCGATAGCGTTATCCACCATTCCTCAAAGGTTGTCGGATAACGCTACCGCTCATCCGACCTACACATACTTAACTTAATAGAAACACTCATTGGGATATCCAATGAGTGTTTTTTTTGTTTAGAGACTTATAAGAGTTGATGTAATCTGATAAAATTAAAGGATTTTCCAAAGTCTTATTTAAAGGTACAAAATGCTAGAGCAATATCGCGAACATGTTGCAGAACGCGCTGCAGAAGGAATCGTTCCACAACCTCTAAATGCTGATCAAGTAGCAGGTTTAGTTGAATTAATTAAACGCCCACCTGTGGGTGAAGAAAAATTCATTCTGGATCTGTTAATTAATCGTGTACCGGCTGGTGTGGATGAAGCGGCTTATGTTAAAGCTGGTTTTCTGGCAGCAATAGCAAAAGGCGAAGATACCTCACCTATATTAGATGCCAACAATGCAACAGAATTACTGGGCACTATGCTAGGTGGCTACAATATTTCACCACTGATTGATTTATTAGATAACGATACATTAGCACCTACAGTTGTAAAAGCCTTATCTCATACATTACTGGTTTTTGATGCGTTTCATGATGTAAAAGAGAAAGCCGATGCTGGAAATGAGTTTGCCAAACAGATTATTAATTTCTGGGCAGAAGCTGAATGGTTTACAAGCAAGCCTAAAGTTCCAGAAAAACTAACGGTTACTGTCTTTAAAGTGACCGGTGAAACAAATACCGATGATTTATCACCTGCTCCCGATGCCTGGTCTCGCCCTGATATTCCTTTACATGCTAAAGCAATGCTTAAAATTCCAAGAGAAGGAATTACAAATGCAGAGCAGCAAATTGAAGAGCTTAAACAGAAAGGCTTTCCAGTTGCTTATGTAGGCGACGTTGTTGGTACAGGTTCTTCACGTAAATCAGCCACTAATTCAGTTTTGTGGTACATGGGCGACGATATTCCTTATGTGCCTAATAAACGAGCAGGCGGCGTATGTATTGGTGGAAAAATAGCGCCTATTTTCTTTAACACCATGGAAGATTCGGGTGCCTTGCCCTTTGAATGTGATGTAGAAAAAATGGCAATGGGTGATGTGATTGATATTTATCCATATCAAGGTGTTGTTAAACGCCATGATAGTGATGAAGTGATCGCAGAATATTCATTAAAAACAGAGGTGATTTTAGACGAAGTGCAAGCTGGTGGACGGATTCCCTTGATTATCGGTCGAGGATTAACGGATAGAGCTAGACAAGCCTTAGAGTTAGAAACATCAACTGTATTTCGCCGTCCGCAAGACAAAAAACCAAGTAGCAAAGGTTATACTTTAGCGCAAAAAATAGTAGGTAAAGCGTGCGGAGTAGCAGGAGTAAGGCCTGATACTTATTGTGAACCGCGAATGACAACTGTTGGCTCTCAAGATACGACAGGCCCTATGACACGCGATGAGTTAAAGGATCTTGCTTGCTTAGGTTTTTCAGCTGATTTGGTCTTGCAATCTTTTTGTCACACAGCGGCATACCCAAAACCAATTGATGTAGAAATGCAGCACACATTACCCGATTTTATTATGAATCGTGGCGGTGTGGCCTTACGCCCAGGTGACGGAATTATTCATTCCTGGTTAAACCGAATGTTGTTACCGGATACTGTTGGCACTGGTGGCGATTCACACACACGCTTTCCATTAGGTATCTCTTTTCCCGCTGGTTCTGGACTGGTAGCATTTGCTGCTGCAACAGGGGTTATGCCATTAGATATGCCGGAATCAGTGTTAGTACGATTTAAAGGTGAAATGCAGCCTGGAATCACTTTACGCGATTTAGTCAATGCCATTCCTTATGCGGCAATACAAAAAGGTTTATTAACGGTTGAGAAAAAAGGTAAAAAGAATGTTTTCTCTGGACGAATTTTGGAAATTGAAGGGTTACCTGATTTAAAAGTAGAGCAAGCGTTTGAACTATCAGATGCATCAGCAGAACGTTCAGCAGGAGGCTGTACCATTCGCTTAAATGAAGCCCCCATTCGTGAATATATCAATTCCAATATCACCTTGTTAAACTGGATGGTTGCAGAAGGTTATGGTGATACTCGCACGATTAACCGAAGAATTGAGCAAATGCAAGAATGGCTATCTAAACCTGTGTTATTAGAACCGGATGTGGATGCTGAGTATTTTGAAATAATAGAGATTGATCTTAACGAAATAAAAGAACCTATCATGGCATGTCCAAATGACCCTGATGATGTAAAGACATTATCAGATGTAGCTGGAACAAAAATTGATGAAGTATTTTTGGGGTCTTGCATGACCAATATTGGTCATTTTCGTGCAGCAGGAAAATTGTTAGAAAAACATGAAGGACGTTTGCCCACACAATTATGGGTTTCTCCGCCTACAAAAATGGATCAGGCGCAATTAACAGAAGAAGGTTATTACAGTATTTTTGGTAAATCTGGCGCACGTATGGAAATGCCCGGCTGTTCTTTATGTATGGGTAATCAGGCTAGAGTGGCTGACAATGCAACTGTAGTTTC
>JAZGEM010000036.1:0-2307 GCA_036478745.1 Cocleimonas sp.
GGGTCATCAACTAATAGACCTAATGATAAAATCAAGGCAAACAGCGTCACTCTATTAATGGTATAGCCAAATACCATATCCAGCATTAGCGTTAGCCCATAACAAATAGGAATAGCCAGTCCCACCACAAGCGCAGCGCGCCACCCAAGGAAGACCGCGATAAAGACAACCACTGTAAAAATAGCAAAACCCAGGCTTGATACCAGGTTGGATACTTTTTCATCTGCTGTTTTGCCATAGTCACGCAAAATTTCAACGTGAACCTCAGGTGGTAAAAGCTGTTGTTGTAATTTTTCTATGTGTTGATGAATATTTTCTGCTAGCCAGACCGCATTTGAACCTCTTTTTTTAGCAATGGACAGCGTGACCATTGGGTATTGCTGTTGATAATCGTTTGCTAAATTATGTCCGGGAGCAAACTCAATCCAACTGTAATTATCAACTTCGGCTGGCCCATCAGTGATATTGGCGACATCCTGCAAATAGACAGGTAGTCCATCAACAACATTTACAACCAATGATTTGAGCTGATCAAGCGATCTAATAAAATCACCAGCCTCTACGATCACAGACTGATTATCAACAGATAAAATACCTGAGGCATGTAACTGATTAGATGCAGAAATAGCTTGAACAATATCACCGGCGGTTGTTTTTCTAGCCGCCATACTCTGTGGATTAAACAAAACATTGATATTTCTGGCGCGTCCACCAACTACATTAACTTGATTAGTATCTTCAATTTGCTGTAAAGAAGTGGTGATTTCATCTGCAAAACGTCTTAATTCAAAATCGCCATACCGTTCAGGTTGACTGCTCCATAAACCTAAAACAACGACTGGAACATCATCGACTTCCAGTGGTTTGATAATCCAGTCACTCACCGCCGAAGGAATTTTATCCTGATTTGAAAATAGCTTGTTATATGCATTTAACAAAGCATCTTCGCGATCTTCTCCTACGAAATAACGTAGTGTGACAACCGCTTTACCAGAAGCAGAACGCGAATAAATATGTTCAACCCCGGTGATTTGGGAAAGTATTTTCTCCAGAGGTAACGTGACCTGTTTTTCAACCTGTTTAGCGGAAAGTCCCGGTGCACTGATAAGGACATCAGCCATAGGCACAACTATTTGAGGCTCTTCCTCTCTAGGGGTATAAATTAGTGCTATCGCACCCAAAGTAAAAGAAAGAATAAAAAACAACATGGGCAAGCCACCTTTTAGAGAATAGGCAACCAGATTGTCTAACCAGGTATGTTGAGGAGAATCAGTTGAGTTCACGGCATGTACCATTAAATATGGAAATTTTAGGAGCATTACATGGCTTCATATAAACCCTAGTAAAAACAAGGATTCATAAACTACCACTCAAAAGGAGCATTGTTTACAAAAATAACAACAGTTAAATATTAATATTATTATATTCTAATAAACTATATTTGTTAAGAACTTCTTGCTTATTCCCTCAACCTAAATATAAGGAAAAACAACATTAACTTGATTACATCAGAAAATCCTAGTTATTTCGCACCCATTCCTAAGCTATAATAGATGGCTATCTCATAGAAAGGTCTTTTTATAGTGGAAATTACTGAATACATGAATAACCTCGGCAAGCTTGCCAGAAAAGCAGGTCGAGAAATAAGTAAATCTGATTCTGGGGAAAAAAACTATGCACTGATAAAAATAGCTGAGGCTATTGAAGCCAGTACAGACAGTCTTAAAAGTGAAAACCAAAAAGATTTAATTGCAGGCAAAGAAAAAGGACTAGATCCTGCCTTGTTAGATCGACTTGAATTAACACCTAGCAGAATAGATGCTATGGTTGAGGGATTAAAACAAGTTGCAGCTCTTGCCGACCCAGTCGGTGAAATCACCAACCTTAGCTACAGACCCAGTGGTATACAAGTTGGGCAAATGCGAGTTCCCCTTGGTGTCATCGGTATTATTTATGAATCTCGTCCTAATGTTACAGTTGATGCTGCGGCACTTTGCCTAAAATCTGGTAATGCCTGTATCTTACGCGGTGGATCAGAAGCAATACACTCCAACCAGGCAATCGCTGCTTGCATTGCCGAAGGTTTAAAAGCGGCTGATTTACCTATTGAAGCAGTTCAGGTTGTCGAAACTACAGATCGTTCAGCCGTTGGTCAATTGATTACTCTGGATGATTATGTGGATGTCATCGTTCCACGAGGAGGAAAGGGACTGATTGAAAGAATCAGTAAAGAAGCCACTATTCCTGTCATTAAACACCTTGATGGTATTTGTCATGTCTATATTGATAATAAAGCAGATCACGAAA
>JAZGEM010000037.1:0-3662 GCA_036478745.1 Cocleimonas sp.
ACATCAATTGGTTTTGGGTATGCCGCTGTGTGACAAAAAGATTGCAAGACCAAATCAGCTGAAAAACCTAAGCAAGCAAGATCTTTTAACTCATCGCGTGTCATTGGTCCTGTCGTATCTTGAGAGCCAACGGTTGTCATTCTCGGTTCACAATAAGTATCAGGCCTTACTCCAGCTACTCCACAAGCTTTACCTACTATTTTTTGCGCTAAGGTATAACCTTTACTACTTTCTGTTTTATCTTGCGGACGGCGAAATACAGTTGATGTTCCCAACTCTAAGGCTTGTCTCGCTCTGTCCGTTAATCCTCGACCGATAATCAAGGGAATCCGTCCACCAGCTTGCACTTCGTCTAAAATCACCTCTGTTTTTAATGAATATTCTGCGATCACTTCATCACTGTCATGGCGTTTAACAACACCTTGATATGGATAAATATCGATCACATCACCCATTGCCATTTTTTCTACATCACATTCAAACGGCAAAGCGCCTGAATCTTCCATAGTGTTAAAGAAAATGGGGGCTATTTTTCCACCGATACAAACGCCACTAGCTCTTTTGTTTGGCACATAAGGAATATCATCGCCCATGTACCACAAAACAGAGTTTGTGGCTGATTTACGCGAAGACCCTGTACCAACAACATCCCCTACATAAGCAACGGGAAAGCCTTTTTGTTTAAGTTCTTCGATTTGTTGCTCTGCATCAGTAATTCCTTCTCTTGGAATTTTAAGCATGGCTTTAGCATGTAAAGGAATATCAGGGCGAGACCAAGCATCGGGTGCAGGTGACAAATCGTCGGTATTTGTTTCACCAGTCACTTTAAAGACAGTAACTGTTAGTTTTTCTGGAACTTTAGGCTTGCTTGTAAACCATTCAGCTTCTGCCCACGAATTAATAATCTGCTTGGCAAATTCATTTCCAGAATCTGCTTTCTCTTTTACATCATGGAATGCATCAAAAACTAGTAATGTATGAGATAAGGCTCTTACAATAGTAGGGGCTAAGGCATCGTTATCTAATAAATCAATCAGCGGTGCAATATTATAGCCACCTAGCATAGTGCCTAATAACTCGACTGCTCTGTTAGCATCTAATATAGGAGAAGTGTCTTCACCTTTTGCTATTGCAGCTAAAAAACCAGCTTTAACATAAGCCGCTTCATCCACACCAGCCGGTACACGATTAATTAACAGATCCAGAATGAATTTTTCTTCACCCACAGGTGGGCGTTTAATTAATTCAACTAAACCAGCTACTTGATCAGCATTTAGAGGTTGTGGAACGATTCCTTCTGCAGCGCGTTCTGCAACATGTTCGCGATATTGCTCTAGCATTTTATACCTTTAAATAAGACTTTGGAAAATCCTTTGATTTTATCAGATTACATCAACTCTTATAAGTCTCTAAACAAAAAAAACACTCATTGGGTATTCCCAATGAGTGTTTCTATTAAGTTAAGTATCTGTAGGTCGGATAAGCGATAGCGTTATCCGACAACCTTTGAGGAATGGTGGATAACGCTATCGCTTATCCACCCTACAAAACTACTATTTAATTAGTTCGTGATTTATAAGTTCTAGCCATTGCCCATCACTCTCTGTTGCAGGATGATATTGCATAATTACTGAATATGCATTGTCAGTTGTCAGATCTGTTACTCGTGGAATAATAATCTGTTTATTTCCTGGATTGTATGTTGCCTGAAAAGCATCACTACCCGCTTCAGCACTTAGTGAATTAAGATTTGACAAATCAAACTTTAAGCTACCATTTTTATTTGCACTACGAGCAACCGATTTATCCAGATTTAAATTTGCTGAATATAATTGATCCAAAACACGCACTTTAGGAATTATTAACGCACCCGTACCAAATGAATAGGTTGAAGATTTTGCTTTTGCCTCTTCTGATAGTAATGGATGTAGTCCGGTACCAGTAATTTTGATTGAGTATTGATCATCACTCTTTGGGAAAATGGAGATAAACTCCTGAGTAGTTGAATATTTTTTATCTTTAAATATTGCATTCCCATCACCATCTACACCATTTGGAGTCAGGCCTAAAGCATTTCGTCCAGGCTCAGTTAAAACAACAGAACCACCTCCACAAGTCTCTGCATCTCCAGAACTACCTTTTAGGGGCGATGAAATAGCAACCAAGTAATTTCTTGCCCCATCCCCAACACCAATATCAACGGTATTTGATGTATCAAAACATGGGTCAACCACACCTATAAGTGCATCGTCAAAAGTCCCCGTTCTATAATTTAAATACATGTGATTGGAACTACCATTTGTTCCAGAAATAATCTCGTTTCCAGCTTCATCTCTTGTAGACCCAGTATCATCAACCCAACGATCAAAAACAAATCGTTGCTCTTCCATGGATTGAGTCAGCTTATCGCTATCAAATACATAAAGTACCCAACTTTTTTTACCAAAACAGCTACTCCCTTTTGGGCAAACTTCCAATGATATGATTTCATCACCCGCACTAGCTAATTTATACCAGTCCTTATCACCAGAATGATGCAGATGCCCTTTAATATTTCTTGCAGAATTTAAAGGCGTTGCTTGTGCAGAACGGTTATTAAATTCAACATCAACATTATCGTAAGGTTCGTCTACAGGCGTTTGAAAAATTGTATTACCATCCGTATCTACGGGATTACCAATAATTTGTATGGTTAATTTAGCTATCGCACTTTGCCCGGAATCCGCTATATAGTTGTACTCAAACACATCAGTAACTACATCACCTACTTTAAGCTCTGTAACGCTTGGTTTATTTTCATATAGCTTATAAGTAAAACTGCCATCTTGATTTAAAACAACAACACCGTACTCAGACACTGGCGAGCTGATAAGCAAGACAGAGCTACCATTTTCATCATTGCTTGTTACATTTCCAGTTACTAATGGAATTGAGTTAGGTGCAGCAACTACATGGTCATCACGAGCTATAAGCGATGTATCTGCCGATGCAGGTGCAGATACACCTCCAGGCTGTGCCGAACCAGCAGACTGGGAAGCAGAAGAACCTTGGTCGACTGAAAAGTTAGAGGCAAATGTAACCGTAGAACAAAGTAAAAGCAAAGGGGTTAAGAGCGGCTTTTTGTACATAGAGAAGTTTCCTACCAATTCATTGAAATACTAACAGCATAGTTCAATTCTTCCGATCTTCAAGAAGTGGTATAGGATAACTTTTCGTTAATTTGACGTAGGTTTAGTATTGTATAGAAATTTATATCCTATGCTCTGCATCAAGATATTAAATTAAAGAAAATGATAGTGACGTAGAGCAAGGGGCTATAAAACTTTCCGTCATTTAGACATAGTCTTACTATTCTGTAGAAATAGATGCCTCTTGATTCTTCAACGCCGCATCTAACGTATGCCAAGCTAAAGTTGCACATTTAACTCGTGCAGGATATTCTCTTACGCCTGCCAATACCGCAAGCTTCCCTATTGCTTCCATGTCTATATTTTCTTCTTTACCAGTCGTCATCTCATGAAATTTCTTAAACAAAGCATCGGCTTCTGCTTCTGTCTTTCCTTTAATAATTTCAGTCATTAACGAAACCGAGGCGGTAGAAATAGCACAGCCTGAACCTTGGAAGCTGACATCAGTAATTTTATCGCCATCCAGTTTTAAAA
>JAZGEM010000038.1:0-2600 GCA_036478745.1 Cocleimonas sp.
AGCATTGCGGTAAATGGAGTCTGTCTTACTGCTGTAGAATTAGGTGATAATTTTTTTTGTGCTGATGTCTCCAATGAAACAATAGCAAGAACAACCCTAAAGTCGGCTGTTGTAGGAACGGCTGTCAATTTAGAGTTGGCATTAACGCCCTCGACACGGTTGGGCGGACATATTGTCAGTGGACATGTGGATGGTTTAGGTTCTGTCATTTCCAAGAATCAGGATGGACGATCTTATCGTTATCAATTTAGGGTGCCGGATAACTTGGCGAAGTATATTGCTGAGAAAGGCTCTATTTGCATTAATGGAGTTAGTTTGACCGTTAATGAGGTGGACGGAGCTCTATTTAGTGTCAATATAGTGCCTCATACACTAAAGGAAACAACACTAGGAGAGATGGCGACAGGCTCAAAAGTGAATCTGGAAGTCGATTTGTTAGCAAGATATATGGAACGATTAATGAAAGGGGATGCAGCGGCTAAACCCTGTCATGCAATAACTGAGGAATTATTACAAAATGCGGGATTCATTTAAATGAATACAACAGAAGAAATTATAGAAGATTTACGCCAAGGGAAAATGGTCATTATTATGGATGATGAAGACCGTGAAAATGAAGGTGATTTAATAATGGCTGCTTCTTTCACTAGACCTGAAGATATTAATTTCATGGCGAAGTATGGGCGTGGATTGATATGTCTGACTTTAACCCGTGAACGATGTCAGCAGTTAAGATTGCCGGTGATGGTCAATGAAAATAAAACAGCTCATTCTACAAATTTTACTGTTTCTATCGAAGCAGCAAAGGGCGTGACAACTGGAATTTCAGCCGCTGATCGTGCTTTAACCGTGCGTGCAGCAGTAGAAAAAAATGCTACGCCTGATGATCTTGTTCAGCCGGGGCATATTTTTCCTATCATGGCTCAGGCCGGTGGTGTTCTTAATCGTGCCGGACATACCGAAGCAGGATGTGATTTAGCTAGGTTTGCAGGAGTTGAGCCTGCTGCCGTCATTGTAGAAATTCTAAATGAAGATGGCACAATGGCAAGGTATTCTGACCTTAAGATTTTTGCGAAAGAACATGACTTGAAAATAGGGACTATCGCTGATTTAATCCAGTATAGAATTCAGAATGAGAATACTTTAGAGCGGATTAGTGAATGTGATTATCCAACAGAGTTTGGTGATTTTAAGCTTTATGCATATCAGGACATGAATGATGATAATGTGCATTTAGCTTTGGTGATGGGTGATGTGGCAGGTGATGATCCAATCTTGGTAAGAGTTCATGCACGAAACTTATTAGATGATGTGTTTTCTTCAAAACGTGCAGAAAGCTCTATCACCATTCGGCAGGCAATGAAAAAAATTGCTGATGAAGGGTGTGGGATTTTGGTTGTTATCAGGCAGGATGAAAACAATAAGGCGTTAGTTGAGCATGTTCATCAATATCAAATGCAGGATAATGGCGTGGTGTCTCCCGAGCAGAAAACCAGACAAGCTGACTGGCGATCAACAGGTACAGGAGGGAGAGTATTAGCTGATCTTGGCGTGCATCGATTAAAAGTAATGGGTTCTGAGAAAAAGTATTTTGGACTTTCAGGTTATAATCTGGAAGTTGTAGAGCATACTGAATAGATTGGTTTTTTAATTTATATTAAAATTTAGAGTAGAGAAAAATGTCGACAATAACAACTTTAGAAGGGAACTTATCAGTTCAAGGTGGAAGTTTTTGTATTGTAGCTTCGCGTTTTAACAGTTTTATCGTTGAGCAACTAGAAGGTGGGGCAGTTGATGCCTTAGTCCGTCATGGTGCTAAAAGAGAGAGTATTTGTTTGGTAAAAGCACCGGGTGCATTTGAATTGCCCATGGTTGTTCAAAAAGTAGCTGCAACAAAAAAGTATGATGCGATTATTGCTTTAGGAGCAGTTATTCGTGGAGGAACGCCTCATTTTGAATATGTAGCAGGAGAATGTGTTAAAGGTATTGCTTCGGTTTCTTTGCAATATAACGTTCCAGTGAGTTTTGGAGTATTGACAGTAGACTCCATTGAGCAGGCGATTGAAAGAGCAGGGACAAAAGCAGGTAACAAAGGGGCAGAAGCAGCAATGTCTGCCATTGAAATGGTTAGTTTGTTTAAAAATATGGATGATCAATGAGTTCCGCGAAAACCAATGCGCGGCGATGTGCAGTTCAAGCCTTGTATCAATGGCAAATGACTGGTGAGACCCTGAGTCAAATAGAGATTAACTTTATTGAAGAAGATCGTCTAAAAGGCGCACAGAAAAATTATTTTGCGGAAATTTTTCATGGCATACCTGGGCAATTGAATAAGATAGATGCAGCGTTAGCTGAATTTGTTGATAGACCAGTTGAAAAAATAGACCCAGTTGAAAGGGCAGTATTAAGGATTGGTGTTTATGAATTAATCAATCGATTGGAAACGCCTTATAAAGTCATTATCAATGAAGCAGTCAATTTGGCAAAATATTTTGGTGCGGATGGTAGTCATAAATATGTTAATGGCGTTTTAGATAAAGTCTCTCGTAAAATTAGGGAGGTTGAAATTAAAGCAAAATTGGAAAATAAATAGCCCATGT
>JAZGEM010000039.1:0-2041 GCA_036478745.1 Cocleimonas sp.
AAGGAAAAGAAGTCACTATTCATCAATCTCTCGGTGATAACTATACAGTAGTGACCGAGCATGGGCATATGGTGCGTATCGCAGGATCTGATGCTGATGCATTGGGAAAAGAACCTCACGAATTACACACATTAGTATCAGAAACAGATGCGGTTGCAGTCGAAAAAAATTGTTGGGAAGTCATGAAAACAGTTTATGATCCTGAAATACCCGTCAATATTGTCGATTTGGGATTAGTTTATGAATGTAACGTAAACTCGGCTGAAAAAGACAATGATGTCGAAATAAAAATGACATTAACGGCTCCAGGATGCGGCATGGGACCCGTTATCCAAGGTGATGTTGAAAAAGGTATTCGCGCCCTGCCAGGTGTTAACTCAGTCAATGTAGAAATAGTTCTTGATCCCCCGTGGGGACGAGAAATGATGTCTGAAATTGCACAAGTTCAATTAGGATTATTCTAAGTATTTTTATCAGCTATTTTGCTCGTGTAATTGGATGTTAATTATTCTAAGGCTTGCCATTACAGCAGCAAAAACCTGATTTGAATGAACACCACGCGATTTACGCATTTTATTTTCACAATCCCAAGTAATCACACATTCAGTTAATGCATTGGTGTTACCTCCTTTGGGAATTCTTACTTCATAGTCTAAAAGTGCAGGTAAAGTGTAGTCGTGTAATTTCATCACTTTATTAATTGCATCAATAAATGCATCGAAGCCACCATTACCAGAACCAGAAGCTAAGTGCGTTTCACCTTTTACCTCAACCCTAATACTAACCGTTGCTTCTAAGTTTAAACCACTGGTGATGGAGCAATTTAATAATTTGATATATTGGTAATTCTTACTCTCTAATACATCGGCAATGATAAAAGGAAGATCATCTGTTGTTATAGTTTGCTTTGAATCACCCAGTTTAATAATACGAGCCAGTACTTTTTTCTGGTTTTCTTCTGATAAATCTAGATCCAGTAATTCCAAATTCTTTTTTAACGAGGCCTTACCGCTCATCTTACCCAACGCGTAACTATGGGTACGTGAAAAACGTTCTGGAACTAATTGACTTTTATACAAACCACCTTTTTGATCACCATCCGCATGGATGCCCGCTGTTTGGGTGAATACATCAACACCAATAATAGGCGTGTTGGCAGCGACTCGCTTACCGGAAAGATTTTCTACTAAATTACTGGTACTAACGAGATGGCTTTCATCTATGGATAAATCCATCTTCATTTTATCGCGTAACACAACCACGACTTGAGCTAATGAAGCATTACCAGCCCTCTCTCCTAGACAGTTTATTGTGCAATGAATTGAATTAATACCTGCTCGCACTGCAGCCATGACATTTGCTGTGGCAAGTCCGTAATCATTATGGGGATGAAAATCAAATTGAATTTCCGGGTATCGTTGACACATGTTATCTAAACTACTGAACACTTCTTCGGGTGACATAACACCTAATGTATCTGGAAGCATAAAGTGGCTAATCCCTATTTTCCGCAGATAGTCCATTAAAGAAAAAACATACTCGGGATCATCACGATATCCATTCGACCAATCTTCCAGATAGACATTAACCGTTAATCCTTTTTTTAATGCGTATTCAACTGTTTTTAAAATATCAGCAACATGCTGTTCTATCGTTTTGCCAAGTTGTTCATGACAATGCTTTGCACTGCCTTTAGTGAGCAGATTTATAACACTACCACCAGCTTCTAAAATCCAGTCAACACTGAGGGTGTAATCAACAAAGCCTAGAACTTCAATTTGACCTTTAAAACCTTCTCTATTAGCCCATTCGTTAATATCCGCAACGGCTTGTTTTTCACCATCGGAAACACGAGCTGAGGCAACTTCGATTCGATCTACTTTCAGTGAATGAAGAAGTGTTTTGGCAATATTGACCTTTTCATCGGGTGAGTAGGATACTCCCTGTGTTTGTTCGCCATCGCGTAGTGTGGTGTCCATTAACTGGATATGGCGAGGTTGGATTGACATAATGATTGCTTAAAAAGGTAGGTGTAGGTTGG
>JAZGEM010000040.1:0-2386 GCA_036478745.1 Cocleimonas sp.
AGCTATTAAAAACTCAGCTAAAAATCCTGTAAGCGATTACAAGAATTGGAATTGGTTTGGAGAGAACCCAGCAGCATGGTATCCACTTGATATGCGTTTTACAGTAGTGGTTGTTCCAAAAGGTCAATCATTTAGTGGCTGGCATAATTATCTTTAAGAAATATAGGTATGAGTAATGGATAATTCGTATCCCATTCAGCAGCGGTGGTGATAGCTAGACCCGGTTGATAGGGTCTAGGTCACCGATGAGGTCACGCTGATTTCACCTAATCCTGCAGCTGATATGCCCAGCATACCAGCTGCAGGATTTCTAGATATGAGCTGAGCCTTCAGTATTGTCCAAAGATTAAGGGGTTTGATTTGGAACTTGCTTCCCCAAATAGCGGCACAGGTTGTCCTAGAACAGGGCATAAGTACCTGAATATCTTGTGTGTTCACACTTTTTCGAAGACAAGATCATTAGATGATTACAAATCACCTTTGTAATATTTGACTAAAGCGGTGGTCTTTAACTTTCAGGATGTTGCGATTGTAAATTGATTGTTGCTTGAAGGTGGTTTATTAAAGCCGACAGCTTTCGTATGATATTCACTGCGCTATTGAACTCTAAATTTACGGACGTCCTATCTAAAAAATTACCCACTACGGCGACGAATAGTAACTCCTTGGTGTGTCTTGCATATGCCTCACTCCACCAAAAGCACTCCGTTAAGGCTCACTGACTTGGCTGTTGGGATGAAGTTTGCTTCCCGAGTACGCCTCCCGTACACGTTGGATAATAAAATTCCTCTGCCGGTGCCTACCGCGGGCTAAAAATCATCACTTCGTTATCTCTCCGTTTTCCTATATTTTCAGCGAAGTAATCGCATTTTAATTATATGACAAAGAAGATTAACAAATCTGACAGAATCTGACGTTTTTCTGAATTCTGGTGACATGACTATTTTGAAAAAATAAAGGGAATGTTGTTTTTTGGTGCAAAGTGATTTTAATTAGCACCAAAATAAAGCAGTTTAAAGAGGATTGTTAATAGAGGGCTTTATAGTTTCAACTTTGCCAGTTACTGCTATAGGGGTTAAGAGTAAGTTAATAGCAAATAAAGCATCACGTCATAGGTTATCGTTAGCTTATCAAACTACATAAACTAACCCGACCAATATCAAGTTTATTGAAATTAAAACCATAACGTCTTAAGTCTGGTATTCGTGGGAAGGAGGTTAATCAATCTTATGATCAGTGCAGTATTTACCTCATGGCATAATACATGCTTTCTATTAATTTTCACTATTTTGTTAAGGGTTATTGACGTTGGGGATGAGTAAAAAACAAACACTGGTTGTTATTGGTAATGGTATGGTCGGGCATCATTTTTTGGTAAGTCTCATGGCGAGTGATATTAAAAATCAATATCAAGTAGTGACGTTTTGTGAAGAGAGCAGGGCAGCATACGATAGACTTCATTTAACCGATTATTTTACAGGTAAAACAGCTGATGATTTATCAATGGTTGAAGATGGTTTTTTTGAAACCAATGGCATTACGATTCATATTGGTGATAAAGCTACTGAGGTCAATTTACAGTATAAAACCGTGAGTTCTGAAAAAGGCTTATCAATTAGTTATGACAAGTTGGTGATGGCGACGGGGTCTTATGCATTTGTTCCCCTTATTTCTGGGCATGACCGAGAGCAATGTCTGGTTTATAGAACCATTGATGATCTTGATGAAATTAAGGCAGCAGCAGAAAAATCTAAAGTAGGTGCTGTTATTGGCGGAGGGTTGCTTGGATTAGAAGCAGCGAAAGTGCTACACGATTTGGATATAAAAACCAATGTTATTCAGTTTTCTCCCCGATTAATGTCGGCTCAACTTGATGATGGCGGTGCAAAATTATTAACCGATAAAATTGAAGAATTGGGTGTCTCCGTTTTAACTAGTAAAAACACGATTGAAATAACTGAGGGTGAGCAGTGCAAAAACAAAATGATTTTTGCTGATGGAGAAGAACTGGAAACCGATATTGTTATTTTTTCTGCCGGTATTCGTCCACGAGATGAAATTGCCCGATCGTGTGGTTTAAAAGTAGGTTCAAGAGGTGGTATTGTTATCGATAATCAATGTAGAACATCCGATCCGGATGTGTTTGCGATTGGTGAATGTGCGGTCTGGAAGGAACAGATTTTTGGTTTGGTCGCGCCTGGTTACACGATGGCTAGGACTGTTGTTAATGTTTTAGCAGGTAAAGATGCAAGTTTTACTGGTGCGGATATGAGTACCAAGTTAAAACTGAATGGTGTGGATGTCGCCAGTATCGGCGATGCACATGCAAATACACCTGAATCAGTCACTTATACTTATCAAAATGGTGCTCAAGGTGTTTACAAAC
>JAZGEM010000041.1:0-19861 GCA_036478745.1 Cocleimonas sp.
ATTGGAGGGTAGCTTGAGCTTATCAGTCGATGTGTTTTATCCCAACTAACTTGTGATACAGAATAAGTCAACGGGACTAGCCTCGTTGTGCATCTAAATAGTGACGCACTCGCATAAGATCAGTAAATGCTCCGTTTAATAAAATATCCAGTGCAGAGCGGTCTGCAAAAACGGTATTCGGCTTACGCATCCATTCATATGCTCGTGAGGTATCTTTAAATAATAAGCGTAGGGCTTTGTGAATTCCCATTAAATTTGACATGCGCGCATTCAAATCTACCGAAGTACGTCCATACTCGCCATTTTTCCAGCGGTGAAAGGTTCGTGGATTAATCCCACCCAGCAAAATAGCTGCTTCACTTTCGGTAAGCTTCCAACGCTCAAATAAATTAATTACCGCTCGTTGCATTGCCTGTGCTTCAGCTTCAGTAATCTCTGGATGGTTGGGATTATTATTGTCTGTACTAACTAAACGCAGGTGGGACATGCTATGCCTCCTATTTCGTATGGAATTACTATTATAAAATGATAATTGACATTTGTCTATATGTGCAATTTATTCGGTAATATGTCTAGTATATAGTTTTAATATTTATCTGCCTACATCTGTTTAAAACAGATGTATTTCTTCTATGGCATCCCCCCCTTTTTTAGACAATTGGGTATAATGTGCTTTTAGTTTCTAAACGAATTCATCCATGAGTAATAAACATCCTGAAACAGAAGCTTTACATCACCGTATTGATAATGCTGTGACTCATCCTGTGGCTACGCCTATTTATCAAAACAGTGCATTTAATGCGGAGTCTCCTTATTTTTACACGCGTAAAAGTAATCCAAATAGTGTTGAGCTTGAGGGGACTTTGGCGATTCTTGAGGGGTCGAATTTTGCGATTAGCACGACCACGGGGATGTCGGCGATTATGTTGGTTTTACAGCAGTTAAGACCGGGTGATCATCTTGTTATTAATCAGTTTATTTATGGTTGTAGTTATAAGTTGTTTCAACGTTATGCTGAGCAGATTGGTTTGAAGTTGAGTATTATGGATTTGTCTGATCCACAGCAGCGTGAGCAGATTCCTGATGATGTTTCTATGGTGTTGTTTGAAACGCCGACGAATCCTTTTTTAAAGACGATTCCAATTAAAGAGGTGGCAGAGATTACTGCGCGCAAGAATGATAAGGCGCTGGTGGTGGTTGATAATACTTGGGCGACATCATTATTTCAAAATCCTTTGGCTTGTGGCGCACATATTTCATTGGCGAGTGCGACGAAATATATCTCGGGTCATAGTGATGTGATGGGTGGTTTTATTGCGGTGGATGATGAGAATCTTGCAGCGCAATTATTTGAGACACGGTTTTATTCTGGGGCGATTCTTGATCCGAATAGTGCTTGGCTTTTGCGTCGTAGTTTGCATACTTTTCCGATTCGGATGCGTGAGCATGTGCGTATTACAGAAACACTTTATGACTATCTTGTGGCAAGGGATGAAATTCAGAAAGTCTATTTTCCTGAAACGGATAAGGATCAGTTAAGGCAGTACGGTGGAATTTTATTCTTTGATTTTAAGGAGAAGTTTCAACAGTCGTATGATGATTTTAAGCATGCGTTGAGTCTTTTCGATACAGGAACAGGGATGGCCTGTGTTAGCTCTATGGTGGCGCAGCCTTGGTCTGGTAGTCATGCATCGCTTTGTGATGTTGAAAAAGTGGAGATGGGGATTGAGACAGGTTTAGTGAGGCTTTGTTTTGGTTTAGAACAGGCGGATGATTTAATCGCTGATTTAGATAAAGCATTCACTGCACTGCAGGATTAATGCGGGATAAAATGATAAATAAAACGAATAAAAAATTTCCTTGGAAGCTGCTTGTATTTCCCGTTTTGGAGATTGTTTTTTTTGTTTTAAGTTTACTTAGTAGTTCAGTCTTTCTCTCTTTTGTTTTTATGTTAATTGGCGCAGTTTTTCTGAGTTTTAGTATTCATATTTTCTTTCACGAGTGTGTGCATGTGCGTGCTAAATATCCATCGTATATAAATATTATCAATAGTATTTTGCTGGGTTTGCCTTTTGATGGCTATCGCGTGCACCACTATAATCACCATACGCATTGCAATAGTTTGAAAGATTTTTCAACGACTTGGTTTTTAAAAGGTGATGCTTTACATGGCTATTCAGTAGCATCTTATTTTTTTGGCTGGATACGCCAATTAAATGCGGCGATGAGGGAGCCTGAACCGTTTGATCCTAAGTTGGGTGATGTTGTGGAAATTAAAGCACGTATTCCTGTACAAAAAATTGCCTTACTTTTCTTTTTTATTTTGCTGGCTTTGATTGGCTTTAAATATTTTATTCTGTATCTATTACTGGTGTATTTTGGCTGGGCTTTTTCTGCTTTGCATAACTATGGACAGCATCCGCCAATCGAAAGTGAACCGATCTGTACCTATGAGAATCACCGTTACAATTCCTTATTTTTTAATAATGGTTTACACTGGGAGCATCACAATAAGCCGTGGTTAAGCTGGGATAAGATAGAATTAGATAATAAAAGTGATCGGATTCATCATGCTCATTTAATTGAGCCATGTTTTCATTGGAGGAAGTAGTGACAGATAAAAAGACCACAGATCAAGACGTACCAAAGAATAAGTTGGATGATAAATCTTATAGCAATGAGGTTCCTAAAGCTGAGGCAGAAACCAATCCTTATAACCCGCAACCGAAAGATACTGCGGTTGTGACAGGCTCGGTGATTACTTCAATAATTTTGGTATTATTCTATATATTTCTCGGCATACTTGGCTTAGGTGTTTTATTATTTGCTGCCGCTTTTGTTGTTTGCATGGGTGCATAACCGATGTCAAAAAAAGAAGAGCTGCCGCCGATAAATAAAAAAACAGAATCCGCTGATGAAAGCCTTAAAAGTGCTAAAGGTTGCGCGAATGGAATTTTATTTTTGATTTTTGGGTTAATTGCTGAGTATTGATCGTTTGTGCGGGTAATCCCATTTTATAGCTTAATCATTTAATGAGTAAGGAAGCATGAGTATGTTTAAAAAGGATGATCTATCAGTGAATGATAAAAAGGGGAAACCCTCAAATGATAATAAAAATGGAAGCTTCTGGTTGATGCCGATGTATCTTGTCTTCGGTATTATTGCGTCGTTATTGATTGCCTGTTCGCCCTTAAGGTTTTAATTTATATGGAAAACGACTTACATAATCATGCATTAATTATTGGCTCTGGTAGCCGCATGATTTATCAAGCTTTTGTGATTGTGGCGATGCTTGTGGGCGGGTGGTTTATCCGCAAAGACTCTGCAAAATGGGGCTTCACCCAGATTCAAACTATTCTACTTTTAACGGTGGCATTTATTGGCGCACTGGTTGGCTCTGCTATTCCTGCATTTTTCTCAGGCGGTATTGTTGAAGGCTTGGCGTGGTCAACACCGATTACCCCGAAGACGGTAATGGGCGGTATTTTATCTTCTTTTATTTTTGTCGCGATCTATAAAAAAATTACGAAAACCTCTATCGATACCAGCGATGGTTTTGCTCGTGGCGCCATTGCGATGATGGCGATTGGCAGGATAGGCTGTATTTTTCAGCACTGTTGTTACGGCAAAGAAGTTTCTTGGGGTTATGATTTTGGCGATGGTGTTTCGCGCATTCCAGTACAGGCGATTGAGGCGGTAGGCTTATTTGCAATTTTCTATTTCATTCAGCGATTACATGTGAATAACCTCTATGCGGGTAAACGTCTATTTATTGTTTTTGCACTCTACGGTGTGATGCGTTTTGGTTTGGAATATTTGCGAGCCGAAGTGGCGGATGTGTATTTTGGGATTGGTTTTTATCAATGGATTGCGATTTTGATTATTGCCACAGGTGTTTATCAAATCATTAAACGTGGCAATACGCCTTCACGTTTTGAAGCAGCATAACAGCTTTTTTAAGCGATGAGTTTTAAGCAATTTGCGCTTTGCGATGCGTTAAAAAATCGTCGCTTTCTATGCCAAGATGTAGAGCAATCACAACAATCTGCCCTTACCTTAATCAATAAAAAAACCTTCGATTGGGAGATTACGCTGGCGGATAATCTGCTATTTGACTTGGCGGGTTTGAATGTCATTGTCGCGTTAATTTCTTCTTACAAGGGCAATGCTCATCAGCTTGAATTTAAGTTGCAATTGAGTGATGCCGCGATTCGCGATTATTACAGTCACAGTCAATATCTTGGTACGGATGGTTTAATTTCACTGCCGATTAAAGCATTTAGAAAAGGTGCTGCTAATACGGATTTAATAGACATTTTACTGCCAACGATTGATGAACTAAGCACTAAAATAGATTATCCATTAGCCTTAACAGAGGCGGATATTAACAGCACTCCCTTGGGTTTGTTGATGCCATACAGTTGTGAACATGATTGTTTATTCGCAAACCAGATTGGTATTTTTTCATCACTTAATCGTCAAATAAAACGATCGCCTATGAGCTGGTTGCAAGGTGTGTTTAGTCGAAGAAAAATCAAGACTAAACAACGTATTTCATTGGCATGGAATCATATTCACAAAACGGCTGATATTCATCCCACAGCAGTTATTGAAGGTTCTGTGATAGGTGAGGGTTGTCGTGTTGGCGCACATTGCGTGGTACGTTTTAGCGTACTTGGAGAGCATGTTCAACTGCATGATGGTGCCAAGGTTGAATACTCTTGTGTCGATGATCATTCGTGGTTAATGCATGATCTGGTGTTGTATCGAAGTCTTGTTGAAAGTCATGTGTTTTTAATTCACGGGCCTTATCAGTTTTCCTATTTCCAAAAACAAAGTGGTGCCTTTGCTAGTATTATGATGGATTATCGATCAGATAATAAACCGATACGAATTGGTACAGAGCAGGGCGTTAAGGATTATAAAGGACGGTTTTTGGGCGCTTTATTGAAAGAGAGATCAAAAGTGTTTGGTGGTACGTTGACAACACCGGGCATTACTATTCCAGTGGGAAAAGAAATTACAGTTGATGCGAAGAGTGTGACGAAAGCAAAAGACTTACAATCGTTGAGCTGAGCGCAAGCTGACCTGCAGGACGAATGAATTGTGTAAAAAAGGGGGGGGTGCCATTTAACCTGCTTCGTGCAAAGGTCTCAACCTATTTAATTGGCTTTCAAAGCAATCTCTAGGGAAGGATATTGCAGTGTTATGTTTAGTTCTTCTAACATTTTTTGATTGCGAATACGGCGTGACTCTTTTAAATACGAAACCATTCCTGAGCTTAAGGTTTGCGCGGCTTCTTGCATACTGATCTGTGGTGGTCGAGGGAGTCCAGCGAAGTCGGCGACTGCATTAAAATAATCCGTCATAGTGCTCGGATTCCCATCGCAGACATTTATTATTTGATTGGCTTGTTCGCATTGCATCGCGGCTTTACAGGCTTGTGCTAAATCATCAGCATGAATTCGATTGGTCCAACCTGCTTCTGCTGAGTTGACAACGGCTAAGCCTTTTTTGAGTCGCGCTAGTGGTAAGCGATCTGTCGCGTAAATCCCGGGGATGCGTAAGATCATATATTCTTTTTGGTACTTTTTAGCCCATTTAATCAGTGTTGATTCTGCGGATAGTCTTCTATGCGCGCGATCAGCAACAGGATATACGGGCGTGTTTTCATCAATCCACTTTCCTTGGCTATCTCCATAAACGCCTGTGGTGCTAATGAGTACAATTCGTTGTGGTTGATCTTTTATTTCTTCTGTGAATTTTAGCAAGCGAGTGTCTTGTTTGCCTTCTGTTGGTGGTGGTGAAAAATAGAATATTTGTGCGTTTTCCAGATCAGTTTCTGGCAAAGTGTAATCTGTATCAAGATCAACAATATGAGACATTAAGTCTGCTTTAAGATTAAGTGCAGCAGAGTCTTTTGTTCTAACAACGGCATGTATCGTTTGGTTTGGATACAGTCGAGCAACGCGCCGACCAATATCACCGCAGCCTATTATCCAGATTGGATTGATTTTTATATTCATAGGTAGCCATAAAAAATAGTCTTAAAAAATGCTCATTAAAAAAGGGGAGATACCAATGGCACCCCCCCTCTTTTTGAAAGATTGGCTTTTAACTCAATCTATTTGGTTTTTAACACAGTTCTAACCAAGTAACGGAATCATTAGCAATGCAATAATGTTAATGATTTTAATTAGTGGGTTGATTGCAGGACCTGCTGTATCTTTGTACGGATCACCTACAGTATCACCTGTTATGGCTGCTTTGTGTGCTTCTGATCCTTTGCCGTCAAAATGTCCGTCTTCGATGTATTTTTTCGCATTGTCCCAAGCGCCACCGCCTGTTGTCATCGAAATTGCAACAAAAAGACCTGTGATGATGGTTCCTAATAAAAGACCACCTAATGCTTGAGCGCCTAAGGTTAATCCTACAATGAGTGGGATAAATATAGGTAACAATGAAGGGATGATCATTTCTTTGATCGCAGACTTGGTTAATATGTCTACGGCTCTAGAATAATCTGGCTCTTCTGTGTAATCCATAATGCCTGGCTTTTCTTTAAACTGACGGCGTACTTCAACGACGACCGCGCCAGCTGCACGACCCACTGCTTCCATCGCCATTGCACCGAATAGGTAAGGGATCATACCGCCGATGAATAAGCCAATAATGACCATGTGATTTGATAGGTCAAAGGTTAAGTGTTGCCCTGTATGCTCAGCTAGTCCATGGGTGAAATCAGCAAATAATACTAATGCCGCAAGTGCCGCAGAACCGATTGCATAACCTTTTGTAACGGCTTTTGTGGTATTTCCCACTGCATCTAGGGCATCTGTGATCTCTCTTATTTCTGAGGGTAAATCTGCCATTTCAGCGATGCCACCTGCATTATCAGTCACAGGACCAAATGCATCCATGGCGACAATAATACCTGTCATAGAAAGCATTGAGGTTGCAGCAATTGCGATGCCGTATAAGCCTGCGAATTCATGTGACGACCAAATGCCGAAACAAATGACTAATAATGGTGCTGCCGTTGAACGCATTGAAAGTGCAAGACCAGCGATGACATTTGTTCCATGTCCTGTGGTTGATGCTTTTGCAAGGTTAATTACCGGCTTAAAGGAAGTCGAGGTGTAATAGTCTGTAATAACAACGAGTAATGCCGTAACCAATAAACCAATCAATGAGCTATAGTAAATTGAAGTTGCTGAATAAACGGTGCCATCAAGTGCGCTTAGTCCATCCATTAACCAGTAAGTCACGGGAATAAAGGCTATCGCGGCGAGTACTGCCGATACGATTAGTCCTTTATAAAGACCTTTCATTACATTTTTATCTGCACCTACTTTGACAAAGAACGTGCCAACGATTGAAGCGAGAATAGAAACAGCACCTAAAACAAGCGGGTAAATTAGTGCGTTGCTTCCGATTCCAAAAGTCAGAGCGCCTAACATCATTGTGGCAATAATGGTGACTGCGTAAGTTTCAAATAAATCGGCGGCCATACCCGCACAATCACCTACATTATCCCCGACATTATCAGCGATAGTTGCAGGGTTACGTGGGTCATCCTCTGGAATTCCAGCTTCGATTTTACCGACTAAATCTGCACCTACATCAGCACCCTTGGTAAAGATACCTCCACCTAAACGTGCAAAAATTGAGATGAGTGAACCACCAAAAGCAAGACCAATCATTGGGGCTAGTTGTAGCGTTTCACCCTCAGGTGTTGTTACACCAAGTAGGTATAAGAAAGCTGTAACGCCTAACAATCCCAGTCCAACAACGAGTAGACCTGTTATCGCGCCTCCTCTAAAGGCGACTTGCATTGCTGGGTCAAGCCCTTCTTTTGCGGCCTCTGCGGTGCGCACATTGGCTCTAACAGAGACATACATGCCAATAAAGCCAGCTAAGCTAGACAATATTGCACCAACAGCAAAACCAAATGCTGTCATGCCATCTAAGACAAAGAAGAGAACGATGGTTAATGCAACGCCAACATAGCCAATAGCACTGTATTGACGTTTAAAATAGGCAACAGAGCCTTCTTGAATGGCGGATGCAATCTTAACCATTTTTTCATTACCTTGGGGTTTGGCTAAAACCCAGCGTATTGAATAATAGCCATAAGCAAGTGCGGCTAACGAGCAAATAATTGCGATAAAAAGTCCAGCGGGCATAAATGTATCTCCATAGCGATAAAACGAAAGGGGTAGAGACTGCACTATTTTTTTTAATTGAACAAGATAAATGCTTATTTTTTGATCACATAATAGGCTAAGGATCAAAATTTATTCATAAAATTTATAATTAAGCTATGAATTTACAGCAGTTTTTGTATAGAATGATAACGTCCTCTGAATACCCCCTAGGTTATAAGTGAATTATATTACTTGTTGAATATCCTGAGTTTTCAATTTAATTATATAAAATATTTAAACACAGTTCTTACTATCCTTGGTTCAAAAATTTCAGAGTTTATCTTAACGTTATGGAGAATTAGTATGTCAGAATTATTTAGTGCAGAATGGATGAATGCTTTAAAAGATGAATGGAATAACGATCCTGGAGTAAAAGATAAACTAGCTGCCATTGGTTTCAACTCTGTTATCGCTTGTGGATATAAAGATGAAGAAGACCCTCGTGGCATTTTTGTTGTAGAAAATGGCGAATGTGTAAGTGCTGGTGACTATGATGGTGAGACATTGGATTGGGATATGCGCGCAAATCCTAAAGATTGGAAAAAATGGGTAAGTAAAGGTATCGGCATGGCAGGTCTTGGAATGGCTTATGCAAGTGGTAAGCTTAAGTTTAAAGAAGGCGACTATGGCGCGATGATGAAAAACCCTAAAATGGCTGGTCCATTTGTAAAAAGCTTTGGCTTAATGAAGAATATTGATACGACTTGGTAATTATACTTTGTAGTAGTAAATTTTAAATTAAAGGTCTGATTAGAGCTTTCTTAAAAGCGAATTAATCAGATCTTTTTTTATTATAAGAGACCTTTGCACGAATCAGATGACGAGTAAATTGACTAAAATTTCACTGCTTTTCGTTGGAAATCTTGCCAATAACGCGTTATTAGCCTCATTTTCCGCCTAAATCAGTAAAATTTTAACTCAGTTTTCTTTCGCCACTGACTCGTGCAAAGGTCTCTATAAGTAAAAAACATACATTGATATCTTGGGAGGTAAAAATGGGATTTATACGAAATATTTTAGCAATAATTGGTTTAATTGCGATTGTTGCAGGTGGTTATGCTTATAGTAAATTCGGTGGTGAATTAAATGCACTGAATGGACTTGACCCTGAAGCTAAAACACTCTATTCCAATATGTGGACAAAGCTTAAAGAAACAGGTAATTCTGCGGATGCCACGGTTTGGAAAAGGGCGATTGATGAGGGTGTTACTGCTGAAGATGCTGCTGAGGCGATGAGCTCTGTTGCGACAGAAGTTAATATCAAAGCGGTCGGAATTTTGCCGCTTTCAAAAGAAGTTGAAGGTAAAACGGGCAAAAAGCAACGTTTATTAACGATTTATCAATATTGTAATCCGTTAACGGCGATGAAGATGATTGAGTATTCAGATGCTTTTGCAGCTTACTTACCCTGTCGTATCGCTATGATTGAAGATAAGAAGGGTAAATTGTGGTTATACGCGCTCGATATGGACTTAATGATTCATGGAGGTAAAACACTTCCTGATGATTTGTTAAAAGAGGCAAATGCAGTAAAAGATGTGATGCTTCGTTTAATGGAAGCAGGTGCAACTGGCGAATTTTAATTTTCTAGACCATCGACTAGGGAGGTAGTTTGTTTTCTACCTCCTTTTCTAAACATCCGAATAGCGATAGATATTAAAATAATAAACTGCCCTAGATACCAAATATAAAACCCTAAGCCCAACTCTTTTATATATATTCTTCCTTGATAGATATCTGACGGTATTTCTCTTAACCAAAAAGTTTGTGTTGCTAGTACAAAGGCTAAAATACTAAGAAAGTAGGCATAAACAGGGCGCTTATCCATAGAGAGTATTGCTATTGCATTTAAAGGATTTGCAAACCATGAAAAATGTGAAAAGAGCAGACCTAACCATCCAGTAGCTAAAACCCAAAAGCCATCAATGGTTCCTGTTGATGAAAATAATGCGGGTAGAAATAAAGAAATAACAAGACAGCTAATGCCAATGTAAATGCCAAATTTGCTGGTTAGCTTAGACTGATAAGATGGGCTTTTTAAGCTGTAGTTTAAAGGATGTGGTGTATGCATCAAGCAAACTTAATTTATTCTTTATTTATAACAAGCCTATCCGTCTTGAATGGATGCTTTATCTGGATGAAAGTACCTAAAAATACAGGCTGATCAGGTTTTAAGCATTACCTGGTCTCAAAGAAGTTAAAGAAAACTTGTTTGTTTGCAACCTTTTATCTGTATAAATTGTTAATCGCAAATAAAATAACTTAAAATAGACTTAAATAATAACAATAAATATTAATTTCATATGTTCCGATTCTTCACCAAATCTATTAGTCGCATGGTTATGGCAAGCTTTGTCTTTGTGCTTCTACTTCCTTTGGGATTCATAATTGCTAATTTGAATCAGCTCTCGTGGGATAGTACTCATAATGAAATGCAAGAAAAGCACTTGTTGTTAGCTAAGAGTTTGGAAGACCCTGTAAAAATGTATTTTTCTTCTCATCAGAAAACGCTAGGTATATTTGCTAATTGGACAGGTTTTTCAACTAAGAGCGCCCCTGAAGTTAAGCAACTAATGGGGCAATATGCAAACTCATTGTCTAATATTGTTGCCATTTCCTATCTACCTGCTGATGAAGGTTCCCCTATTATTAATGTTAGTGATGAATATAAAATAAAAACTAGTGGGGATATTGTGGAGTTTGAATATCACCCAGAAGAAAGGAAGTATCGAAAATATGATACTAAGAATTCAATTTCATCTGTGATTAGAAGCACAGTCTCAAATAAGCCTATAGTTTTAATCAAGCATCATATTATTGATTTTGATTCAAATAAAAAAGGGACAGTATTTATTGAATTAGGGTTGAAGCCTATACAAGACATTTGTTCTAAAATTAAACTTGGCGAAAAAGGTCACTGTACAATTGTTGATCAGTTAGGGCAAGTTGTTGCCCACCCGAATAAAGAATATGTGAAAGATATAATAAGCCTTTCTTCTACTGGAATATTAAATCAATTAAAAAATAATAATAGTGGCTTATTTAATTTTAATTCACCCTATTTTGGAGAAGAAGAAGTTTCTGGCTTCTCTAAAGTTTCGGGCATGGGTTGGGGTATTTTAGTAGCACAACCAAAATCAGAACTAAAATCACCGTATAAAACCGTTATCAGCACAGTTACAACGTGGTTAGCTGTTGGCATAATTGTGTCGTTACTACTAGCCTCAATTCTTGCTTTTCAAATTACTAAACCGCTTAATACGTTAGTGACTAAGTCAAAAGAAATAGGTACGCGCTCTGATACTTATAACTTAGGGTCAATGCCTAAAAATAGCCCATTTGAAATATCAGAACTATGGAGTGCACTTTCTGCATTAGTTAATCGTTTGCATAAATCGAATAGAGAAGTTAGAAAACTGAACTACTCTTTGAATAAAGATATTGAAAAAGCTACGGCTAAATTAAGAGCAACGAATAAATACCTGTATGAAATTAGCAGCAATGATCATCTTACTAATATTGCGAACCGAAGATATTTTGAAAATACTGTCAACAAGATACTCAAAAGTGGAAAATCAGGAAAAGTGGGTATTATTCAAATAGATGTTGATAAATTTAAGTATATTAATGACGAATACGGTCATGAAGCGGGTGATCTAGCATTAGTTCACATTGCATCTATGATGAAAAAGAGAACGCGAGATAAGGATATTCCAGCGCGTTTAGGTGGAGATGAATTTGTTGTTTACATCAATAATTGTAGTGATAAAGTGTTGTTGAGCATAGCAGAAAGCTTGCGTAAAATGGTTGAAGATACGCCTATTAATTGGCAGGGGAATGAGATTAAATTATCACTGTCTATGGGTATTGTAAATTGTGATCTTGCTAAGAAGCGATCTTTAGATCAACTATTGAAATTTGCTGATGAGGCTATGTATGATTCGAAAAAAGCCGGTAGAAATCATGTTTCCGTTTATACTTTCCCAGAAGAGCCAGTTAAGAAATTACCGAGTAATAAAACACTAAATGAAAAGGGTAGTGACCAAAAACACACAGAAAATAATATTGTTCTAGCCAAAGAAATTGAGGGGCTTTTAAAAGAGTTACCTCATGCAGAAGCCAATGTGCTTAAGAAAATGGTGGCTAATGCTAAAAAGAGAAATTCAGCTGAAGAGCCAGCCTAAATCCTTTAAATGGTTAAGATAACTATTTTGCTTAATGCGCCTCATCCCAGTTGATTCCACTGCCTGTATCCACGATTAAAGGAACATCTAACTGCACTGCATTAACCATACGTTCCACTATTATTTTTTGTACATCCTCAAGCTCATCTTCAGCCACTTCAAATACTAATTCATCATGCACCTGCATAACCATCGTTGTTTTAGTGGTTTTTTCACGTAACCAATCATTGACTGAAATCATTGATAGTTTAATAATATCAGCTGCGGTTCCTTGCATGGGTGCATTAATAGCAGTGCGCTCTGCGTGCTGGCGTAGCATGCCATTTCGTGCATTTATATTGGGTAAATAGAGTTTTCGCCCAAATAAGGTTTCTACGAAACCATCCTCTTTTGCTTTTTCCCGTGTGTCTTCCATATAGTGCTTAACGCCAGGGTAGCGCTGGAAGTAAAGTTTTACATATTCGGCAGCTTCAGTGCGCGAGACTTTTAATTGTTTTGCCAAACCAAACGCTGACATGCCATAAATTAATCCAAAGTTGACGGCTTTAGCTGCACGTCTTTGTTCTGTTTCTACGGCATCAATACCAATATCAAAAATCTCCGCTGCAGTTGCTTGGTGAATATCTTTACCTTGTGAAAATGCACTCAATAAACCTTCATCTGCAGATAAATGCGCCATGATGCGTAATTCAATCTGAGAATAATCAGCAGCCAGTATTTTAAATCCTTGAGGGGCAATAAATGCTTGGCGAATTCTTCTACCTTCGGCGTTTCTAACAGGAATATTTTGCAGATTAGGGTTACTTGATGATAATCGACCCGTTGCAGTGACTGCTTGATGATAGGAAGTATGTACACGCCCTGTTTTTTCATTAATTTGTAAAGGTAATTTATCCGTATAGGTCGATTTTAATTTGCTTAAACCACGGTGTTCTAATAACCAGCGCGGCACATCATGTTCCGCTGCAAGTTCTTGTAATACATCTTCAGCGGTAGAAGGTTGGCCTTTGGGCGTTTTACGAATAACAGGGAGGTTGAGTTTGTCTTCACTAAAGAAAAATTCTTGAATTTGTTTGGGTGAACCGAGATTAAATTCACCACCTGCCTTATCAAAAATTTTCCTTTCAAGTTCTGCCATGCGCGTTGCTAGCTCTTCGCTTTGTTTCGCTAACATTTCTGGATCAACTAACACGCCGTTGCGCTCAATATTTGAGAGCACCTTTAAGAGTGGTATTTCTATTTCGCGGTACAGTTTTTCTTGTTTTTGACGTGTTTTTAACTGTGGCCAGAAAAAATTATGTAAACGCATTGTCATGTCTGCATCTTCAGCGGCGTAAAAAGAAGCGCCTGCAAATCCTGTTTCTTGATTTTCATCCAGCTCTACTTGATTAAAAGTGAGCTGTTTTTTGCCTTTGCCTGCTATATCTTCAAATTTGATATTGGTTTGATTCAAGTGTTTTTGACAAAGTGTATCCATATCATGGCGACTTGAAACAGAATCTAAAACGTAGGATTCCAGCATGCTGTCATGCACAATACCATTTAGCTTGATGTCGTGATTTAACAATACTGAGCGATCATATTTAAGATTCTGTCCGACTTTAAGTGCTGTTGCATCTTCTAGTAAAGGTTTTAGTTTTGCTAACGTCTTATCAAAATTGAGTTGCTGTGGCGCACCAATGTAGTCATGTGCTAATGGTAAATAGGCAGCCACCCCCGCTTTGATACAAAAAGACATGCCGACAATGGTCGCATCAATATAATCTAGGCTAGTTGTTTCTGTATCAAAAGCAAACAGCTTGGCGCTTTTTAGTTGTGCTATCCAATCATCTAGTTGCTGCTCTGTTAAAATGGTTTGATATTCAACTTCTTTAATGTCTTCAATTTCAGGAATGGCAATTTCACCATTTACATCAAGCGTTGCTTCTTTACTTAATTCAATGGGTGTATCTGAATCAGATTGAAGCTTAGATAAACGTGTTCGAAAACCATATTGTTGATATAGCTCAGCGAGTTTTTGGGTATCAACTTCATTAAAGCTTAAATATTCAGGTGAGCAATCAAGCTCTAAATCACATTTAATTGTGACTAACTCATAAGATAAAGGCAGAAACTCCAGTGAGGCACGTAAGTTTTCACCGATCTTACCTTTAAAAGTATCTGCGTTTTTCATCACTTCTTCGAGTGAATCATATTCAGCTAGCCACTTCACAGCTGTTTTCGGACCAACTTTTGGTACTCCAGGGATATTGTCTGATGTATCTCCCATAAGCGCTAAATAATCGCGGATACGCTCAGGTGGCACGCCGTATTTATCAATCACACCTTGCCTATCGTGAAAGCTATTTGACATCGTATTTATTAAGCTGATTTGATCATCAACCAATTGTGCCATGTCTTTATCGCCTGTCGAAATAATCACATCACCATCATAAAGCTTAGACATGGTACCAATCACATCATCTGCCTCAACCCCCGACATCACGATCATTGGATAACCTTGCGCAACTACAATTTCATGCAACGGCGCTATTTGATCACGTAATTCATCTGGCATTGGGGGGCGTGTTGCCTTGTATTCTGCATACATATCATTGCGAAAGGTTTTACCCTTAGCATCAAAAATAACCACCATATGCTCTGGATCATAGGTTTTTCTCAGGCTGTCCAGCATATTTAATACACCATGAATGGCATTGGTTTGCATCCCATCAGGGCTGGTTAATGAGCTAGGAAGTGCATAAAAAGCACGGAACAGATAGGATGAACCATCAACGAGAACAAGGGGTTTGCTGGTGTTTTTGTCAGACATAAATTGCTATACTTTGGTTTCGATATAATAGTGATTATAGAGCGATGACAGCAACAGCACCAATTATTCCTTTCTACGAAACACCTGTAACGTCTCAAATTGAAGGTTTGCGCCCTCATTACTCGGCTGAAAAAAAGAAAGCCGTTAAAGATGAGATCAAAAAATTATTAAAAGAACAGGATGCCGTCTTAGTTGCACATTATTATGTAGACCAAGAATTACAGGAATTAGCCGAGGAAACAGGTGGTTATATTTCTGATTCACTGGATATGGCGAAGTTTGGTAAGGAGCATCCTGCAAAAACATTAATTGTTGTGGGTGTTCGCTTTATGGGTGAAACCTCTAAAATTCTTAGTCCAGAAAAACGTATTTTAATGCCAACGTTGGATGCTGAATGTTCCTTGGATTTAAGCTGTCCAATTGAAGACTTTGCTCCTTTTTGTGATGAGCACCCTGATCACACGGTGGTAGTTTATGCTAACACGAGTGCTGCTGTTAAGGCCCGTGCAGATTATGTCGTCACTTCTGGAATCGCGCTTGACCTTGTTACTTGGTTAGGAAAACAGGGTAAAAAAGTACTCTGGGCTCCAGATAAACATCTAGGGCACTATATTGAAAAAGTCTCTGGTGTTGAAATGTTACGCTGGCAGGGATCCTGTGTTGTCCATGAAGAATTTAAAACGCGTTCACTGGGGAAATTAATTGAAGAATATCCCGGTGCGGCGGTACTCGTACACCCAGAGTCGCCTGAAGAAATTATTGCTTTAGCCGATGTGGTTGGCTCTACCACACAAATTATTAATGCCGCTAAAGAATTACCAAATAAACAATTTATTGTCGCTACCGATAACGGTATTTTTTATAAAATGAAACAAGCAGCACCTGGTAAAGAATTTATTGAAGCCCCCACGCATGGAGATGGTGCAACCTGTACTAGTTGTGCACATTGCCCGTGGATGGCAATGAATGGCTTACATAACCTGCTAGATGTTTTAAAAACAGGTAAGAATGAAATATTTGTTGATGAAGCAGTGCGTGTGAAAGCGCTGCAATCAACACAGCGCATGCTTGATTTTGCCAAAGATCTATCGGCTCGTAAAACCTCGGCTTAGTTTCAACTTACAGTTTCACACTCTTGCAATTATTCAAAAAAGGGGGGGGTGCCATTGAACAGAAATCTCAGCTACATACCATTACCAAACTTATCTGTTTGCGTTACGCCGCTATCTCTAACTTGCTTTAACGCTATTGCATATTCTTTTAGTTGAGCGAGTGTCCAATCAATTCGTTCACGGAAATAACTATCTGTTTCCTGATTATTATCTGCTTTGTTTTCATTTAACACGGATTCAACATTACGAATAATGAGATGCTCAGGCATATAACAGAGTTTATTGTTTTTATAACTACTCATGCGTAATTCAGCGACGGGATAAGAACCTCCATCTGCAGAGGAGACACCCACAATAAGCGCGGGTTTATGTGATAACTCGTGTTTCCACATGAGAAAGAAATTCTTCAAAGCTGCGGGGACTTGACCGTGATACTCTGGTGCAATAATCACAAAGCCGTCACAACTGTTTAACTCTTCAGAAATTGGGGTGAGTATTTCTTGCCACTTTTCATCACCTTCCCATATTCCTTCATCCCACAGAGGCAATGGGTTTCCTGCGAGACTAAAAACCCATGCTTCATCCGCATGTTTATTCTCTAGCAATGTGCTTTCAATATACTTGGCAACTTTAATACTTTGTGAATTTTGGCGGTGACTTCCACTGATGATGGCAATTTTCATATTCATTCCTGATATTTTTTATGCAGAAAGCATAAACGAGTTTTTAACTAAAATACAAATTCTACTTTAAAAGCAAGGGTAGTGTGCTTTTCACATTCAAATACATCACAATGGAGCGATCATCTAAATAACAACTACTATGAAAATTCCTTTTAATAATACCTATATTAAGCTTCCAACAAGCTTCTACACTAAGCTAGCTCCGACTCCTGTTAAAAGCCCTGAGTTAATTATTTTTAATAGTGATCTTGCAGAAACTCTCGGAATAACAGAAGTAAATACCGACGCTAGCAAGTTAGCGGCAATCTTCTCTGGGAATGAAATCCTTCAAGGTTCAGAGCCCTTGGCGATGGTTTATGCAGGTCATCAATTCGGTGGTTTTTCTCATCAACTCGGTGATGGTCGCGCTAATTTATTAGGTGAGGTGGTCACACAGGATAAGATGCGTTATGACATTCAGTTAAAAGGTTCGGGTCCCACGCCGTATTCTCGTGGTGGTGATGGGCGTTCTGCCTTAGGCCCTGTTTTGCGAGAATACCTAGTTAGTGAGGCAATGCATAAGCTCGGTGTTCCCACCACGCGTTCGTTAGCAGCCGTCACAACGGGTGAAGAAGTAGCTCGAAATTCATTAGTTCCAGGCGGTATTTTAACGCGTGTGGCAAAAGGTTTTGTACGCGTTGGTACTTTTGAATATTTCTCTGCTAGGCGAGATATTGAAGCGATAAAAACGTTGGCTGACTATGAAATCAACCGTCATTACCCAGAAGCCATTGATGCGAGTCACCGTTATGTTGAATTTTTTAAAGCGGTTGTTAATACTCAGGCTAAACTAATAGCAAAGTGGATGAGTGTAGGATTCATTCATGGTGTGATGAATACCGATAATATGTCGATTGCAGGGGAAACCATAGACTATGGTCCCTGTGCTTTTATGGATGATTTTTCGCATAGTCGTATCTATAGTTCAATTGATCATAATCTGCGTTATGCCTACAGCCAGCAAGCTAAAATAGCCCAGTGGAATTTAGTGCGTTTAGCAGAAACTTTATTACCTTTATTTGTTGAGGACGATGAGCCAGATGAGGCGCACATTCAAGCAGCCGTGGAAATAGCTCAAGAGGTATTAAAAGCATTTCAAATCCAATATGAAGGTTATTGGTTGGAGAATATGCGAAAAAAAATAGGCTTAGAATGCGTAGAAAAACTGCAGCAAAATGATGAGGAGCTGATCAATGAATTACTCGACTGCATGGAAAAAAACAGTGCAGATTTCACCCTTACATTTTACCATTTGTCTCAATTAGAAAACTCTCAAACAGAGGCAGATAAAGACATACGAAAATTATTTGATGACCCTGAACAAATAGACACTTGGCTAGTTAAATGGCGTAAAAGATTGGCAGAAGAAAGTGCCGAGCAAACAGAGCGACAATTAAAAATGCAAACAACAAACCCTGTCTATATACCAAGGAATCACCAGATAGAAGTGGCAATTAGAGCGGCGGAAGACAACAATGATTTTAGTGTTTTTCATGACCTACATACTGTCTTACAAACCCCATTTACACGACAAAAAGGTAAAGAACGTTATATGCTTCCGCCGTTGCCTGAAGAAGTTGTTCATCAGACATTTTGTGGGACGTGATAGTTAGAAAGTAACCAAATGGCACCCCCCCCTTTTTTTGAAGATTGAACCCCTTAATTCTTTTTCACAGGTAACTCATCATATTTAATTAACTCACTCGCATCTGTGTACCATTCTGCTCGTGATTCGTAGAAAATATTTTGAAAGGGTTTTATTTCCGGGTCTCCATCAAGACCTCCAGCGGGTACCACGACGGCTTTTCCGCTCTTTGTTAACCAAGGTAACGATGCACCACAATTTTCACAAAAAGAAGTGGCGAAGTGTTTTGCATTCGGCATCTCATATCGACCCAATAATTCCTCGCCTTTTATCCAAGTAAATTGATTGGGAGCGACAATGATATTAGCGGCATGTGCGCTGCCTGTAAATTTCTGACAGCGTGAACAGTGGCAATATTGAAATATGCCAAGACTCCCTGTGATTTCATATGTAATAGAGCCACAGAGACAGCTTCCAGAAACTTTTTTCATATTATTTTCCGTATTTAACCCTATTTGTGTTCCTTAATCAGGTTCTCCTTAAAATTAGTACATTTCTAAGTATTTTTCCTGACATTTTTTCAGTATGTGCTATATGCACTATTAAGGGACGTCTCTTTAATAACACGAAATTTTATTATGAATCAGATAATGCAAAGAACCTATCGACCAACACTAGCAAGCGTAGCTTCTGGAAACGGTGTATTTCTAATAGATAAAGCAGGAAACCGCTATTTAGATGCTTGCGGAGGTGCTGCGGTTTCTTGTTTAGGGCATTCTAATCAGCGTGTAAAACAAGCGATAGTGGATCAGGTTTCAAAAATTCCTTACGCGCATACCAGTTTTTTTACGAATGTCCCACAGGAGCAGCTTGCGGACGAACTATTACAAAATAGTTACGGTAGTTTTTCACAGGTGTACTTTGTTTCGGGTGGTTCAGAAGCGATAGAGGCAGCTTTAAAACTGGCTCGGCAATATTTTCTTGAGAGCGGCAAAGAGGATAAAAAATACTTTATCGCCAGAAAACAAAGCTATCATGGCAATACACTGGGTGCTTTAGCAATCGGTGGCAATCTTTGGCGGCGTAAACCTTTTGACCCTATTTTAGTAGACGGGCATCATATTTCTGCACCATTTGAATACCGTGATAAACAAGAAAATGAAACTACTTTTGACTATGGGCAACGTATTGCGAATGAGCTAGAAACTAAAATTCTAAAGCTGGGAGCCGAAAATGTTG
>JAZGEM010000042.1:0-101945 GCA_036478745.1 Cocleimonas sp.
GATCTATCTTAGGTGGCTTAGTGTGCTGTACGTTAATTGCGATATCGCCTTGACCACCACAGTTAATCTGACAACAAGATGTTGTGATATGAACACGGTTAGGCATGTTCCAGTTAGTGAATTCGTCATACAATTCATCCATCATAGACTTAACTACGCCAGATGCATCTGTACCAGGAATATCACAGTGCAACCAACCCTGTGTATGAGAGATGGAGGCTACTGAGTTACGAGTACCACCAACCGCATAGCCTTTTTCCTTTAGTGCTTCAACAAGAGGCTGCACTTTAGCTTCTGTATCAGTGTAAAATTCGATATTACTACGGATAGTAAACCGAACATAACTATCAGCATACTCATCAGCAATATCCATCAGGTCTCTTAATGTAAAGACATCAAGAATACGTTGGGTACCAGCTTTAACCGTCCAAACTTTATCGCCATTCTTAGCGATATGAACCATTACACCTGGCTGTACGTCTTCGTGGTAATCCCACAAACCAAAGTTACGACGCATAACAGGATGCATATATTGAAAACCATCAGGACAACCTGACTCTATCGGCTCGCGCATTTCTGGTGCTGCCATAATTTACTCCTAAAATTTGTTAGCACTGTGGCACTACACCGCATAAGCGTAGCGCCACAAATAATAAAATTAGATGAATTGAGTTAGCTTGCTGCTTTCTCTTCACGCTTACGGTTAAACCACTCTTCAGCAGCCTCATCCCAACCATCTGTACGCACATAAGATACATTACGTGGTTGCGCGATCATATTTGGATCAGGATCAACCCCGATGCCCTCTAGGAAGTTAACTAAGCCAATGCGCTCAATCATCTCACCTGTACGCTCATGCTCAAGACCATTCTCTGCCCAGAAATCAATGATTTCTTCAGCAAGCTCGACAATCACTTCGTAATCTTCTGGAGTCTCAAGCTTCATAAATGGAACTAATACCGTCCCCATCAAGTCACCAATCTTCAGTGTACGCTTACCACCACAAAGAATTGTTACACCCTTGTCTTCACCCGGGCTAATAGCCTTAGGAACAACATTCATACAATGCATTGAACGAACACAGTTGCTTTCATCAGCAATCAATGAATTATCTTCACCTAAAGAAAGCGAGCTTGAAGTACAACGTGAAATCACGTTATCCATCACATAATCAACACCTTTATCAGCAACAAAAGCCTTCCACGCATCTTGATCTATCTTTTTATGATCTCGCCAAGTACCAATAACAGCAAAGTCAGCACGCTCAATAGCATTTTGACAATCGTTTGGGCAACCTGAAACTTTAAATTTGAATTTATAAGGAAGTGCTGGACGATGAACATCATCAGTAAAGTTATTTACTAGGTGACGGTGAATCGCATGCTCATTACAGTTTGACATTTCACAACGTGCGGCACCGACACAAGACATAGCAGTACGAACACAAGGACCTGCGCCACCCATATCCCAACCATAATCGTTAATTTCATCAAAGAAATGCTGGAACGTATCATTATCACAACCGATAAACATAATGTTACCAGTTTGACCGTGAAATGTCTGAAGACCAGATCCGTACTTTTCCCAACTATCCGCCAACTGACGCATCATATCTGTCGAGTAGTAATTACCAGGCGTAGGCTGAACACGCATCGTATGGAATTCTTTTGACTCAGGAAAGCTATCAGGAACTTCCGAGAAACGAGGAATAAGACCACCACCGTATCCAAATACAGAAATAGTACCGCCTTTCCAGTAACCCATCTTAGTTTCGTAAGAGTGCTCAAGCTGCCCTAACAGACCATTGATTACATTATTAATCTTATCACTCGGATGATTATCTCGCATATCCTTCATACCAGTGATAAAACTAGGCCATGGACCATCTTCTAAAACATCGAGCATCGGCGTAGGATATTTCTTTATATCAGCCATTATTGCCTCCTATTAATTACGATTACTGGCAAATTTAATTAACAATCTTGCCACTTTAAATTTAGGCAGAATTAATAATTTAAAAACTATTAATTCTGCCAACCCTTACAGTGTAGTTGCTTAGCAACAAATTAAGAATCTCACCCATGGGATGTTACCAAAGAATTAACCTATCCATTAGTGGGTAGTGCGGGTGATTGCCTACACTATTACTAGGAATGGGATTAAAGCACGAAGGGTTGAATATTCATAATTTATCTATAAACTGTATGTAATTACTATTCTAATGGCTATAAAAAGCAGATAACTGATTATTTTTCTTATATGATTCTATATAGCCAAGCAATGTTTTATGCTGTATTACACTTTTGATATACAAAACTAATGCCTTCACCTTTCACTCTTAAAAATTCAAAGCCTTATAAACAATGGCGATCACACAAACTTGAGCATGCTCTTGACTTTAATGCTTCACATGAAAAGCTTTTTATTGAAATTGAAGACATCCATCAATTACGAACTGATGACAGAAATAAAATTCTAAAACGATGTGATACAAATAGCATGTGTCTTTATCGAGTTAAACAAAAGAAACAAAACAATAAAAAGAGCATTCATTTTCTTGCCAATCAACTAGGTCTAAATCAACTAGACAGTAACATTTGCGCCGATAGTGATAGCCTTACCTCAATCACTGCAACAGATCATAAAGGACAGCACGAATACATTCCCTACTCTAAAAAGAAATTGAGCTGGCATACTGATGGATATTACAATCACCCTAGCCAACAGATTAACAGCATGCTTTTACATTGCAATAACCCTGCTAAAGAGGGAGGTGCCTCTTATTTAATGGATCATGAATTAGCCTATATTGCACTTCGTGATGAAAATCCTGACTTCATAAAAGGATTAATGCAAGAAGATGCACTAACTATTCCAGCTAATACCAGCAATGGAAAAGTTATTAGAGAAGCTCAATCTGGACCTGTATTTTCAATCAACTCGAAAGGACAGTTACATATGCGCTTTTCTGCTAGAAAAAGAAATATTGAATGGAAACAAAGTACCCCCATACTAGAGGCTGTAGAGTTTCTAGAAAAATTACTTGAAAGTAGTACCCCCTACATTGGAAAATATACTTTTAAAGCGGGTGAAGGGATAATTTGCAGAAACATACTGCACCGACGTGATTCTTTTCACGATTGCACTGATAAAAATAAAAAACGCCTATTATATCGTGGCAGATACTACGATACACTGGCTAACCTAACGTAGAAACCCTGAGGAAATAATTATGCTTTCATTAAGCGAACTTTTACTAAGAGAAGGTAATAATCTTTCCAACTTTTCTGAATTAAAAAAAGAAATTCAAAAAATGGCCATTGCATCGGGAGAGTTACATTTTCAAGTAGATATTGAACCACCTGCATATGATGATCGGCCTTCTGATTGGCATGAACAATTAAATATCGCCTTTGAGTCAGCAAGGTAAGTACTGATATGTTTTGGGAAGAAGATGAAGACAAGACACTACCTTACAATGTTCCAGAAGATGTTATTGATGTTTTATATTCGATACAATGCAAGAGACTGACAATCGATCATGCTTGGGCACTATCACAAGCTATTTTAAAAGAACTTCCTTGGTTGGAGGAGGAAGATAATTCAGGCATTCACCAAATCCATGTTGCAGAAAGCAATAATGGCTGGCTCCGTCCAGAGAACGAGGATGGCGCCCTTCTTTATCCATCAAAACGTACAAAGTTTACCCTACGGATTCCTGGCGGGAAACTAGATGCAGCCAAGAAACTTACTGGAAGGACTCTAGATATAAATGGACATGAGTTAACTATCGGTGAATCTAAAAAGAAAAATTTAGTTAACTCAAGCGTCATCTTTGCTAGATATGTCGCCACTGATGAAAATGAAGATGAAAATGATTTTCTTATCAGAATTCACAAAGAAATTAAAAACAAAACGGGCATAAACGCAAAGAAAATGCTTTGCGGAAAAAGTCAAATCATCAAGACTCCAGACCTCAAATTACTAACAAGGCACCTAATGATTGCAGATCTAGATAGCGATCCATCAATTAGGATTCAACAAACAGGTCTAGGAAAATATCGAAAACTAGGTTGTGGTATATTTTTACCACACAAAGGAATTAAAACACTCAAACCCACTGAATAGAGAAAACATCTTCATCTGTCTCATCAACTACTCCAAGTAGACAAGTTATGATAATCTAATCGTTAAACGCATGTCATTAAAAGCTCACTACAATTATCAAAATAAGGCGGGGGTACCATAGAAAAAGTAGAAGTATTCATGAGTACTCAGAATAATAGTTAAATTGCTCTATATATATCTTGAAAACCCAACATATTTTATACTAATAAGTAAAAATTATCACCGCCAGAAACAAGAGTAATCAATCAGCTCTAAAACAAACCACTTATCTGTATTACCTTCCATTTCACACCCCACACTGTATAAATACACAAACAGGACTTGCTAGCGCATAAAAAAACTATCGCAAAACAACTCTTAACAAATAATAATAAAACCAAGTAAGAGGCAATCATATGGCTGATATAAAAACTGTGCTTATCGCGGATGACTCAGAGACACAATTAGCACATTTAAAATCTATTTTAGATTCAGCAGGTTATAAAACTATAACAGCCAAATCTGGTAATGAAGCTGTTGAACTATCTCAAAAGTTAGATCCAGACCTAATTATGCTTGATATTGTAATGAAAGATGGAGATGGATATAAAGCTTGCAGATCCATTAAAAAGAACCCGAAACTTGCCAATACTCCAGTTATCATGGTTTCAAGTAAATCTAATCCAGTAGATAAGCAGTGGGCAAAACAGTTAGGTGCTGCTGACTACATAGTAAAACCCTATGAAAACAAACAGATTTTAGATACTTTGACTGCAATATAAACCTGCTTACCATACAAAAAATAATAAAAATACGGAGCTAATAATGGCAACAGTAGAAAAACAAACTACTGAAAATACCAGTTTTAATACATCATCATTTATATCTAACTTGCAATCTGCAATTGATATAAGTGAGTCTATGCCAGAAGAAAACAAAAACAAGGTAAGCAGGTATTTTTATAGAATTGGATCCTACAATTATCTATTAGAAGAGGATATGAAAGTAGAATATTTGACCAACTCGAAAGTCAACAAAGTCCCATTTCTATCAAGGTGGCATAAAGGAATATTAAGTGTAAGAGGCATTGTTATGCCTGTTATTGATCTTCACATGTTTCTTAATCAGCAGATAGTTAATAAAGGAAAGGAAAGTAATAAACAACCCTCCTTATTAAGGATTGACCATAAAGATCACACACCTATAGTTTTTGAAATTGATAGCTTACCTGAATTAATTAATTTCAAGGAATTCAAGGTTAAAAAATCCCCAAAGACAATGCCTGTTTGGCAGCAAAAGTATTTAAGCGATGGTAATCAAACCATCGTACAAATAGACCATAAAGAACTACTAAACCAAATCATCAAAGCACAATAATAAAAATAATAATTAAAGGTACATCACATGTTAAATAAACTATCAATAAATGTTCGAATGATTGCATTCATCGTATTACCCGCTATATTCTTTATGATCATTGGGTACTTTGCCCTCGAAGGCTTAGGAAAAGACCATACTGCACTAGAAGCAAATGATGCCAACCTTAGATCAGTCGTTGCATCTGCTGATGTAAACTACAATGTGGCTAAGCACTACACACAACTCCTTTCCAACTTGAATGCTGGTTATATTTTCTGGACAGCAGGAACTGGCAGAACAGAAAAAGGCATAGAAGAAATTAAAAAAAGTTTTTCTACCTTTAATAAGACACTTACAGTAGATGAAAAAAGTGATGCAGAGATACAACAACTACTAGCTCAACAGGAGCGTCTCCTTCACTCTTATGCAAAGGTATCTTTATTGTTTAGTGAAGCAGAAGACAAAGGCGCATTAGGTTCTTACGTACTTAAAGAAATGTTCCCACTTGCGAATGCATTAGCCACAAGTATGAATAAAATAAAAGAGTCTAAATATATTTCTACGACAGCTGGTAATGCTGCTGCAATCAGTAATTCAACGAAAATAACAAATGAAGTACTCATGTATATCTTTGGTGGAATTCTAGCTACAATGCTTTTTGGCAACCTTATTATGAGGTCAATCACAATGCCAACAAATAAACTGACTAAAGTGGTACACAGACTTGCAGAAGGTGAGTTTGATGCACGAGTTGAAGTAAAAGGAAATGATGAATTCTCTAGACTTGGTAGTGCTTTTAACGGGCTACTTGATGATCGTGCAGTAACACTAAAGACTATCGACAATGAGAATCAGGAATTAAACCAATCTATTTTCATGTTACTGCAGGCCGTGGCTGAATTAAGTGAACGTAATCTTACCATTCGTGCCGAAGTTACAGAGGATGCAACAGGTCCTGTTGCAGATGCAATAAACTTACTAGCAGAAGAAACTTCGAGTACTTTAATACAGGTACGCGGAGTAGCAACAGAAGTTAATAATGCATCTCAAAAAGTAAACAGCCACTTAATGGCAGTTAATAAGCTTGCAATGAAGGGACAAGAGCATGCAATAGATACTGCAGATCAAATGAATAAAATGCTCGAGCGATTAGATACGATTGCAGACTCAGCAGCAGCAACGAATGAGATCGCAAGCACAACCTCTATATCTACTAAGAAAGCGCACGACTCAGTATCAGATTCTCTAGCTGGAATGTCAGATATCCGAGAAACAGTACAAGAAACAGGAAAAAGAATTAAACAACTTGGTGAACGCTCTCAGGAAATTTCACATGTTATCGATATCATCAACACCATCGCAGAAAGAACAACAGTACTTGCGTTAAATGCAAGTATGCAGGCTGTAGCTGCAGGTGATGCAGGTCGAGGATTCTCCGTTATCGCAGAAGAAATACAGCGATTAGCAGAAAGTTCAAGAGATTCAACTGAGCAAATCTCAACGCTTGTTAGAAACATTCAACAAGAAACAAATACAACGATATCAACCATGGACAAGACCATTGAACAAGTTGTTGATGGTTCTACCAAGGCAGAAGATGCTGCAGAGCAGATGAAAGAGGTATTAAAAACCACTTCTGAGCTTGTTCAATCTGTAGATGAGATTGCTACAGCATCACGCGAACAAGCAGGGATCAGTAAAGACCTCAAACACAAAGCTGAAAGTATTTTGAAATCAACTCAATCAACAGGTCAAGAATTACTCTCTCTAACAGGTCTGAGCCGAAATATGGCTGATTATGCTCAACAGCTAGTAAAATCAGTAAATGTTTTCAAACTCGACAAGAACAAGTCAGTTTAATCTAAAAAAAGTTTAAACCGATATGGAGATTTCTGAGATGCAATATAATAATAAAAATAATCTACCGATTGCCATTGAGCTTGGTTATTCAGCTCTGCAATTGACTAAAATTGATACAGAAAACACTAAAAGTTCACTCGATACCATTAGAAACGTATTATCTAAAATTGAAAAGATAGCTGATGAAAAAAATGCGACTAGTTTACTAGCGCTTACTCATTGGATGTCACTTAATACGGAGCATACAGTAGAGAATGAAGCCCGTTTTCAACAATTATTGCAAGAGAAAAGCTTTGTCAATTGGCTCATCGTTATAGCTCAATTATTACGTGATTATGATACTGACCTATTGCCTAATCTACATAACTATTTAACCAAACCAGATTGGCCAATTAGTCCTTCTCCATTACTAATGAAAAGTATTGCCGACTGGATTCAAGAAACAAGAAACGATAGTAATTCAATTCAACATGATAACTCTGCTGTTATCTTCGTGAATGCAGAACAAATTCCATCAAGTTTACTAGTTGATAGCTCTATTGACCAAGATGATACCCTCTTAGGTCGGCATGTATTTGAAGAAGTAGATAAAGATATTTTAGAAAAAGACTACAATGAAACCGATGCTGAACTAATAATGAGTGAACTACCAAGCTCAGAAAACACATTAATCATTGCAACAGACAAAACAGATATTCTATACAATGAATTGGGGAATAATGAAGAAGAAATAGATTTTAATTTTCTCAATAGCGTAGACCATACTGATATCAGTGATAATACAAAAATTGATATTATTGATGCTGAAGAAGCTGACATTCAATTTATAAGAAATACAGAAATAAAAACTCAATCTAATGAAAAGTTTGATAGTGATAGTTTAGAAATCACAAAAGAAAAATTTGAAGAAATAACTGACAAAGAAAGTATCAAAAAAATCAACACCAATAAAATAGAAGATACACTAAAATTTGACTCAGATGCACAAAACGAACTTCATGACTTCAGTAATGAAGTTGACGATATAGTCATGTCATTGAGCACTATTGCTGCTACCTCAGGTGATGTATTTTCGAATATCGAAGAGTATAAAAAAGAGGTACTCCGCTTAAGTATGCTTTCAGAAATATCATCATTTGACAGCATAAAAGTGCTTTGTAATTGGTGTATTGAAAACCTTGAGTATTTTGAAAAAAACAGATCAGAAAGTACAAGAAAGTTTATAGAATCAAATGAAGTCTGGACTTGGATTGAAGCTGTTAATTCTTGCATAGTTGAATCAGATGAAATCTCACATCTTTCTACATTAATGACTGAAATAAATCATTCAGAGTGGAAAATCTCTCTAGGAGAGCAGGAATTACAAGATTTACTATTATTTTTACGTGACCCCCTACTCTATTCCGATACACATAATATAGTTACAGAAGCTCTACCTGTAAAAGATGAAAATTCTGACAACAGTGAAAAGCCAAGCATTAATACTGACGATGAAACTGAAAATAGCCAACGTTTAACCTCAGGCCTTAGTTTAAAGTGGGATGAAAATACACATCCAGAACTACTTGAAATATTTTTAGAAGAAACTTCCGAACAAATTAACGACATTTCGTTATTAATTCAAAAGCTTTCTGTAGGCACTACGACACATGAAGAACGCAAGACAGCCTCTAGAATGGCGCATACAATAAAAGGTGGGAGTGCTGTTGTAGGTATTGAGGCATTATCAGAGTTTGCTTATAAATTAGAACAAATTCTTGATTACTCAGTGAATCATGAGATTGAAAAAGAAAAAACAGATCTATTAGTTGAGGCTTCAAAATGTCTTACTGAGTTATTTGATGCCGTACAAAACAGTAAAAAAGAACCTTCTAACTTCTCTTCGTTACTTGTTGAACTTACAAACTATGCAGAAACACTCGAAGAAGAAGATGATCAATCACTTGATTTACCTTCATTCGAATTACCTGATTTCATTAAGAAAAATAACAGCAATGCCATAAGTTCTCATAAAAATAACAGAAAAGAGAAAAATAAAAAACTGGAAGAGGTGACGATTCAAGAAACAGGTATCAAAAACACATCTGAGGGAATCAACAAACTAGATAACTCTGATGATATCAACAGTTTCAATATGGAAGTTGATGATATTGTAATGACACTTGCTAGTATTAGTGTCATAAGCGAACAACCACTAAGTGTCATTAATGACTATAAGTCAGAACTAGAACGCTTAGATATGTTAGCAGAAATTTCAGGATATCCTGAAATTTCTAAGTTGAGCCAGTGGTGCCAAGCAAATCTTACTGAGTTTACTATTCACAAGTCTAAGAAATCAGAAGCATTCATTAAATCAGGTGAATGTTGGACATGGATAGAACTTGTAGGCACTTGTCTTAACGAACCACAAGAAATCGCTCACATTTCTACTCTAAGTACTGAATTATTACGTGAAGAATGGCTAAAGCCTATCCTTACATCTGATTTAGAAAGCCTGCTACTTACATTAAGAGAGGCTCCTACAGAAACAGACATTAAGACTAATTTAGAGGCTGAAGATAAAATAAAGGTAGAAGAAAAAATTAAACTTAAAACATCGTCAAAGAAAGCAAAAGCTAACTCAAAATCAAAAAACTCTACAGCCAGAAAAAGAAAGAATATCAAGATAAAAGAAATAAAAGCAGAAGTCACTAAAAAGATTACTAGTACAGAAATCATTAGTTGGGATAAAGATGTACACCCTGAGCTCTTGGATATTTACTTCCAAGAAACGCCCGATCAAATAACAGAAGTTGCACAATTATTACATCTAATTTCTGAAGGAAAAGCCCAAAAAAGTGATTTGCAGCTTGCTTCACGAATAGCTCACACTATCAAAGGAGCAAGTGGTGTTCTTGGTATAGACTCTCTAGTAGAACTAACGCATAAACTAGAAGATATACTAGATTACTCTATCAGCAATAAATTACCTTCCAAAACTTCACTATTTTTATCTGAAGCTTCAGACTGCCTTGAAGGTTTATTTGAAAATATCCAAGAGAAAAAAGCTGAACCTAAAGAACTCTCTTCAGTAATAGAAGAACTAACGAAGCATGTAAGTTTATTACAAGAGAAAGAAAGTGGTAACGATAATAAAACTACAAGTAAACAAAAACCTTCAGCAACTAAGGCAACTAAAAGTAAACTAACAACAAAACGTAAAGTAAAGAAGAAGAATGTTGTTTCTAAAGTTAAACCAAAAGCATCTCCTCAAACCACATCGGAACCAGCTATAAAAAGTGATCTAGTTTCTGAAACTTCAGATAAGCTTATACCTATAACAGAAACACATATTCGTGTACCTGTAGACGTTATTGACAGGCTTTTAAATATAGCAGGTGAACTAGTAACAACTTCTGCTCAGGTATCAGATCAACTCCAAAAAACGCTCCTTACTGGAAAGCAAATAAAGTTGCAAGATGTTCGTGTTCATAAGATGCTTGATGAATTAAGCAACACTATATCTAAGCAAGAGAAAGAGCAATCAAATTTACTTTCTAGCATTCAAAGTAGTGACCTTGATACTTTGGAAATGGATACGTATAACGAGCTACACAGTGTAACTGGGCTACTTACTGAAAGTATTTTGGATAGTGAAGAAATAGAGAGCAGCATTAGCAAACAGCTAAATGCACTAAATGATGATCTTCGCTCTTTAAAGAAGCTAAATACAGAATTAAGTGATGTGATACTCAGTTCACGAATGGTATCAGTTAACTCACTTGTACCACGTTTAGAGCGGATTGTAAGACAGACTTGCAGGAAGACTGAAAAACAAGCTGTACTAAACATCACAGGTAAGAGAATAAATATAGATACCGACATTCTAAATGGCTTGGTTGATCCTCTTTTACATTTACTTAGAAACTCCATTGACCACGGAATAGAATCCTCAAAAATCAGATCAACAAAGAAAAAACCTAAAGAAGGAAAAATCAACCTAGACTTCAAACGCGAAGGCAATCATATTATTATGACCCTTAAAGATGATGGAGCAGGCATCAACCCTGATGTTATCTATCAAAAAGCAATTAAAAAAGGGTTGATCACGCCAGATACAGAGTTTTCAAAAAAAGACATACTAAAGCTAATACTACACCCAGGATTTACTACACAAAGTAAAATTAGTGATATTTCGGGTCGTGGGGTTGGAATGGATGTTGTCAATACTGCTGTTGAAAGGCTCAAAGGTGAGTTGAGTATAGATAGTGAAGTAGATACAGGAACTACTATAGAATTAAAAATTCCGCTGACCCTCGTTACTTCAACTACTTTATTAGTTAAAGCCTCTGGAAACCCAGTTGCTATACCTTCAAACTCTATTGAGCAACTTTACTATCTCACTCCTGAAGACTTAATAACAAATAAAGATGGATATTTTATTCTTCATGAAGATAAAGAGTTAAAGATAATACCTTTAACTAATCTTTTAGGCTGGCCTTCAAGAAATATAGATTTTACGGAGTCTCACACTCTACTTATTATAAAAAGTGAAGAAAAGTCTTACGCCGTTCATGTGGATGAAATTATCTACTCTCGAGAAGTAGTAATTAAGAAACTATCGCCTTGGATAAATACTTCAAAAGGTATTAGTGGAGCCTGTCATTTAAATGATGGAGCAGTTGCTCCCGTTTTAAATATTACACGAATTTTAACTCAAGCAAATAATGACAATAATACAATCACAACAAAGCAAACTACTCAAGCAGAAATTCACGATACGAAATCAACACCTCAGATTTTAGTTGTAGATGACTCTTTAAGTAACAGAAAAGCATTAAGCTTGATAATTGAACAAACTAAATACGATGTGATTACCGCTGTAGATGGCCTTGATGCTCTGCAAATAATGAATGAAAACGCTGTTGATATGGTATTCACAGACTTGGAAATGCCACGCATGAATGGACTTGAATTTACACAAGCGATTCGTGCTTGGGATGATAAGAAGAATATTCCTGTCATTATGATTACATCTCGCACAACAAGCAAACACAGAGAACTCGCAGAAAAAGCTGGAGTGGATGACTACCTAACGAAGCCTGTCGTTACGGAAACACTATTAGAATCAATGCAGACTTGGTTAATAGAAGTTGAAACTGTTTAACAGGATTAAATGATATAAATGGACACTAAAATGAATAATAGAAAAAGTATTGGCATACACTTTATTGCACTAGACGCAAGAGAACGAGCGATATTTGATCGTGTCATTGCCTTTAATGTTACACATGGTCTACTAGCCCACACCTGTGATGACATCAACTCATCTGATCTTGTAATCCTCGGTCAGGATGCTTACTCACAAGTTGAGCAAATTTCTGATACTAAAACACTACTAGTCATAAGTAACGATGAGTCATGTCAGTTGGGTAGCAAGCAACTAAAGCGCCCCTTGTTGATTACCCGTGTCATGAATAAATTAGGGGATGTTTTAAAGCTTACTCAAGATCAAAATATACCAGAATCAGCAGAAAATAATCCTAAACCAGACCGTAATAACGCACTTAAAATAGATAAACCTGATAGTCATTCTTCTGCTAATAGTCACCATGCTCTGGTTATTGATGACAGTGCTGCAATAAGAAAGCAGTTAGAACTTGAGTTACGTGATGCAGGAATCACTTCAGATTTTGCCGCATCTGGTGAAGAAGCGTTAGAAAAAACAGCAAACAATCAATATGATCTAGTATTTCTAGACATTATCATGCCAGGTATCGATGGCTACGAAACCTGTAAAGCGATGAGATCTACTCCTGAATACAAAAAAACACCCATCATAATGCTTAGCGGTAAGACTTCTCCATTAGATGAAGTCCAAGGTGTTATTGCTGGTGCTACCACCTATCTGACGAAACCTGTTAAAAGCGACAAACTACAAGAAACATTAAACAGAGTAACGAAATGGATAGATAATTTTGCAGAAACACAAAACAAAAACACTGCAACTGTCTAAATATATGTAAAAAAACTAGAAAACAAGCAATAAAGGCGCTGCCTTTATTGCTTGTAAGTCGTCCAAAAGGGAACTCTAATCAAGTCCCTGAGTTGGTATATTAATAACCACCTTTACGGTTTGTTGCTGGCAAACCTGCTAATTTTAAACCTTGCTTACTTGGTGCACGAGGGAAAAGCACGTATAAATCTTTGCCTTTTAACTTCTCGTCCCATACGCCAGACATGTGCTTTGTAATCGCACGCTCCATTGGTTGGTTTCCCCCGTTATTGATGTACTCATCACGTAAGAATGCAATAACATCCAAATGTTTATCAGTAATCTCAATACCTTCTTCTGCTGCAATCACCCTACAAACATCCTCATTCCAATCATTTAGATCTTCAAGATAGCCCGCATCAGTTGTCGCTATTGTTTCACCATTTACTTCAATTGCCATAATAAATTACCTCTTTGTTTAGATATACTAATAAAAACTGTCACGTAAGATGCCACAAAGTTAGCATAATGTCATCTTACCCTTCAAAAATACTCTTATATGACCTTATCTAAGCTACAATCCAACTCATTTTAATGCCTGACAATCCCATAAAATATTCTTTACTAAATATCTATTAGCGCTTTAAGCACTTCAGCAACATCACTAGCTTTTATTTATAATGGAGTCCTAAGGTTAAGAATCTACACTAATGATAATGCAAATAATATCTATTATTAACTTAGAATTACATACCTGCACTAAGTAAATAAGGATGATTAAATAATTCTACCCTTTTGGAGGTATACACCTTCAGGGGCTTCACAGGTATATTTAATAACAATATTTTAATCAAATAATTTTGCTACTGGAGAAGTCTCATGGCTGATAAAAATGAACTCATTAAAGAAATGCTTGATATGCAGGCTAAGTTTATAAAATACGAACAAAGCGGAGAGTTTGACGCTGAAGATTATTACGTTGGAGAATGGAAAGCTTATCGTGAACGCTACCAAGAGCTCACGAATGAAGTACGTGATTTTGCCTCTAAAGAAGTTGATTTTTGGAAATAATAATCACCAAACACAAAAAAAGCCGCTTGTTATCGCACAGCGGCTTTTTTATTTCTTATAGAAATAACTTGTTACTCATAAATGATTTTTGATCCAGATATTTTGGCACATGAGCCAGCAGGCACGTAAATCCATTCAAGCTCAATCCCATCTACTGTTGCCTTGCCATCACCCTTACCTCTCATCACAACTCCAGCACACTTTTCATCCGCGATATAGGCAGGATTTTTCTCACCACCTGTTTCAGGCGAGTGATTTGCAAAAGCTATTCCCATCATAGTAGTTAGAATTAAAAACGTAATTGATTTTTTTATTATTATTTTTCTTAACATTAGTATTTCACCAGTATTTCTTTTTGATTTAACAAAAGCAGTTATTTTACTGAATCTTTTCAGTCCTGAGTTTAGCCTAAAATATTTAGCAATCTAAGACTTTTTCTTCTTCTTACTTGTTTTATTATTGTTCTTCTTATCAACAGGTTTTTTTGAAATTTCATCTTTTACTTTTTTCGCTGGTTTAAGAATATCCATTCCCGCAATTCTTTCACATGTACCACGTGGCAACCATATGAACTCTTCTGGGTCATCATCTTCAAATCCCATTCCTGCGCAAGCATGCTGACTTGTAGGACAATCATTAAGACCGCCAACAACACGACCAATACATTTAACTTTACCAGCAGCTGTTTCTTTTTTCTTGGTAGCTTCTTGCTCTTCTACTGTTTTTACTGCAAATGCAGAACCAGTTAAACCAGCTAGAAGTAAAACACTAATTGCAGTATTAAGAATTGCTTTTTTATTATTTTCCATTCTATATTTTACCCTACGCATTATTATTTTTATTAAAATAGTTACAAATAAATATTTAAGACCAGCATATCATTAACGTACTTAACCTTAGCTGAATAGACCTTTGTAAAGCGCGCTAACTTCACATTTAAAAAAAAATACAATAATTGATATGCCTTAACTATATATCACTCCAACGCCTAACAAGATTAGAATAAACATTACTAACATGGGCTGTTTCTGCTGAACTTTCACTAGAACCTATCAAAATATCTCTTGCCTGTCCTAATTCATAGACTAACTCACGCTTTTGTTGATCCTTAATCATACTTTGAGACCAAAGAACAGCAACTAACCTTTCTCCATTTGTCACTTCTTCAACTTTATGCAAGCTTGTTGATGGATAAACTAGCATATCTCCAGCTTTTGATTTAAATCGCTGCGTACCGAAAGGCGTTTTTATAGCTAAGTCTCCGCCCTCATAATCATCATTTAAAAAAATAGTAATCGATAAATCCGTACGATATCGAGCACTCATCGGTCCCATTACAGGGTCGTCCACATGATAACCATATGACATTCCTTTAGAATAACGTGCATAAAAAGGTGTAGCTACTTTCAAAGGTAATGCAAAAGATTGAAATTGTTGATTTTGTAGTAATGATGGCATGACCATTTGATTTAGCTGATCATGCAAGGGACTTTTATAATCAAGCTCTTGATTATTCTTAACTTTTTTAGCTTCTACTCCTGCAGATAATTTACCATCAGTAAACTCTGCATGTTCCAATAATTTTCTAATCACACTTAATTGATTTTCAGTTAATACGTTTTCTATAAGCAACAACATAATTAATTCCTAAATAACCTCATAATTTAAGGTTTTTTTAATGACTTATTTCTAGTAACCTCTATCAAACGATATTGAGAAACCGAATAAAACCTATGCAACTTAAAATTTATATAGATGAGCACGAACAAGTCATTAACGTACCTGACAATATTATCACCGATGCAAAAGATTATTTCGACATAATTGATAAAGACATGGATCGGGGCTATCAGATGAGTCAAACATGGGTTGAAAATCCAGACTTGTTACAACGTTGTCAAATCGTATCAGACCGCATCCTTACCGCACTAGAAAATAACAATAAGGAAACAGGAACCCTAATGGCTGGATACATATTATCCCGCGTTCCTAATGCCTATGCGATGCACCTTAATCTAGAAGGTGACATGAGTTTATATGACTTAGAAACACGCTAATCACCGAAAAGTTATCCACGTCGTTGCAATATATTTCACACCTTTAGTCACAACGCGTGCACGATGCTCATGCGTCCAAAACGGGGGAAATAATATTAATTTACCCTTTTCAGGCGTTACGCTCGCTTCTTGAAATACAAAGTCAGTCTCTCCACCCTCTTCTACATCATTTAAATACCACAACGCTACTAACTGCCTGCTTGCTAATATTTCATTATCAGCATCAACATGCCAATGATAATATTCACCTTCCTGATAGCGTTGCAAGTTATACCCCCTATCTTTAAAACGACTCATATCAGAAAAATAAGGATAAATATCTTTAAATTCCTTTAAAGCAATAGCTAAAGAGCGAAATAGATTATTATCAACATCTTTCCAGTGCTCTTTGCCACTGGCAATCAGATCAGTGGTTTTTTTCAAAGACTCATTACTATTCATACTCGACCCAACACGCCCTGCATACTGGTCTTCCTCATTCTTTTCAAAACGAGCAACCATGTCATCACATAGAAAATCAGGTAAAGCCTCTTTTTTCTCAAAAATAAAGCTATTAGGTACAACTTCTTTTAACTTACTCATATTTGTTTTGTAGCCATAATCAATTCTTCTATGGACTCAGCATCAGTTGATTTCGAATACAACTCATTCACACGCATAGCAAGGTTTTGCCAGTGTGCCCCAGACTGATCAATCAACTCTTTAAATTGCTCAGTCTCCCCTGTTTCATGCCAATTTGTATAGGCACCTACTAATACTGGTGCTAAAAGTTTACGCATTGCTGTCATATTACCAAAATAGAAATGAATAGATGCTTCGTTGTTTTGCTCTATTAAAGCTGGCAACGTAGTCAGTGAATCAGCTAGATGATCTCGAACGGCTCGTAGCATAATTTCAGCCTGAGTACTGGCAAGATTCGCCATCATTTTATTCCATTTTTCACCCAAAATCTTACCAGCCTGAACCTCACCAATCTCATGCTGAATTACAAATTCGATTTCAGCCTCGGTCATTTCATTAATTGCCTCTTCGCCATTCTCATCAAAATTATAATAGCTCATCGTACGTGTTAAAGGATTGTCCAAACCAGACACACGTGCATCATCAAGAATCTCCCAAATCACACGCCTTAATGACTCACGCCGAATAAAAATATTATTGCCTTGAGCCATAGCAGCTGGCGCAGCCATATCCCTTGCATACTCTTTACCAGAGATATAAACAGTGTAATCATCATGTTTAACTGTCTCCTCCAAGTCAGCCACAAAAAAATGCGGACGACAACGAATACCTAAACCCGCGTTGTAGATAAGTTTTTCCTTATCCAGCAGCACATTGATTAGATCATTATCAAAAGACTCAAAACTATCACCATTAATTGTCAGTGATTTATAATCCTGCTCTTCAATACCATCCCAAAGCCCTTCACGCGCAGTTAACCAGTCGCCAACATCATCCGTGGTTAACTGCGTTTTAAAATCAATGCCTTGCTCCCAACGATACATTTCACGCATTTTCAGCAAATATACACACAAAGTATAATCACCCGCATGACGCGCATCAGCAATATGGCAATTGTATTGAACGGTTTCTATTAATTCTTTGAGATCACTATCAATATTCTTATTCATAGTGGAATACTACAAGATTTTGTAAATGTATTCGCTTTTCCTTACAACATACTTATAATTTAATAAAAATATATTGAGAAAGACTATGCGAATTCGAATTAAAACAAACTGGAGCAAAGAAGAACGTGAGGTTTCTATTGAAGATGCCGTCAGTGTTCTTGCCTTTAATAGCTGGAAAATCGGCATGCAAACACTATTGGAAATAGAAAATGAAGACTTCCAAATTGATACTCAACAACAACGCATCGAGGTTATTGAAGAAATAATGGCATTTATGATTCAGGCATTAGATCGTATTGTTTATTCCAGCACCAGTGATGAAGATCGAGCCTCCTTAATCAGTATGTACGCAAAAAAAGTAGCAGACCATGTGCAAGATAATGCGCGTGACTTTAGTGGGTCAGGAGACTATAGATCTCCCTTTATTAATAAACTGAATCAACGCTTTGAAGGCTATTCAGATACTAAGTGGGATGATGAAAAACATGAACCTGGATTTTCTATGGGTCGTGAGTTTGGAATAAATATTTCTGATGTACTGGGCCCCAAAGACAAAAAATGGGCACTCGATTATATCCAACAGGTTTTGTTACCGGAGTTTTATTCATTGTTTAAGAAAACAGTGAAATCCGTTGGCTTAGTGGAAGATGAAATAAAAGGAGTCGAAGGCGCTGAGCTTGATTCTCGACATGTTTTATTACGAGACAAGCCTACTTAAATCATTAGGATAACCAGTTAAGATGAATAAAAAAATAACAAGTATTGGCATTTGGCTAATAGGTTCATTAGGAATATTGGGGGCTTTTTATCTTCTATTTAGCTTCTATTCTGGCTACTATAATAAAGAAGTTTTTGCCGATTGACCCATAAATCACTTATCTTGCTATTGCTTTTTTAACATTCATTATTAGCCTTGGCTTGATCTTAAAAAATAAAATAGCACGTTTGATCACGCTTTTATTTGAATATTACAGCTTATTTTCGATGATAGTACTACTGGCGATGTATTTTATAGCTAGTCCAGAAGGAGATACAAGCTTATCCTATTCTCAAGTTACTTTTATAATTTTGGGAAGTGTATTGTCTATTCTCATTATTTATATTCTATCCAATCAAGAAGCATTGAAATTCTTTTCGATTCAAAGAAAAAATAATCGTTTAGAAATAATCATTCTTATTTGTACTTCCCTTCTCATTGCAGTATTACCTTATTTATTGTCTTTCATTATAATAAAGATGTTAAAGGTGGATATTGAAAATATAGCTGATGATACTAAGGTAACAAGCAAAAATATTGACCAAACCATGGTAGACATATCTCCCACTAAGGATCAAATATCTAAAGAAATAGAGAGCTTAACGGGAGACAAGGATCAAGTACCTATGAACCAAATGAGAAAATCTATGGTAAATATGAGAAAAGAGACAGAGAGAATGCAAAAGTCTATGTGGTCAATCAATAACAACAGCTCACCAGCTATAAACTTCAAACGCAGTGAAGCGCAAGAGACCCTAAACTCCTTTGAGCCTAAAAGAGAATAATCTCAGGCACAAAAAAAAAGCGGGCAATGCCCGCTTTTTCATCATTATAAAACTGAGTACTACTTAACCCAGTTTTTATAACCGTCCATATTGTGCTCAACACCATCTTCATAGCCAGCATTGTATGCTTCTGTTACTCGCTGCTCTTCACGCTCAGGATTTACAAGGTATCCACCCTGCCATCCCTGTACATATTCTGCATTAGTGCCTGCTTTTTCCATTGTAACAACAGCGTTGTAATATTCCTGATTCATTAGTAATTCCTCTTGAATGCGTAATTTGAATTTTAATGGCGTACAGTATACCCAAGTAATAGCGGTTCTGAATATCCCTATTGGGGTAAAGCTATTGTTAAAACCTAATAAAACCCCATATACTCCGCTATCTTAGAAATTACGAAGTAAATTACATGACTGAAACAAATCGCACACCCGATGAAGAAATGGCTTTTTCTAGTGGCATAGCCGCATTTGAATCCAAACATTTTGCAAATGCAATGAAATTACTCAGCCCATTTGCAGATCAAGGAGATGCCCACGCCCAACATATGCTGGCGATTATGTTTCAAAACGGTTTAGGCACGGTGGAAAATCCAACTCAAGCAGTAAAAATGATGCAAGCCTCAGCCGAATCAGGCTATCCCATTGCACAACATGGGCTTGGTTTTATGTATATGCAAGGTGAATGTGTTGATAAGGACTCAAAGAAAGCCATAGAATGGTTTGAAAAAGCAGCTGAACAAGGTCTACAAGGCTCACTCACAACTTTAGCGATGATGTACGAGCAAGGTGATGGCGTAGAAAAAGACACCATCAAAGCAAAACAATTATACAAAGCCGCAGGATTTGACGACCTTGGATAAGAACGGCAGAATTTTAACTGTAACCCTAAATAAAGAACCTTTATTAGAATTTGATCGCAATAAACCTGTCCCAGGTCATCAACGCGTTTATTTGGATAATATGGACGCGCATATGGATACAGGAATCCAACTAGGTGAAGATTTTATAGATTCACCCAATGTATTACAGCGCTCACAATTTGTTGCCAATTCTTTAGTTAATGCTTTATTTAAAGAGAAATACTCACAAGCAATTGCCATGTGTACTTATCTCGCTAAACGCATGCCAGATCTTCAACAAATAAAATGTGTAGGGGACAAAGAAGAAGACTTCTCCATAGAGTTTGTCTACGATCGAGACTTCGAACAAGCACAACAAGAACAATCCATCGAGTTTTTCAAACCAGAAACTAGCACAAAGCATTGAACCTAGCATTCACGAACTTATCAACATAATGCCCTATGTATGGCACCCCCCCTCTTTTTACAAGATTCTTTAGTCCAGTGCTTGGATCTTGTGTTGCAACCTTGATTGCAATAAATAACTCTTTACCTTTCATCTCGATTACCTCGGCTATAAAAAGCCCAGTAGTCTTTGAAAAAGAGAATATTGGTTAATTTTTTTGTCCGTGCTAATGGGTTAAGCTCACAATATATAACTCAGCATTATTTATAATGGCACACCGTGAATTCACGCCCTGCTCTTTTTTGATAGACTGTCTATCCGCTTACGCTCTTCAATCGGGTCAGTTAGCGGTACTGCATTTAATAGAGTCTTTGTATAGTCGTGCTGCGGGTTGCTATAGATTTGTTCTACATCACCAATCTCAACAATTTCCCCTTTATAAAGTACTAATACACGATCACAAAGTTGTCGCACAACACTTAAGTCATGCGAAATGAAAATCATGCTCATACCAGTCTGTTCTTTTAGTTTCAGTAATAATTTTATTATTTGCGCTTGGGTGGAGACATCTAATGCACTAACGGGTTCGTCACAAACCAAAAGCTCAGGTTCCAGAACCATTGCTCTAGCGATACCGATACGTTGGCATTGACCACCTGAAAACTCGTGTGGATAACGGTTTTTTTGTTCTTCTTGTAGTCCCATAGAAATTAGAATATCCCGTGATTTCTGTTGGATTTTTGTTGTTGATAAATCTGGCATAAGATTTTGTAAGGGTTCAGCAATTATTTGTATCACCGTCTTACGTGGGTTTAATGCATCTAATGGATCTTGAAAGATTAATTGAGCATTTCTTCGGTATTCTTTTTGTTGGGCTTTGTTAAAGCTAGTGATTTTTTTTTCATGCCAGTTGATACTACCACTGATAATAGGTTGAAGCTTTAAGATAGCTCTTGCGAGTGTGGACTTGCCACAGCCTGACTCACCTACAATGCCTAAAATTTCATTACTGTTCAGGCTAAATGAAATATCTTTTAATGCCCTTAATTCCGTTTTTTTGCCTTTATTAAATGTTACGCCTACATTGTCTACTGTTAGTATTTTTTTATTGTCCTTGTTACTGGAGGTTTCTAACTGCTCTTTGTCAGTTTTATTAGCATGCTGTGGTGCTGCTGACAACAAAGATTGTGTATAGGGATGTTTGGCACGATAAAATATATCCTCAACGGTACCGCTCTCGACAATTTCTCCCGCATACATAACAAGTATGCGGTCACACAATCCTGCGACTAAGGGCAAATCATGGGTTATTAATACAATACTGGTTTTATCCGTCTTATGAATTTTCCTGAGTAACCGTATAATTTCTGTTTGCACTGTGACATCTAGTGCCGTCGTTGGCTCGTCTGCAATGAGCAGTTTTGGCTTACAAAGTAGTGCCATTGCAATAGCAACACGCTGGCGCATTCCTCCTGATAGCTCATGTGGATAGGCATTAAAAAGTTGTTCGGCGTTTTTTATTTGGACTTTATCCAGCATTTTAATTGCTGCGTTTTTAGCTGCACCTCCTTTTATATTTAAGTGAACGTGTATTACTTCTGTGAGCTGTTTACCAATTCGTAAATAAGGATTCAATGAAGTCATCGGGTCTTGGAATATCATCCCGATTTCTTTTCCACGTATTTTATTTAAGGCTTTTGTTGATTGGTTAAGAATGGATTGACCAAGGAAATGGACTTCACCTTTTGCTGTACCATTATCAGGCAACAAGCCCATCAAAGCATGAAATAATTGACTTTTACCTGCACCAGATTCACCCACAATGGCAACGGTTTCCCCTTGCGCTATTGCTAATGAAACACCTTTTACCGCTTTAAGAATTTGTTGGTTTTTACGACTGGATTCAATTTCAAATTCGACTTCTAGGTTTTCAATAGATAATAGTTCTGTCATTGGAGTTACCTATCCTTTGGGTCCAAAGCGTCACGTAAACCATCACCTATAAAGTTTAGGCAGAAGAGCGTAATCGCTAAGAAAGTAGCAGGATAAAGTAACATCCACGGGGCTGATTCCATTTGCGTTGCCCCTTCTGCAATTAATACGCCCCAGCTGGTCATTGGCTCTTGAACACCTAAACCTAAAAAGCTTAAAAAGGATTCAAACAAAATGACTTGAGGAACGGTTAATGTTGCATAAACAATCACAGGCCCTAGTGTATTAGGAATGATATGTCGCTTAACAATTGAGAAATGACTCGCGCCATTCACCCTTGCGGCATCAACAAAAGCACGCCTTTTCAATGATAATGATTGTCCTCGTACAATTCGTGCCATGGTTAACCATTCAACGGCGCCAATGGCGATAAAGATTAACCAGATACTACGCCCAAAAAATACGGTCAGTAATATCACAAAAAACATGAATGGTAACGCATATAGAATATCTACAAAGCGCATCATTAAAGCATCCGTTTTACCCCCACTGTAACCCGCGATTGCGCCGTATAAAATACCAATAACAAAACTTACAGCAGTAGCTAATAAGCCTACCATTAATGATATGCGCCCACCAATCAGTGTGCGTACAAATAAATCACGACCATTAGCATCCGTACCAAAATAATGTTTACTAGCAAAATCAGGAGCTGTACCGATATTATCCCAATCAACATCATCAAGTGCCCATGGACTTATAGCAGGTAGAACCACGCAAGAAAAAACAATGAATACTAATAAAAATAAGCTAAACATAGCCGCTCTATTATGAGACAGACGCAGCCATGCTTTGCATGCAGGTGATTGAGATTTAATGCTTAAACTAATTGTCATAGCGAATTCTAGGGTCTAACCATGCGTAAAGTAAATCAACCAATAGATTCATAAAAATAATCAACACACCGTAGAAAATAACCACTCCCATAACCAAGGTATAATCACGATTAAGTGCGCCATTAACAAAATGCCGACCAATTCCCGGCAATCCAAAGATTTGTTCCACCACCACTGAACCAGTAATAATTGCCGCGGTAGCAGGTCCAAGCCACGAAAGAATGGGGAGCATGGTTGCTTTGGATGCGTGTCGTAATAAGATCATTCGAGGAGGTAAGCCTTTGGCTTTGGCTGTACGAATATAGGGGCTGTTCATGGTTTCAATCAGGCTCGCTCGCGTCATTCTCGCAACCATTGCAATTTGTGGCAAACTAAGCGCAATAACAGGCAATATCATATGCTTTAAATCGCCCCAACCACCTGCAGGTAGCCAACCTAAAAACACCGCAAATATCAAAACAAGAACAGGAGCCATAACAAAATTAGGAATCGTAATTCCTGTCATCGCCAATGTCATAACGAGATAATCAATCATGCTATTTTGGCGAAGGGCAGCCGTTACGCCTAAGGCGATACCAATTATCAAGGCTAGGATAATTGCCATTAAACCGAGTTTGATGGAGACGGGAAAACCCTGTTTAATCAGCTCACTTACTGTGTAGTCCTGATATTTAAAAGATGGGCCAAAGTCGCCTTTTAGAACATTTTTTAAATAGTATCCATACTGTAAATAGAGTGGATCATTAAGGTGGTAAACTTGCTCAATGTTCTCAGCAATTTCTGGTGGAATAGATCGTTCAGAGTCAAAAGGTCCGCCAGGTGCCATGCGAATCATAAAAAAAGCAATTGTTATTATTATAAAAAGCGTTGGGATAGTGCCAGCTATGCGTTTAAGAGTATACCGAAACATAGTTTACTTGGATAAGTATCGACTAGGATGTATATCCATAACATTGTCTTTCCAGCCCTTAACTTTTGAACTAAGCAGGTGTTGTGTGGTGTAGTAATAAATGGGGATCAAAGGCATATCAGCGAGTAGAATTCGCTCTGCCTGTTGCATAAAATCAGCGCGCTTTTTTGTGTCACTTTCTTTTTCGGCTTGTTGCATCAACGCATCAAAATTTGGATTTTTCCATACCGATGGATTCATCGTTCCTACATCAGATCTGAATAAATCAAGAAAGTTGGAGGCGTCGTTATAATCACCTATCCACCCTGCCCTAATCAACTGAAACTGCCTTTGAGTACGAGAATTAAGATACACTTTCCATTCTTCATTTCTAAGTTTGACTTTAACACCCAGTGTTTGCTTCCACATTGCAGCCAATGCGATAGCGATTTTTTTATGATTATCACTGGTGTTGTATAATAACTCTACTTCAAGTGGCTTATCACGTGAATAGCCTGATTCTTCATAAAGTTTTTTGGCTAAAGCAAGCCGTTTCCTTTTATCTAAAGCAAGCTCGGGAATCGTTTGCGAAGTATAAGCATTCATACCTGGAGGAACCCAACCCAGACCTGGAAGCTCTCCTGCTTTAGTCACTTTGTCTGTCAATATTTTACGGTCAATTGCGAGGCTAAGTGCCTTTCGTAATGGCAAATTACCCTTAAATGGGGCTTTGCCGAGATTCATTGCCAGATAGTAAGTTCCAATATAAGGTGTATTACGAAAAGAATCTTTTATATTATTGTTTATCCACTTTATTTGATCGGATGGGACATCATCTGTGATGTCCAATTCACCCGCTCTAAAGCGTTTTAACTCAGCACTTTTATCTTCAGTTGGATAATAGTAAACCGTATCCACTTTGATATTCTCATGATCGCGGTAATGTGGGTTTTTAATCAACTTAAGATGCGACTGTGGCTGCCATTCGGCTAGTTGATAAGGGCCATTTGAGATTAAGTTACCTGCTCGTGTCCATTTCTTAGCATGCTTTTCGATAGCATTTGATGGAATCGGGTAGGTCATATGATGACTTAATAAGCCCGTAAGAAATGGCGTAGGATTCTCCAGTTGAATTTCCAAGGTTAAGTCATCAATGGCTTTCACGCCTAGTTGACTAATGTCTTTTTCACTTCCATTACTGATTTTTTTTGCATTTTTAATGGGCCATAGGATGAAGGCGTACTCAGATAAGGTTGCTGGAATAACAGCTCGCTGAAAAGCATTTACAAAATCCATTGCGGTAACTTGAGTACCATCAGACCACTTCCCATCTTCACGCAGTTGAAACGTCCAAATTTTTCCAGACTTATCTTGCTGCCAACTTTTTGCAGCACCGGGAATTAATGAGCCATCCGCTGCTTCTGAAACTAGACCTTCAAATAGATCACGTTGGATAACTGACTCTGGAACACCTGTGGATTTATGTATATCCAACGTTTCTGGTTCTGCGCCATTACCACGATGCAATACCATCTCAGCTTGAGCCGTAAAACCAATAATAAGAAGAATTAGAGATATGAATATTATTTGAATATGTTTAATCAAAATTAGATAGCCCTTGGTCATTAGTCTATTTTTTGAAATTTACTGGACTTGATTTTAAGTCTCTCGATCAAATTCAACACGCAGACCATTTGTACCGCTTCGAACTTTACTATTAATATAAACAAGATCTCCATTTACAACCGTTGCGTAAACGCTTGAACGAAACTCATAGCCATCAAAAGGTGTCCACTTACACTTAGAAATCACATCTTTGTGACTTGCTGTAATTCCCTTTTCCACATCGATAACAACAAGATCAGCCCAATAACCTTCACGTATATATCCACGCTCTTTAATATTAAATAATTCGGCTACTGCATGACTTGTTTTCTCAACAAGAAATTCTAATGAAAATATTCCATCTTGATAATGTTCTAACAAGGTCGGCAAAGTATACTGAACTAAGGGTAGTCCTGAAGGTGCTTCAAAGTAATTCCCTTGTTTCTCTTCCCACGTATGCGGTGCATGGTCGGTACCTATAACATCTAAACGTCCATCTAACAAACCTTGAAACAAAGCGGCTCTATCAGCAGCAGATTTGATCGCAGGATTACATTTAATTAAGGCACCTTTAGTTTCGTAATCTTCTTCTGAAAATGCTAGATAATGACAACAGACTTCAGCAGTAATACGTTTTTCACTTATTGGCAAATCAGAGAATACCTCTGCTTCTTTAGCTGTTGAAATATGCAGAACATGTAATCTTGTATCATGTGTCTTAGCTAACTCTATCGCTAAAGATGAAGATTTCACACAAGCCTCTTCACTGCGAATAGTGGGATGTAACTCAAAAGGAATCTCATCCCCATAGATTTGACGATAGTTTTCTTCATTTTCAATAATAGTAGGCGTGTCTTCACAGTGAGTAGCAACAAGAAGTGGCGCATGTTTAAAAACACCGTTGAGTATCTCCTCATCATCCACTAACATATTGCCCGTAGAAGCCCCCATAAACACTTTTAAACCACAGCAAGCGAGTGGATCAATGGCTTTAATTTCTTCAAGGTTGTCGTTAGAAGTACCATGGTAAAATGAATAATTCGCAATAGACTTTTTAGCCGCTAAAGTCATTTTATCTTCGAGAACATCACTGTTTAAAACATTCGGAATAGTATTTGGCATATCAAAAAAGGTGGTGATTCCACCTGCTACAGCCGCACGAGATTCTGTTGTTAAATTGGCTTTATTTGGCATCCCTGGTTCACGAAAATGGACTTGGTCATCAATCATTCCAGGTAACACAAACTTACCTTTTACATCCATTACATTAAGGACCTTCATTGAAGATAGGTCTTTTCCTATTTTCTCAATACGCCCGCTTCTGATATAAATATCAGATTCTATAATTTGGTTTTCATTAACGATTTTTGCATTCAGTATGAGTAGTGTTCCCATAATTTTTAACCTTTTATGCGTTCTAATTTTACGAACATGTAGGGGTAAGGATTTTCTTCATCGGCAGGATTTTCTATTTTTTCTAATTCTTTCCATTGATATTGAGTATAGTCTGGAAAAAAGGTATCACCTGAAAATTCTTCGTCGATGAGTGTCAAATAAAGATTATCAGCTTGATCTAAATATTTATTATAAAGATGTGCACCACCCGTAATAAAGATTTCATCGCTATGGTGATCTAGAGTTTCACTAGCAACTTGCAGTGCTGTATCTAAGGAACCCACCACGGTACAACCTTTAATGCTTAAATCAGGATTACGGCTGAGAATAATATTTAGCCTTCCAGGTAGAGGAAAACCAATAGAATCATAGGTTTTTCTTCCCATAATAATGGGGCTACCCATGGTAGTTTTTTTAAACCATTGTAAATCAGCGGGAAGGTGCCAAGGCATTTTATTATCCAGCCCGATCACTCTATTCCTTCCCATGGCTGCAATCATTGAGATTTTCATCTACTCAATGCACACCTTATTTAACGACTTTTAGTGTAGGACGTTTTGATGGTTTTTTTGTTTTTGATTTAATATCCCTTGGAAGGGGAGCATCTGGCGGGGGGGTATCATCAGGCTCAAACGAAAGACCTTCGCCATTTTCGCTAGCATAAAGTGCAAGTACCGCCCCAATCGGAGCATAAATGCTAAAAGGTTTGCCACTGAATCTTGCACTAAAGCTTAAACCATCCTTATCAATCAACAAGTCCTTTGCTGCTGTTGGACTAATATTGAGGATAATCTTCCCTTCTTCAACAAATTGTTGAGGCACCTGTACTTGCGGGTTATCTGCAAATATAAGTACATGAGGAGTTGCCTCGTTATCTACGACCCAATCATATATTGCATTGAGTAGATAGGAGCGATTTGATGTAAACGTCATGATTTATTTGTACTTACGGACGAATAGATTGTTCAGCAATGGTTAAAGAACCTTGGAATAAGTCACGTGAAAAGACACGATCCATATAATTAAGAATAGGTTTCACTTCTGGACCATTAAGATCAATTCCATACTTAGGTAAACGCCAAAGTATCGGAGCGATAGTGCAATCGATCAATGAAAAGTCATTACTTAAAAAGTAATCTTTAATTTCAAAAACTTCTGCCGCTGCTAACATGCTTTCTTTTAAAATAATACGAGCGGTATCAACACGTTCTGCTTCACCACTTTCTAAATCACTAACCAGTGAAAGCCAGTCTTTCTTAATGCGAAATAATGTTAAACGTGTATGTGCACGAGAAACGGGATCTACTGGCATTAAAGGTGGATGAGGAAAGCGCTCATCAAGGTATTCCATAATAACATGTGAATCATAAAGAACGAGTTCACGATCGACTAAAGTAGGAGCAGAGTTATAGGGATTAAGGTCAGCTAAATCTTCAGGTTTATTATTTGGATCCATCTCAATAATATCAGCCTGAATATCTTTTTCGGCAAGAACTATACGTACACTATGACAGTGTGGACAATCTGGTAAAGTAAACAGAGTCATTACCGAACGACGATTTGCAACTGATGACATTAAACACTCCTAAACATTAAAAAAGGCTGCTCGATTGAGCAGCCCATATTCTATACTAAAATTTCAGAAAAATCCTTGCTATTACTAGCCAAGGATAATCATAAATATTCTAGTGTATATCTTTCCAATATTCTTTCTCTAGCGCTAAGGCAACAAAGAAAAACAAGACCAAGAAGAGCAACGTTAAGATTCCGTAGAATGCGCGAGATAACTGAGCTGGCTCACCTACGTAGGTAAGAAAATTAGTTAAATCATGTACTACTTGATCATATTCTGCTGCAGATAACTTTCCAGGTTTAGCAAGCTTTAATACAGGAGCGGCATCATGATGCGCATCATCAGAATGTGCGTCTTCTTTTACCTGCCAACCTTGCAGTTCCCATAATACGTGAGGCATACCAACATCTTTAAAGACAGTGTTATTCACTCCCATAGGACGAGAAGCATCAAGATAAAAACCTTTAAGATAAGTGTATATCCAGTCTGAGCCGCGTGAACGACCCACTAAAGACAAATCTGGAACACTCGTACCAAAGGCTTCAGAAGCGGATTTTGATGAATAAGCCGTTTTCATTAATGAACCCACTTTAAGCTTTTTACCATTTTCATCATGATTAACAATCATATATTCAGTTGTCAATTTTGCAACATCATCTTCAGAAAGACCCGCATCAGTACTTAAACCAATATCTTTAGCAACACGATTATAACGGCTAAACTTCAAGGAGTGACAACCAGCACAGTAATTAGTGTAATACTTCACACCGCGCTGCAGACTATCTTTATCGTTTAAGTCAACATTAGCACTTTGTAGTGCCACACCATGACCGCCACCTGAACCGACACTAGCTAAAATACCGACAACCAACACAGGTACGATTAATGCAAATATCCATTTTCGTATACTATTACTCATGATGTAACCCTCTCTGGAACAGTCTGTTCAGCATTACAACCACGCATAATAAAGGGCAGTAATAACGTCACAGCCAAGTAAGCTACTGGCCAAGCCAATTGCTTCCATATTTGATTGTAACTATCCGCATCTTCTGGATTAGCACGGTAGAAGTCTATAGCAAGAACAGCAGCAACTAATACGACAAACCAAAGTAAATAACGCATTGGTTTTTCAGAATTACTGTGAGCAAAAATTACGATGAAAAACATGAAGTAAATCTCAGTCATTCGAATACCAAGTTCTTTTAATTCAGGTGTCACGGGCTTAACACCAAGGTAACCTAGAATAATAAAGACAGCAGCAAAAATACCAAGATTTAACATATGTGCTGTGTTGCGGTAGCGCCATGATTTTATCGGATTACGATCAAGCCATGGAAGCAGGAACAACATAATAATCGCACCAAACATCGCCAACGTACCCATAAATGGAGACAGGGTAACAGCACGCAGAATCGTGTAGAACGGTGTGAAATACCAAACAGGTGCAATATGCTCTGGTGTCTTCAACGGATTCGCAGGCTCAAAGTTAGCATGCTCCAAGAAGTAACCACCCATTTCTGGCATAAAGAAGATAATTGCAAAGAAGGCCATTAAGAATACGGCAACGGCAGGAATATCATGCACGGTGTAGTATGGATGGAATGGGACACCATCAAGCGGTATTCCTTTTTCATTCTTAAGCGCTTTGATTTCAACACCATCTGGGTTATTCGAACCAACCGTATGTAAAGCAACAATATGTACAAATACCAAGGCAACAAGAATTAATGGAACAGCTGCCACATGGAAAGCAAATAAACGATTCAATGTTGGATCGGAGATAACAAAGTCACCACGAATAAAGATGGATAAATCATCACCTATTAGCGGTATTGTTTGGAACAGGTTAATAATAACTTGCGCACCCCAGAATGACATTTGACCCCATGGTAATAAATATCCCATAAAGGCTTCTGCCATCAAAGCAAGGTACAGCGCCATTCCTATCAACCAGACCAATTCACGCTTGCCTTTGTATGAGCCGTACATGAGACCACGGAACATATGGAAATAAATCACAATAAAAAAGGCGGATGCACCGGTTGAGTGCATATAGCGAATAAACCAGCCGCCCGGAACATCACGCATAATGTATTCAACGGATGCGAATGCTAGTTCTGTGTCAGGCTTATAATGCATTGTCAGGAAAATGCCTGAGACGATCTGGATAACCAAAACCAGCATCGCCAGTACGCCAAAGTAGTACCAAGCATTGAAGTTTTTAGGCGCATAGTACTCAGACATATGCTCTTTCCAAGTATCAATAATTGGAAAACGCTCATCAATCCAGCCTAATAGACCCGTTGCCTCTGTTTTTCTTGGATAAGCAGCCATTATGCAGCACCTCCATCTTCACCAATTAGAATTAACTCTTCGCTCTTATAGAAATGAGGAGGAACTACTAAGTTTGTCGGTGCAGGGACATTTTTGTATACACGACCCGACAAATCAAAACGAGAACCATGACAAGGACAATACCAACCACCCTTCCAATCAGCGCCTAAATCAGCCGGTGCTAATTCTGGTCGATAGGTTGGAGAACAGCCTAGATGTGTACAGATGCCGATTAATACCAGTAACTCTGCTTTGCGTGAACGCGCTTCATTTTTAGCATAGCTAGGTTGTTGAGTTTCAGTCAAAGACTCAGGATCTTCAAGTAATGCTATATTACTGGGTAGGTCCTTAATCATTTGCTCAGTTCTTCTAACCAACCAAATCGGCTTTCCACGCCAAATAACCGTAATCTGCTGACCAGGCTCTATCTTGCTAACATTGACTTCCACTGGTGCGCCTGCAGCTTTGGCACGTTCACTGGGCATCCATGAAATAGCCAGTGGTGCAGCAAAACCAACCGTACCGACAGCACCTATAACGGCAGTGGATGCAACTAGCATACGCCTGCGTTTTAAATCGACTGTATTCGAATCAGAATCGGACATGATTCATATTCTCCACGTAAATTAAAATGATTAAACATACTTTTCAGCATGCTAAAATCGCATTATCCTCACCTAGAAAAGCTTGAAGATCAAGCCTGATCACAGAAGATTAACGATTATTTGACCTGTGAAATATTAAGCTAACTTCTCATTCACAGCCTTAACAACATCATCACTAGACGTTGCTTCTACAGTAAATAATAATCCTTTCTCATCGTAGTAATCAGCTAAAGGTGCAGTCATCTCATCGTAAGTATCAAGACGTTTGCTGATTGCTTCAACCGTTTCATCCGCACGCTGGATTGTTTTACTTCCACACTTATCACAAATACCGTCAACTTTTGATGGCATGCTTTTTACATTGTAAATAGCCTGACAATCAGTATTTTCACAGGTGCGACGAGTTGTTAAACGATCATAAATAACATCACGTGCTACATTAAGGTTAACCACAAAGTCCAACTCAACCCCAATTTTTTCTAATAAAACGCCCAGTGCTTCTGACTGAGGAATTGTACGAGGGAAACCATCAAGCAAAAATCCATTCTTACAATCATCTTCTAAAAGACGCTCACCCATGATATTCATAATTAACTCATCAGGAACAAGATCACCTGCATCCATAAAGCCTTTTGCTTCTTTACCAAGATCAGTTCCAGCAGTTACCGCACCACGTAAAATGTCGCCAGTTGAGATTTGCACAGAACCGTCAACCTTCGTCAACATCTTTGCTACCGTACCTTTACCTGCACCTGGTGCACCTAATAGAATTAGTTTCATCGTTATGTCCTTAGTAATAATTAAGAGTATGTGATTTTTGGGTGCGTATTTTATAGCAATCTCAAGGTAAATCCAGCATATTCTAATAGGCTCCCTTTAAAACCCTTGTAAGCAGTTAATGATGCGTTATAATTTCCGCCCCTTTAGCTCTTTCACAGACATTCTATGAAATTAACTGCATTAACCGCCCTCTCCCCTGTTGATGGTCGATACGCAAGTAAAACCAGTGACTTACGCCAATTCTTCAGCGAATATGGTCTTATAAAACACCGCGTCTTAATTGAAATTCGCTGGTTGCAGGCTTTAGCAAATCACTCAGAAATAAAAGAAGTTCCACAGTTTTCGGATGCGGCAAATCAAGCACTCGAATCTATTTTGAGTGATTTTTCTGAAAATGATGCTCAACGTGTTAAAGATATAGAGCGCACCACGAATCACGATGTGAAAGCGGTAGAGTATTATTTAAAAGAAAAAATAGAAGATAATGCTGAGTTACATGCAGTCAGTGAATTTATTCATTTTGCCTGTACTTCAGAGGACATAAATAACCTTTCCTATGCATTAATGCTCAAAGGGGGGCGTGAACAGGTCTTACTACCTGAAACATCACAACTTATTGATGCGATTAAAGAACTTGCCGATGATTTTGCAGAAATTCCATTACTATGCCGTACCCATGGTCAACCTGCCTCACCCTCAACACTTGGCAAGGAAATGGCAAATGTTGTTTACAGATTACAGCGCCAACACAAACAAATAGCCGAAGTTGAATTACTTGGGAAAATTAATGGTGCTGTCGGTAATTACAATGCGCACCTTAGCGCCTACCCTGATCTTGATTGGGAAAAGTTTGCCAAAAACTTTGTAGAATCCCTCGGACTAAGTTGGAATCCGTACACAATTCAAATTGAGCCACATGATTATATTGCTGAATTATTTGATGCAACCTCGCGATATAACACCATAATTATTGATTTCTGCCGTGACATTTGGTCCTATATTTCAATAGGTTACTTTAAACAAAAGGTGATAGCGGGTGAAGTCGGTTCATCGACCATGCCACATAAAGTTAATCCGATTGATTTTGAAAATGCCGAAGGTAATATGGGAATGGCAAATGCGATGATGGCGCATTTATCACAGAAACTACCCATTTCTCGCTGGCAACGTGATCTGACCGACTCAACCGTGTTACGCACCTTAGGTGTGGGACTGGGACATACCAGTATCGCAATTCAGTCAACACTTAAAGGCATCTCTAAACTTAAAGTCAATGAAGAGGCTATTGCTGCAGATCTTGATCGAAACTGGGAAGTATTAGCAGAGCCCATCCAAACAGTCATGCGCCGTTATGGCATTGAAAAGCCCTATGAAAAGCTCAAAGAACTCACCCGAGGACAGCGCATCACGGCTGAAATCATGGCGGACTTTATCAGCACTTTAGATATTCCAGAAGATGCCAAAACACGATTAAGTGAGATGACACCCGCTAATTACATTGGTAATGCCATAGAACAGACTAAAAACCTGTGATCAATTCATTTACAAGACACACACATTACAATCTTGTAAAAAGGGGGGGGGTGCCATTTAAATTTTATTTAGCCTCCTACCACACCGCTCAGACAATATGAGCTACTACAATAAATCAACAATCTTCGGCGATATCAGCACTGAAGAATTTCTCGCCGATTATTGGCAGAAAAAACCTTTAGTGGTACGCGGTGCATTCACTGATTTCGAAATGCCTTTTACAGCAGAAGAACTTGCGGGTTTGGCCTGTGATACCGATGCACCTTCACGAATCATTATAGAGCAAGCTCTACCACCAGAAAATAAGCCTTGGCAAGTAAAACATTCACCCTTTACAGATGAAGATTTCACCACCCTACCCGACACCCATTGCACATTTCTGGTTAATGATCTCGAACGCTATATCCCAGAACTCGGTAACTTAATCGAACCCTTTCGCTTTATTCCCGACTGGCGAATCGATGATTTGATGGTTAGTTTTGCAGAAGACAAAGGCAGCGTAGGTCCACACAATGATGATTACGATGTTTTTCTCATTCAAGGCAAAGGAAAACGCCGCTGGAACATTATCACTCGAGAAGAATATCCAAGCGAGTTAATGCCAGATTTACCGATTGCCCTACTCAAGGAATTCGAAGCAGACGAAGAATATGTATTAGACACAGGCGACATGCTCTACCTTCCCCCCAATATGCCCCACTATGGGATTGCAGAAGGACCTTGCTTTACCTTTTCCGTAGGTTTTCGCGCACCACGTAGCGTTGATCTTGTACAAAACTGGCTAGAAACATTCAGCCATAACAAGGTATTCCAACAACGATTTAATGATGCTGGAAGAAAACTACAACAAAGCTCTGGTGAAATTTGCAAAGACGACCTTGATGCCTTATCTGGTTTAGTTATCAATGCGATTGAAAAACAACAAAAAAACATCAAGCTATTTCTGGGAAAACATCTAACCGAAAACAAAGGCGAAGTACCACAACAAGCCTTAGCAGAAGTGACACAAGAACATATACAGTCTAATGACTTTGAACGTGAAAGCTGGCTACGCATGGCATACACAGAAGAAAACGGTATTATCAACTTCTTTGCCAATGGGCACCATATTGAGTTAACACGTGATAAGAAAAGCGTCATTCAAGAACTCTGCGAAAATTATTATTATACTGCAGACTCTTTGAAGCCTTTAATTGCGGATGAAAAATTCAGAGTATTACTCATAACCCTGATTTCAGAAGGCGGGATATTTCTTGCTGAATAAGCGTAATGGCACCCCCCCCTTTTTTCAACAATTGAGATTTTCCAAATCGCCATTGCGCTAAAATAATACCCATAAACATCAAAGTAAATCCTAGTAGCATTCTAACAGTTAGCTCTTCACTCAAAAGCCACACGCCACCAATAACCCCAAAAACAGCTTCTAAAGAAAGTACCAGAGCGGCATGATGTGAGGGTACAGATTTTTGAGCAACTACCTGTAGGGTATAAGCAATCGCTGTTGCTGCCATACCTGCATAGGCAAGTTCTAGCCAAGCTCCTTGTACTCCTTCCCAAATATCATTTAATCCCACCGGTTCAAAAATGAATACACCTAACATCGCTAAAAAGGAACAGACGTAGAATTGCACAATAGATAAACGCAGGGGATCATGATGTTTAACCGCTTTTTCTATAACTAAAATGTGTGAAGCCCAAAATATCGCAGAAGCCAGAACCCAATAGTCGCCATTGTTTATGCCGTTTAAGTCGCCCTCTGTAATATTAATTAAATATAAACCATAGAGCACTAAAAATGCAGCTGGCCAGATTTGAATAGGGAGTTTATTGCCCGCAAAAGATAGGAAAACGGGGACTAATAGAATATAGATAACCGTGATAAAAGCACTTTTACCTGCCGTTGTTTCAATAAGACCAATCTGTTGAAGCATCGCCCCAAAGAAAAGAACTGTTCCCATTGCGACACCCCAAAGTATGCCTTTTCGACTTAGACTCTGAGTTTTAAACCAACGCAATAGAATCACTAAACAGGTAGCCCCGATAAAAAAGCGGACGGCGTTAAACATAAACGGTCCGAGGTGGTCCATCCCTGTTTTTTGCGCAACGAAGGTAAAGCCCCAAATGGCAGCGGTAAGCACCATTAATAAATTACCCATCATTACTGAAGGTTTTGTCGATGAATTTTTCATATGTTTAGAACGAATGCCTCTTTTCCTAAGTGTGGATTTGGACTATGCTTTTACGTTAATATTAAAAGATTATAGTGTGAGACCTCAGCATAACTCAGGTGACGAGTAAAAACGGCTAAAATCCTCCTGCTTTTCGTTGTGAATCTTGGCAATAGCCTGCTATTACCTGCAATTCACGCCTCAATCAGAAGGACTTTATCCATTTTTCTTTCGCCACTGAGTTATGCTGAGGTCTCAGTGTAGTTGTGTTATGGGGAATATGCATGCAACAATTTTCAACCGTCGGGATTTTTTCAAAGCAAAAAGATAAGCGTATCGAAGATACCTTGAAACAGCTTTATAGCTTTCTCGTAAAAGAAAACTTGACCATCGTTGCCGAAGAAAATGCAGCAAAACTATTGGGAGTGGAAGCCATCGACTCAGAAGCGTTTTGTAATTGTATTGATCTCGCTATCGTAGTTGGAGGTGATGGCACCTTACTTAAGGCAGGTCGATTACTGGCAGACAAAAACATCCCGGTGATTGGTATAAACTTAGGTCGCTTAGGTTTTTTGGTGGATATCTCGCCACAAAAAATTAACACCGAGTTAGGTAAAATGTTAAAAGGAGAATACATCCTTGAGACCAGATCATTATTACATGCTGAAGCCTTTCGCGAAGAACGAAGTTTAGGTGAAGGTATAGCCTTAAATGATGTTGTTCTACATGTTAGAAATGATATTCGAATGATTGAATTCACCACTCATATTAATGAACACTTTGTCAATACCCAACGTGCAGATGGCATTGTCGTCGCTACGCCAACAGGTTCGACGGCTTATTCACTTTCTGGTGGCGGACCCATTTTACATCCTGGACTTGATGCCGTGGTACTGGTACCTATTTGTCCACATACATTAAACAACCGCCCTATCGTGGTCAATAATGACAGTCGGATTAATATCAGCATGTGTGAAGACCGCAATGTAAACGCGAGGCTTTCTTTTGATGGTCAGTCCAATATCGAATTAAGAGCGGGAGATCATGTGAAAATCCGTCACAAACATCATAAACTACAGCTAATGCATCCAACCAACTATGATTACTTTCATATACTTAGGAATAAGTTAGGATGGAGTTTGGACTTTACAACGCTTTAGGTTGGGATTGAATAACCCAAGATGGCCCCCCCCTTTTTTTAAAGATTCAATCCTTTTTAACACCTAGATAATAGACAATCTACTCGGCTAACAATGTCTCTATCAAAGTCTCAATCTTATTGGCTTGACTCGAATCCTTATGGGTTTCACCAATAAAGTTAGCTCTCACCTGCCCTTTTTTGTCCACTAGATAATAAGAAGGCCAATAGCGATTTTTCAGCGCACGCCAATACGCCATATCATTATCCACCATCACCGCATTGGTTATTTTAAATTGCTTAATTTTGTCTTTGATATTGCTATGAACTTTTTCATGGTCAAATTCTGGCGAATGAATACCAATAATTTGAAAGCCTTTGGCTTTATAGGTCTTCTCAACCGCATGAAGCCATGGAAAAGAACGGTAACAATTCCAGCAATCGAACGTCCAAAAATCAACTAAAGTTACTTTTCCAAGTAAATCCTTTTGTCCTAGAGGTTTGGAATTTAACCATTCTTTTTGAGCCGTCTGTGTAAAGGCAGGTAGATCATATACATTACCTGCATATGTAAATGAGCTTAGTGATAATAGCAATAAAAGCTTTAGTAATGGCGTCATAAATAGTGGCTTCATAAATCTCTCTTTATTCAGTGGTATCTTTACCCCATTCAATACCTTTAAACGTAGCCATTTGTTGATCAGATGCATCTTTTTGATATTTACTTTTATACTCATCATAAGGCATTCCATAAACGACTTCTCGTGCTTGGTCATAGTCAATATCAACACCACGTTCTTTGGCTTCACCCATATACCACTTAGAAAAACAATTACGGCAAAAACCTGCCATATTCATTAAGTCAATATTTTGTACATCGCTACGCTTTTGAAAATGGCTTAACATTTTGCGCCAAGCGGCTGCTTCAATTTCTAGTTGTGTTTGCTTATCCAAGTGTTTCTCACTCTAATATAATTATTAACTCATAGAGTATGGCATAGGATTATGTATAAAGATTAAGCATGCTGCATATTTTTTAGGCATGAAATGAACCAGCTTAAATTAAACGATACTAACTTTAATAGCAGTAAAGTATCCGTCTATCAGTAAACCCATAGGAATAACTTTAGCCACATGTAATATATCTATATTAACAAGTAATATAATGTAGTATATTACTATATACTGATGTACTTTTTATAAGTACTATTAACAAACACTTACTAACGGTCTACCTTCATATATGTTGACAATAAAATCAAACTTCATCATTGCAATATTTGCAATACTTATTACGCATGCTGCTGTAGCAGATACCGTGAAAATTTTACCTTTAGGTGACTCAATTACAGCGGGTGATGGGCCCGATGGTGCAGAAGCAAGACCTTCATATCGACGAGATCTTTGGGATAGTCTGATTGATGCAGGTTATGATGTAGACTTTGTAGGCAGTCGAGATGACTATACAAACACCACGATTCCAGCTGTATTACAAGACTTTGACCCTGACTATGAAGGTTGGCCAGGTGAAACAGCAGCACAAATAAACAGTGCTTTAAACACTCGAATGGCTGGATACACACCCGATATTGCACTCGTACATGTTGGCACAAATGATATTCTAGCTTCAAGCTATAATCCAGCTCAAGATGATGCGGTAATTTTAAGTGAGATTGGCGGTATAGTTAGCAAGCTACGAATAAAAAATCCAAACATTATTATTTTACTCGCTAAAATCATTCCTATTGGAGACAACAACAGTGATGCCGAAAACTTCAATAGCAAATTAGAAAATGAAATCTCAGTCTACAATAATACAGCTCCATCATCACCTTCAGTTGTTTTAGTTGATCAACATAGTGACATGATTAGACCTGATGATTACTGGGATACATCTATTCACCCAAGTGAATCTGGTGAACAAAAAATGGCTAGTCAGTGGTTTAACCACCTAACGCAACAACAAAAACTTTCTGATAACCAGTCGGGAGATGTCACTGAGAATGTACCCGTAACCAATGGTTTGACTTTATGGTTAGATGCATCGGATGTTGACGCTAATAACATCGTGGATGCTGTATCAACTTCGGAAGTCCCTGTTTGGAAGGATAAATCTGGAAGTGACAATGATGTTTCTCAAATTGATGGGGTTGGTGCTCCTTCAATCCTAGCAAATGAATTAAATAGTTTACCTACTCTTGATTTCTTCGAAGATGGACTAATCGCTCCTGATAATGACCAAATCACTGCGGATGAAAGTTATACAAAGTTTGTTGTGTTTAAATTTGATACAGAAGAAGATAATAATCTTATTTCATCGTCTGAAACCGCTTTCTGGGAAGGTGATAGCGGTGCAATTAGAGTCTGGCATACTTCTAGTGACTATGTTATGACCTCAGTAAATAATATAATTGATCGCTCTTTATACCATATCGCTGCTACACGTTATGGGCAACCAGACGATGTCGACAATGTACTTAACCTCAATGGGGTAGATGTTAATATCAAACCTGTAAACTCAGAGCAAGGTCATGAGGCTTCTGCTACGAGTATTGGTAGCTTCAGTGATGGCAACTTTAATCTTGATGGAAAGATTGCAGAAGCATTAATCTTTAATCGTGCACTCACAAATGCTGAAATTTCACAGATTGAAAGTTATTTATCAAATAAATGGGGCCTACCTTTAGGTGGAACACCAGCAGGTGATGCTGATGCGGCAATATCGACAATCAGTGCGAATGCTTCATCTGTCATTGCGAATGGTTCATCCACCGCGACTATCACAGTACAAGCTAAGGATGCTAATGGCATTAATCTCAATATCGGTGGAGATGATGTTACGATTTCAAGTACGGGATCCGCCTCCTTATCAAGCGTTACAGATAATGGAAATGGTACTTATACAGCGACAATCAGCAGTAATACTACAGGCGTTGTAACTATTTCAGCTACTCTTAATTCAGTAGAGATGACTAATACCACAGGTCTGTTATTTACAGATAATTCTAATAACAACTCTGGGGCTTATATTATTCCTATTCTGCAAATTCTCCTATTAGATACCGAACAGTGATATTGAACCTATCTGCTTCTTATCTCGTCTATTAGTTAACTATATTAAACTAACTGGCTAGCTGGCAACTCACTAACGTTCCGCCTGATCAAGGATATCTCTAGAAATGTTCAACTCTAAATTACTTTCATTAGTTTTTTTCTTTCTTCTATCTTTCACTCAGGCTGCTAAGGCAGAGACTGTGACAATTTTACCCTTAGGTGATTCGATTACAGATGGGAATGGGTTTAATAACCCTAATTCTTCCTATAGGGATGAGCTCTATACATTACTTAATAATGAAGGCTTTGATACTGCTTTTGTTGGAACTCAAAGCAATTTCTTCGGTAACGTTCGCCTCTATCACGAAGGTCATCCTGGAAAAAGGGCTGACTTTATAGATAACAATATCAATGCATGGTATGACGGCTACCTTGCAAGTTTTAATATAAATCAAGTCGATATTGTTCTGTTACATGCTGGTACTAATGATATTCTGCACCATCTTGATGGCAGTTTCCCTACCACAGACACTCAAACTCGAATAGATATTGAAGGTATAATAAGTAAGCTTCAAGCGAAAAACCCTGACATTACGGTTCTCGTTGCTAAATTAATTCCTCTTGAAGCCACTGTTACTGACAAAGCAACTGGATTGAATACTCTTTTAACAACGACATGGGCGAATAGCAAAAGCGTAGGAAACTCTTCAGTAATTATAGTTGACCAAAACAGTGGATTTATCACACCCAATGATTATGCAGATACCGATATACACCCCAATCAATCGGGTGAAAATAAGATGGCGAGTAAGTGGTTTGATACACTTATTCAACAACAAATTATTCAACAGAGTAAAACATTACCAGTCACCACTGACTTAACTCTTTGGCTTGATGCTTCTGATGTTAATGCAGATGGTATTGAAGATACCTCTACAAGCGTAGTAAATACTTGGACTGATAAGTCTGGTAAAAGTAATGATGTCACTAAACGCCCTGGTTCTGCTGCGGGATTACAATTACTCGCGGGTCTAAATGGTAAACCCATTGTAGATTTTAATAGTTCCAGTCTAGAAACACCTGATGCTGACCAAATTACAGCTGATTCTGGTTATACAAAATTTGTGGTGTTTAAAACTGATGACGCTAGTGCAGAAAACAACCTCATTTCCTCAGATGAAACGGCACTATGGGGAGGTAGCGGTTCAGAACCTGCTGGAAGTATACACACATGGCACAGTAATAATTTCCTTAGTTCATCTGCAAATGTAGTAACAACGAATACATACCACATAGCATCAACACGTTACGGTCAAGGTGAGTCAATTCCATTAGTAAATATCCTAAGGTTAGATGGTATCTTATTAGACACTAATAATGTCGTAAAACCTCACTCTGACTCAAAAACTAACATAGGAAGTATTGGAGATGGTAATTATCTAGATGGAAAAATCGCAGAAGCATTAATCTATGACAGAGCACTTAGCGATGCGGAAATTACCCTTGTAGAAAACTACCTGAGTGATAAATGGGGATTGCTTAGTGATGTAAATGCAAGCAATAGCACCGTCACAGCGACGCCAACCACAATAGATGCAGATGGAACAACAACATCTATTCTAACGATTACAGTTAAAGATGACGGTAATCTTCCTTTATCTGGCCTGTCAGTCATCATTAGTCAAGGTGCTGGCTCATCAAATATTGGTTCTGTAACGGACAATAATGATGGCACTTATACGGCTTCTATTACTTCTTTGGTAGCGGAAACAGTAACTTATTCAATAAAGGCAGATAATGTCCTAATCACACAAACAGCAAATATTACATTTGAAACTATTGCTAGCCTCGTCGATGCAAACACTTCAACAGTTACTTCAGCTCCTACTACAGTAGTTGCAGATGGAAGTGATACGTCGACCATAACAGTCACCGTAAATGATGCTTCTAGCAACCCTCTTTTAGGCTTAACGGTTTCAATCGATCAAGGCTCAGGTAATTCTACGATTGGCGCAGTAACAGATAATACAGATGGAACTTATAGCTTTGATGTCATCTCAACAACGCTTGAAACAGTTACCTACACTGCTACTGCAGATGGTATCAGCATCACAGATACTGCTGAGGTCGAGTTTACAATTGGAGATGCTGATCCAACGACATCAATCATTAGTGCAACACCTATAACACAAGTTGCAGATGGATCATCTTTTTCAACCATTACAATACAACTTAAAGATGCCAGTGGAAATAATTTAACAAGCGATACAGATACGGTTGTATTTTCAACAACAGGTAGCGCTCAACTCACAGCACTCGTCAATAATAATAATGGCACCTACTCAACTACGGTAAAGAACTCTGTTGCAGAGCAAGTGACTATTACAGCGACTTTAAATTTAGTAAACGTTACAGACGATACCAGTGTTACATTTACAGTCGGTGCAGCAAGTACCGCGACTTCAACACTAACATCATCACCAACCACAGTTACTGCGAATGGCGTTACGAGTTCGACTATAACGCTACAAGCCATTGATGCCACAGGTAACCATCTAACAACGGGCGGAAATTCTGTTTTATTTACTAGCACAGGAAATGCCATCGTTACATCTACTTTTGATAATAGCAACGGTAGCTATACTGCTACAGTTACCAACCAAACAGCTGAACAGGTCACTATCTCAGCAACATTGGATACGAATACGGTGGTCGATACGTCTAATATTACATTCGTACCCGGCGCTGCAAGTACAGCAACATCGACAGTAACTGCTACACCAACCTCAGTAACGGCTAATGGTACAACCACTTCAACTATTACGCTGCATGCGATTGATGCAACAGCTAACAACTTAATAATTGGTGGTGATACGGTTGTATTTACTTCTACAGGTAATGCATCACTCAATACCGTACTGGATAATGATGATGGTACTTACACTGCAACTATAACCAATACATCGGTTGAGCAAGTTACTGTTTCCGCAACTCTCAATGGTGTGGCCGTTACCGATACTGCTAATGTTACATTTACAGTAGGTTTACCTGATGCAAGTCATTCCAATGTTGTAGCATCACCTACTAGTGTTACAGCTAATGGCACAAGTGCATCTATCGTTACAGTCACGCTAAAAGATGCAAATAATAACCCTGTTCCAGGGTTAACCACGCTTACCCTTCAGCAAAGTCCTACTGCTTTATCTAATATTGGAGTGGTCAGTGATTTAGGTAATGGGAATTACAGTTTCTCCGTCACATCAACCACAGCAGGAACCGTAACCTATACCGCTATTGCAAATGGTACAATGATTACGCAAACCGCTATTGTCGAATTTACCGTTGGCGCACCAAGTGCCCTTACTTCGACCATCACGGCGACACCAGAAAATATTGAAGCAAATGGTAATACTGAATCAACTATTACTTTACAAGTTAAAGATGCCAATAATAACCCTGTCCTCAATTTAACAAATGTGACACTTAGCTCATCTCCCAGTACAGTTTCAATTGGCTCAGTAAATGAGATTGATGGTGGTAACTACACCTTTACTGTTACATCGACTGTTGCAGAAGTCTATACATTCACCGCTATTGCAGATGGAGTAACACTGAATGATGTACTCAATATCGAGTTCGTAGAGCCTGTCAATGCGGCATCAAACATCATCCCTATTCTTCAAATTCTGCTATTAGAAGATGAATAGCCCTACGCTTAAAATCGAACAATTCAGGCTAGATCATCAGTAATAGTCTAGTTTAAATAAATCTGAATCCCACAGTTAATATCTATTTAATCAAAAGGTTAAATGGCACCCCCGCCTTTATTTGATAATTGATGTTCTCTTTTTGTTCTATTTTTGAATGGTTAGCTGTATACTCCTAACTATGCTATCCCATATATATTTAAAAGACTTCGCTATTATCGAAAAACTCGATCTAGAATTAAAATCGGGAATGACTGCCCTAACAGGGGAAACAGGAGCGGGGAAATCAATCCTTATTGATGCCATTGGCTTAGTCTTAGGTGATCGTGCCGATAGTGGTGTGGTACGTCATTCTGCCGATAAAGCTGAAATTACTTTAAGCGTTGATATTGACGATACGCCTTCGGCAAAAAACTGGTTACACCAGCAAGACCTTATCGATGAAGATATGGATGATCAATGCATTTTGCGGCGTGTGATTTACGCTAGTGGAAAATCACGCGCATGGATAAATGGATCACCCTGTAACCTCACTTTGCTGCGTCAGCTTGGTGAACAACTGGTTGATATTCATGGACAACACGAACATCAGTCACTAATGAAAACAGGCATGCAACGGACATTGCTTGATGACTATGCTGAAAATCAATCATTACTAAATAAAGTAGCTAAAAAATATACTGACTGGAAATCACTAAAGGAAAAATACGATTTACTTAGCCAGCATAACAGCAGTCATCAAGATAAATTAGATTTACTCAGTTTTCAGATTCAGGAACTTGACGAGTTAAATCTAGCCAAAAATGAAACCTCGCAATTAGATGAAGAATACTCCCGCCTCTCTAACGCAGAGCAATTAATCGAACAAACATCGCAAAGCGTTCTTAAGCTTTATGATAACGATGAGCAATCAATCTATTCCAGCATCAGTGAAGTATTACAGACTATTGATGCAGCTCGTCAAGTAGATCCTACTTTGATTGAACCCTACGAAATGCTACAGAATGCGCAAATACTTATTCAAGAGGCGACAGATTCACTGCGACGCTACCAAGAATCAGTTGGGCTTAATCCTGAACGCCTTGATCTTGTTAGCAAACGACTCAGCACCATTCATGACTTAAGTCGAAAACATCAAACCACTTCAGAGAATCTCCATAGTAAATGGGTATCACTACAACAACAGCTAGATGAACTTAACAGTGATGAATACAATATCGATGCACTGCAAATTTCTTTACAAAAAAGTGAAGAAAATTATTTAGTAACAGCTAAGAAGCTTACTAAAGTACGCCAAAAGTTTGCCTTAAAACTATCCGCAGGTGTCACTAAAGCAATGCAGACACTTGGTATGGAAGGTGGAAAATTCCAAATATCCCTCAACACCAATGAATCTATAACACTACATGGTAAAGATACAATTGAATTTCTGGTAAGTGCTAACCCCGGACAACCCCTCAAGTCACTCCAAAAAGTCGCATCAGGTGGTGAACTATCACGTATCTCACTTGCAATTCAGATGATTGCTGCTCAAAAAATCACTTTACCTGCACTCATTTTTGATGAAGTGGACAGTGGAATAGGTGGAGGAATTGCCGAAGTGATTGGTCAGCAGTTACGTCAGTTAGGTAGTAAACGTCAGGTATTATGTGTAACCCACCTTCCTCAAGTAGCCTCACAGGCTCACAATCATTACATGGTTACTAAAACCAAGCATAGTCAAACGACTACAACGGGAATGAATATCTTAAGTGAAAAAAGTCGAACAACAGAAATTGCACGAATGATAGGTGGCATAGAAATCACTCAATCTACAATGAATCTTGCCGAAGAAATGTTACAGATGGCTAGTTAGTTACAACAGAATTATTTGCGGGCTCATGTTAAAACAAATCCCAAGACCAAGAAGCTACCTTCTTTGCTGTACTTAAACGATGATCCACTTGAGAAGTAACTTCTTTAGTGACTTTCTTTTCATTCAAATTATCAATATCTAACACCTCATCAAGTGTAGTCTCAACTAAATTATTATCATCCGTTTCTTCTGCTGGTAGTTGGTTATTTCCATCGTACAATATCACTACTTCAGGTTTTTCAGGAATTACTTGCTTCTTTTTAAAGTTAACGACCTTGTCTTTAACGCCATCATGCATATCAAGATAATCTAGAATACCATCATTATCCGTATCTTTTGTAGCGCCCTCATCCCTAGTTAATTTGGTATCACCATCATCATTAGCATCTAAATAGTTCGGTACACCATCATTATCCGTGTCGTCATTTATCGGTGTACTATCATTATTAACATCTTCGTTTTTAGTGAGAATACCATCATTATCATCATCATTATCTAATGCATCAATGATAGTGTCATGGTCAGAATCTTGAGGTGAAGTAATATCAATACCAATCTCAATAGCATCTGAGACTCCATCTCCATCACTATCACGCTTTAAAGGGTTCGTTCCCAATACTATTTCTTGATAATCCAGTAAACCATCATTGTCTGAATCCAAATTTTTATCAGTGTTTTTAGATAGTTTTTTAACGATAACTTTATGATTAATTTTTTTGTTTGGTTTTTTATTCAATTTTTTAGCTATTTTTTCACTTGGTTTTAGTCGTGATTTATTGGCTAATTTTACTGGCTTTTTAATAGTACTAAGCTGTTTTGGAGTACTGGGTTTAGCTACAATTTCTTCAGCTGACTTTTTCTTAGTATTTTTACTTAATTGAGTTTTTTTACTATATTTCACATCAAGATAATCAGGAATATTATCATTATTATAATCAGGTAATTTCACCTTATCATTAATTCCATCACCGTTATCATCTCTGATAGCTACTTCAGAAATTAATGAAACATCAAAGGCATCATCAATACCATCAAGGTTCTTATCCTGATTTTTTGCTCCTGATTCAATATTATCAGAGACTCCATCATTATCAGAATCCGTATCTAAATAGTTTGGCACCCCATCTTTATCTTTATCAGCAACACCTTCAAGAATACTAGGTAAGCCATCATTATCATCATCAATATCAACAGCATCTATGTGTTTATCAGAATCACTATCACGTGGTTTTTGCAAGTTTTTCCCGACTTCAATACCATCATTAATACCATCTCCATCAGTATCAGCAAGAAAAGCTTCTGTTCCTATTTTCCTCTCATATTGATCAGAAAGCCCATCACCATCACTGTCTATTACTCCCTTCTTCGCTTCAAGAGAAGATGACACAGCTAGAGACAAAGACATAAATAACAATAGCTTATATGTTTTTTTACTAAGTGAATATAGATTACACAAACGTGCAAATAGTATTTTCAAAATTTTCCCCTGCTGTAAATCTGAACACCCGTTCGATTTACTCTATTATTTTTATTAGCAATGATAATTTTGTCAGAAATAATAATATGAAACAATCAATTTCCGAGGAGTGGTTTACCTTCAAACAGTTATTCTTAGTCAGATTCTAATCAATTTTATAAGAGAGCCTCTACCTAGAAATTAGGAAGCCCTAAATCTCCTTACAATCTTCTAAAATATACGGGGGTGCCATACAAAAAATAATATTACTTACTTACTTACTTACTTCCAATAAAGAAACATTCCGATATCCCTTTGGCAACAGCTTACCCCGTTTACCTCTATCCCCTTGGTATTCAACAATCTCAGAACCTTGGATTGTCTTATGCTTCTTACCCGCATGCACAATCAGTTTTGCCCCTTGTGCCAGCGCAATGAGTGCCACCACATGTTCTTCACCTGCTTTTAAGCGTTTACTGGGTACATTTATGATTTTATTGCCTTTACCTCTGGGTAGCTGGGGTAATTCATTGGCGTTTATAATGAGTAAATAGCCATCTGATGTTACCGCTGCAATCAAATCGGTTTCAATATCTGTGATTTGTGAGGGGCAGGTTAATTGTGCGCCTGCTTTACCTAAACTGACGGTCGCTTTACCCGCTTTTGCGCGACTCAGCATATCTTCAAACTTACAGATAAAGCCGTAACCGAAGTTACTTCCTAGTAGGTATAGTTGCTCATTTTTTCCCATTAAAGCCGTTTTAAAACTGGCGCCTTCAGCTTGTTTAAAACGTCCACTTAACGGATCACCCTGCCCACGTGCGGAGGGTAATGTATGCGCGGCTAGTGTATAACTTTTTCCATTACTATCTAATAGTACAACCTGTTGATTGGAACGACCTAGTGCGGATGCTTGGTATTTATCACCTTGTTTATAACTGAGTGATTCTGGGTCTATTTCATGTCCTTTGGCAGAACGAATCCAACCCATTTCTGATAATACAACCGTCACAGGCTCAGATGGAATCAGCGCTGTTTCATCAAGGACTTGTGAGGCTTCGCGCTCGACTATGGGTGAGCGTCGCTCATCACCGTATTTCTTGGCATCTTCTTTAAGTTCTTTGCGAATTAACGAGGTAAGTTTATTAGGTGAATCAAGCAAACCCTGTAATTCATCGCGCTCTTTAATTAACTCTTCTTGCTCAGCACGAATCTGGAACTCTTCTAATTTTGCTAAATTCCTTAAACGTAAGTTTAAAACCGCTTCAGCCTGTATATCACTGATATTAAAGGTTTCCATTAATATCAGCTTAGGCTCGTCATTCTCACGAATAATACGAATCACTTCATCAATATTAAGATGAGCAATTAATAAACCCTCTAAAATATGCAAACGTTCAAGGACTTTATTTAAACGCCATTCTATCCGTTTGATAACCGTCGCACGACGAAACTCTAACCACTCGGTTAATATTTCTTTAAGATTTTTAACCTGAGGTTTACCATCAGTACCGATCATATTCATATTGACGCGGTAATTACGCTCAAGATCGGTTGAAGCGAATAGATGGGACATCATTTGCTCGATATCGACACGGTTAGAGCGCGGTGTAATCACTAAACGAGTTGGGTTTTCATGATCCGACTCATCACGAAGATCCGCCACCATGGGTAGTTTTTTAGCACGCATTTGCATGGCTATTTGCTCTAGCACCTTGCCACCTGAAGCTTGATAGGGCAGCGCAGTGACAATCACATCACCATCTTCTTTTTCCCAAACAGCACGCATTTTAATACTACCCTTGCCGTTTTCATACATACTGTTAATTTCAGCAGGCGTACTAATAATTTCAGCATCTGTTGGGTAATCTGGCCCTTTAATAAACTGGCGCAACTCATCTAAACTACTAGTTTTTTTCTTTAATAATTGCAAGCATGCATCAACCACTTCACGTAGATTATGTGGTGGAATATCCGTTGCCATTCCCACTGCAATACCTGAACCACCGTTTAGCAACACATTGGGTAATCGCGCGGGTAATAAAGAAGGCTCTTGTAGCGTGCCATCAAAGTTATCTACCCATTCAACGGTACCCTGCCCTAATTCCTGCAAGAGAATTTTTGCATAGGCTGTCAGGCGTGATTCTGTATAACGCATTGCGGCGAATGATTTAGGGTCATCTTGCGAACCCCAGTTACCTTGACCATCAACCAGTGGATAGCGATAAGAAAACGGCTGTGCCATTAACACCATCGCCTCATAACAGGCAGAATCACCATGAGGATGGAATTTACCCAAAACATCACCGACAGTTCGTGCTGATTTTTTGTGTTTTGAAGCTGCCGATAAACCCAGCTCAGACATGGCATAAACAATACGCCTTTGGACTGGTTTTAAGCCATCACCGATATTCGGCAAGGCACGATCCAAAATAACGTACATGGAATAATCAAGATAGGCTTTTTCTGTGTATTGCTCAAGTGGCATGCGCTCGATATTCGGGTCATTGCTGGCACCACCACCATTGCTCCCGTCGTTACCATCGCCCCCACCAGAGCCAAGTAATTCTAATTGTGTTTTATCTGTCATTTATAAGCCACTATAAAGCACAGAATCACAGTGAGCAAAGAGCTATATTTACTCCGTGTCCCTGTGTCCTCTGCGGTTAAATTAATTCCAATCTTTAGAAAATTGTTGTAGATGCCCCTTATCTGACGCTTTACCTGCACTATCAAGCATATCACGCAATAAAGTAAACTCGTCTTCAAGTTTTACCTTATCCATTTCACCGCGCATTAATTGATATTGTAAATAAATCAGATAAGTATTTAATACATCTGTTTCACAATAATCACGAATGCCACTAATATTATTTGCTTGGTATTCATCCCAAACCATCGAACCATCCATACCATTTTTACCCGGAAAACCCAATAAAGTAGAAAGGTGATCTAATGGTGCGCTAGCCTGATGATTATAGCTTGCCAAAACATCTTTTAGATCTGTATGGCGTTCGTGGTATCGGCTGAGATAATTATCACTCTTAAAGTCAGATTTACTACTGCCTTTTTCCCAATAGCCCGGCGCACTAATGCCACTTTTAAGGGTGCGGTAATGTATTACAGGTAAATCAAACCCTGTTCCATTCCATGAAACCAAGGTCGGTGTACGCTCCTCAATTTCCTTAAAGAAGAGTGTTAGTAATTCAGCCTCGGTACTATTTTTACTCCCTAAAGAGCGAACAGTCACCCTATTTTCCATATCATCACCCATGCCACGATAAACGACAGAGATAGCTATTATTTTATGTAAATAAAGTGGCAGAAATTCTGATCCCGTTTTTTGCTGCTGTAGATGATGCATCGCTTTCGCAGTACTTTTATCATCTAAACCATGTAGATCAAAAATCCGTTGCCCACCCTCAATATCGGGAATGGTTTCTATGTCGAATACAAGTACGTTCATTTTATTAACCTTTATCGTCAACGAAAGAACACGAAAAATATTATCTTACCTTTCGTATTTTCGTGGGGATCTTTTTTTTAAGCTGGAAAAACACCCGTAGAAATATAACGATCACCACGGTCACAAATAATGGTAACGATTGTAGCATTCTCTACTTGTTGCGACAGTTTCAATGCCGCAGCCACTGCCCCACCTGATGATACGCCACAAAATATACCCTCTTGTGTTGCCAGAGCATGCATAGTGTCTTCAGATTCTTTTTGAGTGATATCTATTTCTTTATCAACCACGGATGAGTCAAAAATTTCAGGCATATATTCTTCTGACCAACGACGTATTCCAGGAATATCTTCATCATTAGTTTTTGGTTGTACACCGATGATTTGTACGGTATCACTTTTCTCTTTTAAGTAACGACCCGTTCCCGTAATCGTTCCTGTGGTTCCCATCGCGCTGACAAAATGTGTAATTTCACCATTCGTATCTCGCCATATTTCTGGGGCTGTTGTCTCATAATGTGCCAGAGGATTATCTAGATTAGCAAATTGATTAAGCAATAGTCCTTTACTTTCAGCATGCATTTTTTCGCCAAGATCACGAGCACCTTCCATACCGCCATCTTCTTTGGAAACTAGGATTAACTCCGCGCCAAATGCCTTCATCGAAGCACGGCGCTCTGCACTCATATTATCAGGCATAATCAAGAGCATTTTATAACCACGCATTGCTGCAACCATTGCCAATGCTATACCTGTATTGCCACTAGTCGCTTCGATTAAAGTATCACCTGGTTTTATATCACCTCGCTTTTCAGCACGATTAATCATACTAAATGCGGCACGATCTTTGACCGACCCTGCAGGGTTATTTCCCTCAAGTTTCACTAAAATAGTGTTGCTGGTTTGACCCGCGAGTCTTTGCAGTTTTACCAAGGGTGTATTGCCAATAAATTTTTCAATCGTTGGGTAATTCACACGCTGCCCCCCTGTAAATTTGTCTTACTACAAAGTTTGACCACAATTCGAATAAAAATGAGTAATTGTTCAAAAAAGGGGGGGGTGCCATAGGATATTTCTTTCTCAATTAAGACTCAAGGATAACGTAAGCAATGGCAAAATCTCTTTCATCACTTAAAGAAATGAAGGTGTTTTTAACACCTAAATCAGAGGCAATATCGAGTGTTGTACCGTGCAGGGTTAGTACCGGTTGCCCACCTTTTATATTGCTAACTTCAATTTCCCTAAAGGCTACACCATTAGCTATTCCAGTACCCAAAGCCTTCGCTACTGCCTCTTTAGCTGAAAACCGTCTTGCTAAAAAACTCTTGGGTGATGGGTGCTTTTTAAACACCTTCAACTCATTTTTATGCAATATTCGTTCTGCAAAACCCCGAGGATATTTTTTAAAGAGTCGATTGATTCTTGATGTTTTTACGATATCAGTACCAATTCCAATAATGGGCATTTAGGATACTCCCCTTGCTGAATTCATAATTTCCAACATTTGTCGGGTTGCCCGACTTATGCCAACAAAAACTGCCCGCGATACGATAGAGTGACCAATATTCAACTCACGAATTTCTTCAATTTTAGCTATTGCCGAGGTATTAGCATAATCGAGTCCGTGTCCTGCGTTCACTTGAATATCCTGCTCATGAGCAAAACGACTCGCTTCAAGAATACGAGCAAATTCTCGTTTCTGCTTATCACCTGTAGCATTAGCATAGGTTCCTGTGTGTAATTCAATAATCGGAGCACCAATATCAAGTACCCGCTTAATGTGTTCTATATTCGGTTCAATAAACAAAGAGACACGAATATCTTGGGCTGATAACTGTTTTGTTGCTTTTTGAATTCGATCAAATTGCCCAACTACATCTAAACCGCCTTCGGTCGTCAGCTCTTCGCGTTTTTCAGGTACAACGCAGGCATCTTCTGGAGCAACATCACAGGCAATATTAACCATTTCATCCGTTGCAGCGAGTTCTAAATTCATTCTACCTTTAATTTGTTTACGAATCGCATAAACATCTGCGTCTTGAATATGCCTACGATCCTCCCGCAAGTGGATAGTAATTGCCTGAGCGCCCGCCTCTTCAACTAAAAAGGCGGCTTCGAGCAAATCAGGATAACTTGTACCACGCGCCTGGCGCAGTGTCGCGATGTGATCAATATTTACACCCAGTTCAAGTATTGGATTAGTTTGTTGTTCCATATTTTAAGTTCTGTCTATATATTCAGTAATTGTCGAGAGTTAATTTTTCTTGGCGCAATATCTTTGAATACAGCATCTAAGTACTGTCGTAACTGTTTCCATTGTATTGCTTGCATAGAGGGTAAATCCTGTAAGGCAATCAATAATTCACCACTGATTGCTTGCGTACAAACCAAGTTTCGCGTTGCATCAATATCCTTGTCAGATGCCATAATTAAACCTTCATCCTGAGTTAGAAGATAACGCATTTCAGATAAAATAGCTTGATCTGTTTGCAGTGCCAAGGGGTATCCTAGATTTGCCAAAAGATAAAGCTCAAAGCGCATCATAATTTGCCGATTGATTGACGGGTCTGCCAACTTATGAAGGGTATATTTATACGCTGAAAATAATTCTGGTTGCGCTACATGCTGGCGAGTTAAGAGTAATAATAGCTCATTAAGGTAGAGCCCCAACATCATCTCCGATGGCGGTATTTTATGGCGTCCTCGTTCATCTGCTTCGGTTAAAGTTTGTACATCACCTTTACCAATCCAATTTATGTACAAATAACGAAAAGGCTCTAAGTTTCCTTTTAGTATTTTCCCACGCTTCTTTGCTGGACGGGCTACACAACAAATATTACCATGATCTTCTGTAAAAATATCAACCAGTTGACTCGACTCTCTAAAAGGACGACGATTTAGAATATAGGCAAAGGACTGAGGCATTAAGCAAAACCTTTGCAGACAATATCAGCTGTAAGCTTTAAATCTTCAAAAAAAGGGGGGGGTGCCATTACACAGTCTTCACAGCTCTCTATTAGAAATGATACCTAACTCATTCAAGTGACGTGGATTATTTTGCCAATTCTCTTCAACCTTCACCCATTGCTTCAACATCACTTTTTTCATTAAAAACTCCTCCAAAGAATGTCTTGCGCTCTGCCCAATTCGTTTTAGTGTTTCACCTTTTTTACCGATGATAATACCCTTTTGGTTTTTACGATCTGTCCAGATAACCACTTCGATAGTGACGAGTTTATCCGTTTCTTCAAATCGTTCTATTTCCACAGCCGTCGTATACGGTAACTCTTCATGCAGATTTAACACCAATTGCTCACGGATTAACTCACCACAAATAAAACGTATTGATTTATCCGTAATATGATCTTTAGGATAGATAAATTCAGATTCTGGCAGTACCTTTAATAATGAGCTAATTAAAGCATCGGTATTTATGCCTTTAGTAGCAGAAATGGGAATAATTTCTTTGAAGTCTCTTTTTAAGGCAATCTCTTGTAAAAAAACAAATAACCTTTCTTTTTCTTGAATACGATCCACTTTATTAATCAGCAAGAAAACAGGCGCCTTAGTATGCTCTAAGCGACTTAGAACAAAGTCATCTTCATCTGTCCATTTCATTGCTTCTACAATAAAAATAATAGCATCAACATTTTCAACTGCCGCTACTGCTTCACTATTTAGGGTTCTATTGAGTAAGTTCTTAGAATTTAGATGTATACCTGGCGTATCGGTAAAGATGATTTGGTAGTCTGCATGACCTTTGCGATTTGTTTTACTGATAATGCCACGAATATTTGTTCTCGTAGTTTGTGGCTTATTCGCAATTGCCGAGATTTTATAACCAATTAAATGATTGAGTAACGTAGATTTGCCCACATTAGGGCGACCAATAATTGAAACTGTGCCACATTGTGTATTCATAGTTTGAGTATTCATAACTGTTTAGCCTTTTTTTCAGCAGAAAAAAGAGCTTCTACTTTTTCAAATGCATTTTGTGCTGCTTGTTGCTCGGCTTTGCGCCTTGAGCTTGATATTCCTTTGACGTTAACCTCAAGGCTTGGAATAGTACATTCTGCAGTAAATATTTGGCGATGTGCATCACCTGTAGTACTGACTAAATCATATGTAGGAATCTCTAATTTGCGCGACTGGAGTAACTCTTGTAGACGACTCTTGGGGTCTTTTAATGCATCTTCACTCGGCAGTTCCTCAAAGCGATTCGTATAAACTGTTAATACAAACGTTTTAGTCTCTGCAATGCCTCTTTCAAGGTAAACGCTGGCAATTACCGCTTCTAAAGTATCAGAGAGAATTGATTTTCTTCTAAAGCCACCACTTTTTAATTCTCCAGCACCTAAACGCAAAAAATCACCTAATGATAATTCATTGGCGATATCGGCAAGTGTATTTTCATTAACTAGAGATGCTCTAAGCCGAGACAAATAGCCTTCAGAAGCCTTTGGCATCAAGTGATACAGCTTATCAGTAACTATCACACCGAGGACACTATCACCTAAAAACTCCATGCGCTCATTATGTTTACCTTTGGCGCTACGGTGCGTTAATGCCTGTATAAAACGATCACTACCTAAGTGTTTTTGATCAAGAATATCACTGATTTTATTCAAAGAACGCATAAGTCCTTATATTCTTAAGAAATAAGTGCTTATTCTAACATGAGAGGACGAAGAAAAACCTAATGTAATTTGTTTCTAGCCGTTATCATAAGGAACCTATGATCAAGCCTAATTATTTTAAGCTTGCTAAAACAGCCGATATTTTCCACGAAGATCGACGCAATAGAGTGACTATTACGGACTCACTTCCTGAAAAATAGCGACAGTTTTTTCTGCGCTTAATTCTAATCGACTTGATCAGAGATCCCTTAAGGAACTTACATTAAGTCCCTTACATTGTTTTTTATTTCCCTGTTTTATTTTCAGGCTCACCTAAAATAACAGCGTGTTCAAAATCAAGTAAAAACGAAATATTTCCAATCCACGGGCTTTTTACCGGGTATTCTACTGTCAACTTACGTCTCTTTTTACCTTTTCTTAATTTAACAATTTTAAAAGGATTCTTTACGCCAGAGCCTTTCTTTTTACTCGCATAATAGCTATCTTCAAGACTTCGTAAATTATTCAAGTTCAGGTAGTTTTCTATTTTTCTATTCACTTGGCGCAGATTAGCTTTCTTAATACCCTGCTCCCCTGCTATACCCTTCATCAAGCTTTTAACACTATTAAACTCGACATAGTAAGGAGCCACTTTAATTACGGCACTGGCGACAAGAATGCCAAACCCTGCTACTATCAACCACGTTACAAAAGTAGCACCACGTTGTTTTTGTCTATTTATTGTCATTATTATTCCCTAATACAAGGTTTTAGTTTTTATTAGGGAATTGTCACATACTAATCGTGAAGCTACGCTTAACGACGAGATTCTAATTGTGATTTTTTAATCTACTGCTGTGCCTATTCTACTCGCCTGAAATCCATCACCACCATCAAACCAATTCCAATGCATCCACACTAATGAAGCTTTTCCAACTAAATTAGCTTCTGGTACAAACTTCCAGACACGACTATCACTACTATTATCACGATTATCACCCATCACAAAATAATGCCCTTTAGGTACATCCCATTCTCCAGCACTTGAGTATGAATTAAATGAGATTAAATCATGAGGCCCATCATCAGGTAAAGTCTCTTCTAGCTTATTAACCATAATCGTAAGACCAATTCTAGATTTGGTCTTATATTGTCCCGTTACCTTAGTAGGGACTTCGTTACCATTGATAATAAGCCTTTTATCACGCGTCCATTTTATATTATCACCCGGTAAGCCAACCAAACGTTTTATATAATTAATCTCGGGGTCTTTAGGATACTTAAATACCACCACATCGCCACGTTTTGGATGCCCTGTCTCGATAATTTTAGTATTTAAAACAGGTAAACGAATTCCATAGGCATATTTTTTTACCAAGATAAAGTCACCAATCTCAAGTGTCGGTATCATTGACCCCGAGGGGATTCTGAAAGGCTCTGCAACGAAAGATCGAATCGTAATCACTATCAATAGAACAGGAAAAAATGATTTTGCATAATCTACAATTAATGAGCCTGTTTCTTTTTGACTGTTTATTCCCTTTCTCTTACGCTTAAGTAACCAATTAAAAAAAACGATTAAACCAGTAATAAAAGTCAATATTACCAACACTAACTCAAGATTGATTTTATCCCCCATCAGTCATCATCCCTTCTAAGTACCGCAAGGAAAGCTTCTTGTGGTATCTCAACATTACCTACCTGTTTCATGCGCTTTTTACCTGCTTTTTGCTTCGCTAATAGCTTCTTTTTACGTGATATATCACCCCCATAACACTTAGCTGTTACATTTTTACGTAGCGCCTTAACATTGGAACGAGCAATAATATTTCCACCAATAGTTGCCTGAATAGCAACATCAAACATTTGTCTCTTGATGACTTCTTTCATACGGTCAACAAGCATCCTACCGCGACTTTGTGAGAAATCTTTATGCACAATAATAGACAGTGCGTCAACCGCCTCTCCATTAATCAGAATATCTACTTTTACCAAAGGTGCTGGCTCAAAACGATCCAATTCATAATCAAAAGAAGCATAGCCACGACTGACTGATTTTAATCGATCAAAGAAATCCATGACGACTTCACTTAAAGGTAAATCATAGCTCAAAGTCACTTGATTTCCCAAGTACTGCATATCTTTTTGTATACCACGCTTTTCAATACAAAGTGATATAACATTACCTACATACTCTTGCGGCATCATAATCGTGCCACGAATGATAGGCTCGCGTATTTCCTCAATATAATTAACCGCAGGAAGGTCAGCTGGGTTATGAATATTGATGGTTTCACCCTTGGTGGTCACCACCTCATAAATAACAGAGGGTGCTGTAGTAATTAAGTCCAAATCATATTCGCGCTCAAGACGTTCCTGAACAATTTCCATATGCAATAAACCTAGGAAACCACAACGAAATCCAAAACCTAGTGCTTGGGATGTTTCTGGTTCATATTTTAATGAGGCATCATTCAGGCTTAGTTTATCTAATGCTTCTCGCAAATTACTATAGTCATCCGAACTTACAGGGAATAAGCCAGAAAAGACGCGTGGTTGGATTTCTTTAAAACCAGTCAATGGCGTTGTAGCAGCCCTCTTAGCTGTGGTAAAAGTATCACCTACTTTTGCCGCTTCGATATCTTTAATTCCAGCAATAACAAAACCTACTTCACCAGCAACTAACGCTTCTGTATCCTTTCGCTTGGGTGTAAAAATACCAACATGGTCAACAAAGTATTCTTGCTTTGTCGACATCGGCATGATTTTCATTTTTTTATCGATTCGACCATCAACGACGCGTACAAGAGATACAACGCCAAGGTAGTTATCAAACCATGAGTCAATAATAAGTGCTTTTAAAGGCGCATCAGGGTCACCTTTAGGCGGTGGTATTCGTTCAACCAACTGTTCGAGTAAGTCTTCAATTCCAACCCCTGTTTTACCACTAACGTGTACAGCATCCGTTGCATCAATTCCTATAATCTCTTCAATTTCCTTAGATACACGATCCACATCTGCTGCAGGTAAATCAATTTTATTAAGAACAGGTACGACTTCTAAGTCTAAATCAATTGCGGTATAACAGTTTGCAACACTTTGTGCTTCTACTCCCTGTGAGGCATCAACAACGAGTAATGCGCCTTCACATGCTGATAAGGAGCGTGAGACCTCATAAGAAAAATCAACATGACCTGGGGTATCAATGAAGTTTAAATGATAAGTTTGACCATCTTTAGAGTGGAAATCTAACGACACACTTTGTGCCTTAATAGTGATTCCACGTTCACGTTCAATATCCATAGAGTCTAAAACTTGAGACTCCATTTCACGTTCACTTAAACCTTCACAGTGTTGTATGAACCGGTCAGAGATTGTGGATTTGCCATGATCTATATGGGCAATAATTGAAAAATTTCGAATATTCTGATTTGCTTCAGCCATGCGTTAGTGCTTTTCTTAATTCTGTTTCATCAAAGAAATGATAGAAAAGAACTTCACCTTGGTAGGTAACAACAGGCACATCAACATTGTATCTGTCTCGCAATTCTGGGTCAGTGTCTATATCTATCGGCTTAATCTCATACTTAAGCTCTTTTTGAAGCTCAAATAAAGAAGCCACCACCCGTTCACACAGATGACAACCATCGCGATAATACACTATTAATTCATGCGGGAGTATGCACATTTATTATTATCCTAGATTCCTCTGTTGATCGCTTTGCAGTGACATTAAACTAATGATTAATATGAAAAATGCTATTTCTATTAACTTCACATATAGGAAAAAGGTAATATAGAATAATGTATTACTCTGGTGGAGCTATGGCACCCCCCCCCTTTTTGAGGGAATTGAGTACAGTACTTCAATCTAGATAAACCAGAATTTTATTTTTGTAACTCACTATCATCTATTTTAAGCGCCAAGAATCTTGCCGACCCATCTCTTAGAACAAGCAGTGCATAGGTTTTACCTGACTTAAGGATTTTACTTAACTCAACAAAGTGCGCTAAATTTTTAATTTTATCCCCATTAAGCATTAATAAAACATCACCTCTTTCAACATCTGCTTTACGAGCGGGATTTGATTTTACTTGCTTGACTAACACACCATGCTCAACATCAAGTGATTTTTTAGCAAGTTGATCAAGGTCAGATAAACCCATTCCTAAGTAGGTATTTTTTTTCTTAGGCTTTTTTTCCTTTTTAACATTCGGCTTATCAATATCGTCAGCAGGTAGTTCAGCAAGCTTAAGATTCAAAACTTGAGTTGTACCACCTCGTCTTACTTTTATTTTCACCTTTTTATCGATAGATGTTGAACCAACGATAACAGGTAATGATGAGGCATCTCTCACAGGCTTTCCATCAAACTCCAGAACGATATCACCCTGTCGTAATATATCTTTAGCAGGCCCTTCATCTATCACTTCAACAATTAATGCTCCCGTTGGATTCTCTAATCCGAATGATATAGCAAGCTCACGTGTCACTTCCTGTATATAAACCCCTAACCAACCACGGGATACTCGACCCTTCGCCTTTAGTTGCTTAACAATTTGCTTTACAACATCAACAGGTATAGCAAATGAAACCCCCATAAACCCACCAGTACGGCTAAATATTTGAGAGTTAATGCCAACGACTTCGCCTTTTAGGTTAAACAATGGTCCACCTGAGTTACCTGGATTAATGGCAACATCAGTCTGAATAAAAGGCACATAGTTTTCAGAGGGTAGACTTCTCCCTTTAGCACTGACTATGCCCGCAGTTACACTATGATCAAAACCAAATGGTGAGCCAATAGCCACCACCCATTCACCCACTTTCAACTTCTCTGAACTTCCTGTTACAAGTACAGGTAAATCGGTTGCCTCAACTTTTAATAACGCCACATCACTGCGTTTATCAACACCAATGATTTTTGCCGTAAGCTCACGACGATCATTTAGTTTCACTATAATTTCATCAGCATCCGTGATCACATGATTATTTGTTACAATATAACCATCTGCAGAAATAATAAATCCTGAGCCTAATGAGCTGGTATCTTTTTCTCTAGGTATACCATTTCCACCCCTATCAAAAAAGCGGCGCATCAACTCATCAAGCATCTCGCTCTTCTCACCATCAGGCCCATCTTCTAGAAAGTCATGAGAAAAATTTCTAGTAGTTTTCGCATTATGGCGAGTGCTAATGTTGACCACTGCAGCACTATGCTTCTCGACTAGTTTGGTAAAGTCAGGAAGTTCCGCAGCTGATAAACTAGCAAAAAATGAACAAATAATTAGTAGGATAGGTAAAAACTTTTTTATCACGAACATTATTAGAATTTTCTCTTAGGTACATTCAGATTTAATAGAAACTACTTTATTCAAAATTTTTGGTTGAAACTGATTGCTTATTTTATTTTGGCTAACATATTTTCGAAGGAAAAATATGCCACAAAACAGCCCAAATAAACCAGCAAGTATACTTGTATGCTCACCGCCTAAATATTTACCTATAACAGCAAAAATAATAAATACAATCAAAGGAAGAATATACATCATAACGGTTGCTAGCAATAACTGATTTGGTTTAATACCTATGATGACAGTATCTCCAGCCTGCAAAGACAACTGACTATATATTCGTAAAACATTTTTTTGTTTTGGTGAGCTGTTTAATATTGAAGACTGACCACAAGAAGACTTTGAAGCACACGCACCACAAGCAGATTGGCTATCAATGATTAGATCAGCATAACCGTCCTTAATATTACTAACAATCGCTGTCTCTTGTATCAACTGGGGTTCGCTTCTATATATATAGATTTTAAAGTAAAGTTATGGTTTTTTATGTAAGTTCTTCACAATATTCTTTAATGTAAGCTCAGGCACTTCACCTACCACGGTAATCATATGGTTATCTTTTTTCTTGGTTAAAACATTCAAAGCACCCGAATTAATCGTTACTGCATTTGCAGGTGTTCTATCCGTTATTGGTGAAACAAAAACAGACAAGGAACTTAGACCATCCGAGACTATATAATGCTTAATGATAGGGTTTTCACTACTTGTTTCTTTCATAGATGGAGCTTGGCTAATTTCAAAACCTGCAGGTAAGGCTTCAATTACCCAGCCATCCTCCAAAGCCACATTTGAAACATGGCGTACACCTGCCTTAGCTTGTGCTTGAGGAATCAATATTGTTGTTTCTATTTTACCTAAAGGGGTGATTTTTTCATTGGTGTTATTTGCCGCTTGAATTGTCATTTTTTCTGGAACACGAATATCAATGGTAGTAAACATAAACTGCTCTATAGGTTTATGTGACTTACCTACTAACATGTAATCAAGCAACATACCCGTTGTAGAGTCTATGCAGTATTTTTGTAAATAGCGTTCACGATCCTTAGGTCGAGCAGTGATAACCCTGCAAGGCATATTAGCTACCCTATTTTCACGCCCCATATCAAAAGAGTAAACTGCTTCCATCTCTGGACGAATTTGAGGTATTGAAGAGAGTGAAAAACCTTTTAATTCCCGTGAAATTTCATTACCACCCTCATTTAAACGAACAACACGCTCCGATTCAACCCCATTAACAACCGAGTGATCCACATGTAACGTTGATAAAGAATTTCCTTTAAGATACGCAAGGTTTCCCTTGTAGTTCAATTGATGCAACGCCTTATTCATGCGATTCAGCAACTCGACAGCACTATCATCTGCTTGAGCTATAGGCGTAAGAGATATCAAAGGTAATAAAGCAGAAACTGCAAGAATTTTTAACATTTTTGGCATAGGTCTAATACAACAGGTTTTCATTATTTATTATCAGCGTAAGCAATAACACGTACTGACGGAACAAAAGTAGTATGTGTTGCATACTGCATATGACTGTCTACATAGCTTTTCAACAAGGATTTTACGTGTGAATCTGCTTGTCTATACTGCTCGCTATTATCCGTCACGTCATCAATAGGTAACGCTGTATCAACATCAACATTCGCAACAACAGGTGCCGCAACATGAATTGTGTTAGCTATTAAACTTTTCTGTGACTGGGCACTTAAAGAGGCTGTCAATAAATCTGATTTTTTTGTAAGCTGATAATTCTGTACTCCAAGCACCGCGATTGCGGCTATTGAAGCAGCTAAGGCAAAACCGCCGACTGGACGAAGCCATGATTTCTGACTTTGAGCATCATTATAACTTTCTACGTTATTACTGCCTACGGTAACTTGATTGTATTCATCTTCAGCATCAATTTTCTCATGTATTCCAGCTAAAAAACTTGTACCAGCACTACATGCATTTTTCTCGACACTCGCTGATCGCATCGTTTCACCAATTAATGCATAGCTTGAAAATTTATTACACAACTTTTTGTCAGACTTGAGTTCGTCCAAGACACGTCTCTGCTCAAATTCACCCGTTTCATCATCAAGCAATGCTGAAAGATGCTCAGTCATTGATATTGTTTTATTACTCTTGTTCATTATTGTCTCATTTTAAAATTTCTTATAACCGTTATCTTCACAGACAACAAATAAAATGCTTAGTTCGTTTACATTATAAATTATTGTTACTTAATTTTTCCTGAATAAAACAATAAGTTGGGTATCCAGAAGTCTCTGCTAAATATCTTTTTATCATGTTTAGCTAAGTAAAGGCTCTAATTCACTCTCAATAGATTCACGAGCTCTAAAAATTCTAGATCGAACCGTCCCTATTGGACAATCCATAGCATCGGAAATCTCTTCATAACTTAGACCTTCAAGCTCTCTAAGCGTAATGGCAATACGTAGGTCATCTGGCAATGCTTCTATCGCGACTCTTACTGTTTCTTGTATCTCTTCAGTCAGCAGCTCATTTTCAGGTGTGCTAATATCTCTTAATTTAGCACCACCCTCATACTGCTCAGCTTCTTGAGCATCAATATCATCATCAGGCATTCGACGACTCCTAGACACTAAGTGATTCTTCGCTGTATTTATTGCAATTCGATATAGCCAAGTATAAAAGGCGCTATCGCCACGAAAGTTCTTTAGTCCTCGATAAGCCTTTATAAAAGACTCTTGGGAAACATCCATAGCTATATGTGGGTCATGCACGTAACGAGTCACCAGATTAATCACTCTCTGCTGATATTTTAAAACTAAAACATCAAAAGCGGATTTATCCCCCGACTGTACTCTTCGCACCAATTCTAAATCTGTTTGACTATTGCCCATATGGGCATATCTCCTCTAAGGTGTTATTTTTAAGATAATTAAACAATTAATCATGATTTGACGAGTAATTGTTTACAATTAACACCTTCACCTCTAAATTATTTATGTCGACTATGATAATCTAATAATCAATGTTAAGAAACCTTTGATCAAATCGATTACAATTTAGAATAGAATTTAACTGCTGCTTCATTCTTCGCTCATATCGTAAATTAATGCAGAACACCTACAGTGAGACTTCAGCATATTAATAAATTTTAAACAATCAGATTTAGATTAAATCTAAATCACACGAACAAACAAGACGTTAGTACTTTATTTGAGATATTTTATATGTTTGATGTTTTAATTATTGGAAGTGGTGCCGCAGGCTTAACGATGGCACTTAACCTCCCCTCTACGATGAAAGTTGCCGTCCTTAGCAAGGAAAAACTAAGTGAAGGCAGTACTCTTTACGCTCAAGGTGGCATCTCTGCAGTACTAGATCAAAATGATTCTTTTGAATCACATATTTCTGACACAATAGACTCTGGCGCAGGACTTTGTGTTGAAGAAGTCGTTCGTCATGTTGTAGAAAATGGGCCGAATGCAATTAACTGGCTACTCAACGCGGGCGTACCATTTACTCGCATGGATAATAATATCGAAGGTTTAGCTGGTTTACACCTTACCCGTGAAGGGGGTCATAGCAACCGCCGTGTTGCACATGCAGCAGATGCAAGTGGCGAAGCGATAGAAACAACTTTATTATCACAAATTAAATCACGATCCAATATAGAGCTATTTGAATTCCACATTGCTATTGACCTCATCACAACACGCAAATTACGTCATAAACACAAAAGTAATCGTTGCGTTGGGGCTTATGTTCTCGATATTAAAAACGAACAAGTAAAAACATTTCAATCGAATGTCACTATCTTAGCCACAGGTGGAGCAAGTAAAGTTTACCTTTATACCAGCAATCCAGATGGTGCCAGCGGTGATGGTATTGCGATGGGTTGGCGTGCAGGCTGCCGTGTTGCCAATATGGAATTTATGCAGTTTCACCCTACCTGCTTATACCACCCACATGCAAAATCTAACCTAATAACAGAAGCAGTTCGTGGCGAAGGTGGTAGATTACTATTGCCCAATGGCTCTCGCTTCATGGATAAGTTTGATAAAAGAGCAGAACTTGCCCCCCGTGATATTGTAGCTCGCTCCATTGACCATGAAATGAAACGATTAGGCATCGACTCCGTCTTTCTCGACATAAGCCATAAATCTAAAGAATTCTTACTAGAACACTTCCCTAACGTTTTCGCCATGTGCAAAAAATTTGGTTATGACTTAAGCAAAGAACCCGTCCCCGTTGTACCTGCGGCACACTACACTTGTGGCGGATTGATGGTTGACCAGACTGGGCAAACTGACCTCGAAAACTTATATGCTATCGGCGAAACCACCTACACAGGTTTGCATGGAGCTAATCGAATGGCAAGCAACTCATTATTAGAATGTGTTGTTTATGGACAAGCAGCTGCACAGGAAATCACTATGCAGTTTGAGCGACACAAGCAATTTGAAATTACGATTCCAGACTGGGATGAAAGTCGTGTTACTGACTCAGATGAACGTGTCGTCATAAATCATAACTGGGATGAAGTTAGGCGTTTCATGTGGGATTATGTTGGCATCGTCAGAACATCAAAACGACTGAAACGAGCTAGGAATAGGATTGAGATGCTACTGACCGAAATTGATGAATACTACGCAAACTTCCGGGTTAGTAATGACTTAATTGAACTAAGAAATCTTGCAGAAGTAGCCCGTTTAATCATTCGTTCGGCTCAACATAGGAAGGAAAGTCGCGGTTTACATTATACGTTAGACTACCCTAATACAGATACTTCCCTTGAACAGGTCAATAGCATTCTCGACCCAATTAAACGGTAGAATTATTAAACTTATATCAAGTGACCTCAGCATAACTCAGGTACGAGAAAAACGGCTAAAATCATCCTGCTTTTTCGTTGTGAATCATGTCAATAGTCCACTACTAGCCTCAATCAGAATAATTTTATCACATTTTTCTTTCGCTACTGAATTATGCCGAGGTCTCATAAAATAAAAGTAGCTACAATCTTTTAAAAACAGGGGGGGTGCCATATAAGGCTATACAGACATGATTGCATATGCCCTTGATATATAGTCACCTCCGATCAGACCAGTTTTTTAGCTTACTAACTTAATCGGGCTGAATCAGAGGCTCCTTACAAAATTAATTGATTAAAAATTTACTAGGAATCACCTAATAAAATATCACCCGAAAATCCTTGGTTTTCAAGAATTCGTCTTAAACGTCTTAGTGCTTCCATTTGAATTTGGCGTACACGCTCTCTGGTTAAACCAAGCTCTTCACCCACCTGAGCTAATGTCGAATTATCGTGCCCATGCAAGCCAAACCGTCTAACGATAACTTCTTGCTGTTTAGGATCTAATTGTTGCAACCAATCTTCTACAGAGTCATGTACAGCCTCATCATTAATTGCCTCATCAGGTTCCATCTCACTCTCTTCAGAGACAAAGTCCACGAGAGGATTATTTCCCTCTTTACCAATATTTATATCTAGCGAGCTTATTCTTTCACCGTAATGTAATAGCTTTTGAAGCTTTTCCACTGGCTTGTCTAAAGCTTCTGCAACTTCTGCTATCGTGGGTTCTTCACCCGTTTTCTGGGTTAGCTGTTGCATTTTACGGTAATATTGATTAATTTCTTTATTGATATGGATAGGAAGTCTTATTGTGCGAGATTGATTCATTAAGGCGCGTTCGATATTCTGCCTTATCCACCAAGTAGCATAGGTTGAGAACCGAAAGCCACGTTCAGGATCAAATTTTTCTACTGCATGAATTAAACCTAAGTTCCCTTCTTCAATAAGATCAGGTAAAGGCAAACCTCGATTCATATAACGTCGAGATATTTTAACAACTAGGCGTAAATTACACACAATCATTTTCTTACGACCTAATTGGTCGCCTTGCCTCGCCAGTCGTCCATATTTAACTTCTTCTTCGGGAGTTAACAAAGGTGAGAACTCTATCTCCTTTAAATAAAGATGAATTGCGTCCAATTCCTTACGAGGAACCCTTGTCTTCTTTTCTTTACTGGCCGTACTTGACTCTGAACCGACTACTTTTAGTGTATTTTTATCATTTTTGATTTTTGAAGCAATAGTAGGCCGCTTAACTGTCGTTTTATTCTTTAATTTATTATCTACATGATCACTAGAAACATTAAATGGAACCTTTTTTTCAGGTTGCATAATCACACTCCAATCCTTTGATTGCCCAATGTCAGTGCTTAAATAAAAGGGGAGCACTATCCATTGGTTTTCGGTATTTTTAATACCACATACACCCAGAAAACAAGACTATCAAACACTTTGATATTTAGGGGCTAATCTTCTGGCTCTTATTTTTCTAAATTTAAACTTATATTTTTTAGTATATGAAAACTATTATTATCTCCTTATAATTTTGCACGTTTCTTCGTACTACTATCCACTACTAGATAGGCTGTTCATCTATAACCTTACACTACCACATAAATTGTATTGATTTCTACCCCTTTTGGTATATATTTGATTCTATTTACCGATGGAATCATGTAGTTATGTCGTTAATAAATAAAGTATTATACCTTCATAATTAATATTTATTAAAGTACACTCTAATAACACATCATAGTACCAAAACTGAGATATAGTACCAGCCAGATTCACAATCTAGTGAAAAACAACATTTACAAGAGATCCCTATGCTAAATTTACTGTTTAATAAAAAATAGATCAGTTCTCATTACAAAATTAATTATTTAAAAGCCTTATAAACTCAATGAAAATGGCTATTAAGCTATTTCTTTTCTTCTTTCTACTACCCTATTCTCTTACATTAATGCCTTTCCTCAAAGCAGCAAAGAAAAAAAATTAAACAAAGTGGGTTTATTGGCAAGATTGCTAGCATAGGTAGAACTACAGGCACACATCTACATTGACCTGTTTACCTAAATAGAAATGCAACAGATCCAGCGCTCTTTGTTAACTAGTATCCAGAAAAGGATAGTACTGAAAAAAAACACCAACTCAAGAAGCATTGTAAGGTATTAATATATATGAACTTTTACACATTATCAAAAATAATTTGACATAATTTAAGGTCATTCAGCTTCGATTAAGGCTAATAAAGGTATTCTATTTAACAACTTCAGCAAGAAGTCACTTTTCAAAGGGGTTTGTGTTGTGATTTTTGTTGATTGGGGATTTCCTATACTCCTAAAAATAATAAAAAGGTCATACACACTCATGACTAATTATGGATTCTCCTCTTAACTGCTGAAAAAGTCACCGTACCATAGATCGACCCACATATTGGGGAGTTGATTTACTGGGCTAACAGCGATGACGGTTATCAACTTTACGGGGGTATTGTTGGTAACCAAAAAAAAAGCGAGCTTAGCTCGCTTTTTTTTTGGTTAAATTAAATAATGAGACCTCAGCATAATGCCTAAACCTAAAGTTCACGCTTAGGAGGCATAGTAATGGGGGTTTTCTTAACACCATGCTCAACAGCCATCACCGCAGCAGTGATTCGAGAACTAATATTTAACTTTCTTAGTATAGCTTTTACATGAAGCTTCACCGTTCCATCTGAAATGCCTAAGTTTCTCGCTATAACTTTATTACTCTGACCTTCTGCCAATAATGTTAAAATTTCAAATTCTCGTGGTGTTAATACCGCAAATGGATCTTCCTTTTCCTCTGGTTTATCTTGATTATCGCCTTGCACAGCTCTAGCTAAAACAGGTGCCAAATCAGGGGCAACGACTGTTTTACCAGCAATAATATCCTTCAATGCAACCACCAAGTCATCAGGCTCCATATCCTTTAGTAAGTACCCTTGCGCACCATTTCGTAAGGCACCAACAAGATCACTTTCATCACTACTTGTGGTTAACATAGCAACAGGTAAATCAGTCTTCAATGCTTTAAGTTTCTTCAATACACTGATACCATCCATTTCAGGCATACGCATATCCAACAAAATAATGTCGAGCTCTTCATTTGAAGCTATTTCAACACCTTCTGACCCGCTACCTACAGACGCCACTACCTCTATTTTTCTGCGCGTCAAAAGGTCGCATAGACCCGCGCGAAATAAGGTATGATCATCAATTAACAAGATTCTTTCATTCATAATTTTTTAAACGTATTTAAAGTCACAGGGTTATCATTAGCATTTTCATTAAATGCATCAAAGTTTAATTGCACTAGCATGCCCTCGCCATCACTATCAAAGTGAAGCTCGCCATTGATCCTAGCAGCTCTTTCTGTCATAACAGAAAGACCAATATGTTCACCCGTATTATTATCTGGCTTAGGACGTTTTTCAGGTAAACCAATTCCATCATCTTCTATCAAAACGCTACAATGTCCTTGTTCATCACTACTCATGAGAATACGGACATTGTCTGCTTTAGCATGCTTTTTTATATTAACAAGGGCTTCCTGTACGATACGAACAACTTCAAGTTCCGTATCGCGGGGCAAATCATTGAAATCCCAATTGTGATAGAAAAATACATCTATATCATTCTCTAACTTGAAGCGTTCAGTCAGTCGCTTTACAGCCCTAACGACACCTTTGCCATCAATAGGTGCTCTAAAATCAGTAATCAAGCTACGTAATTCTGCATAGGCATCGTCAATAGTATTTTCTAGACCTTCCAATTCATGCCAGATGACTTCTTCCTTACCTTGCAATAAGGAATCATCAAACAAGCGTACTTTAAATCTCAAGCTTGCTAAAGTTTGTGCTAACGAGTCATGTAGTTCATGTGCCATACGCGTACGTTCTTCAATAATCGACAAAGTACGCGCATCTTCTTCAACGCCTGCCTGCTCAATTGCCATGCCTAAATGTTGACCAATACTAACCAGTAGTTCATATTCACTTTCAAGGACATCATATTCTTTGCGATGAACAAATAAGTTATATACACCTAAAGTCTTTCCTCTGTATTGCAAGGGAATCGCAAGCATTTGAATATCATCGTCACTTTCAAAAAAGTTATTACCCAGTAAAATACTACAATTATTAACTTCAGTATTAACCAAAACATCAGTATTTTTCAAGGCTTGTCCACACAAGCAATCAGGAACAGGTAGTGTTTCTTCTTGCTTTATAATTTCATCACTTAAGCCAATACTAGCGACTAGTCGCATCTCACCATTATCATCTAACAAACGTACCGTAGCTGCTTTTGCCTTGACTACCGTGGTTAAAGTATGTAAAAAACGTTGCAACAAGTCTTCCAAGTTATTCGATTTATTAATACTAGAGGCTACATCATAAAGTACTTCTAAATAAAACTTTTTACGTTCTATACGTTTTGATTGACGTGTAAAACGTTGCTGTTGAAAGTCAGATAACCCTTCGTAATCTTCTGCGATCTTATTAATTTGATCTCGTATTGTTTTTGACGGACAATGTTCAGTCCGAATTGGCATGCGAGACGAAAAATCACCTTCTAATAACTGATTTGTCCAGATAGAAAGATCATTACTAAAACGACTAAACTGTCTCCACATCCAGTAAAACACCATCAGCGTTCCAGTGCCTGCGACTACCCACATTAATGTCATCAGAGGTGCAAGCCAGCTAGGAATATTTTCTGTATTGATTGCCCAGAAGTAAGTGGCTCCAATAGCAATAAACATTAGTAACAGGAACAAAAAAACTAAACGCGCGCCCCATGGAAACTTAATAAGCACTTGATCTTTAAGCTCATCTACACTTTTATCTATAGTATTATTTTGTGATTTACCTTTTGCGCCAGTACTCCCTCTTGACATCGAGCGCTTATTTTTTTTAGGCAAGCCCATGCTATCACCAGAGAAATTCCCTTCAATGACAGTAATCGGTATTTGAGAAATACTATCTTGCGCCATACTTCTTAATCTGTAGGAGGTTTATAATTAGGATCATTTGGGTTAAGAAAAATAATTTCCTGTTTCCCTTCAATATCAACGTAATCCATCGTCATTCCGCCAACCAAGGGCAACGTTGCCATATCAACAACAAATTTAATATTTTTTTCTTCAAAAACTTTATCGCCCTCGTGAAAATTATCATCAAAGCCCATATTGTAATGAAATGACCCGTCTTCTTGTACTTTTATTGCAATTCTTAAAGGTGATTTTTTTTCACCCATTGGCTCCAATGAAATGGAAATTTGTTTTGCTGCTGTATCAGATACTTTAATCATATTTTTCTTCTCTTCACGTCCTTAGTTAGTTCGTTTTTCTTTATTTTCACGGATAAAATTCACAAAACGCTCTGCCCATCGATAATTTTCAGTATCTCTCATATGTGAGTAGTTTGCTAATAAGTTCTTATAAACCCAGCCATCATACTTTCCATTAATACCTACACCACGATGCACTTTATAAGCAAACTTTCCTTTTGATGATAGGTTTTTCAGACAGGAGTAGTGAAACTCATGAGCATTGATAACCATGGGGTGTCTTTTCCCTTCAATATCAGCACTCTCCCAAAGCATATTTTCTGTTTCTTCTAGTTGAACATAACCTCGACCTTGTGGCTTATTGTGCATTTCAACATCTCCAGGAATAATACCCACCATTGATTCAGTCTCACCATTCCAGTCAATGCTTTTAGACAAGTACATCAAGCCACCACATTCAGCATAGGTCGGCAAGCCTGCCTCAATCGCGTTATAAATACTGTTTCGCATCGGGAGATTATTCGCTAATTGTTGCATTTTAACTTCAGGAAACCCACCGCCAATAAACAAACCATCCAAATTATCTGGCAATTCCTCATCGTTAAGAGTATCAATAGAAATTAGCTCTGCCCCAGCACGCTCTAATGCCAGCTTATCATCCGCATAATAAAAGCCAAAAGCGGCATCTTCACAAATTCCCAAACGAATTTTATTACACTCTGATCTTATTGTAGTCGTTACTAATTTTTCTGTACAAATTTCTTGCGCCTGCTTAGAAATATTTATCAAGGCAGTAGTATCGACCGAGTTTGAAATAATATTTCCAATCTCCGCAATTTTTTGTAAGGCTTGGCTATCTTCATTGCTTGGCATCAACCCTAAATGGCGTTCAGCTATTCCCAATAATGGGTTTTTTTGAACCATCCCAAGAACGGGAATATCAGTGTATTCCTCGGTAACCGCTCGTAATTTACTGTCATGCCGACCACCATTGGTGAAGTTATAAATCACCCCTACTATATTCACATCACGATCAAATTGTTGATAACCCAATAACAGAGGCGCAACACCCCGCGTAATGCCTTGAGCATCAATCACTAGTACAACAGGTGATTGTATCAACTTTGCCATTGCTGCATTAGAGTCACTTCCATCAAGCGCAACGCCATCGTACAAACCTTTATTACCTTCGATAATACTGATATCAGCATCAGCACCAAATTTCTGTAGCGTGCTTTTAATTTCAGCATTAGACATGGTATTAAAATCAATATTAAAACAAGCACGCTCAGCACTCGCCTGAGCCAACCAAATAGGGTCTATATAATCAGGACCTTTTTTAAAAGGCTGAACAATTAATCCCTGTTGATGTAATGCCGCACAAAGCCCAATAGATAACGTCGTCTTACCAGAAGACTTATGTGCTGCTGAAATATAGATTCTTGACATAATGGCTTTACACAGTTGCTATTTTAAGGAACCTCTGATCAAGTCCCATTAGTTTATACTGGCTAAAATCGCCCTGAAGGCTCCAGGCTCCTTAAGCTGAGTAAAACGAGGATACAAAATACACATATGGCACCCCCCCCTTTTTTGGAAGATTAATAAAGAAATGCAAAACTACTCTGCTAAAGCAGGCTGATCAAAACTAATCCCTGCCCAACCTCTCTTCATAAAGTTACGAATATTTTGATGATCCTCCGCCTCAGGGTTTTGCAGAACATCTTCACGATAATAAGTACCAAAACAAGCTAAAGTTTGTTCTACAGATAATCCATTCAACTTAGCAAAGGAAAACAGTTTACACGAGCCTGAATTTTCACCCATATCATTATGTAAATCGCCATTTTCAAATGCAGTCGGCGTAAAACTATAGTGTTGTTCGATGACATCCATCAATTCACTAAAGTTGATTTTCTCAGGTGTCGAATTTAACTTTTCTAAAAAATCATCTACAGTCATTGTTTATTGAGCCCAAGTTCATACTTTAAAAAACTGGAGATTATACCTGATTCCTGCATAATCTCCCGCCTTCACATTAAATAAAAAAAAGGGCTAATCCATGTGGTTTAAAAATCTATACCTATTTAAATTCGAAAAAAAATTCACTTTAAACGCAGAAGAATTACATGAAGCGTTGCTAAAAAAACCCTTCGCATCCTGCTCTGCAACACAACGTGAAAGTATGGGGTGGGTTCCTCCACTGGGCAGCGGTGAATCACTAACCCATTCGTCAAACAAAAATATACTACTAACCATGGCGCGCCAAGAAAGACTATTACCTGCCACGGTCATCAAAGAAGCACTACAGGAAAAAGTTGAAGAAATTGAAGCCAAGGACAGTCGTAAGGTAAGCGCTCGCGAAAAAAAGGAACTACGCGAAAATATAGAGCACGAACTTTTACCTAAAGCATTTACTCGTACCCAAAAAATAGATGCTTGGATCGACCCAAAAAATGGTTGGTTAATTCTTAACACACCTTCAACTCCACGTGCTGAGGCTTTCACTAAACTATTACGTACAACACTCGGTACCTTACCTGTCTCATTACCCGACTCAGAAGTATCTCCTGCCACAGCGATGACTCAATGGCTTACGGATTGCAAATTACCCGAGCCGTTTCTATTAGGTTTTGAATGTGAGCTTAAAAACCAAGGAGACGACAAAGGCACGGCGGTATTTAAACAGCATAATCTAACGCTTGATGAAGTCCAAACCAGTTTACAAGCAGGTAAATTTGTCTCTAAGCTCGCAATAGAATGGGATGAGAAAATCAGTTTTGTATTAAGTGAAGACTTACAGATTAAAAAGTTGAAATTTCTTGATGTACTTGAAGAGCAACGACAAGATAATGACCCACAAACCCATGAAGAGCACCTCGATATCGAGTTTGCACTGATGACAGGTGAGACTGCTCAGATGTTAGTGGATCTAATGAAAGCTCTTAATTAAAGTTCAGGAATCTCTGATTAAGCCAATTACTTTTAGCTTGTTAAAATAATCGATATTTCCCGCACTAAATTTTAATCGACTTGATCAGAGGGCTCCTTAAGTAAAGACGAAGAAGTGTGCTTAAAGTAAGAATATAAAGGGGGTATTAATAATAATAAAATAATCACCCACATTACTTTAGCAATTGGGCTTTCAAAAAATATCCACGGGGAGCCTTTACCGATAATCATTCCTTGGGTAAAGCCACCTTCGGCTATGGGTCCTAAAATCAAACCAAGAATAAGTGCCTCCAAAGAAAAACCTAACTTCTTTAAAATCAAACCGAAAACAGCAAAAGCGATCATCAAATAAATATCAAATACTGAGTTATTTAACGCATAAGAACCCAATACGGCAAAGGCACAAACGACTGGGACTAATATTGCAGGGGGGATTAAAGCAATGCGTGCAAGGTATGGTGCAATGGTCAGCCCCACCACTAAGAAAACAATATTGGCAATAAATAAAGACATAATAAAAGGGTAAGTACGGTCTGCATATTCATTAAATAAATCAGGACCAGGAATCATCCCATGAATAATAAATGCCCCCATTAAGGCGGCTGCAACTGAATTCCCAGGGATACCCAAGGTCAATGTAGGCACCAGTGAACCACCTACACAACCATTATTTCCACTTTCTGCCGCAGCGATACCTTCAGGGTTACCTTTTCCAAATAACGCTTTTGTTTTAGAGATACGCTTTGAAATATTATAAGAGATAAAAGCGGCAATAGTCGCGCCTTCACCCGGCAAAACACCTATCACAGTACCTGTGCCAGAGCCTAGCGCAATGTGTTTATAAATACCTTTTGGCATCGGTTCGCTTTTTTGTTTTTTATGTAATGCAGATAAGTCTATTTCATGTTTTTTGCGAATACCGGCTAATTCAAGCATCTGAATCATTGAAAATAAACCGATCAGTGCAGGCATAAAATCAATACCATCAATGAGTTCGATATAGCCCATGGTATAGCGCAGGCTTCCTGACATATCATCCGTACCTATCACCGCGATAATCATCCCCAGCACACCCGCGATCAAAGCCTTAATCAAGGAACTATTTTCATCTGCAATTGAAATTATTCCTGCTAAGCCCATCAATGCTAGCAAAAAGGTTTCGGCTGGACCAAATTTCAACGCTTGTTGAGCCAATAAAGGCGCAAACATCAACAATACAAAAACTGAGAAAGAACCGCCAATAAATGAAGCAACCACTGAAACTTTCAAAGCAAGTCCCGCCTTGCCCTTTTGGCTCATAGGAAAGCCTTCAATTGCCGTCGCAACAGCGGCTGGGGTACCCGGTGTATTCAATAAAATTGCGGGAATGGAGCCACCATACATAGCGCCACAGTAAATTCCCCCTAAAAGCATTAATCCCATGGTGGGGTCCATTGTGTAGGTAAATGGAACCAGTAAACCGACCGCCATCGTGGCTGTTAAACCCGGCATGCCACCTATCGCAACACCTGCAACCGTACCAAGGAAAATAGTAAAGAGTGCTATTGGTTGAAAAACGATACCAACATATTCCATCATATGAAGAATTTCCTTAGTTTAAGCTGAAAGAATTTAAAAATTAAATCCAGGGAGATTGACAGATAGTAGCTTCACAAAGACAAGATAAACAAATAGAAGTACAAAGACAGTAGTGACGACAATACTAATATAATTTCGAAAGCCTAAGATGAGAGCAACCACCGGAATAAAAATACCCGCAGAGATAAAGAAACCGAGATGTTCAAAAACTAATGCAAATACAATCAGCGCAATCAATAAACCCGCAAAGCGAGGGACATGCTGCGTAAGTTGCAAAGGAGCATAACTTCGATCTTTTAATAAGCTAATCCCAAGTTGAAAAACGCTGAGTACGCCAATGAATATGGCAAGAAATCTCACATAATAAGCCGATGTCGTTTTGGCTATTCCCGTATAATTGGCAGTGCTGAGATAGAGCAACACTGCCATCACGATAAATAGAATAAGAACAGCACGGTCAATATACCTTTTGCTCATTGCTTAAGTCCTATTTTTTCTTCTCAAGAAAATTACCAAGGTGCTTTATCGTAAACTGCCTGCGTTTCCTTTTGTAGACCCTCCAAATACGTTTTATATTCAGGCCCTGTTTTAGGTAACAAATAGATATTGCCTTTTTTTGCCTTAGCTTTGAAATCATCACTCGCCATAACCTTCGACAATATAGCTTCTAAACCATCCAGAATTTTAGCATCGACCTTAGCAGGTGCAACAACACCGCGTGTTGCCATCATATAGACCTCAAAGCCCTGCTCTTTACTGGTGGGCATATCAGGTAAATTATCATTACGGTCCGTTGCTAGCACGGCAATAATACGAGCATCACCCGCTTTATGTTGCGCTATCATTTGCGATAAATTCATAAAAGCAGCATCAACATGACCTCCTAAAATACCCGCTTTTTGCTCAGTCGAACCCTTAGTAGGTAATAAATTAAATTTAACACCAGCAATTGACTCAAAAGATTTAGCCGCTAGAAAATCATCCGAACCAATTCCATTAACAGCTACAGTCATAGCCTCTGCCTTAGCCGCAACAGCCAAATCACCTAGACTTTTTATTGCACTATCTTTGGGTACAACCACAATAGCAGGGTCTTGAGCCACATTACCTAGTATACGAAAACTATCCAGCGTATATTTAGCACGTTTCGATGCAACATGCGCCACCAACTGAGGCGTAAAAACCAAACCAATAGTATGACCATCGTCTTTAGCACGATTAATCGCTTCAAAACCTTTTTGACCGCCAGATCCAGGGACATTTTTAATAACAAATTCATAGCCCTTATTTTGCGCCTTGGCAATTTCTGTAATCATTCTCGCCGTTCTATCGGTTGAACCACCCGCTTTAGAAGGCACAATTACCGTAATAGGTTTTGAGGGATAGGCATCAGCCATTGCGGGAACAGATAAACAAAGTGACAGAAGCAAACTAGATAAAAGTGATACTTTAAACATTTTAGACGTCTCCATAAAATCAAAAAAAGGGATCATCTACTTCTTATAGACCAATTAACGAAACTTGTAAGGATAATATTTTCATTTATGTGCTTTTTTCTGCTTAACGCTAAAAGATCATCCATACTTATAAATAGACGTTCATTAAAAAGGCAAATGGCTTCGACAAGCTTAGTGAGACAACGACATAAGGCATTGAAATAACCAAGAAATTAATTAGATAAAACCAGCTCCCTTATTTCAGCTGTTTCCAAATGTGGCATTTGACGTTGTTGAGATGCAGCCTGTTTGAGAAAGGCTGTTTGTAAAATTTGTAAGGTATCCCCGTGTGAGACGAGCAAAATAGTCTCCGCAGAGAATTTCTTTTCCAAAGATAGAATTAAAGCTGTGGCTCTTTGCATAACCGAATCAGCACTTTCGGCATGATCAATCGTATGAGATGAGTCGATTTCATCATTATCCCAAACAGTTTGATAGTGAATATTAGACTTTAACTCAAAATCACCAAAATCTCGTTCTCGTAGATTTTCGCTAAGCTTAATTTCAGACTGACAAGACAATAAAGCATCTGCTATTTGAGCTGATTCATGGGCTCGTTTAAAATCAGAACTAATAATCTGAGTGATTTTTTTAATATGAGGATGTTGTGTAACACTTTTCTCGATTTGAGCACGCCCTATTTCACTTAAACCATAAGCAGAAACACCATTTTCAGCCAAACTCACAATTAGACCCTGTTGATTCGCGAGACTCTCACCGTGACGCATAACAAAATAGCGATTGTTAAGTGTTATTATATTTTTTAATCTATTCATCTAACGACTCTAATGCATCAGGTTCACTACTATCATCAAGCTCTAATGATTGAATAGCCTGAACTGAACTGCCAATAATTCCTCTCATATCTCCGTACATCCCAGAGGTATTAATCATAATTCTATCAATTTGTTTTTCACGTTCTCGCCATTGTTTCTCCATAGCACGCCGTTCACGAATAATTTGTAACTGCATGTTTTCAAAGGCAGAGACAATCGCCTCAATTCGCTGTCGAAATTCATCACCAGAAAGATAGGTAAACATACGTTCCATTTTTTCATCTTTACCCACACTAGCTAAATTGGCAAAACTAACCGCCATTAACTGCTCTCTCAAAGCACAGGCAAGTGCAATTGCCGTTGCTGGGCTACACACCCAAACCCCATCAATTTGCTCAAAACTAGATAAACCCTGTGGCAAAGTAACAGACACTAAAATAGCGATATTCGCGCCTGATGCCAATTGATCATCTTTTAATTTTTGCACCCAAGCTTGCGACCAACTTTTGGTATTCTTAGCTTCCCAAAGGATTTTTCCACAAGGCTTTAATTGATCATTAATCACCGTATGAATAATATCTGCACCACGAACACCCTTGCCTACCGCATCCACCTTATCTTGAGAAAACTGGTTTTTTAAACGACACTCAAGATCGGCTTCTAATGCCTCCCCTTGCGTTTCTTGCGAGCCTTGTTCTATTTTACGTTTTAAGTCTTCGACAGAATTATTTAAGCTTTCAATCTGTTGTTCTTTTTGTTTTAGTCTTAAGTCAGATTCTTGGGTATATTTTTTTTCAAGATCACATTCAATTTTTTTGGCGCGTTCATCAAGTTTTCGTTCAAGTGTAATATCCAGCTCTTTTTGCTTAGCTTCTAATTCCCTCGCTTGTTTTCTTAAGGTTAATTCGAGATCTTGAGCTTTCTCTAAGTTCTTATTTTTATCATCAATCTGAGACTGTAAATCTAACATCTCAGTTTCTTTTTGCTGATTTAAGGTGTTTTTAATTTTATCCGTCAGTGTTTTCTGTAAAGCAATCTCACCGTCTTTAACCCGACGGGAAATCTCATCCTCCATCCCTTCCTTTTGAGCTTCAAGCTCTCGCGCTTTCTTACGAAATAACAAAGACTCATCTTCTCTTTCTTTTAATTGGTTCTCTAAATCTGTAATCTCAAGTTTAGATTTTTTTTGCGCACCTTCAGTGGCACCTTGCACAGCAATTTTTAACGCCGTCTCGCTTTCGTCTTTTAGCGTTTTTCGTAAATCTTTTTCTAACTGACTGGATAAAACCTCTGAAATTTCAATTTCAGCATCACATTCAGGACATTTAATGGTTTGAGGGTTTGATTTCATTTACGTACTATAGCAAATAAACACTTATTACTGTTTGTACAGAGTGCCATATTCTTATTTGACAATTTAAAGTAATCTGCAACATCATTCAACATTCATTACCTGTTCACGCATCTGTTCGATTAAGACTTTAAGATTAATCGCCGCTTTTGTGGTATCAGCATCATTTGCTTTTGAGCCTAGAGTATTTGCCTCACGGTTCAGTTCCTGCATCAAGAAATCCAGTCGTCTTCCTACTGGCTCATCATTTTTCAATGCAATCTTCACCTCCACAATATGTGAATCAAGCCTATCTAACTCCTCGTCTACATCAAGTCTTTGCACATGATAAACTAGCTCTTGCTCTAAACGGTTATTGTCAATATCAGTGCTTATCTCTTGGACTTTTTGAAGAATTTTTTCCTTTAAATTTATGACAACTTCCGTTCGTCTTATGCGCACACTCTGTACAATATCGCTTATCTCATCACAACGTTTTAGAATCATAATGTTAATACGCTCACCTTCTGATTGACGTGTATTGACTAATGAGGCTAGTGTCTTTTCAAGTAAATCATTGCTCGCATTATAAAAAACACTATAGTCTGTCTGTACATCTTCCACGACTCCTGACCAACTTAATATTTCCATCGCTGAAAGCCCCGTGGTTTTTTTTGATAAGGAATCTAATTTACGCCGTGCATTAAGTAAACTTTTGACAACATTTTCATTAATTTGAATCGCCGTTGTTTCTGCATCTCCCATGCGTTCACAGACGAGTTTAGCATCAACTTTTCCACGACCCAGCTGACTTCTAATTAACGCTTTAAATGTGTTTTCTTGTGCTTGAAAACCATCTGGAAAATAGGTAGTGACATCTAAATAGCGATGATTAACCGTTCTGATTTCCCAACTCAATGATACCTTTTCATCTGCTATATTTTCACTTGCAAATGCTGTCATACTTTTAATCATGTTATGGTCTTCCCTTAAAGTTTGCTCTCGCTATCGACCAGACGCCGACTTTTTCAACACCTGCTTGTTTTAAAATAATAGCTAATTCATTACAAGTAGAGCCCGTTGTCAGCACATCATCAACGATAACTACATGTTTTAGATTAAGTGGTTTTATCAATTCAAAACAATTTTTAACATTTTTTCTTCTCTCAACTACAGATAAGTTTGTCTGCATCAAAGTATCTTTTGATCGCTTTACATAATCACGAAGTATCGGAATATTCATTGCTTTTGAAAGTGGCTTGGATAATTCTAGTGACTGATTAAAACCTCTTTTAATCAAACGCTTGTTGTGTAACGGCACAGGTAATAGAGCTTCAGGCTTTTCTTCTTGTGGTGTCTTTTCGTGTTTGTAATGTAGCAATAAATGACTAAATATTGCAGCGTAAGCTAATTTTTTCTGGAATTTTAATTGAGTCACCATAAAATCAATCGGCATCTGATAGTGAAATAAGCTTAAAGTATAGTCAAAAGCAGGAGGGACTTTTATGCACTGACCACATACAGTATGAGACTGCTTACCATTAAAAGGTAAACCACATTGTTGGCAACACGCCCCTATTTTTGGCAAATCGTTTTCACAGTCCGAACAAAGTGATATCGACCGATTAACAGAGGCACTACAAAGTACACAGACAGGATTGAAAAGTGTAAAATTAAGGATATTGCCAAACCCAATAGATAAAATAGGAAGAGTATATATGAAAAGTTCAGATCAGCTTACACACTTTAACCAACAAGGTGATGTACATATGGTTGATATTGGTGATAAAAATATTACCAAACGGATTGCTGTCACCGAGGGAGTAATCACGATGCTTCCTTCAACACTGCAACATATTCTAGCGGGTGACAATAAAAAAGGTGATGTACTCGGAATAGCACGTATTGCAGGTATAATGGCGTCTAAAAAAACAGCTGAAACAATACCACTTTGTCACCCCTTATCACTAACGCATGTTGAAATTGTACTTCAAGCAAGAGTAGAATCCTCATCGGTACACTGCCAAACAACCGTAGCCACAGACGGTAAAACGGGGGTAGAAATGGAAGCCTTAAATGCCACTCAAGTCGCATTGCTTACTATTTACGATATGTGTAAAGCAGTCGATCGCGGTATGCAAATCAATGGTGTCAGATTACTTAAAAAGAGTGGTGGAAAATCAGGTGACTGGGTCGCAAACCGTTAGGAATTAAACCTCTAGATTACGCTTTGGTATTTTCCTCTACCCATCTTGAAGAACCTGTTTCTAATCGTTCTTTTTTCCAGAAAGGCGCACGATGCTTTAGCTCTTCCATTAAAAAGCGGCAAACATCAAAAGCTGCACCACGATGTGCAGACCACACGGCAACTAATACGATAGGCTCTGCAGGTAATATCTCACCGACCCGATGTACAACTAAGACATTTTGCATTGACCACTTTTGGTAGGCCTCATCAACGATTTGATTTAACAGTTTTGTTGTCATAAGGGGGTAATGCTCAAGCTCCATGCTGTGTACATCATCACCTTCATTAAAATCACGCATGGTGCCTACAAAACTAGCCGTAGCACCATAATCGGTGCGCCCTTGCATCTCTTTGTCCTGAAAGTCTTTTTGTAACTGCCATGGATCAAAAATCGACTCAACGATGTGAATCTTTCTAAGTGCAATTAGCTTAGCCTTATCCACCCGTAACTGGCGGAAAAAAGGCCACCTCATCGCCATCATTCACTACGCCACCAGAATCAGAATACTCTTGATTAATTGCCGCTAACAATTTATCAGGCATAACACTCTGCCCCGTTGCCTTTTCCCATAGGCGATTAATTGTGATTGGCTCTTGAGCCTCAACAACATCAAAGCCACGACCAATTTCTTCTCGTAAACTGGCAAAATATAATACTTTAATACTCATTTAAGGAATGTAGCACAAAAAAAAGACCTCATGCAGAGGTCTTTTTTGATTTTGAACAAAATTATCTACAATTCAAATGATAGCTTTAATTTGCAGGAATCATTTTCATAAGAGGTTCGATGTCAATTTCATCACCAAATCGTTCTTTGGCATAGCGAGCTGCTTGAGTTCGCTCACGAAAGAAACGCTCCTCGCCTATCTTCTGCATTAAACCAGAGCGAGTAAATGCATCACGCATTGATTTCTTGGCTCTAGCGATATAAAGCTCAATACCTGCTGCTTCAAGTCGTTCAACAATACGCCCTAAGGTTTCTTCACCCGTAGAATCGATTAAATCAACAGATTCAAAATCAAGAATCATCACTTTCAGCTTAGGTTTCATGGCAATGTTATTTAACACTTTACCCTCAAGATAACCTGCATTAGCGAAGTATAAGTCACCGTCATAACGGAAAACAGATACGGTATCACTTCTCTTAAGATTAAATAGCTCTGTGCTGCGCAAAGTACCGTCTTCGTGACGACCCACCTCAACAAAACGTGGGCTCATTGTGCGATATAAGAACAGACCAAGTGAAAGCAATACGCCAATCATAATTCCCTTCTCTAAATGTGGCGCAAAAAATATGGTTGTTAAGAAGGTAGCAACCGCAACAAAACCATCGTGGCGATGTACTTTCCAAGCATGTTTGATTGGCTCAATTTTAATCAAGTTCACCACCGCAACAATAATAACTGCGGCTAAGGTAGCCTGTGGCAAATGATACAGTAATGGCGTTAAGAACAATAAAGTAACCGCAACTAAAACACCTGTAACAATGGAGGAAAAACCCGTTTTGGCATCTGCCGTAAAGTTAACTGCTGAGCGTGAGAAGGAGCCTGAAACAGGATATGCCTGAAACAATGAAGCAACAATATTCGATGCGCCCTGCCCGACAAGCTCTTGATTTGCAGATAACCGCTGTCGTGTCTCAGAGGCAATTGCCTTAGAGACCGAAATCGCCTCAACAAAACCTAACAAACCAATAACACCTGCCGAAACCATAAGGTGCATCATTTGGCTAAATTCAACATCAGGAATTTTAAACCCTGGTAGTCCACTTGGTACGACACCGATAACATCACCACCTTTCACCTCATAACCCAAGAAATAAGAAAGTAGAATACAGATGGTAACGGTGATTAAGACATTGGGCAATTTAGGTGCTACTTTCTTAATATAGACCAACAAAAATATAGAAAATACCCCCATGATCAGGGTCGTAAAATGAACCTGAGGAACATCTTGAATCAGATTCCAAAAGGTTTGGTAATGATGTTCACCTTTGCGAGTAGCAATTCCAAATATTTTTCCAACTTGAGAGCTGGCAATAATTAATGCCGCCGCGTTGGTAAAACCAACCACCACAGGATGTGATAAAAAATCTACCAAGACACCCAGTTTCAATAGCCCCAAAGACAACTGGAAAATACCTACCATAAACGCCAAAATAGCAGCATAGGCAAGATAACCTTCTGGACTTTGAATTGCTAAAGGCTCAAGTGCCGCAGCGGTCATCAATGACACAATCGCAACAGGTCCTGTGGCCAATTGTCTTGATGAACCAAGAATAGCAGCAATAATGACCGGTAAGAATGAGGCATACAAACCCACATAAGCCGGCAGTCCAGCTAACTGGGCGTAAGCCATTGATTGCGGAACGAGAACAAGCGCTACCGTTAACCCTGCAATAGCATCAGCTTTTAAGGTTTTACCATCTTTAAGTTCACCAATCCACTCAGTGAACGGCGTAAAACGGTCTGTTAGATCTTTTAAAAAAGGTGCAAGCGTATTTGCCATAGGATCATTACCACTAATTAATTGAAAGGTAAGCAAAAAAACTTACCGACATTTAATGGCGCGGGATTATATGCGAAAAAACATTATTTTTCAGCTACTTTATGTCATTTGATTGAATAATCTTGATCTAGTGCAGAATATCGATGGCACCCCCCTACTTTATGGGAGATTGCCAATGCTTTTACGCCTATTTTTTATAGATGATGAGATAAGCTCCTCTTTTTTCACACGATTGCAGAAAGCCATTTATAGATTTACATCTGAAATTCGATACCCAATAATCACAGCATGCCATCAAAAACAATTTTCTCTGTGATTGAATCACGCACTCACCCCTTACTTACTCCAACCTATAATGAGTTGGGTTACGAAGAGCTCTGTTTTAAATCTATGCGTAAATTAATCAGTAAAATAAAGAGCACACAACCTGATTTTATCGCTGCTGAATTTTTTTATGGTTATGGTAATAACTATGCGGGCATCAATCTTAGTAACTTAGATGTAATGCTGTACTCGCTACAACGTTATGCAAAAGACACTAAAGTTATTGTATTTGTTGATAAAAAAGAAAGGCAATATGTAGATAAATTAAATGATATTTTTACTTTGCATAGCATATTATTAAAACCTGTAGATAAAAATCTAATCAAGAAAGCGCTTTCTTAGCCACTTTTTAAGTCTCTATATATAGATTCCAACTATCATTCGTTTTTTTGTATTGATACATTTCATTTAATGATATTGACCAACAATAGAATTCTTCCTATATTACCCTTGCCGTATAGTTTTTTATACGCAATTAAAAACACTTAAAATTATAATGGAGAAAAAAATATGTCTCTCAAAGGAACTAACACTGAGCAAAACCTAAAGGATGCTTTCGCAGGTGAGTCTCAAGCTAATCGTCGCTACCTATACTTTGCAGCAAAAGCTGACGTTGAAGGATACAACGACGTAGCCACTGTTTTTCGTTCAACGGCTGAAGGTGAAACAGGACACGCTCACGGACATCTTGAGTATTTAGAAGAAACCGGTGATCCTGCAACAGGTCTACCATTTGGTCCAACTGCTGACAACTTAAAAACAGCAGTCGCTGGCGAAACTCATGAGTACACAGATATGTACCCTGGAATGACTAAAGCAGCTCGTGAAGAAGGTTTTGACGAAATTGCTGACTGGTTTGAAACGCTAGGTAAAGCGGAGCGTTCACACGCTAACCGTTTCCAAAAAGCACTTGATAGCTTAGACAGCTAAAAAGCCGCTAATCATTTTTAAATGATCACTCTCCCTCGTAGTTCTAGAGGGAGAGATAAATTCTTAGATACCTTTCTAAAAGGTCTCTAAACTGTATGTGGATAAAATAATATGGCAACTCGCGAAGGCAATCTGGAAGCCCCAACTAGACACCCACTCGATTGGAAAAACCCAGATTTTTATAATGAAGACTCACTCAATAAAGAATTAGAACGTGTCTATGACATCTGTCATGGCTGTCGTCGTTGCGTCAGTCTTTGTGATGCATTTCCGACTCTTTTTGATCTCGTCGATGAGTCAGATACGTTTGAAGTTGATGGCGTAGATAAGAAGGATTTCGTTAAGGTTGTTGATCAATGTTATCTTTGTGATCTTTGCTATATGACAAAATGTCCCTACACACCGCCACATGAATGGAATGTTGATTTCCCTCACTTAATGCTACGCGCTAAAGCGATAAAACATAAAAAAGGTGATTTCAAAACTCGCGATAAGATTTTATCTGCAACAGATACAGTGGGTAACTTTGCAGGTATTCCTATTATATCCAGCATTGTTAATGCCGCTAATGAAAATGGGCTGGCGCGTAAAGTCTTGCAAAAAACACTCGGCATTCACCCTGATGCAACTGTCCCAAAGTATCACAGTAAGACAGGACGTAAACGCATTAGCCAAGACCTTAATAAATACAGTGAAGCCAAAGAAGCAGGAAGAACATCGGGCAAAGTGGCAATATTCGCTACCTGTTATGGCAATCGAAACGAACCTCACTTATTAGAAGATTTAAGTAAAGTACTGAACCACAATGATATTCCTGTCACGTTAGTTGATAAAGAAGTCTGCTGTGGCATGCCAAAACTTGAGTTGGGCGATCTTAAAGCCGTTGAAAAAGCGAAGAATATTAATATTCCAGAGATGGTAAAAAAGATTGATGCAGGCTGGGATATTATTGCTCCTGTGCCCTCTTGTGTTTTGATGTTCAAACAAGAACTGCCGTTAATGTTCCCAGATGATGCCGATGTGCTTAAAGTACAGGCTCACATTTTTGACCCCTTTGAATACTTAATGTTACGCCACAAAGAAGAACTCCTTAATACAGATTTTGAAAAGTCTTTAGGTAAAATTGCCTATCACGCAGCCTGTCATTTACGGGTACAAAATATGGGTTATAAAACCCGAGATTTATTAAAACTGGTTCAAGATACAAGTATTGAAACCATTGAGCGTTGTTCAGGGCATGATGGCACCTATGCGGTTAAAGAAGAGTTTCATGAAAAATCAATGAAGATTTGTCGCCCTGTGATTACAAAAGTACAAAAAGCAGAAGCAGATTATTACAGCAGTGATTGCCCCATGGCAGGTCACCAAATTGCCAATGGTATGAAAGATGATTCACAACCACAACACCCTTTAACTCTACTACGCATAGCTTACGGATTATAATCATGGCAACTCTCCTGACACGCAAAGACCTTCATTCACTTGAGCAATATGCAGAACTTCGCTCTGATATGCGCACTCAAGCAATGGTGCATAAAAAAAATCGCAATCTTTCTATTGGACCCAATGTCACCATGTACTTTGAGGATCGCATTACGGTCCAATATCAAATTCAAGAAATGTTACGTGCTGAAAAAATCTTTGAGCTTGACGGCGTTAATGACGAGCTTGAAGCCTACAACCCGCTTATTCCAACAGGTTCAAACTGGAAAGGCACCATGATGATTGAATATACAAACCCTGAGGAGCGTGCTAAAGCGTTAGCAAACTTAATCGGCATTGATCGAAAAACATGGGTACAGGTTGAAGGATTTGACAAAGTATTTGCTATTTCCAATGAGGATTTAGAAAGGGAGACAGAAGAGAAGACATCAGCCGTACACTTTATGCGCTTTGAATTAGAACCAGAAATGGTAACAGCCGCAAAACAAGGTAGCGCAATCAATGTCGGAATAGACCACCCTAACTATATGCATATTGTCTCTCCTGTACCTGAAAATTACCGCCAAGCGCTTCAGGAAGATTTGAACTAAGAATGAACTCTTTCCTTGTGGAATTACACATTAAAAATTAAACTGAATTCCTCTATTGAAAATAAAGGTTAAAACGGAATGAAGTTATTTCCTCTCCAAGTTCTCTTATTAATATTTTTATCGGTCACAAGCACTCAAATCAAGGCTGATAGCGCAGTACCCAACGCTTATAACAAAGAAGACATCAGTTTTTCATATCTCAAGAATTGGGACATTACAGAGGACACTATCGATAAAGATTCCCGGCTCCTTTTTGTCGAAGGTGGCGATGCCATTTTTATCGTTGTGATGCACAAGTCTCAAGCTACGACGAGTTTGCTTGACTTCGCCAAGCATTATTCATCAGAAGCACGCACCCAAACATCCATTGCGAAACTCAGTGAAGGAGAGTTCTCTAATATTGAAGAGAAACTAAAGACATCAACAATAAAGAGCGTTAAAGAAAGTTTCTCAATCTCAGTTATTGGCGTAACAATCCCTCATATTAGAAAATACTATAAAATTCAGACGGGAGAGAAGTTTGTATTTTTAATTACACAAGTTGCCATAGAAGACTTACCTCAAACAAAGCCTGGGTTTGACCTTATTCTAAATACGTTTATTTTAAAATAAAGAATTGTGCAAAACCTTCTCGATTTATTTTACACTTGAGCTACGCTTAAATTATCAAAAAATTAAACATGGGATTAAAATGGCTCTTAATATTCAGAGTAAGTTATTCACACTAATTATCTTTTTCCCACTTGTTATAACGAGCAGTTATACTCACGCTGAAGAACTCAGCGCAGGTGCTAGTGCCATTATAGATGCCAATAAAACCATTACCAATATCAATACTGAAGCGCTTCAAAAACTACTCAAGGAAAACCCCAAAACTGAGCTAATTGATGTACGTACAGCCAATGAAATTGACTTTATTGGTGGTGCTATTGATGCTGATGAAAATGTAAATATTCCACGCGGATGGCTTGAATTTGACGTAGCCAGTCATGTTAAAACTAAAGACACCCCTATTGTTGTTTATTGTGGTACAAACCAACGTAGCCCATTAGCGGCAAAAAAACTAATGGACTTAGGCTATACCAATGTAAAAAACTACGCCGATGGTTTTGAGAAGTGGCAGGCATTAAAGAAACCCATTAAATATACAGATAAAGCTCCTGAATCAATGCTTTACAGCATGCCAATTCAAGTAAAAGATAATGTCTGGTCTGCCATAGGTGCAACTGCCCCGGGTACCTATGCTAATTCTGGCCATAATAATAATCTCTCTTTTATCATCACTGATGAAGGCGTATTGGTGTTTAATGCAGGTGATAATTACCTTCTCGCTCAAGCATTACATGCCGAAATTAAAAAAATAACCGATCAATCTGTTAAGTATGTTGTCTTAGAAAATGCGCAGGGTCATGCCATGCTCGGCAGTAATTATTGGCAACAACAAGGCGCGCAAGTAATTGCCCATGTTGATGCAAAAAAAGAAATGGAAGAATACCACGATCAAATTCTAGAACGGATGCAACGTGGTAGAAGGGATAAATCACAATACACAGAATTCGTCTACCCTGATAAAACATTTGAAGACAAAATGACCATCAAAATGGGCGGTGAAGTATTTGAGATACTGCGCCTAGGTCCCGCACACAGCCCCGGCGACATCATGCTTTGGATGCCTGAGAAAAAACTGATGATCTCTGGAGATATGGCATTTAATCAACGTTTGCTCCCAGTGATGGAACATACCGATACAGCAGGATGGATAGAAACATGGGACAAATTTGAAGCCTTAAACCCTGAAATCATTATCCCTGGTCATGGTGATCCAACCACTATGAGCGTGGTAATGAAAACAACTAAGGACTATCTTGTATATATGCGAAAACAAGTTGAAGAAATTTTAGACAATGATGGCTCTGAACAAGATGCTTATAAAATTGACCAAAGTGCTTTTTCCCATCTTGATACGTTTAATGAATTAGCGTTGCAAAATGCAGGACGCATTTTCAGAGCAATGGAGTTTGAGTAACCGTCTCAATCATACATTCTAAACGCCTAACCTCCTTGTTCTAATGGGACGTCATAATGTTGCAGTTATACTAGTAATGGCACCCCCGCCTTTTTTTGATAATTGCCTACTTAGGCTAGCTTATAGCCCTTATTTTGATAACAACAAGCACATTATTATCAACTTATTTGAGTAGCTCTAATTGAATTTACCCCTAACATACCACATGATTAAAGAATGAAATACGCACTTAAAATAAGTAATTTAAAAAAAACTTACGATAATAACTTTCAAGCATTAAAAGGCATTGATGTTGAAGTAAAGAAGGGTGATTTTTTCGCTCTGCTAGGTGCTAACGGTGCAGGAAAATCAACAGCAATTGGCATTATTTGCTCCTTAGTGAATAAAACCGAAGGCGATATCGAAGTCTTTGCTTATAACATAGACACCCATCGTGAAGAGGTACAAGAGCATATTGGACTCGTTCCTCAGGAGTTTAATTTCAATATATGGGAGCCTGTGCTAGAGATTATTCTCAATCAAGCAGGTTATTACGGCATTGATCGAAACACCGCTACAAAACGTGCAGAGGAATTACTCAAGCATCTTGATCTATGGGATAAACGCAATGAGTTAGCACAAAACTTATCGGGTGGAATGAAGCGTCGACTGATGATAGCGCGTGCTTTAGTTCATAAGCCTAAGCTATTGATCCTAGATGAGCCAACTGCCGGTGTGGATATTGAAATTCGCCGATCCATGTGGGAATTTCTGAGGCAACTAAATAAGGCTGGCACCACCATAATTCTCACCACACATTATCTTGAAGAAGCGGAAAGCATGTGTAATAACATTGCCATTATCAATAAGGGTAAGGTTATCGAGAGTACCAGTATGAAGGAGTTATTGTCTCGCCTACAGGTTGAAACCTTCGTTCTTGATTTAAAAGAGCCTCTCGAAAAGTTACCAGTTAATTGTGAATTAAAAATCCGTCAACGTGATGCATCAACTATTGAGGTGGCATTAGATAAAACCCGCTCATTAAATTACCTCTTTGAAAATCTAACTAAACATAATATTCGGGTTAGTAGTATGCGCAATAAAACCAATCGCTTAGAAGAGCTTTTCATGGAACTTGTTGAAAAAGGTAACAACAATGAGGAGAACCCCTCATGAAAAATACAGAAAAACTGATTGCACTTAAAACAATTCTGAGCAAAGAAGTCATACGTTTTTTGCGTATCTGGCTGCAAACACTCGTTCCACCTGCTATTACCATGGTGCTTTATTTTGTCATTTTTGGGAATCTCATTGGCAGCCAAATTGGCGATATGGGTGGCTTCAAATATATCGAATACATCATTCCCGGTTTGATTATGATGTCGGTGATTACCAACTCATACTCGAATGTTGTCTCAACTTTTTTTACCGCCAAAATGTACGGGCATATTCAAGAAATGCTCATATCTCCTGTACCTAATCACATCATATTAATTGGCTATATTGGCGGTGGAATGGCGCGCGGATTAATGGTGGGTCTTATTGTTACATTGGTATCACTATTTTTCTCAAACCTGAGTATTGAACACCCTGTTATCACCATTGCCATAGTCATTTTAACCTCAATGCTTTTCTCTATAGCAGGACTAATCAACGCCATCTACGCGAAAAATTTCGATGATATCACCATCATCCCAACTTTTGTGCTCACCCCATTAACCTATCTTGGTGGTGTTTTTTACTCCATCAACATGCTCTCGGATTTCTGGCAAAGTGTCTCACTCGCGAACCCCGTATTGTACATGGTGAATGGGTTCCGCTATGGAATACTCGGTGTTTCTGACATCAGCCCAATTGCCAGTTTTTCCTTGCTAATCGTATTTATCGTGGCACTTTATGCCTATGCTTATTACCTGTTAAAGAAGGGAGTTGGTATACGTTCGTAATAAGATCAGATTTACAATTGTGTAAAAAAGGGGGGGATGCCATATGACACTGATCCATTAGTCTGTTTTTACGGCAAGCCATAAGCATTTCAAGTAATATTGAACCTTAATAATTATAATAATAAATCAGACTATCAAAACCGTACTCAATAAAAACGAAGCCATACTGAATCGTCGCTTAGAACAGTTAATTGTTAGGACACTTATATTGATTAGCTTTATGCTTATCAATTCGTTACTAGTTTCAACTAATAACATCGGTGCTATTTTACTAACGATTGATTTTCTTTTAATGGCAACCCTATTTCTTTATCGAAAGAAAACAGATCCGAAAGTAGCAAGAAATATTTACTTATGGGTAAATATCATCACTGCTAGTATTTTAATGTGGAGTACCACAAGTCCACACTACGCCTTTGTACTGCCAGTATTCATCTTAATTGCTTCCTTAATAGTAAGCCATAAACAGTTTCTTGCTATTTCCTCATTCTGTGTACTCAATCTAGTTTCTTTTGGTGTAATAACAATCAGTAATGGTCAGATAGCCAGCCTGAATTTTGGCTACTGGCAATTAATAGACTTAACCATCATGTTATGCTCAGCCATCTATACGGCATGGCAAACCAGTTTTGATATGAGATACACACTTAAAAGCTTAAATCTAGAAATACAAAAAGTAACCGAAAGCCATTCACAAATAGAGTCACTCATTAATTTTGACCCACTCACTGGTTTAGCCAATAAGACCTGCTGTGAAGAGCGATACGTAAGATTCCTTGATGATGCCAAGTATAAAAACGAGGTAGTCGCTGTTCTTTTCCTTGATCTTGACAACTTTAAAACCGTTAATGACTTTTATAATCATAGCGTTGGAGACAAGTTGTTAGTCCATGTATCCCAACAAATTAATGGTCTAGTAAAAGAGAGGGATATTGTTTCTCGCCTAAGTGGTGATGAGTTTATTTTGATGCTTAGTCGACCTGAAAATTATAATTTCCAGCAACTGGCTTCACGCATTTTGAAACGACTTGAAAAACCAGTCAATATTGATGCACACTTAATAGACATTACGGCATCTATTGGTGTTGCCATTGCACAAGAAGCAGATTACAACTTTAATGAAATAAGAAAAAGAGCCGATATTGCAATGTATAAAGCAAAGCAATCAGGTAAAAATAATGTCTGTATCTATGATGAAGAGATGTATCAACAATCACTGCATAAAATATCTATTGTAAATGGTCTTAAAGAGGCGCTCAGGCAAGATGGTTTAGAGGTTTATTTACAACCAAAAGTTGATATTGCAACAGGGAAAATGAATAGTGCTGAAGCGTTAATTCGCTGGACTGGCAACAATAAAGATAATATATCTCCTGCAGAATTCATTCCCTTAATTGAATCCACTGAATTGATTTGTAATATCAGTGAATGGGTTATCCATCACGCCTGTAGATTGTGTAAGGAATGGCATAATAAGGGTTATCAAGAAATGTCTATTTCAGTCAATATTTCCTCCTCACAGTTTATGCGCGGAGGATTACTCGACATTGTCAAAAAAGAGCTTAAATCTTCTCACTTAGATCCACAATACCTAGAACTCGAATTAACCGAACATGCTGTTTTCCATGATAACGACCATGTACTCAATGAACTAAAACAGCTTAAAAAGCTGGGCGTTACCCTATCAATTGATGACTTTGGAACAGGCTATTCTAATATAGAATACTTAACAAAATTTAATGTCGACTTAGTAAAAATCGACCAATCCTTTATTAGAGACTTGCAACACTCAACAGATAACTACGCGATTGTGACCGCCATAATTAAAATGGCAAACACACTAGGACTTAGAGTAGTGGCAGAAGGCGTTGAAACCAATAAGGAATGGGACATCCTCAAAGAACTAGGCTGTAACTATGGTCAAGGTTTTCTCTGGTCTAAGGCACTCTCCCCTACGCATTTTACGGCTTATTTAGAGCAAGACCTTCGTTTGACTGCTTAGATTATTATAGTTTTCTTACAGAGCTTCTAATCAGTTTCAATGGTGTTCTTTAATCAACCCTGAAATAACAATATGGCACCCCCGCCTTTTTTTGAAGATTAACAATCTCCTTTCATTTGACTAACAATATCCAGCATTATCCAGATATCCCCTTTCTTATACGAGTCGGCACTTTCGCCACCACCTAAGAAAGGATAAGGGCTTGGAATATAGACCTGCTCTTTGGACAGTTTACCTAATTTGGTTTCTATATTTTTAACATGAGCTGGTTTTAAAACAACTTCATTAAAACCTGCTTCTTGTAAGATTATCTTCTCAAAAGCACTCACAGACTCAAATTTCCCATACGATTTTGCAGCAGCTTTGAAAGGATAGAAAATAGCGTAATCTGAATCCTTAGGGCTATACAAAAAAACATGCCCAAGACTTGAATAACCAACAATGTGTTGATACTTTTTATAATCATTGATCCAGCAACCAACTGCATCCGAACTACGCGGTTGAATAATTTGATAAGCCGAATCACGAGCCTGAGCAGGTGATGCAAATATTCCCACTACTGATAGTAACCATATTAATTTGATGATTTTATTCATAACTTCCTCATTGCTCTTAGCTGCTCCATTCGCTATATTTCCCGTCACTTATTTAAGAAGTTTAAACCAATGACAAAAAAACCTTTTGATCTTAATAACCCTTGTATTTTTTGTAACCCAAAAGATGAAGAAATCCTAGCTGAAAACAAATATGCTCAGATTATAAAGGATAACTCCCCTGTCAGCGATGGTCACTGTATCATCATTCCGAAACGCCATATGAAAACACAGTTTGATCTGACACCCGATGAAAATATTGCTATTGCAGCACTCATCCAAAAAGCAAAACTCATCATAGAGAAAAAAGGATTAAAGCCAGATGGATATAATATTGGCAGCAATAATGGAGTCGCTGCGGGACAAAGTGTTTTCCACCTTCATGTCCATGTCATCCCGCGCTACTTAGGTGATGTAGAACAACCAAAAGGCGGAATCCGCCAAGTTATCCCGAATAAATCACAATATAACGTGGTAGATAGAAAGGATTAATTTGGATGGCACCCCCCCTGTTTTTACACAATTGTAATTGATGATTACTGTTCATTACATCAACAGTATGAATGAACACTTTAGAATAGAGCTTTCTACTCATAATCCACTACAAAGCTTGATGGTAGTCATTCTAGAAAATGATTTTGAGGACTGGGGTGAATGCCTTGGGCGAGCATGGTGTCGCACTTGTCATGTATCTGTTGATCGTGAAATCCATGGTCAGACTAACAGCCATAAAGATAACATCGAAAAAGATGAAGCAATCGCACTCAACCTACTTTCTAATCGTGTTCCTAACAGTCGTCTAGCCTGCCAGATAATCATTGATGAAACGCTTGATGGCGCTACTCTGACTTATCTTGGAGATAACTAACACCTCAATATTAAGCGTGTTAATAATAAAATGAAATCTACGTTTTTAAACCTTGACCGAATCGGTAGAACACGATTTCTTGCTTATACAAATCTATGGGTTGTTAGTGATGATCTATGACTTCATCTTTACCTCTAGAACTACAGAACCCTTTCATTCCCACTCTGATTTTTATTGGTTTTATTGTATGGCGATTATTTCTATTAAAGTTTAGTTAATCTCTAAAGTTTGTAAATTGAATGGGCACACCAATATTCTCTTCCCGCAACATACTCATCACAGTTTGTAAGTCATCACGTTTTTTACCTGTTATTCTCACTTGATTTCCCTGTATTTGCGTTTGTACTTTAAACTTCCCTGCTTTTATTAATTTAGTAACTTTACGCCCCGCATCACCATCTAAACCTTGTTTTAATAAAATTTTCTGACGCGTACTTTTTAAAGAACCTTCTGGGTTTTGAGCATCTAAAGCGCCTGAATCAATTTTTCGCTTAACCATCTTCGCTCGCAACACATCACGCATTTGCTTTAATTGAAATTCACCCTCTGCTTTCAAAGTAATTTCCTCATCATTCAGGCTAAAACTACACTCCGTACCTTTAAAATCATAACGAGTACCGACTTCACGGTTAGCTTGGTCAATAGCATTTTGTAGCTCATGCATATCAACTTCTGAAACTACATCAAATGATGGCATATCAATTTCCTCTTTAAAATTCTACTTATTCAAAACAGCATAACCCTATCATTAAAGCATTCTACAATAGATTGATTGCACGGGGGAAAATCCTAACGTTGCACTCATAGCGTCATCTATGCGAAAACTGCTTACAATGTTGAATTCCATGCTGAAAAACAATAAGAAATGGGATCCTGATTGTTAGTTGACTTTTAACACCGTTACTCCGTTGTTACACTTTTCATAAAGACACTATTTAAATCTTTTCAACCATTTTCATTATTTTAAATGCTTTGCATGATAAGCAATATGCTCACCAATAAAACTCGCGATAAAGTGATAGCTATGATCATAACCCAGTTGCATTCTTATATTGATAGCCTGCCCTGCTTTATCACAAGCTTCTTGTAAGTTCTCTGGCAATAGTTGTTTTTCATCATAAAATTCATCAGCCAACCCCTGATCAATCAGAATATCATTGAGCTTCGCACCTGCTTCAACCAATGCCGTAGCATCGTAAGCTTGCCAAGCTTTAGTCTCATCACCAAGGTAGGCTCCAAAACACCCCTTCCCCCAGTCACCATTGATTGGGTTACAAATCGGTGAAAATGCAGAGACGGATTTGTACATTTGAGGATTTTTCAAGGAACAAATTAAGGCGCCATGTCCTCCCATAGAATGTCCAGATATTGATTTCACATTGGGCATTAAAGGTAAATCTGCTTCGAGTAATTCGGGTAATTCTTTGGTCACATAATCATACATTTTATAATGATCTTTCCAAGGCTGCTCAACCGCATTCACATAAAACCCTGCTCCTTTACCCAAGTCATAGCGATCAGCTTCATCTGCGACATCATCACCACGCGGGCTGGTATCAGGAAAGACCAATGCGATTCCGTGCTCAGCGGCATAACGCTGTGCGCCTGCTTTTGTCCTGACATTATCATCGGTACAAGTTAGCCCAGACAACCACCATAAAGCAGGTACATTACCCTTCTCAGCTTGCGGTGGCAGATAGACTGAGAACGTCATTTCACAGCCCAATACATCTGATTCATGTGTGTAGCGGTTAAGAAGGCCACCAAACTCTTTAATACTTTCTATTCTTTGAATTGACATGTAGATTCCTATTTAAACAGGGAGGAATAATCCATACAAAGTGATATGGCACCCCCCCCTTTTTTTAACAATTAGCGCTATGTTTCGTCATGCTAAAAAACAATAACAGAACGTATGCTTTCCCCAGAATGCATTAAATCAAAGGCGCGATTAATATCTTCCAGTGGCATCGTATGCGTCACTAACGAATCCAACTCAATTTCACCCGCTAAATAACGATCAACATACCCCGGTAACTCCGTGCGACCTTTAACGCCACCGAATGCAGTCCCCATCCATGTTCGACCGACGACGAGATTAAATGGGCGAGTAGCAATTTCTTGTCCAGAACCAGCCACACCAATAACAGTAGAGACTCCCCAGCCCATATGAGTACACTCCAGTGCATCTCGCATCACATGAACATTACCAATACACTCAAAGGAATAATCAGGACCACCGTTAAAAGTATCTTGCATATACTCAACAAAGGAACCATCAATATCTTCTGGATTTACAAAATCAGTTGCGCCTAATTGCTTGGCAAATTCGAATTTATCAGGATTAATATCTATCCCAATAATACGCTCTGCACCCGCCATAACGGCACCTTGAATACAAGAGAGTCCAATTCCACCTAGTCCAAATACGGCAACCGTAGAACCTGCCTCAACCTTCGCAGTATTAAGAACAGCACCTATACCCGTGGTAACGCCACAACCTAACAAACAAGCTTTATCCAACGGCGCTTCTTTACTAATTTTTGCCAAAGCGATTTCAGGCACGACGGTATATTCAGAGAAGGTAGAACAACCCATATAATGAAAAATATCTTTGCCTTTTTGTGAAAAACGCCTTGTTCCATCAGGCATATAACCTGTCCAAATGGTTCCTGCAATTGTCTGACAAAGGTTTGATTTGGTCGAATTACAGTATTCACAATCACCACACTCGGCAATATACAAAGGGATAACGTGATCACCTACTTTTAAATCTTTTACCCCAGCACCAAGTTCAACAACTTCACAGCCCCCTTCGTGCCCCAAAATACAGGGAAAAGACCCCTCTGGATCATCACCAGAAAGTGTAAACGCATCGGTATGACAAACACCTGAAGCAATCACTTTCAACAAAACCTCGCCCTCTTTGGGCCCCATCACTTCAACTTCTTCAATCTCAAGTGGTTTTTTAGCTTCCCACGCAACGGCTGCTTTACATTTCATATACTTCTCTCTCCCTTATTTAAATTGTAATTTAGTTAATTTCTATTAGCTATGATAGATCGAAACCATTTTTACTCATCACCTGAGTTATGCTGAGGTCTCTCTTAGTTTATTAGTTTCAGTAAACACCTAATAAATCTGCTATATTCTAAAATAGAATGAATGTTCATTCTTGTCAATTTTTTAATGTGTAAGTTTTAAAGAGAATTCGGTTTGATTGATTAAAATTTAATACGGGATGAACTGATAACAACCTTTATCAAACCTATTAAGTTAAGACTTAATTCATAGCCTAAGATTGACAAATTAGATGAATATTGGAATATATTAACTTAGGATTCACTTATGCCTTATCTAAAACGTGATGTACCCTGTCCTGAGCCTATTGATTGTAAAATTCTAACGGCTGCACTCGATCTCTTTGTTGATCGGGGTTATCACAACATTTCGATTCATCAAATACAAAAACAAGCTGACGTCAGTATTGGATCGATCTACAACCACTTTGGTGGTAAAGAAGGTATAGCAAAAGCCCTTTACAAACATATTCTCAACGAGATAGATGAACTCATCAATGACATCATTATTGAAATCGAATCCCCCACCGAGCAATGCAAAGAAATCATAAAACAGTTATTTGAACATACAGAAACACATCAAAATATTATCGCCTTCGTTTTCCACACAAAACACACCGAATTCCTACCCGACGAAACTTCATTATGGAATGCTTCACCCTTTATTAAAATGCGTAAAATCATTAACCAAGGAATAGACAAACAAGAGTTTATACAAACAGATTCATGGGTAGCAACATCTGCAATCTTTGGCGGAGCTATAAGAATGATTCAATTAAGACTAGATCATATACTTGAGAAGCCACTACCAGAATATTATGAGATGGTGATTAATACAGCCTTTAATGGACTAGCCGATGATAACCATGATGAAGCTCTTAGTATGATAGTTGAACTTGAAAGAACAAATATCAGTAGATAATGAGAGCTAGTTAAGCAATAAAAACTGTATGGCACCCCCGTCATTTTTGGAAGATTGTTAAACTCCAAAGGTGGTGACGACAAACTTATCAACTCCTACTTAAGAAGTTTCTTTGTTATTTTAAATAAACAGCATTCCTTCTTGTCGTTCATAAAGTCCGGTCAGTCGCACCATAGAATTATGTTCAGTGGCAGTGAAGCAAGATGGGTTTTCATCCCGTTCATAAAGTCCGGTCAGTCGCACCTGAAATCACCCTGCCCAATGGTACGGACAAGCTTTGTTTTCATCCCGTTCATAAAGTCCGGTCAGTCGCACCGGTAGAGGGCACGGGAATAAAAGAACGTAGAGCGTTTTCATCCCGTTCATAAAGTCCGGTCAGTCGCACCATAAAAGCCGAAGCCTCGCCCTCTACCGCTAAGGGTTTTCATCCCGTTCATAAAGTCCGGTCAGTCGCACCACAACACATATTGTAGGTTTGAAAGTAACTAAACAGTTTTCATCCCGTTCATAAAGTCCGGTCAGTCGCACCCCACCCTCTGTAGTTCTTTGATTTAAAAGACTTAAAAAGGCTGTTTTCGGCGCGAGTGTTTTTTATCATCCCATTTCCATGTCAGTAGGTGTCAGTAATGCGTTGTTTCCTTTAGAAATCAAAGAACTGCGTAACTTTCACTTCATCTTCGGTGCGTTTTAAATAAAATCAACAACTTATCTAAATTTCATCAGGCAGCTACATGGTAATAATTAGTGCGCCGATATAAGAAATTGCAGTTCCTATTTAAGCCACTGATTTTATACTATTTTTAACCCATATAATAGTCATTATCCCTTGTAATTGAGCCTGATCCATCAATCAATATTTTAGATTTATCTTTATTACATATTCCGTAATAACGCACATGATCTTCTTTTTTATTGATGATTGCTTCAAGTCTTGCTTTCAACTCCTCTAGCTCACCTTCATCTAGGTGACATTCAAACACACTGTACTGTACACGTTGCCCAAAGTTTTCCATCTGTATGGCAACATGACGTAATCTTTTTTTATCAGCAACATCAAAACAGATAACATAGAGCTGACTCATAACAAATGATACTCGTCTGTCTCTACTGGCTCACCTGTGCCTTGCCAATAAACATCTTCCTCACACCAATTACATAAGGGATACCAGCGAATTTTATCGGTAGCTTCTATGAGCTCGTTTAGTATTTGACGTAATGCCAGTAATTGCTTTTTGTTTAATCTGCATTCAAATACACTGTATTGAACACGCAAACCATTATCCAAGAGGTGATTACTTACCGTTCGCCGTATTTTATGATCACTAATATCATAGGCAACCATCCATAAATTGCTCATGCTATTTAGCCCTACTTTTTACAAAAGTACGAAATAGTAGGGGGTGTACTGTAATTTATTCATTTTATCTCTATGTCAGTATTATTGGCTGATAAATTGTTTCTCTTTCCCTAATGACTGCGGCAAGGTGATTAACTTGGTGCTCCATACATCGCCTGTAATCAAGTTTTAAATTGCTAACAGGGTGAGTTACACCTGCATTAAGCTTTTTTTCAAGATAACGAATAAATACACCACGAGCTTTTGGTTTTAGTAAGCAAATGTCACCCTCTTTTTCAGGTAGTTCAAAGTCTTCTGGTGATAGTTTTTTATTAAACACAATATTCAAAACCACGGCATCTACCACGATTGATCTAAATTCTTCCATTACATCAGATGCCAATGCGGGATGCCCCATTCGCATGGGGTGAAGATAACCCACATGCGGGTTTAAGCCACGCGCGCGTAAAAAGGTGTATATATTATAAAACAGTAGTGTATATCCATAGGAGAGCATCGCATTTATAGGATCGGTAGGTGGTTGTTTTACACGCTGAGTAAATCCCCAACTTGAATCTACCGTTGCTGCTATTGCCTGAAAGTTGATTCTGGCTGCTGTGCCTTCATACCCTCTCAACTGATCAAGCGTGGTAGCTGTTTGGAGTTGATTGATACTGTGTTTGAGTTGTTTGATTGCGCGATCAAAAGCTGGGGCTTCTCTATTTCTGCTTAGGCGTTGCAGTAGTAGACGATTATTTGAAATTTTTCCTTTTATAAACTGCTTTGCGAGTTGTAAACAAAAGGCTTTGTCATCTGCACGTAAAAATTGTTCGCGATGTAATAACACGGGTTCGGTGCTAAATGAATCTACCATGCCGTAGTATTTCCCTTTGGCAGATAATAAATAGATGGGGATTCTTGTCTGTAAACAGAATTGCATTACTTGTGTGGTGAGCTGTGAGTTACCAAATACCATAATTTGATCGACGTGGATGGCAGGGATTTGCTTGATGACCTTGCCATTTTTCTTGATGATGAAGCGTTCGTATTCTTTTCCTAGTGTTGATCCATGCTCCATAAGATAGAGCGTTTTTAGGCGTGGACTGAAGTGGATTGATTCTTGCTCTATCTTCAGTGGAGTTTGTGGGTTTGTCATTTTTTTAGAACAGTATTACCAATTCATTTTTCTTTTTATGGTAGCCAAGAGTATCTCACTTGAAGTTGCTGGTTGAGCAACCAACGAACTCCCACATTCTTGACAACAAGAAAAAAAGTCTGCAGGTACTTTCATTTTTTTAGACGTTTCTCCATCTATACTAAGTACATCGCTTTGAGGCATTGCTATATCATGCCAACCGCATTGTTGGCAGGTATATTTTGTTGGGGCTGGTTTTACTGGCATGGTTCTCTCCTTATGGTAAGTGGTGATTGAGGTTAGTCGAGTAGATCATCAATATTGTCTACAAGATCGCCAAGGCGATCACTAACACAGCCTGAGACACATTCAACGATATCTCCTCCGTTTTCAATGACACAACCTAATGTTTCGGTTGCACAGTCTGTGATGGTTTCAATTAAAAAATCAAACATTTTAGTTCTCCTTATGTATTAATGTGTAAATGCTAATCAAACAAACTAGCTATGCCTGCAACCAC
>JAZGEM010000043.1:0-2302 GCA_036478745.1 Cocleimonas sp.
CAACTGCCGGAACATCTGTAGGTGCAGGCAAATACTCAATAACAGCATCCAGCAAAGCTTGAACGCCTTTATTCTTAAAGGCTGAACCACAATATGCCGGCACCACCTTATTGTGTAGCACTTGCTCCCTAATGCCGACTTGTATTTCTAAATCTGTTAAAACACCTTCCTCTAGGTATTTTTCCATGAGCTCATCATTTGCATCCGCTGCCACTTCAACCATTTTCTCTCGCCATTCCTCTGCCAGAGCAACCAAATTTTCTGGTATTGCTTTTTCCTTAAAAGCCATTCCCATATTCTTTTCTTCCCAATAAATAGCTTTCATCGTCAAGAGATCAACAACCCCTTCAAAACTATCTTCAATCCCTATGGGTATTTGCATTAAAACAGGATTTGCTCCCAATCGAATCGATATTTGATCAACAACTCGAAAAAAATCTGCTCCCGAGCGATCCATTTTGTTCACAAACACTATTCTTGGAACACGATACTTATCTGCCTGCCTCCATACTGTTTCAGATTGTGGTTCAACTCCACCTACCGCACAAAAAACTGCGCACGCCCCATCTAAAACACGCAACGACCTTTCTACTTCTATTGTAAAGTCAACATGACCTGGCGTATCAATAATATTGATACGGTGCTGTGGAAATTGCTTATCCATTCCACTCCAGAAACACGTAGTCGCTGCAGATGTTATTGTAATCCCTCTTTCTTGCTCTTGCTCCATCCAATCCATTGTAGCCGCACCATCATGAACTTCACCAATTTTATGTGATACGCCCGTATAGTACAAAATCCTTTCAGTTGTAGTTGTTTTTCCAGCATCTATATGAGCCATAATCCCTATATTTCTATATCGATCTATAGGTGTTTTCCGTGCCACAACTAAACCTTCAATTCAATGCTTTAGTTACCAACGATAATGAGAAAAAGCTTTATTCGCATCAGCCATCTTATGCACATCTTCACGCTTTTTATTTGCCGCACCACGACCTTCAAATGCATCCAGCAATTCACCCGCTAGTTTTTTTGCCATTGTTCTATCATTCCTTTTACGAGCTGCCTCTATCAACCAACGCATAGCAAGTGCAGTTCTTCTTGCTGGCCTAACTTCAACTGGCACCTGATAGGTTGCACCACCTACTCGGCGCGATTTAACCTCTACTCTCGGCTGAACATTTTCTAATGCCTTTGACAACACCTCTAAAGGTTCCTCATGACCTTTTGAGCTTATCTCATCTAACGCACTATATACAATCTTTTCTGCAACTGATTTTTTTCCATTTACCATCAAAAGATTCATAAATTTAGTCAACATTTCGCTACCAAATCTAGGATCAGGTATCACGCTTCGTTTTGTTGCCGCTCTTCTTCTTGACATTTATTACTACCTCTTAAGACTTAGGTTTTTTAGCACCATATTTCGAGCGCCCTGCTTTTCTTCCATCAACTCCAGAAGTATCAAGACTTCCACGAACAACGTGATAACGAACACCGGGCAAATCCTTCACACGCCCGCCTCTAATTAATACGACAGAGTGTTCCTGTAGGTTATGACCCTCTCCACCTATATAACTACTCACCTCATAGCCACTAGTCAACCTAACTCTCGCAACTTTACGCATTGCTGAATTTGGCTTTTTGGGTGTTGTAGTATAAACACGAGTACAAACTCCACGTCTTTGAGGGCACGCCTTCAATGCTGGAACATTGCTTTTATCAATTTTTTTAGCACGAGGCTTACGAACCAACTGGTTGATCGTTGCCATATCTTAATTTACTCCAATTACAATTTTAAATGTCAGATACCGAGACAACAAGCTTCACCACAATTAGGCTCTTACTTGACTCAAGCACTTAACTTACGTTAGCCGTATATAATACACTTATTATGTAGAACAGGTCAATATTTTTTATATTTATTCTGTATTTAACGCTTGCTTAAGCGCCTCTTCAACTTCATCCGTATCTACAACAACGGTTTCCGAAGAAGAATTTTTAATTGCTTTATTCAAGTGTTTCTTTCTTCGCTGCTCATGATATGCCAAGCCCGTTCCTGCAGGTATCAATCGACCCACAATGACATTTTCTTTCAATCCATTTAGACCATCGCTTATTCCTCTAACTGCTGCATCTGTTAAAACACGTGTAGTTTCTTGAAATGATGCAGCTGAAATAAATGACTCTGTCGCAAGAGAGGCTTTAGTAATGCCTAATAAAACTGACTCATAAGTTGCAGGGATTTTCCTCTCCTTTTCCATCTTGTCATTTACCTCATTGACGAACCCTCTTTCGACTT
>JAZGEM010000044.1:0-42546 GCA_036478745.1 Cocleimonas sp.
TCGCAGGTTCTATCACTTATAGCCGAGGTAGTGGTTTCCACATTGGCTCTATGCGCGGCAGTCGTCACTTTAAAGGACGTATAGATGACGTTAGATTATATGACCGTGTGCTTGATAGCGCCTCTATTGCCGCTGTCTCTAATGATGGCTCAACGGGTGGTAATGAAAAAGCAGATCAGACCATTAGCTTTAATCCTCCCGCAACAAAAACAACCGATGATGCACCTTTTGCAATCAGTGCCAGTGCAAGCTCTGCGTTAGCGGTTAGCTTTAGCTCAACAACACCTGCGGTTTGTACGTTGAATGGTAATACCGTCATGATCCTATCGGCAGGTAACTGTACAATTAACGCATCGCAATCGGGTAATAGCCTCTATAACCCAGCCCCTTCTGTTACAAAAACCATTGTGATTGAACAAGGCGAAGTGGTTAAGGATGATCAATTCATTAGCTTTAACCCACCAGCAATTAAAACCGTTGATAGTGAACCTTTTGATATCAGTGCTAGTGCTACCTCTGGATTAGTGGTGAGCTTCAACGCAACAACCCCAGCGGTCTGTACACTCGATGGAAGTACCGTAACGATTGTTACTACAGGTATTTGTTCAATTACTGCTTCGCAATCAGGTGATGATGCCTTTAACCCTGCGGGTGATGTGAGCAAAAATATTATCATTGAAGAAGAGGATATCGTTCCTCTAGATGATCAGTTTATTAGCTTTAATCCACCCGCATCTGTGACCATAGGACAAGAGCCAAGCCAGTTAACTGCTAGCTCTACGTCAGGATTAACGGTAATTTTAAGCTCAAACACACCTGCGATTTGTACCCTCGATAGCAATAATAACTTGATCGTCGTCACCACAGTAGCAGGCAACTGTAGTGTTATAGCCACACAACCCGGTAATGAATTATTTAACCCAGCGCCTGATGTCATTAAAACGATTGTGGTTGAAGAAGCTGAAGTCGAAAAGCTGGATCAAACCATTAACTTTAATCTTCCTGCAACAAAAACAGTCGGTGATGCACCTTTTGCAATCAGTGCTCTAGCCACATCAGAACTGGTGGTTAGCTTTAGCTCAAGTACTCCCACAACTTGTACTGTTAGTGGTAGTACAGTAACTATTCTGTCGGCGGGCAGATGTGATATTACTGCATCTCAGGCGGGTAATAATGAATTTATTGCAGCAATTGATATTATTGGAACCGTGCTAATTAACGAGCCTAATACAGACTCACTAAGAATTAGTGGCTCAATAACATCTACTGACGGTTCACCTATCGGAAGCGCAACAATAAAGGTTTTCGAGAGCAATATACTTCTTCAAACTAACGAAAGTAATCCCGACAGCACTTATTCATTGGAACTTACTGTAGATAATAATTATGTACTCGTTATTGATGCAGAAGGATTTTCCACACAGGCTATTCGATTGCCCAGTATAAATTCACCAATCTATCTGTTAGATATTACTATGGTGGTGCTTGAGGAAGATGGTCAGATATTTGATTATTCACAACCGTTTACCGCAACTGGTCCTTCAGGATTAACAATAGAGCTACAAGTAAGCTCTCCTTTTAATCCAAAAGATTTTGGTGGTGATGGCACACTGGAACTTAAGGTGGCAACATTAGACACCTCCACACAGACAGGCATAGATGCAATACCAGCAAAGCCCAGTAATGTAGACTTCCTGGCTATCGCAAATTTCTCATTTAACAATTCTTTGGGTGAAGTAATCCATCTAGATAGAATGAGTACGATACCCAGAGTAACTATGCCTCTGACAAATATTGCAAAAGCTGATGGAAGTACCTTACAGGAGAATGATAGAGTATTACTGTATTCTCTAAATGAATCAATCGGTGCTTGGGAACAAGAGGGATTCGCAACAGTAATATCCGATCCCAGTTCGCCAACCGGGCTATCAGCAATAGGTAATGTACCTCATTTCTCATGGTGGTTCTGGAGTCCCATGAGAGCAGGAAACGAAAGTTCAACCCATATAGCAAAGATAAAAATTAATCCCTTCTATCTTCAAAGTCCAAACTCTTTAGATCATCATATAACCATTAAAGGCAGGACAAATGCAGATTTAGGGTTTGACTATGAAAGAGATTCTTTCATAGCTAGCGATAATTTTATAGCTACTGAGGATATTGATACTATTGATGCTAGTGATATAACCAGATTTTTACCTTATCCTAAAGAGTCTTTTACTGAGACCTGTTTTTGGGCTGAAATTTTAACAGCCAGTGGTAATACCATAACTACACCAGTTAAATGTTTGCAAACTGAAAATTATTCAGGTTTCCCTGAAACAATCACCTTGGGTACAAATACTTTCTATGAAGATTTTTCAATTATTAAAACTAACAGTGCTTGGTATACTGACGAGGCTGGATCATTGTTAAGTTATGATCAAGCAGAAGATTACTGTGAAGATTTAGAATTAGAAGGGCGTGACAACTGGATAGTAACTGGTTTCCCAGGTGCAATAATAGGTAACCTTGGAATTAAAGTAAAATATGATGACCCCTTCTGGTTAAACATAGACACCTTTAACAGACTTGCAATAATGGTGGATTTAATTCAAGGACCAGCTGCAATAGATTTCAACGTTAATGCTGGTTTTGTTGCTAGTGTACGCTGTCAATCATTGCCTTAGCCTCTAGTTGTAATCTAAGGCAAATATAATTCTTCCCCTTAACTACCACTGCACTACCACTGCGTTAGTCACTGTGTGCGTCGACTGAACTTTTTCTTTGTGGTTAAGATTAAGATAGGGTTTCGAGTGAAATATAATAGGGATGGCACCCCACCCTTTTTCACACTGTTTCGCTTGAATATTGATGTGCATGATTAGTTGAATCATGTGCGTTATTTTGAACGGCAGTTTCCAACGGTGGCGGGGAGTATTGATCAACTTAGAGCACTAGCTGAACAGACTTCGCGGCGGTGGATTAAGGGGATGGGTTGTGCTTTTAGGACAGCTACAAACTAGATTTATAGGTTTTTCAATAGAGTACTTTTCAGCATCTCAAGCGTCAATCTTGTAAAAACACGGGGGGTGCCATATACCCATATAATAGGGATGGCACCCCACCCTTTTTTCACACTTTGCCTATATTAAAAGGCTTTTAAAGACCTTTTCAGGAGAAAATATAGCGCATAAAACAGCTTGAACCCACCCTACCTTTTTCTCAGTATCTCTGTGCAAAGGTCTCTTTATTAAATCATTATTTTACATTTTATTTTTACTTTGAGAGTTCGGTTTATTTCGTATCCCAATAGAAAGTAATAATATGGATAACACGAATAACATCCAATCTGACAAAGTAGGTATTGTACTTGGAGGCAATATTGGCAATGCAACAATTGTTATAGTCACCGTTGCTATCCCACATACTTCAGGTGTAACGGCAGTATTACAAACTTGATATTCTACCGTAATGGTACTGCCCTTCTCCGTCGCAGCTGCTGTGTAAGTCATATCACCTGTTACAGGATCAAAGCTTACTTCGCCTAAAGCTGTACCATTGCCTGTATCAATAATTGAAATATCTGCACTAGGAATAAAATCATCATTACTTAAAATATCTAAAGTAACTGAAGCTTCATCAGTCACCCCAATAATCTCAATAAAATTATCACTGACCTGCACGGTTAAAGGATTGGGGTCTGTACTATCTGGATTCCCGTCGTTATCTTTGTCCAGATCATTTTCATCAGCTACGCCATCACCGTCGGTATCAACGTCATCATCGCTAATGTTTACATTTACCGTTTGATTTGCCAGCGAGTCAAATAGATCATCACTGCTAGCATCATTTATAGATGCCGTAATAATGGTATTTTCATTATCAAGATCTGCATCTTCTATAGCTGTTATAGTGACTTGTTGTGGAATATTCCAGTTACTATTGTCAAAGCTTATGCTACTAGTTGAAATATTAGCAGCGCCAGTATCTGCAGAATTAAGATCAATAACAACATCATTAATCGGCTGTGCCGTTAATACCAGACTGAACGTTGCTGTTTCTCCTTCATTAAGATCAACAGTAGTGGGGCTAATGGAAAAACCTGCTGCATCATCATTGCTAATGCTAGCAATACCCTGTGCATCAATTATCGTTGCACCTACAGAATTACTTAAATTAATAAAAAATCGTTCATTATTCTCAACCTGTGTATCGCCAATAGTTTGAATAATAATCGTCGTGCTCGTCTCCCCTGCACTTATAGTTGCCTGTGTTGGCACTATGCCAATGTAGTCACTATCTGCAGTGGTCGCAGAGTCATCAGCGGGTAAAGAGCCATCTGCCGTTTCATAGTCCACCGTAATATCAGTATTGCTAGGATTATCAATACTGATGGTAAAAGTATAACTGGTATTACCGCTATCACCCTCATTATGAGTTACATCATCAATCGAGAGCTGTGCCTGATCATCATTAACGATCGTTCCAATCCCTTGATTATTGAAGAAACCTGCTCCTGAAGAGTTACTAAGATTGACGAAAAAACGCTCATTTTCCTCAACCGTATTATCCCCAATAACCTGTACCACAACTTGCGTGCTTAATGACCCTGCCGTAATAATAGCCTGCGTTATAGGTATAGTTATATAGTCATTATCCACAGCCGTTGCAGAGCCATCAGCGAGTAAAGAGCCATCAGCCGTTGCATAATCCACCGTAATATCTGTATCGCTAGGGTTATTAATACTAATGGTAAATATATAACTCACATTGCCACTGTCACTTTCATTCTCACTGATATCATTGATAGATATCTGTGTAGAATCATCATTACTGATAGTCGCTATACCTTGAGCATCAAGGATAGAAGCAGCTACAGGATTACTTAAATCAACACTAAAGCTTTCATCACTTTCAACCTGTACATCACCCAATGACTGGACGAGGATTCTAGCGCTTGTGGAGCCTGCTAAGATAGTTGCCGTAGTCGTGGTGATGGGATTAAAATCATTATCTGCAGCGGTTGCGCTTATATTATTGTTAATATAATCAACACTGATATCATCGGGGCTAATCTGATCAATGCTTATAGTAAAAATATAGTCTGTAGTACCGCTATCAGCTTCAATATGTGTTACATCATTAATAGAAATCTGCGCTTCATCGTTATCTGCTATTGACACACTAACCGTCTGATCAATTAAACCATCAAAGTCATCATCGCTTAATGCGGCATCAATCGAAGCTGTTATGGTCACACTTTCATCAAACAAATCACTATCTTCAATACCATTAATAGTAATGACTTGAGGAGTATCCCAGTCGGCATTAGTAAAAGTCAGGCTCGTGCTTGAAGTAGTGACCGCGCCTATATCATTTGAGGTAATATTAATCACAACCGTATTCGCTGGTTGAGTATCCAACACCACGGTAAATGTATCACTACTTCCTTCATCAATTGAGCTAGTGAATTTACTCAGTGTAAACCCTGGACCTGTGCCTGGTGTTGCAGCGCATGTACCCCAATCTATGCCTGTGTCCGTATCTGTATTTAGAATACGGCAGATCGTTTCTCCGTTGCCAGCCTGTTGGGCATTCCATGTCGCCACAAAACCTTCCCACGCTACAAAATCTACGGTGGCACCAACATCATTTTTAAGTGTCAGCTGATCTCCACCATTGTTTAATTTCAACAACCCACTCCCACCAGGCTGCATTTCTAAATCTGGTGTAATAAGAGGATAATTTAAATTAAATCGGTCACTGCGGTTAGTGACTAATAAATAATCACCAGCGGCAATTACAGTGGGATTAGGAAAGGTATAGATAGGCGTACTACCTTCTTTAATTGTCCAATTGCCAATATCAACGGGAGTTGATGTTGGATTGAATAACTCAAACCATTCGGCTTCATTTTCAACTTCAGTAGAGGTATGACCCAAAGGTGTAGCGGGATCATATTGGACTTCAGAAATGATTATATTATCGGCAGCAGGGCTTGCCATTAACTCGGATGAAAAGAGGATGAACAGTGCTAAAAACCTTAAGTAAAAACCCCCATGTAAGTGCATATGGCACCCCCCCTTTTTTTTGATAATTGTAATTATACTGAATTAATCTGGGATCCAATATAACACAATGTTAGTGAATATTTCATAAAAGCCCTTTCAAATACTCGCCCGTAAATGACCCTTTAGTTTTAGCTACCGTTTCAGGCGTGCCCGTTGCAATTACTCGCCCGCCACCACTACCACCTTCAGGACCAAGATCAATAATCCAATCAGCCGTTTTAATTACATCTAAATTATGTTCGATAACTATAATCGTATTGCCTTCATCTCGCAGTCGATGCAGTACCTGTAATAACACATCAACATCATGGAAGTGCAAACCCGTTGTAGGCTCATCCAAAATATAAATAGTTTTACCCGTGCTACGTTTTGATAATTCCTTCGCCAACTTAACGCGTTGCGCCTCACCCCCTGATATGGTTGTGGCATTTTGCCCCAGTGTTATGTAAGACAAACCCACATCCATCAATGTCTGTAGTTTCTGCTTAATGCCAGGAATTGCTTGAAAGAATTCCAATGACTCTTCAACGGTCATATTCAACACTTCATATATATTCTTACCTTTATAATTTACATTCAGTGTTTCACGATTGTAGCGCTTACCATCACAGACATCACAGGTTACATAAACATCAGGCAAGAAATGCATTTCAACCTTAGTCACACCATCACCACGACAGGCTTCACAACGCCCACCTTTTACATTAAAACTAAATCGACCGGGTAAATACCCTCGTGAGCGAGCTTCTCGAGTTGCTGCAAATAGCTCTCGAATCGGCGTAAAAACACCGGTATAAGTCGCTGGATTTGAACGCGGTGTACGCCCTATAGGGCTTTGATTGACATCGACTACCTTGTCAAAAAACTCCAAACCTTCGATTTTTTCAACGGGTGATTTACGCATTGAGCTGTTATGCAAAAAATGCGCGATATTAGGATATAGCGTACTATTAATTAATGTTGATTTGCCTGAACCAGAAACACCTGTAATACAGGTCATCAATCCAACAGGGATTTCTGCATTCACCGATTGTAAATTATTGCCCGTTGCACCTTTGAGTTTAAGCATTTTTTTCTTATCTACTTTGACACGTTTCTTCGGGATTTCTATTTTTCTTTTACCTGATAAAAAGTGTCCCGTCATGGAATCTTTACTATTGGCAATATCATCAGGACTGCCTTCGGCAACAATTTCGCCCCCATGCTCACCTGCACCTGGCCCTATATCGACAACATAATCAGCACAGCGAATCGCATCTTCGTCATGCTCAACAACAATTACGGTATTTCCTAAGTCACGTAAATGCCTAAGCGTTTTAAGCAATCTATCATTATCACGTTGATGTAAACCAATCGATGGCTCATCCAGAACATACATCACGCCAACCAATCCTGCACCGATTTGGGAAGCTAAACGAATCCGCTGCGCCTCTCCACCTGATAAGGTTTCGGAGCTGCGACTTAAGGTTAAATAATCCAAGCCCACATTGACTAAAAACTCTAAACGTAGCTTAATTTCACGAATAATTTTATCGGCTATTTCTCCCTGTCTTCCCGTTAGCTTTATTTCATCAAAGAATTTAAAACATTCTCCAATTGCCTTATCTGTAATTTGAGGAAGGTTATGCTCCTCAATAAAAACATGCCGTGCAGATTCTTTTAGTCTTAAACCACTACAATCTGAACACGAGCTAACAGACATATATTTAACCAGCTCTTCACGAACCGCATTTGAATCTGTGTCTTTATAACGACGCTCTAAATTATGAATAATGCCCTCAAAAGCATGGGTGCGATTAAATGTCTGACCTTTTTTACCTTCATAGACAAAATCTACTTTGGTACGACCACTACCATACAACAGCATTTTTTGAATTTTTTTAGGTAAGTCCTGAAAAGGTGTTTCAACATCAAAATCAAAATGATCAGCCAGTGAAGTAATCATTTGAAAATAATAGGTGTTGCGCTTATCCCAACTACGAATTGCGCCATCCGCCAAACTAAGCTGTGGCTTTGTGACCACCTGCTCAACATCGAAAATTTGTTGAATACCAAGACCATCACAGGTCTCACAAGCGCCACTGGGGCTATTAAAAGAAAATAATCTTGGTTCTAATTCTTGAAGTGAATAACCACATAATTTACAGGCATAGTTTGCAGAAAATAGGATTTCCTGATTGGCTTTAGCATCTTTTTCATCCATCCATGCAATTACCGCTAAATCATCAGCTAATCTCAAAGTAGTTTCTAGTGATTCAGCGAGTCGTTGATGCAAATCTTCACGTACTTTAAAACGATCGACAACCACTTCAACTGTGTGTTTAATACGTAGCTCTAGTTCTGGAACATCATCCAAATCATAAACAACACCATCAATACGCACCCGCAAAAAACCCTGACTTTTTAAGTCTTCAAACATCTGCAGATGCTCACCTTTGCGGTTACGCACAATAGGCGCAAGCATCATCAATTTACTACCCTCCGGAAGGGACATAATCTGATCAACCATTTCACTGACTGTCTGTGCATCTAACGCGGTGCCGTGCTCAGGACAACGTGGCTCCCCGGCTCTTGCATATAATAGTCGCAGGTAATCATAGATTTCTGTAATTGTCCCTACGGTTGAGCGTGGATTATGTGAGGTCGTTTTTTGTTCTATGGAAATAGCAGGAGATAGACCTTCAATATGATCAAGGTCAGGCTTTTCCATCATTGATAAAAACTGACGCGCATAAGCTGAAAGTGACTCGACATAACGTCGCTGACCCTCAGCAAAAATGGTATCAAAGGCTAAAGATGACTTTCCTGAACCCGATAAACCTGTAATAACAATTAGCTTGTCACGAGGCAAATCAAGATCAATATTTTTTAGGTTATGGGTGCGCGCACCACGTAATGAAATTTTATCCACAATGATTATTCTATGTTTATTTAAGGGTATCTCTATTAGAGACCTCAGCTTAACTCAGTGATGAAAGAAAAATGAGATAAAACCTTTCTGATTGAGGCCTGAATTGCAGCTTATAGCGCGCTATTGGCAAGATTCACAACGAAAATCAGAAAGGTTTTAGCCATTTTTACTCATCATCTGAGTTATGCTGATGTCTCTCAGTAATAATCTGCTATTATCGCCGTCTTGATCTCATTTTGGCAACTCTAATATCAATGAATAAACTTGAAATACGCACAGCTTTATCTTTATCTGCGGTTTTTGCGGTGCGTATGCTGGGTTTATTTATGATTTTACCCATTCTACCTTTTTTTGCGGAAGAGTTAAATCATGCCACTCCCTTTCTGATTGGACTCGCAATTGGTATTTATGGTCTTACACAGGCCTTATTACAAATTCCCTTAGGTATGTTATCTGATCGCATTGGACGAAAGCCTGTCATTATTGGCGGTCTAATTATTTTTGCATTAGGCAGTATTTTAGCTGCCTTAACGGATGATATTTATATCATTGTAATTGCGCGTGCCATCCAAGGAAGTGGTGCTATCGCAGCCACCACTATGGCGCTAGCTGCCGATTTAAGCCGAGAAGACCACAGGGCAAAGATGATGGCTTTTATCGGTATGAGCATAGGTTTATCCTTCGCACTCGCTATGGTTTTAGGTCCAGTTATTAGCCAGTGGGCTGGTCTTTCAGGTGTTTTTTGGACGACTGCATTGCTGGCAATTATTGGTATTTTATTGATACTATTTATTGTCCCTAATCCTAAAAAAACTAAGATTCACCGTGATGCGGGCATCATTACTGACTATATTAAACCCGTACTTAGAGAAGGTACATTGTTGCGTATGAATGCCAGTGTATTTCTATTACACTTATTAATGACCGCAACATTCATCACCATGCCCTTGATTCTAAGAGACAATATGCGGCTTAATAATATTATTGAGCATTCCTATATTTATTTGCCCATCTTATTCGTATCCGTTATTTTCTCCCTCCCTATGATCATCATCGCAGAAAAGTATCGAAAAATTAAAATCGTCTTTATTCTTGCCGTGGGTTTATTGATTATCTCTCAAGGCTTAATGGGATTTAGCCAGTATAATTTTTTCTGGCTGATGTTCTCTTTCTTGTTATTTTTTATTGGATTTAATTTTTTAGAAGCTGTTCAACCCTCTCTAGTCGCAAAGTATTCTGATGTAAATACCAAAGGAACGGCTATGGGTGTTTATTCAAGCGCTCAATTTTTTGGTAGTTTTATTGGCGGAACATTTGGTGGCTTAGCGCTACAATATTGGGGCACAACAGGCATATTTATTTTTGGCGTGATTGTTGCGTCTTTATTATTAATCGTTGCTATTAGTCTGCCAAAACCAGACTTTTTTAAAAGCCAAGTGATCAAACTCAAAGATAAATACTTGGAAAATACAAGAGAATCAACGGCACAGCTGCTTGCTATCAAAGGCGTTAAACAAGCCGCCATTTCTGTAGATGAAGGCGTAGCTTATATAAAAATTGACAAAATAGAGATAGATGAAGAGAGTTTAGGGACGTTTATTTATACCCAAATTCCCAGATAGAAAAACGAATATAAAATAAGTCTTTGACTCTACATCACATCCAAAAATGCCCGCCTAACCTATAGTTTATCTGAGGTGCTCAATGGCACCCCCCTGTTTTTACATAATTGAAATATTCTTGATTACTGCTCTATTCTTATTATTTCTCTTCTTAACGAGGAAATTAAACTATTGATTAATTCCTTCTCTCGATAAAGATGGTCAACTTCTGTAGCATTAGACTTTTTACGTGCTTTTTTTATTTTTTTATCTAAGCTATAAAGCTCACTCTCTTTACTTGAAATCTGAATATTCAGATCATAGATTTGTTTGCCCTTTTGATAACCTCGAATAAACTTCTGCCTCTGACCCGGACCATTACAAATATTACTTGTTGACCTTCCTGTTTTACCAAACCTAATTCCACTTTCATAATTACAAAACTGTCTTGCTCCAGCATTATAACCAGCCATATAAAGTGGTCTATTGGGTGTAACATGCGCCTCTGCACAGGCTTTTCTATGTTTAGATAAATGGATGGGATTACCTTTAGTAGCATCTTCAAATCCTTTATCTTTCCAATTTACTGTTTTACATTCCTCTGTACTCATCGTTGAACAGGAACTTAGAAATAATGTGGTAACTAACAATGCAACTTTCTTCATTATATTTTTTCTCTTGAGATTAATTTTTAATCATATTAAACCTTTTCACAAAGAATTCCAAAAACTAACTGCATATTTATGATATAAAACATATATACCTGTTTTTATTAGGAATAATAAATGAAGAAGTTAGTTTTATGTTGTGCTTTATTTAGTTTTTACTCTTCTTCAGCTTATGCAGAAGACAATTTAGGGTTGCATTTTGGAATTTCAACAGGCTTAGGTTTTGTTGCTGAGAATATGTTACACAATAAAGTAGACTCAGATTCTAAACGCATTGCCTATGCGACAATTCTTGGCTCTGTTCCAGGCTTATTTAAAGAACTCAGTGATAATGAATTTAGCGGCGAGGATATGGCAGCTGATGTCTTAGGCTCATTCGCAGGCGCATTCCTTGCTAACCATTTCAACAAAAAGACTATTGCAACTATTCAGAAGAAACATGATAGCTACTTTGTTGGTATAATGTACCGAGATTGAGTTTACAATTAGGAATCCATTTTCTACTTTATGGTGGAAAAGGCTGTAAAGCCAAATGTGTAGATGACTTTCAGTATTTATTGGATCTCACAGGATGGAGCAAAGAAGTTCTCTTTGCTGTCTTTTTCTTAGTGATTTTTGTTGTTCTTATTGGTTCAGTATTACTCTTTCATAAATTCAGAAAAAAGCGTAAACGCAAGTATAAATAGAATCTAAATATCAAACTCTACGCGCACTCCATAATGATCTGAAGCACGCTCATTGATGAGTGCAACCTGACCTTTTCCGATGGTTTTAAAGCTCTTGATATTTATATTTTGAGTCCACACTCGATCATACCGACTTTTGTATTTTTCTTGTTGCCAAGTAGTCCGATGTTCTTTTGGGGAATTTACACTTATCCAAGCATCTTTAACCTCAGCATGCTTTAAACTCAACCATTCTGATTTTCGCAAATTTGTATCACCCGCGAATATACAAGGATTATTCTTTGCCATTTTATCTAATACACTTTGTGCTTGATCCACCCGCATAGATGCACCGGGTTTCATACTCTCCATATGTGCTGTCATTATGGTTAATCCATCTATTTTTATTTGAGTTAGTCCCCTGCCCTGATCACTATATTCAAAAGGAGTATAATTAGACTCGATTATTTTGTTACGTACTGCAACCAATTCAAAATAAGATCGCTCTGAGGGCTTATCAGGATAGATAGTAAAACCAGCCGCTTTTAAGTGAGGCACAATATGCGCATGATAAGTCCGTTTAACTACCTCTTGCAAAACAACAATATCAGGTGAATCAGGTTTAAATCCTTCAGTCATAGCAGCTTCTATAGGAGCACCTAATAGTATTTCAAACATTGCCGCTTCTGTTCGCATATCAAGATTATGATCTTCTAATCCATTTAAATTCCAACTAACCAGTTTCATAATATAATTCGCTTATTTTTTTTCGAACTGCCCTAAGTTTAAATTTTTTGTGACTTTATCCCATTCAAAAACTTGACCATTCATAGCAATATAAACACCATGAGGCAAGGTTTGAACAGAAGCTAATGCAAAGCCTAAATTAAAAACGGCATCAGTATGTTTAAATACAAAAGGAATCATTGCGCCTGTCAGAACAACTGTTTTAGCTATTTTTTGTTTGGCTATAAGCTTGGCTGTTTCTACCATTGTATCCGTACCATGCGTGATAAGAATTTTATTTTGGGAAGTATTTTTACATGCACTTACTATCAACTCTCTATCACCATCATCCATATCAAGGCTATCTTTCAGCATAACCTGCTCAATCTTTATAGCAGTACGATTACGCCCAATATTTAGAATTTTACTAATATGAGTTTCACTAAAATCTAACTCACCATTTGATTCATTGTAGCTTTTATCAATGGTGCCACCGGTTAAGAGTAGTTTTATCAACATGCTAGGCACTAAAAATTTAATCGCGGAACGGCTGCTAACAGTTTTTGAGTATAGGCATTTTGTGGATTTCCACAAACATCATCAGTTAGTCCTTGCTCAACTACTTTACCATTTTTAAGTACGATAGTTTCATCACTCAGATATTCCACAACAGCGATATTGTGTGTAATAAATAAGAGCGTTAGATCACGTTGTTTACGTATTTCTTGAAGTAGCTGTAATACTTCTGCTTGTACAGAAACATCCAAAGCACTGGTGATTTCATCACAGACAATAAATTCTGGATTCAATGCTAAAGCACGAGCTAATCCAATACGTTGTCGCTGCCCTCCAGAAAACTCATGTGGATAACGCCATAAAAATTCACGCTTAAGCTGCACGGCTTCCATAACCTGACTTGCAAGCTCTATACGTTCTTCATCACTACCCCCAATTCCATGAACTTGCATTGGTTCGGTGATTGTTTTAGCAATAAGAAGACGGGGATTTAATGATGACTGTGGATCTTGAAATGCAATTTGCATTTTCTTACGCCAAGGCTGTAGTTCTTTGTTAGTTAAACCAACCAATTCATGACCCGATAATTTGACACTACCTGCCGTTGGTTGTAGAAGCTGTAATATTGCCCGTCCAAACGTGGTTTTACCACTGCCTGACTCGCCTACTAAAGCCACTATTTTCCCTTGGTTTATATCAACGGAAACACCATCCACCGCACGTACATGATCTACCACCCGTTGTAAGACACCTTTTCGAATAGGAAAATAAACATTGAGATCACGTACTTCAATTAATGCTTTGTTTACAAGCGCACCATTGTTTTCTTTCTTACGTCTTGGTAAATTCTCAGGAACTGCTGCTAATAGCTTCTTACTATAATCATGTTGTGGTTTCTGAAGCACTTGACTGGTTTCACCCACCTCAACAAGCTTGCCCTGCTTCATAACACCTACTTTATCGGCTATTTGTGAAACCACACCAAAGTCGTGTGTAATAAAGAGAACACTCATTTTCTTACGTTCTTGAAGTTCTTTTATTAACTTAAGCACCTCAGCTTGAACCGTTACATCCAACGCAGTTGTTGGTTCATCTGCAATCAATAAGTCAGGCTCACAGGCGAGTGCCATGGCAATCATAATACGCTGACGTTGACCACCTGATAGTTCATGTGGGTAATTATCGAAACGTGTTTCAGCATCTTTAATCTGCACTTCGTGCATTGCTTTTAAAGCTCGATCACGGGCAGAATCATCTGACATCTCTGGATGATGCAGCAACAAAGCCTCCATAATCTGCTCACCAACACTATCAACAGGATTTAACGATGTCATTGGTTCTTGAAATATCATTGCGATGCGTGAGCCACGAATATTACAGAGTTGTGACTCATCAAGTTCTAACATATCGACCTGTTGATAGACGGCTTCACTGGTCTTCCCTAGATCTCCAAGACCGGTCTGTTTACGCCAATCAAAAAGAATTTTTCCCTCTGGGTGACTACTGATTCTTGCAGGTAGTAATTGAATGATAGAGAGCGCAAGAATGGACTTACCACTGCCTGATTCTCCCACGAGACAAAAGGTTTCACCCTTTTCAATATTAAAACTAACCCCGTCAACTGCCTTGACCGTTTCATTATCCGTATCAAGCCATGTCTTTAAGTTTTCTATTTTTACTAAATGCTCATTGCCTACTGATGTTTTCTGGCTCATCCAGCAACCCCAGCTTTTTTATTCATTTGTGGATCAATCGCATCACGTAAGGCTTCTCCCATTAGGTTATAAGCAAATACAGTCAGAAAAATTGCACCACCTGGAAAAACGGCCATCCACCAATTAAAGGTTGAAGATTGAACTGATTGATTAAGCATCTGCCCCCAAGAAGGTGCTCCTACAGGACCTAAACCTAAGAAACTAAGCGTTGCTTCTGCCAAAATAGCTGATGCCACACCAAAGCTTGCCGCCACTAACAAAGGGGCTATTCCATTGGGTAACATATGTCGAAATAATATAGAACGCAAGGGCAAACCACTCGCTACAGTGGCTTGTACAAAATCTTGTTTTCGTAAGCGCAAAAACTCAGCGCGTATATAACGTGCATAGCCAGACCAACTGGTTAAACCGATAATGATCATCATGATGTAAATACTTCGCCCAAAAAAAGCGACAAAGGTCAGTAATAAAAACAGCGTGGGTATTGCTTCAAATATTTCAACCAAGCGCATTCCCAACATATCAACAACACCAGAAAAATACCCCATCAAACCACCAAGAATGACACCAATAAACATCGCAATACCTGTTGCCAGAAATCCAATTCCTAACGCTATTCGTGAAGCATGAATCATTCGGCTAAACACATCGCCACCGTTTTCCTCAGTTCCCATCCAATGTGGGTGGCTTTCATTTTTTAAGGGTGCTTCTAAGGGCAAGCTTCGAACATCACGTAGGTAATCTTGTGGCGCATAGGGTACGAGAGGCATAATCACCCAATCATACTGTGTGCTTTTCAAATCATTTCTAAAGTCTTCATAAACAATATTTTGTTGTTCAACCATAAATTGCTTACTGACGATGGTGACCCCAACAATCATAATCACAAAAAATAGAAACAATGTTTTCAACGATTTACGCAGAGGACTAAGAAACATAATCAATAAAATAAAGAAAGCTGCCAATACAACGATATCTTCCACCACCAAATACTTTAAAACGGGTGATGAGATTTTTCCTTTTAAACTTACCAAGATAGGCATGCTATTTGCCAAAAAAGGAGAAAATACAGCGGCAATAACCAAAACACCTACCCACGCCAAACCAATTTTTGCACCCCAGCCAAAGAATGTCTGCTTTAAAATTCGGCTTAAAAACCCGGAAGATCTATGTTGTTTCATTTTGTTTTTCATCGTCGGCTTACTCATATGAAACTCGCGGATCAACAATGGTATAAAGGAAATCAGCTATTAGATAACCCACGAGTGTCAACAAACCACTGATAAAGGTGATCGATAACATCAGCTCTCTATCCCTACCCTTCACCGCATCAATAGCCAACTTGCCCATACCATCAATACTAAAAATAGTTTCGACGATAATTGCACCTGAGAGTAAAGCTGGCAACAAACTAGCTGATACTGTTATTAACGGTATTAGGCTATTACGGAAAACATGCTTCCACAATACATCGTTTTCACTAACACCTTTAGCACGCGCAGTACGTGCATAATCTGCTTGTAAGTTTTCTAAAATGGAGGTTCGAGTCAGTTTGGCAAGAAAGGCAAATCCGCCATAAGACAAAACAATAACAGGTAAAATCAAATGCCAAATTCGATCAAATAAGAAACCACGAACTAACGGCTCACTGATCATATTTAAGCCAATGTACAAACCTATCCCTGCACCAAATAATCCCAGCCCACCAATACGGAAAGTGGTAAAATCAGTAACGGCAAAGGCTCCTAAAGTAAATGCGCCTAAAAGGGGTAATATAATCTGATTAAATAGTAGTAACTCAGGATGGGATTTTGCCATCCACCAACCTAGCGTTGCACCAATAATCGCAGCAATAAACACGCGAATATTTCGTTGCCCCCATGACGCGAGGCTCACCATAAATGCCACCCCAAGAAACATTCCAAGAAAGACTTTCCCTACAGATAAAAAGGATAAGCCCGTTGGCATAAATGTCATATCCAGCGCTTCTCGCTCACTTAATCCCGCCGTTGGAAACCATAACCAATGCTGTGTATTCGCAAAAAAACCAATCAGTAAAACACCTGCCAACATCGAAGGCACCGACCATAGTCCTAACATTGTGACACTGGAAATCACATCGAAGCGCCCACCTCTATCAGTAGCAGCTTTTACACCAATGACAATGGATAGAATATAAATCAACGGAATCGTAATCACATTCAATAATAAGGTAATCGGCAAACGCTCTTTAATTAGTTCTGCAACAGGTCTTCCATAGTTAAAGCTTTGTCCTAAATCTGAGCCTTTAGTGAATGAAAACGTATCAAAATCACCCTCTTCATCTAAAGTGAAACCAATGGGCAGAATATTGTTTAACCAACGAAGGTATTGTACAGGAGCCGGATCATCTAAACCGTAGCGCTTATTATAATAATCAGTCATAGCTTTACGCTCGGCAGGTTTCATATCCATGCCATGGGTTAAGGACTGAGCTGTGATACCACCAGGAGCTGATGCCATTACAGCGAATACCAAGATGGTGATGCCTAACAACGTAGGAATCATTAATAACAATCGACGAATAAGATAAGAAAGCATTTTTTAATCCGCTTACTTTGTATACTTTTGCATTAACTTTGGAACGAACTGTTCTTTTGGATAAATATCTTTACCAAAATTTAAACCGATTTTTGTCATCTGCAAATTATGAATGCGTTTATCGATGAACAATAGGCTCTTACCTCTGGTTAAGAACGTATAAGGTTGCTCATCGTATAAAACTTTTTCAGCTTCCCGCCATAAAGGCATGCGTTTTTCTTCAATAACGGTACCACGAGCCTCGTCAATCAGCTTATCAAGCTTAGGACTGATATAACTGACAAAATTATCGCCATTGGTTAACGCTTGAGAGCTATGAAACATCTGATAAATATCCGTTTCGATGCCACTACTCCACGCTAAAATTATCGCCTCGAAGTTTTTACTCTCTAGTTTTTCTATCAAAACTGGCCACTCTTGTGGATTGGGTATTAATTTTATTCCGGCTTTGGCGTAGATGTCTTTTAGTAATAAGATTAAACGTTGAGTATCTTCACTACCTTGAGAGTAAGTTAACTTAAATTCAAAAGGCTCACCTGCTTCGTTTTCTAATACGCCGTTACCATCACGGTCTTCAAAACCCGCTTTTTTTAATAAAGACAATGCTTTATCTAAGTCATATTCACGCGGCTTTAAATCTGGGTGATGTTGTTTACTTCTTGGACTAAAGGGACTAATTGCAGGTTCTGAATACCCCAAAGCAATATCTTCAATAATACGTTTCCGATCGGTTAAATACGTCATCGCTTGGCGCACACGTTTATCTGCAAATCGTGTCGCTTTTCCTGAACTTTTTTGATTCCAACCAATATAAGAATAACCCGCAATTGAGCGCATGTATTCGAAGTTTTGGCTCTTATCCATTATTTGTTTGTCTTTCTTTAATTTCTCATACTCAATAGGTCTCGCTGCATAACCATCTATATCGCCATTACGATACGTTGTTAGTTCAGCACTAGAGTTTTGAATAATCTTCCAAATAATACGATCAAATGAAGACTGTACGGGCCCCCAATAACGCGTATTTCTAATCAACTCCACACCATTTTGATCAGGTGTCCAGCCTTTGGGGTCAGTTAAACGATAAGGTCCTGTGCCTAACAACAAACCTTTCGACTCATTAAACTTTTGCGGCTCTTCCAAATAACCTGAATAAAAATGCTCAGGTAATATAGTCATTTCCCCTGCCAAAGTAAGCGCTTCAAAATACGGCTCACTAAATTCAAATACCACCTCATAAGGACCATTCGCGGAGACTTTTTTGATCTTTTCTAAATAGGCACGGTCACGAGGAGCACGGATTTTTTCATTCATTGTAAAATCAAAAGAAAAAACCACATCAGATGAATCAAAAGGCTCACCATCGGAGAAAGTTACATTATCACGTAACTTAAAACGAATAATTAAACCATCATCACTGGTCGTCCAACTTTTTGCCAGCAAACCATTCCACTCCAAGGTATCGGGATTGCGCACCAAAAGTGTTTCCATGACATAGCGCTGCACACTAGTTGCATAAACATCACTTGATACTAAAGGTGTTAGTGTTTTTAAGTTACTACTAAAAGCATTTACACTCCAGTCACCCTGTGCGTAATCATCCAAGTTAGTTGCATCCCAAGCACGTTTAAATGCCTTCGGCACCTCATTCGTTTCAGTCGTTTTTACTTGAGGTTCAGAATCACTCATTGTACTAAACCGTGCTTTATCTAACTTACTCTGCATCGCACTAATTGAACTACGCAAGTTACTCACATCTCTGGATTGATCTGATAGCGCACGTTCCATTGCACTCAATTTTGTCCACTCTCGATCGCGCTGATACATCGCCAAAATAATCAATAGAATGATTAATGCGAGAAAAGTGAATAAGAAAATATCTTTGGTTTTAGATGTTTTGTTCATAAGTTTTTTATGTAGTTGTGTTGATTAATAACTCAGTTTTTGATGATCAGTTTATCTTTTATATCTTCTCATCTGTTTCTGCCAATTCTTCCTTAATTTTCAAATCCAGCACAGGGTAAAGTTTATCAATATCCTGAATCTCACTTAATGAAGGCATTTCATCGAGTGATTTTAAATTAAAATAATCTAGAAATTGACGCGTTGTTCCCAATAAGGACGGTCTACCTGGTACTTCTTTATGCCCAACAACTCTTATCCAATCGCGCTCTTGTAAGGTTTTAACAATGTGGGAGCTTACCGCAACACCACGAATATCCTCTATCTCAGCACGGGTAATCGGTTGCCGATAAACGATAAGTGCCAGTGTTTCTAATAGTGCTCTTGAGTATTTTGCGGGTTTCTCATCCCAATGTTGCGTCACCCATTGCTTGTATTCTTCTCGTGTTTGAAAACGAAAGCCACTTGCTGTCTCAACGAGCTCTACACTTCGAGTATCAAAACGAGTAGCTAGATCAATTAAACTTTGTTTTACATCTTGGCGGTTGACTAAATCTTCAGGCTGAAAAAAACCTAATAGCTTTTCAATAGACAAGGATTTAGTAGCGCTAATTAAAATAGCTTCAAGGATATTTTGTAGCTTATTTGTTTGCATACTGCCGCTCTTCATACCCTTTCTTCAGAATATAATGACATAAGTAAATAGCGAAAAGAGTATGCTGGGTTATATATGGCACCCCCCCCTTTTTTAGAAGATTGTACTTCATACATCTTCCTCACTACCCACAGGCTTTAAGTAAATCGGGGCAAATGCTTCTGCTTGGACCATATCAATGACTTTTAATTTTAATAACTCAAGGATTGCCATCAATGTAACAACCACACCGAGTCGACCTTCTTTTATTGTAAACAGACTTTGAAACTCAACAAAAGAATCTCCATCAAGCTTCGATAATACATGAGTCATACGTTCGCGTATGGATATTTCTTCACGTTCTATTTCATGATGCTTCTGCATATCCACCTGTTTTAACACACTTTTAAATGCTAGCAATAACTCACTCAATTCAACAACAGGTTCAGGCTTCTCCTGATCATCGCGAATAACCTCAACTGAGGTTAAGAAATTATCACGCTCCATACGTTGCAGCTCTTCTATATCAGTCGCTGCTTGCTTGAATCGTTCATATTCCTGTAAACGCTTAACCAACTCTGCGCGCGGGTCATCTTCGTCTTCAATCTCATCATGACGAGGCAATAGCATACGAGACTTAATCTCAGCCAGCATAGCCGCCATTACCAAATATTCTGCAGCCAGATCAAGATTTATATTCCGCATCAGCTCAACATACTCCATATACTGTTTGGTTATTTCAGCGATTGGAATATTAAGAATATCAAGATTTTGACGACGTATTAAATACAGCAATAAATCTAGTGGTCCTTCAAATGTTTCTAAAAACACTTCAAGTGCATTTGGTGGGATATACAAATCTTCAGGAGGTGCAGATATTGCTTCCCCTTCCACTATCGCAAAAGGTAGTTCACCTTGTCTAGCTAGTGATTGATTTTCTGGAGTATTAGGCGTCATCAGTATCGAAGCTAAAAATGCTAAACGATCAACCCAATCGTATCTTTAACTTTATTTATTTGTATCTCTGCCCGCTCACTTGCTTTCTCAGCACCGAGTTTTAAGATGCTATCCAGCTCTGTTTGATCATTTCGAATGTGACGATAGCGTTCTTGTATTGGCTCAACCAAAGCAACGATCGCCTCACCTGCTTCAACTTTGAGTTTTCCATAACCATCTCCAGATTGATAACTCGCCTCGACCTGTTCAACTGTTTGATCAGAAACACCTGCAATCAATTCCAATAAGTTACTAACACCGGGTTTATTTTCACGATCAAAGCGAATTTCCATATCCGAATCCGTCACAGCTCTTTTAAGCTTCTTTAAAATTTTATTTGGTGGATCTAACAATGAAACAAAGTTATTTTCATTGTCATCAGATTTTGACATTTTAGCTTCAGGATCTTGTAAGCTCATTATTCGCGCGCCAGATTTAGGAATAAAAGGTTCTGGCACAGTAAAAACTTTTTTATCATATTGATTATTAAAACGAATAGCTAGATCACGAGTTAATTCTAAATGTTGCTTTTGATCCTGTCCTACCGGTACCTTATCCGCATTATAGAGCAAAATATCGGCTGCCATTAAAACGGGATAATCAAATAAACCCACATTTATATTAGCATCTGCTTTAGATGACTTCTCTTTAAACTGTGTCATACGGTTAAGCTCACCCATATGCGTATAACAATTTAACAACCAACCTAATTCAGCATGTTGAGGAACTTGAGACTGAATAAAAATAGTACTTTTTTCAGGGTCAATACCGCAGGCAATATAAAGAGAAATAAAATCATAACAACGCTCACGTAATGCTTTAGGATCTTGTCTAACCGTAATAGCATGTAAATCCACTAAAGCAAAAAGGGTATCATGGTCTTTTTGCATATCCACCCAATTACGCAATGCGCCAATATAATTGCCAATAGTAATGTTCCCGGATGGCTGAATACCGCTTAGTACTGTAGGTTTTGACATAAATAAAACGTTCTCAATTACAACCCAAATCCGCAGTTAGGAAAACGAATATAGCACAAGTATTTGATTCCACAGCACATCCAAAAAATACCCACTTAACCTACGGGTGAAGTTAAGACTTTGTGAATATACTGTGAAACCAAATACTTGCACTCTACTTCGCCTTTCTAATTGGGGATCTGAGTAACAACCTAGCCATAATATCCCGATGGAATCCATGGTAAGGTATGAATTTGTTCAAAATAACAATATAATGCTCAAAGATGTTCTGAACAAAAATGCGACAATAATACACAAAAAAACTTTATAAATCTTTGAAAACTAATTAATGAATCTACTCATTTTATATTTCTCGTTGGCTATCGGGATATCTTTTTTATGTTCAATTCTAGAAGCGGTACTACTCTCAGTAAACATGCCTTACATTTCAGTCATGGAAAAGAAGCGCCCTAAAATTGGCAAGCTATTAAAAAGTCATAAAATCAACATTAACAAATCAATCGCCTCAATATTGATTTTAAATACCGTTGCTAACACCTTAGGTGCTGCCGCCGTTGGCGCACAAGCTAAAACGGTTTTTGGTTCTGATGCGGTTTTTTATATTTCTATCGTTTTAACTTTTGGCATTTTATTTATTTCAGAAATTATTCCTAAAACATTTGGTGCAATTTACTGGAAAGAACTCGCACCAATCGCAGCCTATATCATTCGTGTTTTCATTTGGATTACCTATCCCATTATCCTTCTCACCCTACTCGTAACCAACCGTATCTCAAGGAATAAGGAAAGCATTCATTCTCTGACCAAGGCTGAATTACTTGCTAACACTTTTTTAAGTGAGGATGAGGGTGTCATAAATGAGCAAGAATCTGATGTTATAGAGAATGTTCTGCAACTCAATGATATAAAAATCATCGATATACTCACCCCTCGCAGTGTTGTTTTTGCCCTTGAAGAAAATCGTCGCATTAGTGATATCGTTGAAAAAGAAGATGCTATTTTTAGATTTTCTAGAGTCCCTCTTTATAAGGAAAATATTGATAACATAACGGGTATTGTTCACACTAAGAAAATTTTCCAACAAGCACTTAAAGATGACAAAGCTTCAGTTAATGTAATAAAAAAAGAGCTTTTTCAAATCAATGAAAACATTACTGTATCAAAAGCACTCGATTTATTTATCAAACGAAAAGAGCATATGTTCCTAGTGGTCGACTCCTATGATCAAACCGAAGGTATTGTGACCCTAGAAGATTGTATCGAAACATTGCTTGGCATCGAAATTATGGATGAAAGTGATGATGTTGAAGATATGCGAGCACTGGCAAAAGTACAAATGAAAATAAAACGCAAAGAACGTCATTAAAGAAAATCTCTGATTAGCAAGCACTTAAATGGCACCCCACCCTTTTTTACACATTTACTCTGTCTTTTCAGCAACTTTCATAGAAAACAAGCGACAAAGTTCAGTATCTGCTATCTGTTGACTAGAAAACTCGAATGTACCTTTCTCCAGCATTTCTTTAGCCGCATTGCGAATGAGACCATAGGTAGCTCTTGCAAGTGAACCACCAATACTGATTCGCGCTACTCCAGCTTCATCAAGTTCTGCCAGTGAAATAGGTGTTCCTGCTAGTCCCATTACAACGGTAAGTGGACCATTTACTTCTTTCACCACTGTTTTTATGGTTTTAATATCTTTAATCCCAGGTACAAATAAACAATTTGCACCTGCTTCTCGATAGTGATTTAAGCGTTTAATAGCTTCATCTAAAGGGTCATCATTATGTCCCGTAAGAAAACTATCACACCTTGCAGTTAGGGTAAAAGGAAATGCTAGATTTGTGGCAGCTTGATTTGCTGCTTGAATACGATCTTTCGCCAATTCCAAGTCGTAAAGCGGCCGCTTTTTATTCCCTGTGTAGTCTTCAATATTTGCACCAACTACACCCGTTGAAAATATTCTTTGCATATTTTTATAAACATCTTCAGCCGAATCAGCATAACCATTTTCTGCATCCATACTCACTGGGATTGTTACAGCCTGTGCTATTTTTCTTGTCTCATTTAATGCAGTGTCAAAAGATACTGCTCCCTCATAATCTGGGACGGCATGCTTAAAAGCTATGCCAGCGCTTGTGGTTGCAATCGCTTCAAAGCCAGATTCCTCAAGTAGTACGGCACTTCCAGCACTCCATGCATTCGCCATAATAAAAGCTTTATTGGATAAATGCATATCATAAAAATTATTTGCTTTGCTTTTCATACCTTTATCTTAAGCCTCAGCAATCTTCTAAAAAAGGGGGGGGTGCCATATTCGGTCTAGCCATCACTCTGGAACATCGACATTATTAATTCTACACGCTTGCTGTAATGCATTATGTAATAAACATGCTATTGTCATCGGTCCAACACCTCCTGGCACTGGTGTCATAGCTCCTGCTACTTCACTGGCACTGGAGAACTCCACATCACCAACCAATTTTGTACCACCGTCTGCTTTTTCAATACGATTAATACCTACATCAATTATCGTTGCCCCAGGTTTTATCCAATCACCTTTAATCATTTCAGGTCGCCCTACGGCTGCAACGAGAATATCAGCCTGTCGACATTCCTCTTCTAAGTTCTTTGTACGAGAATGAGCAATGGTTACGGTACAACTTTCTTTTAATAGAAGCGCCGCCATTGGCTTACCTACGATATTAGAACGCCCCACCACAATGGCTTTTTTACCCGACAAATCACCCAAATGATCTTTTAACATCATCATAGAACCTAGCGGAGTACAAGGAACAATACCTTCATTAGAACCTGTTGCTAATAGACCAACATTGCTTAAATGAAAACCATCTACATCTTTTTCAACAGCGATTGAGTTAATCACCGCATATTCATTGATATGCTTTGGAAGAGGTAGTTGCACTAAAATACCGTGTACAGAATCATCATTATTTAGCTGATCAATTAGATCAAGCAGGTCTTTTTCAGAAGTATTATCGGGTAATTTATGCTCGTAGGAATTCATTCCTGCTTCCTTGGTTTGAACGCCTTTATTGCGAACATAAATTTGGCTGGCTGGATCTTCACCGACTAGCACAACCGCTAGACCCGGAACAATTGAATGATCCTGTTTTAGCTTGCTCACTTTTTGTTTAATTTCAGCGCGTAACTTAGCCGAAAACTCTGTGCCACTTATTATTTTACTCAAAAGAAATCTCCAAAAAACCATTGGTCATGAGTATTAGATTATAGGGCACCTCTATTAATTAGACAATTCGTCTGGCAACGGCAAAAATCAAAATCAAGGCGCAGTTTTTAGATAAACAACACTTGCAAAAATAATAACTGCTGCAACAATACGTCGCCATCCTCCTGGCTCTTTCATCCAAAACATACCGATCAGTGCGGCAATAATTATTGACGTTTCACGCAGAGTGGCGACTAAGGCTATTGGCGCTTGAGTCATTGCCCATAATACGATTCCATATCCAGAAAACGCCATAAAACCTCCACCAATAATACTCACCACATTTTTCTTTAGGTCATCAATGCCTTGCCTGCCATTTTTATAAAGCATATAGAAGAAAATTGGAAAGGTCTGTAATGATAACGTCCAAGCAATATAGGTAAATGCACTTGAGGATAACCGAGCACCATAACCATCCAATAAAGTATAGCTTGCAATCAAAACCGCAGTCATTAAGGCATAAATGAGACTTCGTTTATCCGCTATCACAGCATCAAAACGACGTAGTGCAAAAAGGAAAATTCCAAATAGAATGCCACCAATGGATACGAGTTGTCCAACCTCAAACATCTCATCTAAAAAAAGTAACGAGATGATAACGACAAGTGCTGGAGCAGTGCCACGCGCAATGGGGTACGCCAATGAGAAATCACCATAACGATAAGCCTGACTGAGCATGATCATATAGATAGTATGAATGCTAATTGAGGCAAAAATATACGGCCATAATTCAGCTTTTGGCCAGCCAACAAAAGGAAATAACAACGAAGCAAAAAAACCGCAGGATAAAGCAATTCCAGCAACCGTAACAAGTGGATCTGCTCCTTTTTTGACAAAGGCATTCCAAAGCGCATGAAAAAGAGCAGCGAGTAAAACGAGTATGGTGACTGTTGTGCTCATTTATTGATAGGACTAAAAATAGAATTAGATTTCATCTTTATTAGAATAGCTTAGATTTCACAAAGAACCTTTCCAATCTTAACATTGGATCATTTTGAATTTTCAAAAAGTGATAAAAAAAGCCAACTTGTCAGCAAGTACCATTTATCTGCAATTGTTGTACGTTTAATCAACTCTAGATTAATATTAGTGCCAATAACCCCCCCAAAATCAATAATAAAAATGAAACCCCAAAATATTGCCCAGCTTATTTCAACCTTGTTAAGTTTATCTTTGCTAGTCTCTTGTGGGGGTAGTTCTAATATTGATAGTAGTGATAAATCACAAACGCAAATAGAAATCGCTTTAGAAAATATTGCTAGTTTTGCAGAAAATGGGAAAGTTTCCCCTACATTAGTCGATTTTAATAATGCCAATATTACGGGTGTCAATTTAGAAAATATTAGTCAGGTTAATTCAACAATTTCTCAATTGAATTATCAAGATGCGGATACCGCAGAAGAAATACAATCTATCATTAATAACCTTTCTAACGAAAGAATCAACGACACAATTTCTCCAGTTATTAGCTTAAATGGTATTAATCCAACGATTGTTCAAATCAATGAAAGTTACAGCGAGCTTGGTGTATCAATTACAGACAATCTAGATAATAACTTAGTTGCTGTCACTTCTGGCATTGTTAACAACTCAATGATAGGCAGTTATTCAATTAACTATACGGCTACAGATTCCTCTGGAAATATTGCAAGTATCACTAGAACAGTCAATGTCGTAGCTACTCCAGACGTTCCTCCAAAACTCACTATAAATGGCTCTAACCCCATGGAAGTCGAGCGAGGCCGTGAATACATAGAGCAAGGTATTACTATCAGTGACGACAAGGATAATAACCTTAATGTTAAAATCACAGGCGCTGTTAATACCTCTAAAATTGGCAGCTATATAATTTTCTATTCTGTGACAGATAATGCAGGTAATAACTCAAAAATAAGTAGAATAATTAATATTGTCGAACCTCATGATGTTACTCCACCCATCATTTCCCTAAATGGATCAAACCTTATAGAAATAACCCAAGGCTCAGTTTATTCAGATCCTGGAGCGACTGCACTTGATGACAAGGATGGAAATATTATTGTTTCTATTTCAGGTAGTGTTGATACTACTCAAATAGGGAGTTATGAAATAATTTATCGCGCTTCAGATGGCACTGGTAATAGCTCAAGTACCCGTAGAATTGTAAATATTGTTCAAGGTACTTCTAATACGAAGCCCGTTGCTCAAGCTAATTCAGATAGAATAGAAATAACAGTAGGTGATAATACAATCACTTTAAACTCAACTACAAGCTATGATGCTGACGGCTTTATCAATGAGTACTTATGGCAAGAAGGGCTTAGCGTTATAAGTAATAATGAGAGCCTGTCCATTAGCGATTTAAGTGTTGGCACCCACCTTATTACTTTAACAGTCGTTGATAATGAAGGTGCACGTGATAGTACAGTAGTGACTGTAATTGTGAATAATACTGTAGATGCACAGCAAGAGGATGGAAAAAATTATTATGTTTCCACCACTGGCAATGATAATAACAATGGACTATCAATTTCTCAGGCATTTAAAACCATTCTAAAAGCAGCCGAAAAAGCTAAAGCTGGAGAAACCGTTAATATTCTTGGAGGCACTTATCGAGAAGGGAATATCCTCAATATTCGAAATTCAGGTGAACCTGGTAAATACATTACTTACAAAGCTTACAATAATCAGAAAGTTCTCATTAAGGGTTCTGTGTTAGTTGATGCAGCTTGGCAGCACTATCAAGGAAATATTTGGAAGTTACCCTCAAAAGAAAGTGATTTTTCTGGTTTAGATAGGTCGGTTCATTACCAACAAGTTTTTTATCAAGATGGCAAAAGGCTGCAAAAGGTAGGTAACCCTAACTATCGATCAGATGCTGTATGGGATGTTGGTCATTATGTCCCTATAGAAAAATGCATTGGGACTCCTTTTGGCATGTGTGAAGGTACTTTCTATGTTAATAAGCTTAATGAAAACAACTTTGATCTTTATGTTTGGCTACCCGATCAAAAAACTCCGAATGATACAAACGTCACTATGGAAGTCTCTGATAAACGTATCATCTGGGATGCGAATAATAATAGTTTTCTTCGCTTTCAAGGTCTAACCTTTATGCACACCGCTGCTCAAGCTTTTGCTGCGGGAAGACACCGCCAAGGTGGCTTTGCTCTAAAAATTGGCAATAGAGGCTCTATTGTTGAAAATTGCACCTTTGCCTATACAGACTTTGTTGGTCTATCTCTATCAGGTAATGGCAGCAATGCAATTGTTAGGAATTCGAAGTTTCATCATAATGGAGCAGTAGGACTAACCTTAGGCGCAAAAGGATTTCTATTGGAAGATAATGAATTTTATGAAAATGGTAGAAGACCCTTTACTCAGTATTGGCATACAGGAGCGATTAAAGCCACTTCAGATGCTTGGGGAGAAATAGCCCATAACTATATCCATGATGAAAGAGCACAGGGTATCTGGTTTGACTCTTGTGACTCAGGAAACCTTATATCAATTCATCATAACTTATTAAAAAACATAGGCTTACCCTATGGAAACTCTCTTAGGAAATTACCTTTTAGAGGTCATGGAATTTTCTTAGAGCATACAGATAATGTGAAAGTTTATAATAATATTATTGCTAATACTCAGCAACGCGGAATATATATTGCAGCAAGTGCAGACGCAAATATACACAATAACTTAGTCGTCGATAGTGGCATAGAACAAATAGCAATTACTGGCCGTAATAATGAACGCTTAAAAGACTTAACTATTGAAAATAATGTATTGCATAGAAGTAATAATGAGAACGACATAGCTAACAGCAAGGACTTTAATATATTTGAAGCAAGTCAAGTAAACCCCAATACATCTGACTTCATTTTTAACAATAATATTTTCTTAAATGAAAACAATGCATATAGAATATATAGATTAGATTTACTTGATTTTAGTATGACAGAAAATACTCAAGGAAGTCCGTCAATGATTTTGTTTAATAAAGGAAACAGTAACACTTCCATTAATCACTGGACTATTCCAAATAATAGTATAATAAAACAGAAGGGAATTGAGCTGGATTTTTTAAGTAAAAATAAGTTCTTAAGGTAGCCTAAAGTTATCACTTAACATGCTATTTAAAAAGAGTAACACACCTTTATATAGATCTTACCTTCTCTTTTAAACTGTAATAGTATTAATCAATGGAGACTCCCAAAACCTCCATTTGTACTCTCACCTGCAACTCTTCTAAACTTTATACTGATGGATAAAACCATATAAGAATTATCCATCAAAACAAGTTTAAGCCAGTTCTTCCTCTTTAACTTCCTGAAGTTGTGCAACCAAAGCATCAGGTAACTCCATAGTTCTTGCTAAAGTATCCAAATACTCTCGTTCCATCGTATTTTCTTTATCCGTAATAACGGCAGAAACTAAATAAATCTCTGCTGCCATCGCCTGATTCTCGGCTAACGCAGCAACGTCTTTAACATCTAGGGGTTTTTTAATTTCTTCTTGAAGTAGATCAGCGATTTCATCACCTAAATCCAGCTTATCTATTTGTTCTTCTATTGCTGTTATTTCTTTACTATTAATATGTCCATCTGCTTTTGCCGCTGCAATCATAGCGCGTAATAAAATCTGACTACGTTCATTCGCTTCTTCTTTGCTAAGTTTATCAAAGGAGACCACTTTTGCGTCCGCTGCAACATCTTTCACTTGTTGATTAGCCGCTTCTTTATTATTCATCCAGTTTTGATAAGCCTTGTAAGCTATACCACCCAGCGCAGCTAAGCTACCAATTTTTAAAGCAGAGCCGGTTACCCTGCGACCTGCCCCTGTACCCAATAGCAGTGCTAATACACCTGCTGCAATCGCTCCTTTTTTCATACCATCCAAAGTAGCATCACGGTTTTCACCTTCTTTAGGCATCTGCAATTTTTCTTCCGCTACTTCTAAGCCCTTATCTGCGTATAGTTTGCCTGTTTTTAAAAGCTCATCTAAAAATGATTGGGTTTCCACGAGAGTTACTCCTTTAATTGGTATTACAGCTATTTATAGGGGTAAATGAGTCATAATTCAAGTCAGGTCTATATATTTCAGGCATAAAAAAACGAGACCGAAGTCTCGTTTTTTTATAACTCTAAAAGTTATTTTAGTTTTTCAGATTACTCCTAATGCTTCTCAGATCATCTTCAATGAAGAGCTGACAGGCAGCAAGAACAAGCTGGATGACTAAAATTAAAGAGCTACGATGTTTTCTGCTTGTGGTCCTTTCTGACCATCAGTAACAGTGAACTCAACTTTTTGACCTTCGTTCAAAGTCTTAAAGCCGTCGCCAGAGATAGCACTAAAGTGTGCAAAAACGTCTGGTCCGTCTTCTTGCTCGATAAAACCAAAGCCTTTAGATTCGTTAAACCATTTTACTGTTCCAGTAGTTGTAGACATAATATTTTCCTATTATTCAAAAGTTTATTAATACCTAAGATACAATCCAAAAGTGGGTTGTTTCTTAGAAGTTTGCTGAAGTGGTGTTGCTATGACTTATGAAAAACAGGACGAGGTACTAAACAGATGGAACTTCGAGATGGTGTTGCATAAATATAAAACGTACTTTCAAGCTGTCGACCATTATATACAAGACTGGCTATTAGTCAAATTTTAAAAATCTTCTAATACTTGCTTAACGAAAGGAACCGTTATTACCATCTTTTGGCGTAAACTTTCTTCATCCAGTTTATCTAAAATCCCCATCAAACTAGCAATATCACGGGGGTAACGCCGAAATAAATATTCAATTACACGATCACTCAACTCAAAACCCCGTTGTTCTGCACGTGCCTGTAATGCTTTCGGCTTTTCTTCATCTGTTAAAGCATGAAGTTGATAGCTCCCTCCCCAGATAAGTCGTGATGCTAAATCAGGCAAAATACATTTCAGCTTACGCGGATTTTCCCTTGAGCTTAATAATAAACGCTGCTTATTTTCTCGTGTTTGATTAATCAGATTAAACAGTGCTATTTCCCAGTCTTTATTATGCCCATTACCAATTACCGTATCCACATCATCAATGACAATTAACTTTGCATGTAACAAACCCTCTAATACTGATGTACCGTGCTCTGACAAAACGTTAAGTGGAATATAACTGACCGGTCGATGTGCAAGCGATTCTACGGCGCAACATGCCTGTAAAAGATGGGTTTTACCTGAAAATTTCTCGCCCCACAGTAGATTTTGCTGAGCTTCTGTTGATCTAACAAATTCTTGCAGTACCTTGCAAATCTCATCATTAGACTCTTTAGAATCTTTATCGACGTAAAATGATTCAAACCGAAATCCATCACGAAGTTTTACATTAAGTGTAAGTTGCTGAGGTGACATTAATCAGTGTTTAACCCAACTAAATGAGGATATGGTTTTAAGAGGATTTAGTATCTTCATCTGAAAGCTCACCAGCCAAAATAGGTACTGATTCATACATAGCACTACCTTTGTAGGATTTATGCAAATGACGCATTATAACTGCAAGAACTGCAAATACTGGTAGCGCCAATAAGATTCCAAAGAACCCAAATATTTGCCCCCCTGCTAATACAGAAAATATAACAGCAACTGGATGTAAACCTATGCGATCTCCTACCAGCAAAGGTGTAAGTATTGTTCCTTCAATGACCTGCGCAACAATAAACACAAGTCCGACCCAAAGTACATTAGTTGGATCATGTGTTTGTAACAACACTGCTACTCCCGCCACAATAATACCTACAATTAAGCCCATATAAGGAATAAAGCTAAGAATGCCCGCCAACATCCCAATTAATAATGAAAACTCTAATCCTACTAACTTTAAACCAATCGCATAAATTGTCCCTAATGCCAGCATTACCAACATTTGACCACGTAAGAACGCACCTAAAACATTATCTGATTCTTTAGCAAGCCTGCTCACTGTGGGCTCAATATCCCGTGGTAATAAGTCATGAATATAATCAATTAAATTATCCCAATCGCGTAATAAATAAAAACTTATAACAGGGATTAAAAATAGGTTAGCCATCCAACCCGCAACAACTAAACCTGAATGCGTTACCGTTCGTATAAGTGATTTAAAGAAACTACCGGCATGGGTAAACTGTTCACTAAATGCAGTTTTTAATTGCTCTACTTCTAAAGCAGGAATTTTAATTCCAAATGTATCCTGTAACGTTGGTTCAAGATTCACCATCACCCAATCAATATAACCAGGGGTTTTCGCAATCAGTAGTTTTAACTGGGATTCTATTAAAGGAATAAGAAATAACAGTATGGGTACTACTAACAACAGTATTGAAAAGAAGACAATTACAACAGAAAGGGTTCGTGAAATATTAAACTTCTCCAAGCGATCAACCAGTGGATCACCTAAATAAGCGAGTAATGCACCCGCAATAAAGGGTAATAAAATAGGGGCTAATAGATATAACAAAACTGCACTAATGACAGCTATGAATAACCAGAACCAACGTGAACTTTGCGTCATATAAAAACTCTCTTTGCAGAGATCCCTAATTAATTATTATTGTCTTGAATCACATTTCTGGAGCACTATTCCAGTGTATTTCTTCCTAATTGTCGTATCAGGTACTCGTTTTTTTCTGTACAAACATCATTGTATACGAAGCCCAGCATTTCACATATAAAAAACCGCTAAGCAGAGTGGTAATAGCAACCCCTATTTCTAAGCCAGTGATTAGAGACTCTGGCAAAGCCATTATGGATAGATGAAACATTAATGTTAAAACAAAGAATATTTGTAAAGCTGTATTCACTTTGCTTGAAAGTAATGGAGATATTGTTAAATCCTTTGTTAACCACCGATAGATTATTGCTCCAACTAAAATCACAGCATCTCGCCCAACTACCAGTGCTAATAACCAATAAGGAACCACACCTTTATTTGCCAGTATGATTAAAATAACGATGAGTAAGAGTTTATCCGCAAGCGGATCAAGAATAGAACCAAGTTGGCTTTGCCAATGATAAATTCGAGCTAGAAAACCATCAAGGGCATCTGAAACACCCGCAATAAAAATTAAAACAAAGGCACTCGCCCACGCTTCATGATGAAGTTGAAAAGCAATGGGTAATACCAGAATCACCCGAATGACACTGATTATATTTGGTATATGGTGCAAATTTCATTTCTCTAAATCTACCTTACAATTCTAGCACATCCTGCATATCGTATACTCTAGCGGGTTGTTTTTCTACCCAAACGGCTGATCTAACGGCACCTTTGGCAAAAGTCATACGACTCGATGCCTTATGAGTAATCTCAATACGCTCACCAATATCGGCAAACATAACCGTGTGTTCACCAACAATATCGCCTGCTCGAATAGTTTGAAAGCCAATATCTTTACGATTGCGCTCACCCGTGTCTCCTTCGCGACAATAAACAGCATTTTTTGATAAATCTCGACCTAATGTCTCAGCAATCACTTCTCCCATTTTCAAAGCCGTACCAGAAGGAGCATCTACTTTATGACGATGATGCGCTTCAATGATTTCAATATCTACATCATCACCAAGAACACGAGCTGCCAGCTCTAGTAATTTCAAGCTTAAGGTCACGCCAACACTATAATTAGCAGCAAAAACAATGGGGGTTTGCTTTCCAGCACTATCAATTTGTGCTTTCTCATCATCCGAAAAGCCCGTGGTGCCAATAATGATGGATTTATTATTCTTCACACACCAATCAAGATGATTCAAAGTAGGCACAGGACGGGTAAAGTCAATTAACACATCAAAGTCATTGTCAGCACTATCAAGGCTATCTGCAATAATGACATTATTTTTACCAACCCCAGCAACCTCACCCGCATCAGCACCTATTAGTGTGCTATCAGGATGTTCAGTAGCAACACTAAGTTTTGCCTCACTAGATTCAGCACAGGCTTCAATTAGAATTTTACCCATGCGCCCTGCTGCGCCGACAATTGCAATATTGATCATTTCTTATTCCAACACTATTATATGAATGAATTTAGGGAAGACACTATCACAATATAGTAAAAAAGGGGGGGGTGCCATTAAAGTCTGGAAAGGGATTCGTGGCATGCATAATAAAAATAACTCAGCGTGTTTAGATTTTTTCAGATCAAGGCGCACTCGCGCACAGAATGTGAGCGTAAGCTAATACGCGACCATTCGAGCACGAAGGCAACGCGAAGCTGGAGAAAAATATGAATACTCTGAGTTATTTTTCCTTTTCTGCCTCGAACCAACCTTTTACATCATCAAAGAACGACTTCGCCTTATTCCCCCAACCATGCTGCTGTGGGCTATGTTTCTCACCACCTTTTTCTAAAGCTGCCTGAAACTGTTCCAACAGCTTCTTCTGCTTCGAAGTTAAATTAATGGGTGTTTCCACATTTATCTGACAAAGCAAATCTCCTGCGACACTACTTCTAACCGATTTAACACCCTTACCACGCAAACGAAAAACCTTACCAGATTGCGTTTCAGCAGGAATCTTTAAATTCACTTCACCTTCTAAAGTAGGTACTTTTAGTGTACCGCCAAGCGCTGCCTGAGTAAAAGGTATCGGCATAATACAATGTAAATCAATGTCATCTCGCGTAAATAACTCATGCTTCTTAAGGTGCATTTGCACATACAAGTCACCCGAAGGACCACCACTTATTCCCGCTTCACCTTCACCGCTTAAACGAATGCGATCACCTGTATCAACACCTTCAGGAATTTTAACTTCGAGTGTTTTCTGCTCTTCAATACGCCCTTCGCCATGACAATCAGTACAGGGGTCAGAAATTTTACTTCCCGCGCCCTGACAATGCGGACAGGTTTGTTGCACCGAAAAGAAACCTTGTTGAATTCTTACCTGACCCTGTCCCTGACAAGTACCACAGGTTTCAGGTTTACTGCCTTCTTTAGCCCCTGACCCATCACAGGTTTCACAAGACTTTTTAGTTGGAATACGAATATCAACCGTGGTGCCAAAAACAGCTTCCTCTAGTGTTAATTCAAGGTTATATTGTAAGTCACTACCACGATAAGCAGCATTTGCACCACTTCTTTGACCACCACGCGCACCACCAAAAATATCTTCAAATATGTCACCGAAACCACCAAAACCACCAGCTCCACCGCCACCAAAACCAGCTTGACCATTACCTGAAACACCTTCATGACCGAACTGATCGTAAGCCGCACGCTTTTGTGAGTTTGAAAGAATTTCATAAGCTTCTTTTACTTCTTTAAACTTAACTTCGGCTTCAGCGTCATCAGGGTTGCGATCTGGGTGAAACTTCATCGCCATACGACGATAGGACTTCTTTAGCTCACCATCGCTACAGTTTTTTTGGACACTTAGGACTTCGTAATAACACTGTTGAGACATTTTTTTCACTCATTTCTAAAACAAAATAAGGCGCATCGAAATTAACCGATGCACCTTTAAATTATACAATTGGATTATAGCTGTTTAGCGCGTTTAGGTTTTGTTACAAATCAAGGCGTTCACACCCAGATATGTCACAAGAGATAAATGCGCTAAGCACTATAAATTATGCTTTTTTATCATCGCTTTCATCCACTTCCTCAAACTCAGCATCAACAATATCATCGTCTTCTGCTGAAGCTTCGGCACCTTCTGGTGCAGCACCAGCTTCACCACCTGCTGCCGCTTGAGCCAGTGTTCCAGATGCTTCCATTAACGCTTGAGACGTTTTCTCAATCAAGTCTTTGTCATCACCTTTAAGCGCTTCTTTAAGTTCATCGACTAAACCTGTTACTTTAGTTTTTTCAGCTTCATCAACTTTATCACCATATTCAGCAAGTGACTTTTCAGTTGCATGAACAAGACCATCTGCCTGGTTACGCGCATCAACTAGCTCACGTGCTTTTTTATCTTCATCAGCATGTGCCTCAGCATCTTTAACCATTGCATCAACTTCATCATCAGACAAACCAGAAGAAGCTTTAATCACGATGGATTGCTCCTTACCTGTTGCCTTATCTTTAGCGGATACATTCAAGATACCATTTGCATCTATATCTAACGTTACTTCGATTTGAGGCTGACCACGTGGTGCTGGTGGAATATCTGACAAATCAAAACGACCTAGCGACTTATTGCCCGATGCCATTTCACGCTCACCTTGTAGCACATGAACCGTTACTGCATTTTGATTATCTTCTGCTGTTGAGAAAACCTGTTGAGCCTTAGTCGGAATCGTTGTGTTTTTCTCAATTAACTTCGTCATCACTGCGCCCATTGTCTCAATTCCAAGTGACAATGGTGTAACATCTAGTAACAGTACGTCTGTTACACTTCCACCTAAAACGCCACCTTGAATAGCCGCACCTACTGCTACCGCTTCATCGGGGTTCACGTCTTTACGAGGCTCTTGTCCAAAGAAATCTGTAACCGCTTCTTGAACCTTCGGCATACGTGACTGACCACCAACTAAGATAACATCATTAATCTCAGATGCTTTTAAGCCAGCATCTTTTAATGCTGTTTTACACGGGTCAATAGTACGCTTAACTAAATCTTCAACTAAGGATTCTAATTTTGCACGAGTCACTTTCACATTTAAGTGTTTCGGTCCTGATGCATCAGCCGTCACATAAGGCAGGTTTACATCTGTTTGTGTGGCTGATGAAAGCTCAATCTTGGCTTTTTCTGCCGCTTCTTTAAGACGCTGTAGCGCTAAGGGGTCATTATGAAGGTCAACACCGTTGTCCTTCTTGAACTCATCCGCTAAGTAGTCGATAAGACGCATATCAAAATCTTCGCCACCAAGGAATGTATCACCATTGGTTGCTAAAACTTCAAACTGATATTCACCATCAATTTCTGCAATCTCAATAATAGATACGTCAAAAGTACCACCACCTAAGTCATAAACCGCAATAGTGCTATCGCCCTTCGCCATTTTATCCATACCATAAGCAAGTGCAGCAGCAGTTGGCTCATTGATAATACGTTTCACTTCTAAGCCAGCGATTTTACCCGCATCCTTGGTTGCTTGACGTTGTGAGTCATTAAAATAAGCAGGAACGGTGATAACAGCCTCAGTCACTTTCTCACCAAGGTAAGATTCTGCATCTTTCTTTAGCTTCTGCAAAATACGTGCAGATACTTCAGGAGGAGACATTTTCTTGCCATTAGCTTCAATCCAAGCATCGCCATTGTCTGCTTTAACAATTTTATAAGGGACAAGCTTAATATCTTTTTGTACAGCCTCTTCATCAAAGGTACGACCGATTAAACGCTTAATCGCATACAGTGTATTTTCAGGGTTCGTTACCGCCTGACGTTTTGCAGGTGAACCTACTAAAACTTCATCATTAGCAAATGCAACAATTGATGGCGTAGTGCGTTCGCCTTCAGCATTCTCAATAACTTTAGGCTTGTCACCTTCCATTACCGCAACACAACAATTTGTTGTACCTAAGTCAATTCCAATAATCTTTCCCATTTTGTATTCCTCTTTATAGAGCGCTTAACTCTTAAATTTAATGTTGGTGTAAATGTGTGGTTATATTTTGTTATATCAAGACTTTTTAATGACAAATTTGATTATTTCGGCGTAAAACGCATCAATTATCAAAAAAAGGGGGGGATGCCATTACTTATAAAAACAATATCGTCTTAATTTTTTACCACCATCACCATTGCAGGGCGAACAATACGCCCCTTTAAGGTAAAACCTTTTTGCATTACCGCGCTCACACAACCCTCGTCATATTCTTCACTCGGCTGCATAGCCATCGCCTGATGTAATTCTGGATTGAATTTTTCTCCCAATGGATCAACCGCTTCTAAACCAAATTTTCCCATCGCGCTATCAAACACTTTCTTGGTTAAAGCAACACCTTCTTTGATCTGTTCAACATCACCTTCTGCGGCTAAACCCATTTCCATGCTATCGGCAACCGGCAACAATTCTTCCATAAACTTTTTTACTGCAAACTTATGCGCATCTTCAACTTGTTTTTCAGTACGTTTACGCTGGTTATCTAAGTCAGCTTTCATGCGAAGAACCGTTTCCCAGTTTTCATCCGCTTTTGCCTGAGATTCTATTAAGGCTTGCTGCAAAGAGTCGATGCTTACTTCCTCATCAGAAGATTCATTCTCTGTCTCGGCACCCTCGTTGTCTTCTTGTTCGGCTTTAATGGATTCTAGTTCATCTAGAACCTCGTCCTTTAGTTGTTCCGAATTATCATGTTGATTTTTCTTTGAGTCGCTCATGCCCATTTCCTAAAATAAGGTTTAGTAATGCGATAGAAAGTGGGGTTTTAAAGAGACAATTCAAGAGAATTGCCTGAATTATTTTTGTAATGCAGCAGAAAGTAGTTTTGCAGTAATATCCACAACAGGAATAACCCGATCATAATGCATCCGTTTTGGACCAATCACACCAAGCACGCCGATATGTGTATCATCAATTTGATACGGTGCCGTGACCACAGAGCAATCGCCAAAAACCTCTTGCCCAGACTCACTACCTATAAAAATTTGAACGCCATCAGCATTCATACAACGATCTAACAAACCCAAAATATCACGCTTTTCATTAAAGGCGGTAAATAGTTGACGTAATTTAACTACATCTGAGAGGTCATCATAATCCATCAGATTAGTTCGACCTGCGACCACACAATCATCTTGATTTTTTTCATTAAAACCCGACATTGCCTGCTCTCCTAAGTCTATAGCAGAGAGCATCATGGAGTTCATATCTTCGCGTACCTGCTTCATCTCACCGAGCAAAACCTGACGAGCCTGTTGGAAACCTTTTCCTACCAACAGTTCATTTAAGTAGTTACTACTTTGTTGAAGCTCACTCGAACTAAACGCTTGATCTAAATGAATAATGCGATTTTCGATATCATTATTTGACATCACTAAAACCACCAACAACTGTTTCTCTGAAAGCTTCAGAAATTCAATTTTACTGATGGAGCGCTGCTCCATTTTCGGCGCCATCACAATACCCGTTAATTGGGTTAAACCTGACAGCATACTCGATGCTGATTGAATCAGATCACTTGATGAGGTTCGCTCCATTTCTATCTCAAGTGTCTGAAACTCCTGCTCTGCCATAGGCTGAACATTAATCATAGTATCGACAAAAAGACGATAACCTTGAGAAGTGGGTACACGACCTGCTGAGGTATGTGGAGCATGGATATACCCTGCTTCCTCCAAAGAAGCCATCACATTTCTTATCGTCGCAGGGCTTAAATCAAGACCACTGCGCTTAGCCAATAATGTCGATCCGATTGGCTGACCATCGGTGATATAGCCCTCAATGAGCACTTTTAATAGATGCTTAGCGCGATCATTGAGGTCTAAGGTATTATTCTGCATAAAAATATAATGATGGTTTTAATTTATTTTTCAAGGATAAAGGTAGAATTCATGCATACAACCCTTTAAACACTCCATTCATCCATGCTTGTGTTGATTAAATATTGATCTATGAGAGAATAGACGGGTATATCTATATTATAAAAATAAGGTAAAACAAGTGATTAAAGTAGCCCATATCTCTACGAGCCTGAATACGGGTGGTGCAGAAGTGCAATTATTACGACTCCTTGGCAAACTGGATAAAAACAAGTTTGAAATGATCGTGATTTCGCTACACGAAGAAACCTACCTTGCGGATGAAGTAAGAAAGTTAGGCATACCTGTCCACTCACTTTACCTTAAGAAAAACCCGCTAAATATTCGCAAAGCCTATACCATTTTAAAAGAATTTAATCCCGATGTGATTCATGGAACCATGTACGAAGGGGGAGTAGTGGGTACATTATTTAATAAATTTCTCCCAAAAAAGCCACCGGTTATCTGGACAGTCCATGAACCGCTTGAGCATTATGATAAAGAGCCTTTGAGAAAACGCCTCCAATTACGTAGCTGGGGATTAATGTCTAAAAAACCTGCCTGCATGATGTATGTATCTAACCTTAATAAAGAGCAACATTTGGATTGGGGTTTTGATAATGACAAAGCGCTGGTTATTCCTAACGGTGTTGATACCGACAAGTGCTTTCCAAATAAAGAAGCGGGATTAAAAGTACGTGAAAGTCTGAATATTCCAAAAAGTGCTTTTGTTATTGGTAAAATTGCACGCTTTCATCGGCAGAAAAATCATCTTGGTTTTTTACACTCCGCAGCCATTCTTACGAAAAAACATCCTCATGTACATTTCATGCTGGTTGGAACCAATGTAGACAAAGAAAATAAAGAACTCACAGACCTGATTAGCAAACTCGGTCTTGAAGAAAAAGTACATATGCTCGGTAATCGACAGGACATTCCTGATGTCGTAAATGCTTTTGATCTCGCCACCCTCACCTCATTTGGTGAAGCATTTCCACTGACACTCGGTGAAGCGATGGTTTCAGGCATTCCTTGTGTGGCAACGAATGTTGGTGACAATGACTATATTATTGGTGATACAGGCATTATTACTGCAATTGATGATGACCCTGCTATGGCGGCGGCTTGGCAAAAAATGGTTGAAATGGATAAAGCTGAATTCAAAGCTTTAGGACAGGCAGCCAGACAAAGAACCTTAGAGAACTTCACACTTGAGCAACAGGTTAAACAGCATCAAGATTTATATGAAACCTTGCATCAACATAATAATCAAAAAAATGAATTAAAACATGCTGAGCTAAGCTCTTAATTAAGGTTGAGTCATTAATAATCACATGCGTTCAGCTTATCAACTAACCATTTCTGGAAACAGCCATCTCCACCTTGAAATTTACAAGGCAATGCGTTCTGGAAAAGCGATCGAGTTGACGATTTCTTTAGATAATAAAATACTAAAGCAGGCAAGCTTATCTGCAGAACCAACTTCTTTTCAACAAACATTAGAAAATACCAAAAACAAAATCAGCCTCTTATGCAAGCGACTTAATATTAGTTCTCAACAGCTAGCATTTGACGACTCAGAGTTAAGCCCTTTTAAAAAAGCAATATTCCAAATTCTTACATTAAAAAGAGTTCTTTTTGAGGTGTTAGTACCGACACAATGGATCATTGTTTACAAACAGAAAAATGCATCAAAATGGAATAAATTAATACCTGACCCCAAGGTCTTTCATGCCGATACTTTTGTTGTTTACAAAGACAACAAATACACCCTTTTCTATGAAGAACTAAAGTTTGAAGATTATCACGGCTACTTAATGGCAGCAGAGCTCGACATTGAAAATAACGAACTTATCAATAAAAAAGTCATACTCAAGCTAGATCATCATTTATCTTATCCGAACGTTTTTGAAGAAAATGGAACCTACTACATGATTCCGGAATGTGCTGATAGTCATCGTGTTGACCTCTATGAATGTACCTCTTTCCCCTATCAATGGAAAAAGAAAAAAACACTGATTGAAGGTATCCAAGCCATTGACCCTACTCCATTAAAAACCAAAGACGGTTGGTATCTTTTCCTCACAGAACTTAAGAAAGGTGCTGAATGCAACGATGAGCTTTCGATCTATAAGTCATCATGTTTATTCGATGCGCCCTTTGAAAAACTCTATGAAGAACCTGTAATAAGCGATGTAACAAATGCCAGAATGGCAGGACATTTTATACAACGTGATGGTGAGATTTTACGTGTATCCCAAAACTGTGGTAAATATTATGGGCAGCAAACAAATATCAATAAAGTGATTCAAATTGAGAATGGATACAAAGAACAAAGAGTGGAAACACTAAAGCCAAACTTCGGCGCCAGAGGCTTTCATACCTTTAATCAAGACCACGATTTAATCGTCGGCGATATGGAAATTTTACGATTTGATAGGCAATCACTAAAAAGAACCCTGTGGAAAAATATCAAACGCGTAATTTTATTCCCTTTACCGCAATAGCTTTTGGGGATTGCTTTGGCAGCCCCCAAGGGCAATAAAGTATATCGTTACAACCGCGCAGAGGTTGTCGATGATGGTTGAGACTCATACACTCTAAACAAAGAATAGTTAATTCAGATTTCATAAAGGAGGTGTCGATGTTGGTCGAGTCTTGCGTGATCTCAGCAAAGAAAACAATCCTAAGATAAAACCTGTCAGATACTTAATGGCACCCCCGCCTTTATTTGAAGATTGCTTTTTAAGGCTCACCAAGAGCCAAAAAGTATATCGCTACAACTCCGCAGGAGATGTCGATGTTGGTCGAAACTTGCGTGATCTCAGCAAAGAAAACAATCCTGTAATACAACCATTTGGATATTGAATGGCACCCCCGTGGTATTTGGAAGATTGTAGTGGCACCCCCGCCTTTATTTGAAGATTGCTTTAGCAGCCCCACAAGGGCAATAAAGTATATCG
>JAZGEM010000045.1:0-10512 GCA_036478745.1 Cocleimonas sp.
CTGGTTAATATAAAAACTGCAAAATTGATAGTGTTAAAAAATGGGTTTCAAGTCACTATTAATGGTGGCGAATCTGCGACACATTACATTGCATATTTAAATTTTGATAACGATGGCTTTTTGATTAGCCGAAAAGTATACAGCTCAACATTCTCTGATGAAGTGTGGGAAGAAACTAAGTACTCATTCATTCGCCGGAATGATATGTGATTAATGAACGCGTAAGACGGAACCGTAAGTTGATGATTGGACGAGCGGCAGCGTTATCCGACATTTTCTTTGCTACCTTGGCGGACAGGGTATGTTCCCTTAATCATTTGGTTCAATGGATTCAATTTTGATTAATTCCTCAAACCTCATAAAATCCTGAATATTGTGAGTTAGCAAACAAGGAATATCATAAGCCAGCCTAATGATAATCATATCTGAATCCAGATATGATTAAGAACTTATTTATTGTGCTTGTGTTTTTGTTGCACTTTTTCAGCTGATTTAACAAACCAGATAAAACCTACTGTAAAAACAAGTGCAATTAAAACTCCTATGAGTTGATTATCCATCTTTATCTCACTAAATTCTATTTTGGTTATTTTAACCAGATAATGATCACTCTTCTTATCTTCTTCATGATTTATCTTACTTGTGTAGATTTTTTTATATTTTATAAAAAAATTAACTGTACGTCATACCCACAGGTTACATCCCTCTATTAGCCGTTCCTTGGAACGGCTAATAACCAATTATTTTTATATAAATATATATTTATATAAAAATATATTTATACTTTATAATGCCTAGTTAGTTTCTAACTAGGATTATAAATATGATTATTTCGTTTTTAGGCCAAAAAGGGGGGACGGGTAAAAGTTCGATAGCGCGAGCTGTTGCAGTTGAATTTGTTCGTAGTTCTTGGGTGGTTCATGTCGCTGATATGGACATTATACAAAAAACAACCTTTAATTGGGCGGGTCGCAGGTCTGACGCTGAAATAGAACCCTCTTTAGAGGTTGCCTTATATCGAGATCCTAAGACGGCATTGAAAGCGGTTGGAACTTCAGATTTACTCATAATTGATGGTAAAGCTTTTGCAGATAATCACCTTTTAACCGTTGCTAAAGCTTCAGACTTAATTGTTATTCCTGTCGGTGTGAATGCTGATGATTTAGAACCTACTTTAAATCTGGCCACTGAATTAATTAACAAGGGTATTTCTCGTGATTCTATGCTCTTTGTAGTTGGCAAAGTTCCTGATAACGGAGAGCGCGAAGCAATAGATACACGGCAGACTATAAAAAATTGGGCATTTAACGTATCACAAGGATATATACCTTTTAAAACGGCCTACAGTCAAGCGATGGACACAGGACGTACATTAAACGAAACAAAATACAAAGGGCTTAATGATAAGAGCGATAAGATTATTCAACAAATTGTGGATAAAGTAATTAATACCCAAGATAAGACAGAAAAAATGGAGTAGATAGAATGGCTAAAATCGCACCACCCAAAAAAAATAAAACGCTAAAAAAAAATGTAGTAAATAAAGATAGCACAGAAAAAATAAATAAAGCGATCGAACAAACACCACCTAATTCAGTAAAACCAACCTTGTTTAATTTGCCAGAAATAGTAAAAAATGATTTTAAGGCAGTAGCTTCTTTACGAGGAATGACAATGACTGCACTTTTTTTAGAAATGTTTGAAGAATATAAAAAAAGCAATTAGATATAAATATATATTTATGTTTTTTATATAAATATATATTTATATAAACCAGCTAGTTACCCAAGGATGTCGCGTAGTCACACAACTTATGTAACAATTTTATTTTTACAAAATCCAATAAAAGCACCATCTGTAGTATTTGCTATCTCTTTTCCTTCAATCCATTTTAACCATTCAAATTCGACCACATAAACATCAAACTCTCTTCCTAAAATTTTCTTAGCTTTTTCAATTGTCTCTGGGCTTAAAAATATTTTTCTATCCTGGTTGTCTTGACTACTTTCACCATGCCAATTCTTATATCTAAAAACTATGTTATCCCCATCAAAACTGAGTGAATAGTCTGGTAAATGGTCATTTTTAATAATATGTTTAACAGCTTGTTTGAATAATCGTATATTTCCAGATGAACCAACTTTTTTATGTAGGTTTTTAAGCCCTATATGCCATTTTTTTTGATTACCACAGTGTTTTCTAGCTATTTCGTAAATTCGGCGCTCTATGGGCTTCCTGAGTCTGAAATATTGCTGGTTAATGCTTAATACCTCTTTTCCTAACACAGCGTTATAAAGCCAGTCTGATAAAGTTATTTTAATTTCAATCATTCTCTTTGTTTTAGGGTCATCTATAGCAATTTCATAACTATCAATTACTCCAAATCCTCGTGTTATTTCCTGACCATTCGTTTTTATAGTCGTTGTTATTGATGTTCCTCTTAAACGATCAAAAGATTGTCTTAAAAGTTTATATCCTTGCCCACTTGTTTGTCTATTAGTCGAAACAAGCAAATTATGTGCTTTAAAACGCACGGTTTTCGATGGTTGTTCCCCTCGATTAATTCCAGCCATTAACTGTGAAATACAATAAATTAAGATATCCTTATCAAAAATCGTAGCTAAACCTATCACACTAGGAGTAATAGTGACACTGTCTCCATTATGTTCATAAGTCCTTATATTTGTATCAGGCTTAGTAGAAAGCGTAAAAAGCGGATGCTCCATACTGGCTATATCGCTTTTCGGAATCACATCACCTAAATCACAGATAAAAAGATCATTTTGAGGATGCCTAACGGGTAAAAGTGGCTCAGTCATTCTTTAGTATTCCTAAAAAGAAAAAAGTGTATGTAGTTTTCACCTGAAAGAACAAAAACAATAAAATATACGTCATTTCAAATACAAAAACAATAAAATATACGTCATTTCAAATACACTTCGTCATTTCAGATACACTTTTTCGTCATTTCAGATACACTTTTTCGTCATTTCAGATACACTTTTTCGTCATTTCAGATACAAAATAAAAATATTATGTTTATAATTGATTGATTTTTATAATAAAAAAAACTTAAAAAAAATCCGTAACACTATTAACACTATTAACTATTTATAACACTAGAGCGTTTACCCTGTGGATAACTTTATTTTCTATAAAAACAACAACTTATTAATATTTTTTAAATAACTAACTTTATAGGTCATCTTGTCGCTTCTGTGTGGATAATTTGATGAGTTTCGCTATCGCGAACGTGGGCATAAGTCGATGGAAAACGATAAAGCTGTTTCCCACAACTTATGCCCACTAACTCACGAAATTTTCCACACGCCAGCTAGGCGAGGAAAGTGGGGTTTTGACATTCCTGCGGAGCAAGGAAATAAAATTTTTTAATTATTTTTTAAGAGCATTGATCAAAAAAAGAGTTTTTAGTTAGCTTGTGAAGTTGGAATGAATTTATTTCATTTTAAGTTCACAAGCTAGCAAGCGTGAGCGCGGTAGAAAGCAGATTGTTTTTTTGTATTGTATCAATAGATATGATATTATTTTGTATAATAGTGGTGTTATTTAATATATGTTATATAAATAAACAGCTATCTGCGTCACTACTTTGTGTAGTGACGCAGATTTTTTTGTACCAGTACCTGATTTATAAAGTGTAGTGTGCTTAATCACTCCCATTTGTCACCGATGGGTTAGGGAATTTCGATTTCCATTTGGTGATACCCTTTGGTTTGCATAGACCGTCATTGATATGAGAATTTATGTACCTTTTGTGTTTCTTGGCACTTTAAAATCAAGAACCTTTTGGCTCCCTTTGGGGGTTTCTTTTAATCTTTAACTTTTAGGAGAAAGTTAACTTTCATTTTGAGCTGATAAACTTCTCTTCAGATCGCTTTCAAAAGAAAGTCCTGTTGATTCTGACTTCAGATACATTAGATTTTCTTTGTTTTTTTGTTTAAACAAAGACGCAATCCCGCCTTTACTCTTCGGAGATACAGTGGTTATTCGCTGTTTGGCATTAAAACTTACCTTTGGAATATGCGCGATCTAAATTATCAGTTAAAAAATATGTGTTCTAGGAATAAAGATGGCTCTTTTTCAACACAGAGTAATCGACAAAAAATATTGTTTCTAATGGCTAATCAGCTGTATGAAATGGGATACCGACATCTTAAAGCCAATGCTTTGAAAGAAAAGCATGTGATGGGGTTGGTAGAAAAATGGACTGAAGATGGTATTACTAGTGGGGGCATGAAAAATAGAATGGCGACCCTTCGCTGGTGGGCGGAGAAAACCAATAATGAATCAGTTGTTGCTAAAAACAATGATTTTTATGGGATTGGTAATCGCCAATTTGTGACTAATGAAAATAAGGCTGTTTCGGTTAATCAGGAACAGCTTGATAAAGTAAAAGATGGTTATGTGAAAGCCAGTTTATTGCTTCAATCAGCTTTTGGATTAAGGCGTGAGGAGGCGATTAAGATTTTTCCTGCTATTGCTGATAAAGGCGATCATCTTGCCCTTAAAGGTTCTTGGACTAAGGGCGGTAAAGAACGAAGTATTCCGATTATTACTGAATACCAACGAGAGGTGTTAGATCAGGTTAAAAGATTGGTCGGAGACGGTGCTTTGATTCCTCTCAATAAAAACTATATACAACAGCTTAGAATTTATGAACGCCATACCACGCTGGCTGGATTAAATAAATTGCATGGCCTTAGGCATCAGTACGCGCAACAGCGTTATGAAGCATTGACAGGTTGGAAATCGCCTGCTGTGGGGGGACTTGTTAAAAAGAAGATGACTCAGGAACAAAAAGAGAAAGATTTAGAGTCTCGTTTGCTTATCAGTAAAGAGCTGGGACATGAAAGAGAGCAGATTACTGCGGTTTATCTGGGACGCTAAACAGTTCGTATATTCCAATTCGGAGTTAATTATCTAAAAGAACCGTTTGGCACTGCAACAGTTATGATTTTTGAAATGACTAAAAATAGAAAGAAAGCAGAAAAATAGCTTTAGGTGGATGTAAGAGGTTTAAATTAGCTCATCTATAGAAAATTTGTTCATTATTGTCTATCTTTATCCCAATTGGGAAAAAATTAAAGATAATATTTTATATGAACAAAGTGGTTACACTAAAACAACAAAAGAAAAGATTATTCTTCGGTACTTCAAACAGATATAAGCTGATTCCTTTATTTTTTTTAGGGTTGTCTTTTGTTAATATCAGTACATCGGTAGCCGATGAAATAGCTAAAACAGTGACGTTAAGATACCCTTGGGCTGCTGGACCTACATATTCGTTTAACAGCTTTGAGGAAGCTAAAGATGCACTAGATATCGTTGCTCCGCTCGCTATTCCATATCCAATACCTAGCAGTTCTGGACCATGGCATGTAGCGAAGTACTATGATGTTGTAGTTGGTTATGCATATACAGGTATATCTTCCCTCTATAGTAATCAATATGTATATTCTGGTGTTTCCTTAGAAGAAACAGTCGCCAATACGATCTCTCTTACACATCGTGCTTGTGTTGATTATCCTCATAATAACGGCCAAATAAATTCTATTGAATTTACCAGTGGATATAGGGTATTAACACACGACTATACAATTAAAGTAGGTTTGTCACAGACTGGAATTTGTGACGGAACAACCTATCGTTATAGAAGTGGTACTCACTTAGATCGGATAGCCGCAAAATATCTCCGGTATACGATATATAATAATTGCCCATCAGACTATAGAATTAACTCAGACACAACCGATTGCATTGGGTTTTCTGCACAAGAAGGGTTTCAAGATCAAATTTGTGATGATAATGAAGCTAATCCTTGTAGCCCCGCAACAGGTAATAAAGTTCAAACATTTGTTGACTACCATTCTCCGCGTACTCAAGGTATTAAGTTTCAACGACTATATTTAAGTCAAAATAATAACTCAAATCAATTTACTCCGGGCTGGGTACATAATTATCAGAGTGTTATGAACGCTGTAATGCCTAGTCATCCCGTTTTAAATACAGCTGGTGTCAATGAATCAGGTCTTCAACAATCGTCTCATCACCCGACACTTGAGAAAGCTTGTCTTGATGGGTGGCTAGAAATTAAAGAGAAGGCATATCGAGGATTACTGACATCTGCAGAGGCAGAATATGCAGGCGGGGGGATTTGTCATATTAAGCAAAATGATAAAATAGTAGCTTCTTTGACTTTGCATGCCTCCGAATCTGTTTCTCCAGAAACAGCTCCTGTCATCCCCATACACCGTATTACCCGTAATGATGGTCGCCAATATTTTTTTCAACTAGAGTCTTCTGGTGAATGGAAAGACGGACAACACCCAGAAGCCAGTTTAGTTGCTCAAGGCAATCAATGGCTATTCACTGATGCTGGTGATAATCAAGAGTTGTATGATGAACAAGGTCGTCTAATACAAACGAAGAACCGTCAAGGACATACCACATTCTTACAATATAATTTAACGACCACGGAAGGGGGTGATGATAAACCTGAAACATTGGATAAAGTAACGGATGCATTTAATCGTAGCTTAACCTTTAATTATGATTCTTTGTCGGAGCAACTGGTTTCCGTCAATACCCCTGATGGACTAATACAATACAGTTATGATGATCTGAAAAACCTTAGTCAAGTCATCTATCCAGACGGTAAAACAGAAACCTATCACTATGAAAAAACAGCTTTTCCTCATCACCTTACCGGTTTAACCGATGAGAATAGTAATCGATTTGCTACCTGGGACTATGATGACCAAGGCAGGGCGATTCTCTCTGAACATGCAGGACAGGCCGACAAAGTCACTTTTGCTTATAACAGCGATGGCACAACGACTGTCACAGGTGCTTTAGGCGATTCCCGAACTTATCATTTCGATTTGATTCAAGGTGGACTGAAAGTTAAAAAGATCACTGGCGATCGCTGTCAAACTTGTGGTAATGGCCACATGAAAGAGCGCACTTATGATGACAATGGTTATCTGTCCAGTTACACGGACTGGAATGGCAATCTCACCACTTACACTCGAGATGCCACTGGACTGGAACTGAGTCGAACCGAAGCATCAGGTACTCCGCAAGCCCGAACTATCACTACGGATTGGCATGCGGATTTTAGACTTCCTATTAAAATCACTCAATCAGGTAAAGTCACAGAATATACCTATGATGCTATAGGTTATCTGCTTTCTCAAACCACACGTAATGCACAGTAAAGGATTACAGATTATGAAAAATAAACGTTATCAATTTCGTACAGCCATCTCTGTTTCTCATTTTTCTTCTGCTGTGTCACTGATTCCTTTTGTGACTAAAGCGTTGTCAATAGTCGTATTGATATCGAGTGGACTCTCTCTAGCCCAAGCAGATCAGACTGTTTCTTATACCTATAACCCGCAGGGACTGATTGCCACCCTAGACGGTGCTAGAACCGATGTGAATGACATTATGACGTTTGAGTATGATGCCCAGGGTAATCGGACTAAAATCACCAATGCCTTAGGACAGATTACTCAAATCACTCAACATGATGCCTCAGGTCGCCCTTTACGCTTAGTCGATGCCAATCAGGTGGTGACGGTGTTAACCTATCACCCACGAGGCTGGTTAACCTCTATCTCTGTAAACGGACGAACCACGACCCTGGATTATGATGCAGTGGGTCAGTTAATAAAACATACTCGACCTGGTGGGGGTTTTACTGCTTATACCTATGATGATGCCCATAGACTGACTGATATCACTGATAGCTTGGGTAATACCATTCATTACACCCTGGATGCAGCGGGCAATCTTCTTAAAGAAGAAACCAAGGATGGCTCAGGCACCTTAACCCGTGTCTCTGAACAAGAATACGATCAACTGAGTCGGGTACTATTGCATATTAGTGGGGTTAATCATCATACTCAACGGTATCAATATGATGAAAACAACAACCTGATTGCACAAACCGATGCAAGACAAACGTCAACCGATAGAAATACAGCAAAAACAACTGATCCATTGACGTTAGATAATACTCAGAGGTCAAGCTATGATGCGCTGAATCGATTAATCACCAGCATTCATCAGCAAAGTAGCACAAATCCAGATGATGACATTAGAAGCGACTACCAGTACAACGCGCTGGATCAGTTGATGACGGTTTGGGATCCCAATGATGCACAAACGGATTATAGTTATAATGCCGTTGGCGATTTATTACAGCAAGACAGCCCCGATACAGGCCTTACACAGTATAGCTATGATGATGCCAGTAACCGGACAAGCATGACCGATGCTCGAGGGATTACGGTCAATTACCAGTATGATGCCTTGAATCGATTAACCTTCATCGACTATGCCGATAACAGCCAGGATGTAACCTATACCTATGACAGCTGTCAACACGGTGTCGGCAGACTCTGTCAGGTTCAGGATCAAAGTGGTGTAACCCAATACAGCTATGACAGCTGGGGTAACCGAATCTCTGAGAGTCGTGAGTACCAAGGGACAACTTACATCACAAGATACGACTATGATGAAGACAATCATATCTTTCAGGTACACTATCCTGCAGGTTATGCGATTCAGTATGCCCGTAATAGCTTAGGTCAGATTACCAACGTCTATCAGGTTTTCACTGACCACTCTGGCACGTTAAGCTATAACATCCGCTATCAAGCCGATGGGCAGTTGAGCGAGCAAACTCTGGGCAGTGGAATCATCAACCAGTACAGCTATGACTTGCAAGGTCGACTGACTCGTTTGGCGATGGACAATACCATTGATATTCTGTTCGAAAAAACCTATACCTATGATGCCAATGACAACCTGATTGCCGATAATACCCCGCTTCAGGAACGGGAATACAATTACAACGGTCTCAACTGGCTGTTCTATGAAAACAGATACTCAAACGACTTTTTTGAAATCAACCGCTATCATGACAGTAACGGCAACCTCGTCTATCAGGGCACGGAAGATTACTATATCGGTACCTACACGGGTCTCTCTCTGAATTATGTCAGTGGCAGTAATCAACTGAGTACGCTCAATGGTACCGCTGTCCAGCTGGATACTATCGGTAATACTCTGGCTGATGGTCAGGGACGCACCTTTGAATACAATCCGGCAGGACAACTTTGGAAAACCTATCAAGGGACGGTACTCAAAGCCACCTACACCTATAACAGCCAGGGACAACGGGTACAAAAAACGGAGCACTTGACTACAGGGGATCAAACCACTTTATATTTCTATGACCTGACCGGTCAGTTGATCTCAGAATACACTAACGGACAGCCCAGCCGGGACTATGTCTGGTTAGACAGTCGTCCGCTGGCACAAGTGAACCTTGCAGCCAATGGAAGTGTTGAAAAAACCACTTATTTAACCACCGATTACCTAACCACACCGCGAATCGGTACAGATGAACAGCAAAACATCATCTGGCGCTGGGAAAGTGATGCCTATGGTCAGGATGCACCCACTGTGGTTCCCGATTATCAGGGACAAACCAGAGAGGTTAATTTGCGGTTTCCAGGGCAGTATTTTGATCGTGAGACGGGGCTGCATTATAACTATTACAGATATTATGATCCCCAGACTGGACGATATATTACCAGTGATCCTATTGGACTTGATGGAGGGCTTAATACTTATGGGTATGTGGGAGGGAATCCTTTAACTAGAATAGATCCTTTTGGGTTGGATTGGGTATACAATCAACAATCGGGGCAATTGTCTCATCAACCATCTGCTAGTCAAGGAGGTGGGCCACCTCAACCAGTTGCTAGTGGTTATGCTGGGATTGGGAATGGTTTGAACAATTCAGCAGCACAAAACCAAGCGAATGTTGGTCCCCTTCCCCAAGGATCATATTCAATTGGACAACAAACTAATAGCCCAAATACTGGGCCAGGAATATTGCCTTTGACTCCTGACCCAAGCAACACCATGTTTGGTAGGCACTCTTTTCAAATACACGGTGATAATAGAGCAATGAATAATACAGCTTCGAATGGTTGTATTATTCTTAATCGAAATATGCGTAATCAGATTTTCAATAGCGGTGACAACAAGTTGATAGTGCTGCCGTAATGAAAAATATTTTAATAACTCATATTTTACTTGTTCTTTCTTTATCAGCTTGTGCTGTAACACTTGATTTGGAAAATAAGGAATATAAATTAAGTGATACCCTAGCAAATAATGCCAAAGTATCTGTGATTATTGAAACGGTATCTATCGGTAAGGAATTTATTTACGGAAAACCTATTTGGTGGGGTGCTGAATTGATCCCACCTAAAACAATAACAAGCAATATTTCCGTAACCTTAGATAGCAACCCATGTTGGGTTAGATTTTCCGCGTATTCAGATCTGGTTAATATAAAAACTGCAAAATTGATAGTGTTAAAAAATGGGTTTCAAGTCACTATTAATGGTGGCGAATCTGCGACACATTACATTGCATATTTAAATTTTGATAACGATGGCTTTTTGATTA
>JAZGEM010000046.1:0-12170 GCA_036478745.1 Cocleimonas sp.
TCATGTGCGTTATTTTGAACGGCAGTTTCCAACCGTGGCGGGGAATATTGATCAACTTAGAGCCTTAGCTGAACAGACTTCGCGGCGTTGGATTAAGGGGATGGGTTGTGCTTTTAGGGTGGTTTCAGAATAAAGAATAAGAATGGTTTTAACTAGCTTAAACTACAATCTTGTAAATACACGGGGGGTGCCATTACATTCAAAGTAAATATAATGGCACCCCCCCCTTTTTTTACAAGATTGACGCCTAACAAATTCCCAGATAGAAGATCAGACCTTATCTGGCCAGTGCCACGAAGGCTCATCTAACATCCCCTGCCCTATGACCTGTGTCTGCCCAAGCTCTTTTTCTAGTTCTATGGCGTGGCATTGCGGTGATTGATTCAATGCTGCAACCAGACGTGTTGCATGTGAAACCACCCAGACCTGTGTTTGCTCAGAAGCCTTGATTATGAGTCTAGCCAAAGCGGGGAGTAAGTCAGGGTGAAGACTATTTTCTGGCTCATTTAAAACTAACAATGGGGGTGGGCGCGGAGTGAGCAATGCCGCGACTAATAATAAATAGCGTAATGTACCATCGGATAGCTCAGATGCTTTTAGTGGTCTTAATAATCCTTGTTGGTAAAACTCAATAACAAAAAGTCCTCCAGCTTGTATATCTATTTTCAATGAACAGTCAGGAAATGCATCACTAATCGCCGCATTTAATGCTTCACTATCGCCTATCTCTCTAATGGTCTGCAAGGCAGCGGCTAAATCACTGCCATCATGATTTAACACAGGTGTTCTTGTTCCGAGTTGTGGCTGCCGAGAAGCCGATTTCGAGTCTGTATTGAAATTATCATAGAAGCGCCAGCCACGAATAGTTTCACGCATTTGCACTACTTCAGGTGTATTAGCTGAATCCGCAACCTGCGAGAACATACTATCGAAAGTATTTATATGTTGAGCAATCACCTTCCAGCTACGACCATCACGTATCTTAACCATAGGTGCATTTCGATCCACCAAAGCAGCAGCAGGGCGATAGCTATCCCCCGCCCAAATGACTTCACGTTTAATTTCAGGATCGAGCGAGAAAAATGATGATGCTGCAGGTGGCACACCCATCGATATGGAATATCCAAAATCCTCAGCGGCAAACCCTAAACGCATGCGTTTGCGTTTTTGTGAGACGGTACCTTGGATTGGAGCATTGCCTGTTTGCATCTGCCGAGAGAGTTTTTCTGGTCCTGCCCAAAAAGTAGATTCCAACCCACCCTCTTTTGCCAATGCATTAACCACGCCACCCTGTGCGGTTTCTGCTAATAGCCTAAGTGCACGATAAAGATTTGATTTACCACTACCATTTTGCCCCGTAATAACATTCAACCGTCCTAATGGGATGACCACATGGAATAAAGAACGGTAGTTACTGACGGCAAGTGTTTTTAACATTTCTACCTCTGATGGATAATGGGTATAATTGTAACGAATCATATACCGAATAAGGACTTCAATAAATTGCTAAATCCTAACAAAATTGAAAATAAAATTGTTCTATCTGTATTGCATAAGTACCCACAAGAAATTCAACAGAATCTAATGAATATACGTAGTCTAATTATTGAAACTGCACAAGAAGATGCAGAAATTGGTACAATCGAAGAAACGTTAAAATGGGGTGAGATCAGTTATTTAACGGCAAAAGGAAGTACAATTCGCCTTGCGTGGAAGGCTTCTATGCCTAATCAATATGGCGTTTACTTCAACTGCAAAACCAAACTTGTAGATACATTCAAAGAAATTTACCGTGATACTTTTAAATATGAGACAAATCGAGCCATTATACTTTCAAACAAGCAAGAAATACCTGTAAAACCATTAAAGCACTGTTTACAATTAGCACTGACATATCATAATATTAAGCATCTTCCCCTATTGGGCGCCTAAGCTTTCTTCAATGTCATCAAAAACTGCTAATAAATACCTTGAGATCACAGCAATATTTCTGTTAAAATCCCCGCTCTTTGATTTCTGAAAAATAATTTACGAGAATTTTCATATGCAAGCCGATATACACCCAGATTACAATCAAGTCGTTTTTCAGGATCTTGCGAGCGACTTTAAAATTTTGACGCGCTCTACACTATCTTCAAAAGAAACCATTAAATGGGAAGATGGCAACGAGTACCCACTTATTAAAGTGGATATTTCAAGTGCTTCACATCCTTTCTACACAGGCAAGCAAAACACTAAAACTACGGCTGGCGCGATTGATAAGTTTAACAACCGCTATGGCAAAAAATAAAGCGACGAAGAAGCTTTACAGAATTTTAAGAAAAGCACTCTTTATGAGTGCTTTTTTTGTACTTGGTATTCTACCAAAACAAGTATTATCCGCGGATAGTTGTACTAGTGAAAAACTGTCAATAGCAGAAAACGCTACCGTGAAATTTGTTTATGATGGTGACACCTTACTGTTAACTGATGATCGTAAAATACGCATTATTGGTATAGACACCCCTGAAACCAAACATCATAAACAAAAAGCCCAGACTTATGGCGCCAAAGCAACAGAAGCTTTGCGCGCACTATTAAAAAGACACAACAACCATATACAACTACGCTTTGGCAAACAAAGAAAAGACCGATACTCACGCACACTCGCACATGTATTCCTAGCAGATGGAACAAATGTTTCTAACTGGCTACTCGAACACGGTTATGCGGCGATCTTACCTATTCCACCCAACATCGAACTAGCGAACTGCTATAAGACCGCAGAAGAAGGCGCTCAAGCACAAGCCATCAAAATTTGGCAATTAGCATCAAGACGTATTAAAGACGTTACAGATTTAACGAAAGGCTTCAAAGGCAACATCCGCCTAAGAGCATCGGTGAAAAAAATCAAACACAATAAAAAATCACTTGTACTAATACTAGAAAGCAATTCTAAACGAAAGATTCTTGTTAAAGTTCAAAACAGGCATTTGCGCTACTTTAAAGATATTAACTTCGATGACCTGTTAGGTAAAATAATAATCATCACAGGGAAACTAAAGAATAAGCGTAGAAAACGGCTAATCTATCTTAATCACCCATCACAATTGTCATTCCCACAAATAACGTATTCTTCGGTTAACTCAGAATTTGATAGAAAAATTGCTCCTACTATAAAATGGAGCAAGCCCGATTAAGTTTGCCTCAGTGAAATAATCATCCGCATTAAGTCTGATAAAGTGCGTGCTTCCATTTTTTCCATGACTTTAGAGCGATGAGCTTCTACAGTAGATTGGGTAATGATTAACTCACCCGCTATATTTTTATTTTGCATACCTGTCACAACAAGCTCCATTACTTCTTTCTCACGATCTGTCAAACTATCTACTTTTGTTTGAATTTCAGCCAATTGGGAGGCTTTCCCTCGTTGTTCAGCATCTCTTTCAATAGCAATATGGATGCTATCTAACAACTGTTGCTCATTAAATGGTTTTTCTAGAAATTCTGACGCACCAAGCTTAACTGCGCGCACTGCCATCTGCACATCCCCATGCCCGGTAATAATAATTATAGGTGGATATAATGGCTCATGATCATTCAAATATTCTTGTAAGGTCAGACCACTCATACCCCGCATTCGCACATCAAGAATCAAACATCCGGGGCGTTCAGCATCAAAACTATCCAAATAAGCCTGCGCTGATTCATAAGTTTCTGCATTTAAACCCACAGATTCGATCAACATCTTTAGAGAATCCCTGATTTCCTCTTCATCATCTACAATAAAAACAGTAATTTTCGCACTCATATTTTTTTCTCATCAAAATTATTGTGGTACTCAACTATTGGCAAATTAAAACTGAAGATCATCCCTCCTTCAGGATTTTCTGCAATCACAATTTCATCATCATGCGTCTCCAAGATACCTTGGCTAATAGACAAACCTAAACCCATTCCTTGTGCTTTAGATGTTACAAAAGGATCAAATGCTTGATCAAGCATATCTTTATCCATTCCACATCCTGAATCACTAACCCTAATTCGTACCTTATTTGATTCAATAACAGATGTTTCAATCAATAGGTCTCTTTTATTTTTAGGAACCTCCTCCATTGATTCAATCGCATTTTTTACAAGGTTCAACATAACCTGTTCAATTTGGGTATCTTGAGCTAGAACCAATTTTACGGAAGTATCTAGATCCATCACTAAATTAATATGATTTTTTGATATTTCTGCGCGCATCATATCAATCACCATATCAAGCATATATTTTAATTTAACCGGTTTTTTGTCTGGTAACTCCTTTTTCACAAAGTATCTAATTTGCTTGATGACTGCACCTGCACGTTCTGCCTGTTTGGAAATTTTCCCCATCACAGCCGAACACTGATCTCTTGTAGATTCACCACTTCCAAGCATTCTCATACACGCACTTGAATAATTACTTATCACGGTTAAAGGCTGATTAAGTTCATGAGCCATACCTGAAGCCATCTCCCCCAAGGTACTCAATCTTGCGACATGTGCCAGTTGTAGCTGATGCTCTCTATTCTTATCTTCTATTAGTTTCGTTTCCGTGATATCACGAAAAACAACCACACTCCCTATCGTTTCGTTACCTTGCCCTCTTATTGCTGCACTACTATATTCTACTGCTATAGACGTTCCGTCTTTTTTCCAAAAAATATCATCTTTAATATAGCGTGACTGACTATCCACCAATGTTTTCCGAACGGGGCAGTCTGATGCTGCATGAGGTGAACCATCGGCATGGGTATGATGTAACATATAGTGTTGATTCTGCCCAATTAACTCTTCCTTACGCCAACCCGTTATTTGCTGCAATGCCTTATTCATAAAGGTACACTTCCCCTCTAAATCCACACCATAAATTCCATCGCCTACTGAATTTAATATATGTTCATAATGTTTTTCAAGGCGTTTTTGTGTACGCTTTAAATGCTTATTTCTTCGCATTTCTGCTGAAACAAACAGGCTAAGTGCGACCAAAAAAACCAATGCTAACAATACCCAATACCAGTATTTCTTGAGTGCATCTTTCAGTGTAAAAATACCAATCACATCGTAGGGAGGAAGATGTAACTCCTGAAATATTTCATGTATTTGCTGGTAATCCAAGGGGAGATCCCAAGACCCATATTTTGCGGCTAAAGCGGCAGGATGCCCTTTGGGCATAGAAAATAATGCTAAAGCTACTTCTTTGGCTAGCCCATCAGATGTTTGATGTACCTTACTAAAAGGCCACTCAGGGTACAAACGCGTACTTAAACTAAAAGGAAATTCGCCAACTTGTTGTGGATTAATAATAAAAATATCATTTAGATCCAATACACCTGCATTCGACATCCGTTCAAGAATATCGGTTCTTACAGTTCCCACGTCAATTTCTCTATTTATAACTGATTGCACTACATGATCATGGATACCGCCAAACTCTAGTCGAGAGAAATCTTCATAAGGATTGATCCCTTGTTTATTCAGCTCCCGCCAAGCCATTTGAAAACCACCTAGTGATGTTTTATCAACAGCCATAAATGACTTGCCGCGAAGATCATTTAGTTTTGTAATATCATCTCTATCTTTTCGTGCGAAAATTACTCCTCCAAAATTCTTGTATGTTTCACCACCACGCAAATTCTGCATAGTTGCCAATCGAGAAACTCGATAACGGTACTCAAGGTTCACATAGATACCGGGATTCACTAGAATAAAATCTACTTTATTATTGCTAACAGCATCATCAACTTCATCAAAATCTAAGGGAATAATTTCAAAATCATAATCAGGCAACTGATTTGTCAAATAGGCTGCTGTTGGACTCCAAGCATTTAAAGTAAAGTCATCTCCACGATGACTTAAAACACCTATTCTAATAAAAGGCTCTTCAGCATAAGATTGACTTGTAAATGGCATTACACAAATAACTAACAATACAAGTATTATTGTCTTCAAACTTAGCATTTTCGGCTGAACAGGGTATGTATTCATAAGCATGATTATAGCCTGTGAATGAGAATAAAGCGGAGAGTCAGGTTCATTTTATATTAGTTAGATGACCTTGAGCGGATCAGAGATGGGATGAAAATGGCTGAAATTTATTTCGACTCTGATCAGAGCAAAATTTTCACGTAAATCAAACAAAAAAAGACCGGGATAAGCCGGTCTTTTTTCAGGATACAAGTTATCTTTTTAGAAAAGAGGACCTGCTGTTTTAGCGACTTTAGCTTGCGCCTTAATTGCCGCCAGTTGTCCAGAGACTACTTTAGCAATCTTAATTGCTTTCTTAGCCTTTCCATCTTTTGCAGCGGCTTCAGCTTTTTTAATTAATTTACCCATATCACGCCACTCAAACCCTAGGGCCTTAGCTTCCTTACGGGCTGTTTTAGCAGCATCTATAGCACTTGTTGCATTATCGCCGGCATGTACCGTTGAAACACTAAATGTTGCAAGTGAAAGGGTCAAAATTGCTAGTAAAAATTTAATTTTCATTCTACTTTCTCCAGTTAGAATTATGTATCAGAGTTACTTACGCGCACCGGGACCATTAAGCTCTAAGCCATTCGACATAACAGCTTGGAAATACTCAAGTGCCTTATACTCATCACTCTGAGCCTTAAAAGGTTTTGCTCTAACTTGCTTGTTACAACCACCATAACGACGATGTAAAGTACCTAAATTACCCCACTTCGAACGAAATACAGGGAAGTGTGAAGGATGCCCTAAAGCAGAACTAAGGTTATCACCTCGAATCCATTTACTAGCGTTATACACATGACAATCAGCACATGAAAGGTTTAACTGACCACGCTTAGCATAGAAAAAGTTCTTACCTTTATCATACCAAGCAACTGCCTTCTTAGTTTTAGGCTCAGTAACTATCTTACCACCACGCCCTTGATAAGCGACATAGGCAGATACTGCTGCAATATTACCTTTCTTCCACTTAAACGGCTTTTCACCATTATCCGTGAGACATTTATTAATTGTGCCTTCAAGTGTGACAATGTCATCCTTCGCTTCGTCATGGTACGGATATTTAGCTCTTACTTTGCCAACATCTCCAAAACAATCTGTAAAAGATTTTCCGTTTTTGAATTTTTTACTCCAAAGCTCTTCACCTTTATCTATCGCAATTTCATAAGGAGGAAACTCTTCTATTTCCTGCCATTGCTCACGAGCATCTTTATTAAAGGCATATATACCATTGACATAGTCATCAAGATCAGCACTTGGCATATTCTTTTTAAAGTAATTTCTAAATGCTTCACGGTCTTCTGCCGGTGAAGCCTGCACAGTAACGACAGATGTTAAACCTATCGCAAGTACTGCAATTGACGTTATCAGTTTTTTCATTCGTTTTCTTCCTCCTAGCATCATCGAATGATCTCTACTCTCAATTTGAGAGACCATTCAATGAAATTTTTACTTAACTGCTGTTTCCAGTGAATCACTCTTACCAGTATTATCTTTCCAAGTAAGCGTAACTTTATCGCCCGCTTTTCCTGTATATTTAAAAGATAAAAAAGGATTCTTTGATACAGATCCTGTCCATTCAGCATTCAGTAATGCTTTGCCATTTGCTGATACAGCAACATCATTAATGTAGTGTGCTGGAATTTTCTTACCAGTTTTCTTATCTTTGCGAAGACCAGTTTCCATAGGGTGCTTTATTAGCGCCTTCACCTGAATCTTTCCACCTTTATTTTTGGTGCGTAATTTGATAGTTGATTTTGCCATGATATTAGCCTCCGCAGCCGCCTTTAGTTACTTTCACATTAGTCTTAGCTGTATAAAATTTACCACCAGCTTTAACCACAACGATCACATCGGTGGTTTTTCCCATTTTGAAGCGAGACTTAATTGCAGGTACTGCACCCTCACCAAAAGTATACTTTGCAGCAAAAGGGGTTGGGTTTGCTGCCGTAATTGAAGTGATCTCGGTTGTCCCATCAATTTCTGAAGTGATGCTTACAGGTACTACTGCCCCGTTCTCTGCAATCTCGGGAGCTTTTATCTTGATTTTATCTGATTCAGCCGCACCGGTTGCACCAAGAGCTTTTAAAGCATCATCAACTGATTTAGCTTCCGCCAAACTTGCAGCAGATGCAATATTCGGGCTTAAGATACCCGCACTAACTGCAACACCCGTAGCGCCTGCTACCACTGTGTTTTTTAAAAAACTTCTACGTTTCATTAAATTTATCCTCATTAAACGTTTTAATTAAAATGGTTATACAACACCCGCTACCCTTTATAAGCCGTAAACGTAGTCCACAACTAAATCAATTTCTTTTTCTGACAAAACACCATGTGGTCCAAAAGGAGGCATCATAGAATTAGGGTTCTTTGCTCTCGGGTCTGCAATTTGCGCTCTTAACTCTTCTTTCTTTGGAAAGCGAGCTTTCATTGCAATCAAAGGTGGGGCAATATTACCAGCCTGCTTTCCACCTGCTATCAAATGACATGCGAGACAGTTACCTTTCTTTTTATCAAAAGCTAACTCTTTTCCAGTCATGGGCTTTTTTCCAGCAATAGCGGTAGAACATGCAATACTTCCAACTAATGCCATTGCCACTGTTACAGCTGACACTGTGCTAAAACTATTTCGCATAATGATCTCCTATTCATTATTAGATTCTTTGTAAATTACAATCAATATAGAAATTATTGTAAGTGTTGCATTGTAAATAGTTTTTACAGCATTGAGTACTAGGTCATATAACTGACTTTATAGTGGTTTTCCCTAATAGAAACTGCAATAAAATTATAAGTTTGCTTATATCTTAATCATTTTTAGGTTCTACTGCTTTCTACACTATCATTATCTCATTTTCCTTTTGTACTTGAGTTATGCTGACCCTCTCTTTATGATAAAATCAGCTATGAAATGTCAGAATTAAAATCAGGCGCTCTCGTCTACTACAAAAGCAAAGCAGCAATTATTGAAACTGTCAGCGATAAAATTGAAATCTCTTTTTTCAAAACGATCAAACGTGTACGCACAAAAGACATCAAACTCATCCATCCTGGCCCAATTAAAGATGTATCAACTCTCGATATGGATATCCCTGAATCTTTGGCTACCCTAGAAGAAACGCTTGAACTGCTTGAAGATGAGATAATTACTCTAGCCGAGCTATCTGATTTTCTTTTTAATGAGTTCACGCCACAAAGTGCATGGTCTAGTTGGATGCTGGTTACAGATGGCATTTACTTTGAATTGATTGATGATATTAATGGTAGCGAAACTGATATCGGGAAAATTAAAGCACGTCCTCAAAAATTAATTCTTGCTGATATTGAAAAACGCAATGCGCGACAACAACAGCAAGAATCATGGGATTCACTAATTGATCGCATCAAGAAAGGTAAAATTGAGAAAACGGATTACAACCATTTGACAGAAGTAGAGCAAGTTGCCTGTGGTGAACATGACAATAGCCGTATTTTAAAAGCCATTGGCACCCAAGAAAATAAAGAGGCTGCACACACACTATTATTAAAACTCGGTTACTGGAAGGATGACTACAATCCATGGCCTCGGCGCATGGGTATCGTCATGGGTGACCCTGAACTCACTATACCCGAACCTTTAGAAACAAAACGTGCAAATTTACAACATTTACAAGCTTGGGCAATTGATGATGTTGGCAATCAAGATCCAGATGATGCGATTTCCACAGATGGAGATTTTCTTTGGGTACATATTGCAGACGTTTCATCAATTGTTACACCTGAGTCTGAACTCGATATAGAAGCACGCTCACGCGGCACCAATGTTTACTTACCTGATCAAACCATCCACATGTTGCCAACTGCTATCACTGAAAAACTGGGGCTAGGATTACAAACTCAAAGCCATGCCTTATCAATCGGCTTTCGCATAACAGAACGTGGAGAGCTAGAAGATATTGAAATTTGCTTTTCTGATATTAAAGTCACTCGAACGACTTATGGAGAAGCTGATCAACAATTAGACTCAACCTTTTCTGATTTGAAATCTATAACTGATCGATACCATCGACGACGAATTGATAATGATGCCGCTATGCTAGACTTACCCGAGGTCAACATAAAGGTCGATCAAGGGAAAATATCCATCCACCCCTATAGCCGAGGCGGTAGCCGACAATTAGTCACAGAAGCCATGTTAGCCGCGGGTGAAGCCGTTGCAACTTTTGCAACACAAAATAATATCCCTATTCCCTATGCTGGTCAGATAGAACCTGAGAAAATACATCACCCCCAAAAACTTTCTGAACATTATGCTTATCGACGCTGTTTTAAGGCTTCACGCCATACGACTTCCCCTGAAGCTCATTTTGGTTTAGGGCTACCTGCTTACACCCGTGTCACCAGCCCTATGCGACGCTACCTTGACTTAATCGTTCACCAACAAATTAGAGCTTTTTTAAATGGACAAGAAATGCTTGGACATGAGGCATTGGTAGAACGAATTGGCTTAGCTGATGAAGGCTCCTTCGCTGCTCGAAAAGCAGAGCGTAATTCAAATCAACATTGGAAAATGTTATATCTCCAACAAGAGAGTAAAGGTGATAAAAACTGGCAAGGAGAAGCTATAGTCGTTACGCAAGAGGGACGCAACACATCTGTAATTTTACCTGATATAGCATTAGAGCCAAAGTTACGAAAGAGGGATGACCTTGAACTTGATCAAGCCGTCACTGTAGAAATGCAGACTGTTAATATTCCTGATTTAAGAGCTAGCTTCAAAATTCTCTAGCACTCCAACATTACCATGATGGTATATACTTATGGACTTAATCAGAGCCTTTAAGAGATTTTGCGAGGAATAAAATGGGAAACAACACCGAGGCTAATACAGAAACAGAAAAAACATTCACGAAGAAAAATAAAAAAGGGTCTGCACGTAGCATTGAGACATTCTATCGTAGCGCCTATCGAACCCAGTTAGACCTAACAGGTTTGGCAGATATGAAAGCTAATATTATGATTTCAATAAACGGTCTAATAATTACCGCTATCATCGCAACTGAAGGTCTGCTCACTTTTAGCCATGCTTACCTGAAATTTTTACCTGTTCTATTATTAATAGTGAGTATTTTATCCATGATATTTGCCATGCTTGCGGCTAAGCCTCGTGTTGCAAATCTTCATATAACTTCAGATGATATGTTAGAAGGCAGAGCCAGCCTTTTATACTTTAATAATTTTTCATGTGTGACAGAAGATCAATACGCAGATGCCATGTATAAGAGTTTAGAAAGTACCGAAAATATTTATCGGATGATGAGTAAGCATATCTATAGTCTAGGCATAGTACTGTCTCGCAAATATGCCCTACTAAGAATCTCTTATTCGATATTTCTTGGTGGGATGATTCTAATTGGCTTACTTTTTATCAGCCGAAGTTTTGTATAGTTTGCATTTACTATAAACCCACCTCGTCTCAGGAATCTACTAACTATGAAGCTGAGACAATAATAATGCATATTAAATCGTATATGGCACCCCCGTATTATTTGGGAGATTGCTTTTCAAAGCGCCACAAGCGCTGAAAAGTATATCGTTACACCTTCCAAAGGAAGTGTCGATGTTGGTCGAAACTTGCATGATCTAAAAAAAGAAAACATTCTAAGATAAAATCATATAAATACTTAATGGCACCCCCGTATTAGTTGGGAGATTGTTTTTCATTTTTTCATTACTTGACAAATATCCAAGGATTACAAAAGTTACAGTGTTTTCTGAAGTTCAAAAAAGCAGTTAGGCAAAAAATGAAAATTTGAACCTGGTCGGATAAATTCCCTCTGTTTTTATAAATTTTTCTTAGAGTAACGCTTCGCAACCATGATAAAATTATGTCCAGCTTTGCCACAAGAATCACTTTAAATAGATAAAAGAATGACAAATTAGCGCTATCTAGGACTTAAACCCACATAATTTCAAAGAAAATATTTATCACATAGATTACAAAGACTTACATTTTATTGTTTAAAACTATAACGTTTCCCGCTAATATTGTTTTATGGGAAGTATTCCCTTAAAACATACTGTTAGAAGGACACTCCGCTACGCTCCGTATCCTTCTAACGCCCGTGTTGTCGGGTGCCCTGACAAACCACCTTGCCAGTAGTCCGCTGCGCGTCCTACTAACAAGGCGGTTCGTCAGGAAAGGTTCC